>JAKPCH010000024.1 GCA_029553375.1 Deltaproteobacteria bacterium | reverse complement strand
GATTCGGAGTAGGGGTTGTCATCGCTCACATACGGCCGAGAATGGCTTTTGGTGATCCCCAGATCCGCCAACAAGAAGGCCACCGGCTTTGAGGTCATACTGGAACCCCGATCGGCGTGGATCGTCAGTTGACCGGGCTTGCCCCCCCCTGCTTCACGCAAGCCCCTTTATAATCGCTGATCAAAGGCCGTCAGTTCCCGATGGTATATCATCCAACCCACAAAATAACGGATGACGCCATCAATGATTATTGAGAAGTTTTATATTATAAACTACTTTCCGCTGTCAAGACAAAATTTAAAGGGTGTAAAGAGCTAATAGAATTGCCCGGTTTTTAGCTCAGGACTCTTCCACTTTTCTGCTCATCAGAGGTATAGACGATCCGGGGCCATGTCTCCCGCAGCTTCTTGGCCCTGATCCTGCGAAATGAACTGGACAGCCGTCTTGAAAGGACCGGCCACCATCTGTAATGGGCTGACATCAAGCGGGATCTGGAGGCCCTTCAGGAGGTGACGATCACCCAGCAGGGCAAAAGCCCGGCTGTACGGTGCGAATGCATGGGCTCCTGTGGCAAGGTCTTTCAGGCCGTCGGCGTTGCCGTCCCCCCTACAATCAGGGAGCTGTAGACTGTCAAAGAACCATGATGTGTCGTGCCAAGACCTTTTTTAGGTCACCTATGTGCCAAATATCGTTGAATATATTTTTTTGCGACTGTCAAAGATCAGCCAAAGTCCAATGCCACACGAAAACACCCCCAGAGACGGGCGCTCTGAGGGTATTTCGAGTCCGGACTTGTGCCCGGGGTATATGGCGATAGTTCGTATTTACAAACTATTGAATATATTGGTAGTCCCACGGAGATTTGAACTCCGGTTTCCGGCGTGAGAGGCCGGCGTCCTAACCACTAGACGATGGGACCTTGAGTCGCTCTCGGGCCCGGCCGGGTCCATAATCGAAGCCGACCGGAAGAATCGTTGTCTATTTCAAGACGGACCCTTTGTCAAGTCCGATTTCCGGCGATGAACTCGACGGCCTTCCTGATTCTCTCCACCACCCTCTCCCGCCCCAGGGTCATCATTACCTCGTCGAGACCGGGGCTGGCCGTCTTTCCCGTGAGGGCCACCCGGAGGGGCTGGGCGATGGCCTTGAGCTTGATGTTCCGTTCTTCGGCGACGCGCCTCAGGAAGGTTTCGATGCCCTCCTTGGTGTAGTCCGCAAAACCGGTGAGGGCCTCGGCGAGGGCCTCGAGATGGCCCGCCACCTCCGGGGTGAGGAATTTCAGGGCCTCCGGTTGGTACTCCACCTCGGCGGAGAAGTAGAAACGACCCGCCTCCGCCAGCTCCACCAGGGTCTTCGCCCGGCTCTTCAGATCCTGGACGACCATGCGGGCGAAGCTCTCATCGGGCACCTCGAAACCCATATCCCGCCAGAAGGGGATGACGGCCTCGGTCAAACGGGCCGTGTCGTACTCCTTGATGTAGTGTTGATTAAGCCACAGGAGCTTCTCCGGGTTGAAGACGGCCGCCGACTTGCCGACGGCGTCGAGATCGAAATAGGCGATCAGCTCGTCGAGGGTGAAGATCTCCTGGTCGCCGTGGGACCAGCCCAGGCGGACGAGGTAGTTGACGAGGGCCTCGGGGAGATACCCCATGTCCCGGTAGGCCATGACGGACGTCGCCCCGTGGCGCTTGCTCAGTCTCGTCCTGTCCGGCCCGAGGATCATGGGCACGTGGCCGAAGCGGGGGACGTCGAAACCCAGGGCCTCGTAGAGGAGGATCTGGCGGGGGGTGTTGTTGACATGATCGTCCCCCCGGATGACGTGGGTGATCCCCATGAGGGCGTCGTCGACCACCACGGCGAAGTTGTAGGTCGGGTAACCGTCGGCCCGTTCGATGACCAGATCGTCGAGTTCCTCGTTGTTGAAGGTGATGCGTCCCTTCACGAGGTCGGGCACGACCGTCACCCCTGCCTCGGGACAGCGGAAACGGACCACGGCCCCGTCGGAGGGTCCGAGATCCCTGTCGCGGCAGGTTCCGTCGTACTTGGGTTTCCGGCCCTCGGCGAGGGCGGTCTTCCGTTTTTCCTCCAGCTCCTCGGGGGAACAGGTACAGTAGTAGGCCTTGCCCTCCCTCAGGAGCCTCTTGACCATCTCCCGGTGGATCTCGACCCGCTGGGCCTGGAAATAGGGCCCCTCGTCCCAGACGAGGCCCAGCCACGTCATGGCGTCGAGGATGGCCCGGGTGGATTCATCCGTCGAACGGAGCTGATCCGTGTCCTCCACCCTCAGGACGAAGGTCCCCCCGTGGTGGCGGGCGAACAACCAGTTGAAAAGGGCCGTCCTGGCCCCGCCGATGTGGAGGTACCCCGTGGGCGAAGGGGCGAAGCGGGTCTTGACCTTCCCGGTGTCCGTCATAAATCACCTTCGTTTGCCTTTTTTCGGTGGGCCCTTATAGGTGGCGAAAGGGACCTTTGTCAAGGCACTTTTCCCCCCGTCGTCCAAATTATCCTTGACATTCCCGGGGTGTTGTAATTTACTTTCGCACTTTACGAAACCAGGACCGTTCGCCTCCGGGGGCGGTATGAAGATCAATATCAACAACATTCCCGACGAGGGACTGCACCTACGTTTCGGCGACAGAAGCGGCTGGCGCCTCGGCGATCACCTGCCCGACGGGACGGAGGAGACGGCCCGTTTCCGGGACCTGGACGTGCGGTGCCTGGTGCGGAAGGTGCGGGAGGTCGTCTTCATCTCGGGGAAGCTCGGGTCGGTATTGACCATGACGTGCGACCGGTGCCTCGAGGAGGGGGAGATGTTCGTGGAGGCGGAATTCTCCTACACCCTGAGGCCCCTGACGGGCCTCCCGGGCGAAGCCGAGACGGAGCTGACGGCGGAAGATTTGGACGAGGGTTACTACGAGGGGGATTTGATCGATCTGACGCCCCTCGTGCGGGAACAGCTCCTCCTCCAGATCCCCATGAAGTTCCTCTGCCGGCCCGAGTGCCGCGGCCTCTGCCCCCGGTGCGGCGCGAACCTGAACACCGCCCCCTGCTCCTGCGGGGAAGGAAAGATCGACGAGCGTCTCGCCGTCTTGAGAAATTTTCGCGGAAGAGAATAAATATCAATACAGAGAGGTTGACATGCCTAATCCAGTAAAGAGACATTCCCGGACGAGGAGAAACAAGCGGAGATCCCACGACTTTCTCACCCCCTGGTCCCTTTCCACCTGCCCCCAGTGCCACGAGGCGAAACTGCCCCACCGGGCCTGCCCCAAGTGCGGAACCTACAAGGGGATGGAGATCACACCCCTGAAGAAATCGGCGTAGGCCTTCGGATAAGGTCCCATGACCGGGGAAAGGGTCGCCCTCGTCACCGGGGGGTCGAGAGGCATCGGCAGGGCCGTCTCTCTGAGCCTTGCGAAGGCGGGTTTTCACGTCTGCGTAAACTATGTGAGCAACGAGCAGGCGGCCGAGGAAACCCTGTCCGCTATGGCCGCCCAAGGGGGCAAGGGTGAGATTCGCCCCTTTGACGTCCGCGACGAGGACGCCGTCCGCGCCGCCGTCGACGGGATCATCCGCGACAGAGGCGGCATCGACGTCCTGGTGAACAACGCCGGGATCTGGCGGGGCGGCCTCATCCTCAGGGTCGACCGCCGGGCCTGGGACGAGGTCCTGGAGACCAACCTGAGGGGGGCGTACAACTGCTGCCGGGCCGTCATCCGTCACATGATGAAGAGACGATGGGGACGGATCATCAACATGAGTTCCCTCGTCGGCGAGGCGGGCAACATCGGCGACTCCCTCTACTCCCTCTCCAAGGCGGGGATCATCGGCCTGACCAAGTCCCTCGCCCGGGAGGTGGGTTCTCGCAATATCTGCGTCAACGCCGTTGCGCCGGGCTGGATCGAAACGGACATGACCTCGTCCATCCCGGAAGAGATAAGGAGGGAAACCCTGGAGATGATCCCCCTCGGACGCCTCGGCACCCCCGAGGACGTGGCGGGGGTCGTGACCTTTCTCGCCTCCGAGGCGGCCGGTTACATCACCGGCGAGGTCATCCGGGTGAACGGCGGCCTCTACATGTAGAAATCATTTCAGGAGGAGCGATCTATGACACTCGAGGAAAAGGTGATTGAAATCATCATGGAGCAGCTGGGCGTCACGAAGGAGGAATGCCGTCCGGAGGCGGCCTTCATCGATGATCTCGGGGCCGATTCCCTTGATCTGGTGGAACTTATCATGGAAATGGAAGAAAATTTCGGCATCCAGATCTCCGACGACGAGTTGGAGAAGATCAGGACCATCCAGGACGTGATCGATTTTCTCAGAAGCAAGGGCGTCGAGTGAGGGGGCCGAGGGTTCGGTGATGAAAAGACGGGTCGTGGTTACGGGGATCGGGGCCCTGACGCCCGTGGGCAACACGATTCAGGAGTCCTGGGCGGCCCTCTGCGAGGGCAAATCGGGGATCGGCCCCTTGACGAAGTTCGACTGCGCCGTCTTCGAGACGAGGATCGCCGGCGAACTGAAGGGTTTCGACCCCCTGCGCCACGTCAACAAGAAGGAGCTGCGCCGATACGATGACTTCATCATCTATTCCCTGGCGGCGGCGGACCTGGCCATGGAAGACGCGGGCCTCAGCACAGCCGAGAAAGACGGCCAACGGGCGGGGGTCATCATCGGTTCCGCCATCGGCGGCCTGACGACCATGGAAAAGGCGAAGGAAAACATCATGGCCGGGGGACCCAGGAAGATGTCTCCCTTCGACATACCCGCCGCCTTGGCCAACCTGGCCGCCGGACACGTATCCATCCGCTACGGCCTCAAGGGTCCCATCCACTGCCCCGTCGCGGCCTGCGCGTCGGGCACCTACGGCGTCGGCGACGCCTTTCGGATCGTCAGGGAGGGTTACGCCGACATCATGGTCGCCGGCGGCGTGGACGCCGCCATCACCCCCCTGGGGGTGGGGGGCTTCAACGCCATGCGGGCCCTCTCCCGGAGGAACGACGAGCCCCAACGGGCGAGCCGCCCCTTCGACCGCGACCGGGACGGCTTCGTCATGGCCGAGGGGTGTACCCTCCTCGTCCTGGAGGAGATGAGCCGGGCCCTGGAGCGGGGGGCGAGGATCTACGCCGAGGTGGCGGGCTACGGCGTGACGAGCGACGCCTTCCACATGGCGGCCCCCCCGCCCGGTCACGAGGGGGCCTCGCGCTGCATGGCCGCGGCCCTGGCCGACGCGGCCATGGAGCCTTCCGAGGTGGATTACGTAAACGCCCACGGCACCTCCACCCCCCTCAACGACACCTACGAGATCCAGGCCCTGCGCCGTGTCTTCGGCGATGCCATAGGAAGGGTCTCCATCAGTTCCACGAAGTCCATGACGGGCCACATGCTCGGGGCGGCGGGGGCGGCGGAGGCCGCCTTCTGCGTCATGGCCATCACCGACGGCGTCGTCCCCCCCACGATCAATCTCGACCACCCCGACGACGAGTTCTCCGGTCTCGACCTGGTCCCCCACCGGAGCCGGCGGCGGGAGGTACGCGCCGCCATGACCAACACCTTCGGTTTCGGCGGGGCCAACGCCGTTTTGATCTTCAAGAGGTTCGAGGAATGACGCCCCAGACCGTCGCCATCGCGTCGGACCACGCGGGCTTCCGCCTCAAGGAGGCCGTCAAGCCCCTCGTCTCCTCGTTGGGCTTCACCGTTTCGGACCTGGGTCCGGCGGACGAGACGTCCGTCGATTACCCCGATTTCGCCGCCCCCGTCGCCCGCGGCGTCGCCCGGGGGGACTACGACCGGGGGATCCTCGTCTGCGGATCCGGCGTCGGGATGACCATCGTGGCCAACCGCTTCCCCGGCGTCCGGGCGGCCCTGTGTCTCGACGAGGAGACGGCCCGCCTGAGCCGCCTCCACAACGACGCCAACGTCCTCGTCCTCGCCGGTCGCATGACGAGCCCCGAAAAGGCGGCGGTCATCGTCCGCACCTGGTTCGCCACCCCCTTCGAGGGGGGACGCCACCAGAGGCGACTCGAGAAGATAAAATTCCTGGAAACGGGAATAGACAATCCATGCAAGGAGGTTACAAAACCCCATGTCCCATCTTGAGACCGTCGATCCCGAGATCGCCAGGGCCATCCTGGACGAGACACGCCGCCAGGCGGGCAAGCTCGAGATGATCGCCTCGGAGAACTTCGTCAGCGAGGCCGTCCTCGAGGCCCAGGGTTGCGTCATGACCAACAAGTACGCCGAGGGCTACCCGGGCAAGCGCTACTACGGCGGGTGCGAGTTCGTGGACATCGCCGAGTCCCTGGCCATCGAGCGGTGCAAGAAACTCTTCGGGGCCGACGCCGTCAACGTCCAGCCCCACTCGGGGACCCAGGCCAACATGGGGGTCTACTTCGCCGTCCTCCAGCCGGGGGACACGATCCTGGGCATGAACCTCTCCCACGGGGGCCATCTCTCCCACGGGAGCCCCGCCAACTTCTCGGGGCGTCTCTACAACGTCGTCGCCTACGGCGTGGACCGGAAGACGGAGCAGATCGATTTTGACGAGGTGGAATCCCAGGCGAAGAAACACCGCCCCAAACTGATCGTCGTGGGGGCGAGCGCCTATCCCCGCACCATCGACTTCACGAAGTTCCGGGAGATAGCGGACATGGTGGGGGCCAAGATCATGGCCGACATCGCCCACATCGCCGGCCTCGTGGCCACGGGTCTCCACCCCAGCCCCATCCCCGTCTGCGAGTTCGTCACCTCCACGACCCACAAGACCCTCAGGGGCCCCCGGGGAGGCCTCATCATGTGCAAGGCCGAATACGCGACGATCATCAACAGCCGGGTCTTCCCGGGGATGCAGGGCGGTCCCCTCATGCACGTCATCGCCGCCAAGGCCGTGGCCTTCAAGGAGGCCCTGTCGGACGATTTCAAGGCCTACCAGCTCCAGATCGTCAAGAACGCCAAGGCCCTCGCCGAGGCCCTCATGGAGGAGGGTTTCCGTCTCGTCTCGGGGGGGACGGACAACCATCTCATGCTCGTCGATCTCACCGAGACGGGGATCACGGGTAAAGACGCCCAGGAGGCCCTGGACCGGGCAGGGATCACGGCCAACAAGAACGGCATCCCCTTCGACACGCGGGGTCCCCAGATCACAAGCGGCCTGCGCCTCGGGACACCCGCCCTCACCACGAGGGGGATGAAGGAGGAAGAGATGAGGACCATCGCCCGTCTCATATCCATCGTCTTGAAAGACCCGGCCAACGAGGACAAGATCGCCCGGGTGCGGGCCGAGGTGGCCGAGCTCTGCCGGCTTTTCCCCCTCTACGCCCGCCGCCTGGAGGGGGCCGGGGCTTAGGAGGCCCACCGGGTCGGTCGTGAAAATGGCGGCGCGTCCCGAATGGGACCGATACTTCTTGGACATCGCCGAGCTGGTGGCGACGCGGTCCACCTGCCTCAGGCGGCGGGTGGGGGCGGTCCTCGTCCGGGAGCGGAGGATCCTCGCCACGGGCTACAACGGGGCCCCCACGGGGCTGCGCCACTGCCTGGAGATCGGCTGCCTGCGTGAGCAGCAGGGCGTCCCGTCGGGGGAGAGACACGAATTGTGCCGGGGTCTCCACGCGGAACAAAACGCCATCATCCAGGCGGCCCTCCACGGCGTGAGCGTCAAGGGCGCCCACCTGTACTGCACCAACCACCCCTGCGTGATCTGCGCCAAGATGATCATCAACGCCGGGATAAGGGCCGTGATCATCGCGGACGGCTACGGCGACGCCCTGGCCGAGGAGATACTGAAGGAGGCCCGCGTCGCGGTGTTGAAGGTATGAAGTGCCCCTTTTGCCACCACGGGGAGAACCGGGTGATCGACTCGCGGATCAGCAAGGACGGCAGCGCCATCCGCCGCCGCCGGGAGTGCCTGGGGTGCGGCAAGCGTTTCACCACCTACGAGGTCGTCGAGGAGGTCCTCCCCATGGTGGTGAAGAAGGACGGACGCCGGGAACCCTTCGACCGCATGAAGATCCGCAACGGCCTCCTGAAGGCCTGCGAGAAGAGGCCCATCAGCATCGACGTCATCGACGGGATCGTGGACATCGTGGAGAGGGCCTGCCAGGAAACCCAGGGCAACGAGGTGCCGACCTCCTTCATCGGCGAGCGGGTCATGGCGGAACTCCACGCCCTCGACGGCGTGGCCTACGTCCGCTTCGCCTCCGTCTACAGGCAGTTCAGGGACGTGAACGATTTCCTCGAGGAGCTGAAACAGCTTCTCAACGCCAACAAGAAGGATTGAGGCTCAAGGGATGTTCACAGGGATCGTGAGGGACCGCGGTGTCGTCCGGTCGGTAAACCGCCGGGGGGGCGAGGCCGTACTGGCCATCCGGACGGGACTCGACCTCCGGGAGGTCTCCATCGGCGACAGCATCGCCGTGGACGGCGTCTGCCTCACCGTCACGGCGAAGGGGGAGGGGGAGTTCAGCGCCGACTGCTCCGTCGAGACCCTGAGCCGCTCCACCCTGGGCGACCTGCGGCCCGGCGACCGGGTCAATCTCGAGACGGCCCTTCGTCTCACCGACTTCCTCGGGGGCCACCTCGTCCTGGGGCACGTGGATGCCGTGGGTGTCGTGGCGGAAAAGACGAGGAGCGCCTCGTCCATCGTCCTGGGCTTCAGCGTCCCGGGCGATCTGGACCGCTACATCGTGGAGAAGGGTTCCGTCACCGTGGACGGCATCAGCCTGACGGTGAACCGCTGCGAGAGGGGGAGGTTCTGGGTGAACATGATCCCCCACACGGCCCAGGCGACCACCCTCGGGGAAAAGAAGGTGGGGGACGGGGTCAACATCGAGACGGACATCATCGCCAAGTACGTCGAAAAGCTCTTGACTTACGGCACCGATCGGGGGCAGAAGATCAATCTTAACTTTCTGGCCGAACACGGCTTTTTGAGGTGAAAATGGCCTTAAGCACCATAAGCGAAGCGATAGAAGACATCAGAAACGGCAAGATGGTGATCCTCGTCGACGACGAGGACCGGGAAAACGAGGGCGATCTCTGCATGGCCGCCGAGTTCGTCACCCCCGAGGCCATCAACTTCATGGCCCGCTACGGCCGCGGCCTCATCTGTCTCACCCTTACGGAGGAGCAGGCCGACCGCCTCGGCCTGACGCCCATGGTCAGGGACAACCGCTCCCGTTTCGGCACGGCCTTCACCGTGTCCATCGAGGCGAAGAGGGGTGTCACCACGGGTATCTCCGCCGCCGACCGCGCCACGACGATCCGTACCGCCGTGGCCGACAACGCCAAACCGGAGGACCTCGTCAGCCCCGGTCACGTCTTCCCCATCAGGGCCCGCAAGGGCGGCGTCCTGGTGAGAACGGGGCAGACGGAGGGTTCCGTGGACCTCGCCCGCCTGGCGGGCCTGAAACCGGCGGGGGTCATCTGCGAGATCATGAAGGACGACGGGACCATGGCGCGGATGCCGGACCTGGAGGTCTTCGCCGCGGAACACGATCTCAAGATCGTCACCATCGCCGACCTCATCACCTTCCGCATGAAGAACGAGTCCCTCATCCGCCGCGTGGCCTCGGCGAATCTGCCCACCCGCTGGGGAGGGACGTTCCGCGTGACGGTCTACGAGAACGACGTGGACGACCTCCAGCACATCGCCCTCGTCAAGGGCGAGATCAAGCCGGAGGACGAGGTCCTGGTCCGGGTCCACTCCGAGTGCGCCACGGGGGACGTCTTCGGCTCGGAACGGTGCGACTGCGGCGACCAGCTCCACCGGGCCATGGAGATGGTGGACCAGGCGGGCAAGGGGGTGATCGTCTACATGCGCCAGGAGGGCCGGGGGATTGGTCTCGTGAACAAGATCAGGGCCTACGCCCTCCAGGAACAGGGTAAGGACACGGTGGAGGCCAACATCGAGCTGGGCTTCAAGGCCGACCTGAGGGACTACGGAATCGGCGCCCAGATCCTCGCCGACCAGGGGGTGAGGAAGATGCGCCTCATGACCAACAACCCCAAAAAGATCGTCGGCCTCGAGGGCTACGGGATCAAGATCGTCGAGAGGGTCCCCATCGTCATCGAACCGAACGAGAACAATATCCGTTACCTGACCACGAAAAAACAGAAGATGGGTCACATTCTCTAACGGGGGGATAAGATGCCTGCCAAGATCATCGAAGGAAAGATCGTCGCCAAGGGGATGAAGTTCGCCGTCGTGGCGAGCCGGTTCAACGATTTCATCAGCGGACGGCTCATCGAGGGGGCCCTCGACGCCCTGACGAGGGCCGGGGCCGACGAGAAGGACATCCAGATCTTCAAGGTGCCCGGCGCCTTCGAACTTCCCCTGGCGGCCAAAAAACTCGCCAAGACGGGGCGTTTCGATGCCGTCATCTGCATCGGGGCCGTCATCCGGGGGGCCACGCCCCACTTCGAGTACGTAAGCGCCGAGGTCTCCAAGGGGATCGCCAACGTGGGGCTGGAAACGGAGGTCCCCATCTCCTTCGGTGTCCTGACGACGGACACGATCGAGCAGGCCATCGAGAGGGCGGGCACCAAGGCCGGCAACAAGGGCTGGGACGCCGCCATCGCGGCCATCGAGATGGTCGATCTCTTCAGGAAACTATAGATCCCTTGTCATGCACAACAGGAGAAGGGCCCGGGAGATAGCTCTCAAGGTCCTCTACGGCCTCGATGTCGCCGGCGGGGATGAGGACGAGGCCCTTTCCCTCTTCTGGGAGATCCATCAACCCGTCAAGAAGGGGGGAGGTGAAGAGGAAGAAAAGGTGCGGTCCTTCGCCGGTCTCCTCGTCAGGGGGGCGTGGCGGAACCGGCGTGACCTGGACGAGCTCATCGGGAGATTCTCGGAGCACTGGTCCGTGGGGCGGATGTCCCGCGTCGATCGCAGCATCCTGCGCATGGCGGCCTTCGAGCTCCTCCACTGCCAAGACATCCCCCCCAAGGTGACCATCAACGAGGCCATCGACCTGGGTAAGACCTACGGGTCGGAGAATTCCGGGGCCTTCATCAACGGCATCCTCGACGCCCTCTACAACCAGCACAAGGCCGCCCCGTGAGGGGCCACTTTTTCCTTGACATCCTCTCCCTTCGTGCTAATAGCGTAGCCCACAGCGGTGATTTAAGGGTAAATTGCTCCGCTTAATAAATGTGCTAAAGCACCACGACAAGTTATTCTGCTTGCGAACCCGTGCTTTGGCGCGGGTTTTTCATTTCAGGGAAAAGGAGAAAAAAATGCAGATTTCGTCGGAAAGCGTCAAGGTGGGTCATCCCGACATCGTGGCCGATATGATCGCGGCCCATGTCATCGCGGCCATCCTCGATGAGGAGGAAAAACTGGGATTGAACCTCGGCAACATGCCCCACTGCGGCCTCGAGGTCTTCCTCGGGAAGGGTCTCTGTCTCGTCGGCGGCGAGGTCAGAACGAGGGTCCGGGTCGACGTGGACAAGATCGTGCGGGACACGGTCCTCGGCATCGGCTACAACCACGCCGCCGTGGGCCTCAACGGCCACCTCATGGGGGTCCTCAACGCCATCATCCCCCAGTCGGACGACATCAACATCGGCACGAGCATGGAATTGAACCAGGAGAAGGAGGTCGGGGCCGGAGATCAGGGCATCATGTACGGCTACGCCTGCGACGAGACGCCGGAACTCCTCCCCCTGCCGTACGTCCTCGTCAGCCGCCTGATGAGGACCTTCGAGAGATGCCAGGACCCCATCTTCGCCCCCGACGGCAAGGGGCAGGTGTCGGTGGAATACGACGAGGCCACGGGTAGACCCCTGCGCCTCGCCAAGGTCCTCATGTCCAACGCCGTCGATTACCGCTTCGTCGATGGGGACCGCTCGGCCGTGAAAGAACGGGCCCGAAAGATCGCCTTTGACTGTCTGAAGGACTGGGTGGACGAAAAGACGGAGTTCCTCTTCAATCCCACGGGGGAATGGCGGGCCGTCAATTCCTGTAGCGCCGCCGATTCGGGCGTCACGGGGCGCAAGCTCGTGGTCCAGTTCTACGGCGGTTACCCCGGCGCCCAGCTCGGCGGGGGGTCCGTGGTCAACAAGTCGCCGGAGAAGGTGGACTGCTCTGCCGCCTTCGGCTCCCGCCACGTGGCGAAGAACATCGTCGCCGCCGGCTTGGCCAGGAGGTGCTCCGTGCAGCTCGCCTACGCCATCGGCGTCGCGGAGCCCTTCTCCATCAACGTCAACACCTTCGGGACGGGCGTGATCCCCGACCGCCGCCTCGAGGGCATCGTCAAGGATCTCTTCAACCTGAAACCCGGCGCCATGATCGAACGCTTCGACCTCTTGAAGGGTGACGTCTACCGCCGGATACCCGTCACCCTCTTCCTCGACGACTACAGGTGGGAACGGACGGACATGGTGGAAGAACTCAAGAGGGCGGCCGAGAGGGCCTGACGTAATTTGGGGATAAAAAAGAGGGGGGGATCCGCGGAACAGTGCGGATCCCCCTTTTTTTTATCCAGGGCCGTGTTGAAATCACCCAGCCACTGTGATAGGCAGGAGGGAAACTAACATCGGGAGTGGCGACGATGAACCTCAGGTACAATCCCCAGGCGATCGAAGAGAAATGGCAGCAGGAATGGGAAGAGAAAAAGACCTTCAAGGTCTCGGAGGACCCCGGGAAGAAGAAGTACTACCTCCTGGAGATGTTCCCCTACCCTTCCGGCAAGATCCACATCGGCCACGTGCGCAACTACACCATCGGCGACGTGGTCGCCCGTTACAAGCGGATGAAGGGTTTCAACGTCATGCACCCCATGGGTTGGGACTCCTTCGGCATGCCCGCCGAGAACGCCGCCATCGCCCACGGGATCCATCCCGCCGTGTGGACGAACGACAACATCGCCTACATGAAAAAGCAGCTCAAGAGGATGGGCTTCAGTTACGACTGGGACCGGGAGATCTCGACCTGCGAGCCCGAGTACTACCGCTGGGAGCAGCTCTTCTTCCTCTGGATGTACGACAAGGGCCTGGCCTACAAGAAGACCTCCCTCGTCAACTGGTGCGACGACTGCAAGACCGTCCTGGCCAACGAACAGGTCGAGGCGGGTTGCTGCTGGCGGTGCGGGAACGAGGTGACGCAGCGGGAACTTGATCAGTGGTTCTTCCGCATCACCGCCTACGCGGAGGAGCTCCTCGATTACTGCGACCGCCTCCCCGGGTGGCCCGAGCGGGTCATCACCATGCAGAAGAACTGGATCGGCAAGAGCCACGGTTGCGAGATCTCTTTCCCCATGGCCGACGGCAACGGCGAGATCAAGGTCTTCACCACCCGCCAGGACACCATCTACGGGGCCACCTTCATGCTCGTCGCCGCCGAACACCCCCTGGTCCTCGAACTCGTGAAGGGCAAGGAAAGGGAGGCGGAGGTCCGCGAATGGGTCGAGAAGATCAAGAAACAGGACAAGGTCATGCGGACGGCCGACTATTACGAGAAGGAGGGCATCTTCCTGGACGCCTACTGTCTGAACCCCGTCACGAAGAAGAAGATGCCCATCTACGCCGCCAACTTCGTCTTAGCCGACTACGGCACGGGTTGCGTCATGGCCGTCCCCACCCACGACCAGAGGGACTTCGAGTTCGCCAAGAAATACAACCTCCCCCTCATCGTCGTCATCCAGCCCCACAACAAGGCCCTCAACGTCCACACCATGACGGAGGCCTACGTGGAGGAGGGTGTCCTGGTCAACTCGGGGCCCTTCAACGGCATGGAGAACATGAAGGCCCTTGACAAGATCGCCGAGTACCTCGAATCCATCGGCCGGGGAAAGAAGACGGTCCAGTACCGCCTCCGGGATTGGGGCATCTCGCGGCAGCGTTACTGGGGCGCCCCCATCCCCATCATCTACTGTGAAAAGTGCGGCATCGTCCCCGTGCCGGAGAAGGACCTGCCCGTCGTCCTGCCGAAGGACGTGGAACTCACGGGAGAGGGTGGATCACCCCTGGCGAAGCACGAGGCCTTCTGGAAGACCGTCTGCCCGTCCTGCTCCGGACCGGCCCGCCGGGAGACGGATACGATGGACACCTTCGTCGAGTCCTCGTGGTACTTCGACCGTTTCTGCTGCGCCCACCACGGCGAGAAGCCGGGCCTCGACCGCAAGGCCCTCGACTACTGGATGCCCGTGGATCAGTACATCGGCGGTATCGAGCACGCCATCCTCCACCTCCTCTATTCCCGCTTCTACACCAAGATGTTGAGGGACTTCGGCGTCCTGGGATTCGACGAGCCCTTCACCAACCTCCTGACCCAAGGCATGGTCTGCAAGGAGACGACCCGCTGCCCCACCCACGGTTATCTCTACCCCGGCGAGGTCGCCGACGGTAAATGCGGCCAGTGCGGGGCCGAGGTGATCGTGGGCAAGACGGAGAAGATGTCCAAGTCCCTGAAGAACGTCGTCGACCCCGACTACCTCATCGAGCGCTACGGCGCCGACACGGTGCGCATCTTCTGTCTCTTCGCCGCCCCCCCCGAAAAGGATCTGGAGTGGAGCGACCAGGGTGTCGAGGGGGCCTTCCGCTTCCTGAACCGGACCTGGCGGATCGTCGTCGACTACCTCGAGGATATCAAGAACATCGAACCCTTCCGGGGTGAGGAAGAACTGCCCGGCGACCTCAAGGCCCTGAGGAAGAAGACCCACCAGACGATCAAGAAGGTGAGCCGGGACATCGAAGACCGTTTCCATTTCAACACGGCCATCAGCGCCGTCATGGAACTGGTCAACACCCTCTACGGGACGCCCCGCCCGACCGCTTTCGAGGGTCTGGCCGTGGTCAGGGAAACGGTGGAGGCGATCCTGAAGCTCCTGGCCCCCATCGTGCCCCATTTCGCCGAGGAACTCTGGGGCCTCCTGGGCCAGGACGTCCCCCTGTCGGACACGCCCTGGCCGGAGTTCGACCCCACCGTGGCCTCGGAAGAGGAGATCACCATCGTCATCCAGGTCAACGGCCGGGTGAGGGGCCGCATCACCGTCGCCGCCGACGAGGAGGAGGGGAACATCAAGGCCCTCGCGAGGGCCGACGAGAAGGTCCTCAAGTTCATCGGGGGCAAACAGATCTTGAAAGAGATCTACGTGCCCCAGAAGCTCGTCAACATCGTGGTGAAAGACTCTTGACGGCGGGACGGGGGATCCTGAGGGCGGCCGCGGTCTTCCTGGCCCTCGCGGCCCTCTGGGGGTGCGGCTACCGATTCTCCGGCGGCGGGGACGACATCCCGGCGGGGATCGTGCGCGTCTACGTGGAGCCGCCGCGGAACCAGACGGGTGAGGCCGGTCTGGAAAACACCTTCCGCGCCGCCTTCACCGACTGGTTCATCAAGGGGGGGAGGTTCAAGGTGACCTCATCACCCGAAGAGGCGGACGCCGTCTGGCGGGGGACGATCAAGAGCCTTGTCTCCTCGCACCTCTCCTTCCGCCAGGACAACGTCGCCCAGGAGGAGCGCCTGACCGTGACCATCGAGGTCACCTTCCGGGACCGATCGACGGGACGGGTCCTCTGGGAGGACAAGAACTTCACGGGCTCCCAGGACTACAACCTCTCCGGCGGTGAGGCGGCGAAAAAAGAGGCCCTCTCCACCCTGGCTGCAGACACGGCGGAGAGGGCTTATCGGATGATGATGTCCGGTTTTTAGAAGACTTCAGGCCCCGAGGGCGTTGACCTTTTTCGTCAGGCGCGAGATCTTCCGGGAGGCGTTTCTCTTGTGAAAGATCCCCTTGGCCCCCGCCTTGCTGATCTTGGGGATCACGGCGGAGAGGAGTTCTTTCGCCCCCTCCTTGTCCTTACCGGCGACGGCGGCCAGTACCTTCTTGACGGCCGTCTTGACCGCCGATTTGGCGGCGGCGTTCCTCTGGCGCTGTTTCTCGTTCTGTTTAGCCCTCTTGAGGGCGGATTTGTGTCTCGCCAAAAAACGGTCCTCCTTCGCGATCAAATCGTAGCAAGAGGCAGCTTCCCTACCGGAAAAACCTTGTCGTGTCAAGGGCAAAGTGAGGGCTCCGAAGGGAGGGGCGGCCCCAAATAGTTCTTGCCTTTCCCCTTTGACGATAATAATTTAACATCCATGGAAAACGGCGTCGCAGTGACGGTCATCGAGGTCGGGCCCAGAGACGGCCTCCAGAACCTGAGCTTCTTCGTGGAGACGGAGAATAAGGCCGCCCTGATCCGAAAACTGGCGGGCAGCGGCATCAGAGAGATCCAGATCGGGTCCTTCGTCAACCCCCGCGCCGTGCCCCAGTTCAGGGACATGGAGGACCTCGTTTCCTCCCTGGGGGACCTGAGATCCGTCACCATGACCTGCCTCGTCCCCAACGCCGCCGGCGCGAGGGCGGCCCTCCGGGCGGGGATGAGAAAACTGGTCTATTTCTTCTCCGTCAGCGAGAGCCACAACCTCAGCAACGTCCGGCAGGGCCGGGAGGAATCCCTGAAGGGCCTGAGGTCCGTCCTGGCCGAGACGGCGGGGACGGCCGACGCCGAGGTCACGGTGGCCCTGGCCACGGTCTTCGGCTGCCCCTTCGAGGGGTACCTCCCCAAGGACGAAGTCCTCGGATGGGTGGAGAGGGTCGCCTCCCTCGGCGTCGGGGAGATCACCCTCTGTGACACCGTGGGCTGGGGAAACCCGAGGCAGGTGGAGGAGATATGTTCCTCCTGCCGGGAACTCTTCCCCGAGACCGTCTTCGCCGTCCATTTCCACGACACCCGCGGCCTCGGCCTCGCCAACGCCCTCAAGGCCTTCGAGGTGGGAATCCGCAGGTTCGACGCCGCCCTCGGCGGCCTGGGGGGGTGTCCCTTCGCCCCGGGGGCCTCGGGAAACATCGCCACGGAGGACCTCGTCTTCATGTTCGACGGCATGGGGGTGTCCACGGGCATCCGCCTCGAGGCCCTCCTCGACGTCACGTCCTACCTGCGGGAGATCGTCCCGGGCGTCGTCGTCACCAGCGCCCTGGCCCGCGCGGGCCTGCCGAGACCGCGGGGGCCCCAGGCGAGGGAGACACGGGCCAGCCGGTGAACGTCCCCGAGGAAGATACAACATTCATCAAGGAGGGAGAAATGCTCAAAAGGGAAGAGGCCGTGCTGGTGGTCATCGATATCCAGGGAAACCTCTACCTGGCCATGGACGACCGGGAAGAGCTCCTCAGGAACACACTGAAGCTCATCCGGGGCATAAAGCTCCTGGGTTTGCCCATCGTCCTCACGGAACAGGTGAAGATCGGCCCCACCATCCCCGAGATCATGGTCCACCTGGAGGGCGTGACGCCCATCGTCAAGAACAGCTTCAGCTGTTGGGGCGACGGGCGGTTCCGGGAGACCCTCGAGAACCTGGGGCGCAGGCAGGTCCTCATAAGCGGCATCGAGGCCCACGTCTGCGCCTACCAGACCTCCATGGACCTCCTGGCGGCGGGCTACGAGGTCTATATCGTCGCCGACGCCGTCTCCTCGCGCAAGGCCGGGGACCGGGAGATCGGCATCCGGAAACTGACGAGCGCCGGCGCCGTCCTCACCAGTACGGAGATGGCCCTCTTCGAGCTCCTCAAGACGGCGACGGACCCCCTGGCCAAGGAGATGTTCAGGATCATAAAATGACGGAACCGATCTATCTCGATCACTGCGCGACCACCCCCGTCGACGCCCGCGTCCTGGGGGCCATGATGCGTTACTTCGCCAACCATTTCGGCAACCCCTCGAGCATCCACCGCTTCGGGGCGGCGGCGAGGGAGGCCGTGGAGAGGGCCAGGGCGCAGGTGGCCGGCCTCATCGGCGCCGAGAGCGACGAGATCGTCTTCACGGCGGGCGGCACCGAGGCGGACAATCTGGCCATCCTGGGGGTCGCCCTGGCCGGGGTACCCGGGAGGGACCACATCATCACCTCGGCGGTGGAGCACCACGCCGTCCTCAACACCTGCCGACACCTCGAGGGTCGGGGTTTTTCTGTGACCTACCTACCTGTGGACGGTACGGGAACGGTGGATCCCGAGGAGGCCCTCCGGGCCATGACGGACAGGACCCTCCTCGTCACGGTCATGCACGCGAACAACGAGCTGGGGACCGTCGAACCCCTCGCCGAGATCGCCTTCAACGCCCGTCGGCGGGGGATACTGGTCCACACGGACGCCGTCCAGACGGTGGGCAAGATCCCCGTCCGCGTCGACGAGCTGGGTGTCGATCTCCTCTCCCTGTCGGCCCACAAGTTCCACGGCCCCAAGGGGGTGGGGGCCCTCTACGTGAGGCGGGGGACACCCCTTGCACCCCTCATGTTCGGGGGTCATCAGGAAGGGGGGAGAAGAACCGGGACGGAGAACGTCCCGGGGATCGTCGGCCTGGGGGAGGCCTGCGCCCTCGCCGCCGCCGATCTGCCCGTCCAGATGGCCCGTTTGATGGAGTTGAGGAATGATCTCGAAAGATCGATCCTGAAGATCGCACCGGGGGCGCGGGTCAACGGGCACCCCTTCCGGAGACTACCCCACGTCCTGAGCGTGTCCTTCCCGGGCGTCACGGGCGATGCCCTCGTCCGAGAGCTCGACGGGCGCGGCGTCGCCGCCTCGGCGGGGGCCGCCTGCACCGCCGGGGAGACGAGGATCTCCCATGTCATCGCCGCCACCGGCGTCCCCCCCGAACACGCCCCGGGCACCGTGAGGTTCAGCCTCGGGAGGTCGAACACGAAGGAGGAGCTGGAGAGGGCCGTCTCGGCCCTGGCGGCGTCCCTGGAGGCCCTAAAGAAACCCTGACCCTTACGGGAGCTTTTCCAGCTCCTTGACGATCCCTTCCAGGGGAGGCCGCTCGTTGATGTCGTGGACATCTAGGTAGCGGATGACCCCCCCCTTGTCGATGATGACGATGGCCCGCTCGGCCATGCCGTCCCTCCTGAGAAGGCCGTACCGTTTCGCCGCCCCCCCGTGGGGCCAGAAATCGGACAGGACGGGGAACCAGAGCTTCCCCATCTGATTGGTCCAGGCATAGAGGCTGGGGAGGTTGTCCACGCTGATACCGAGGATGACCGTGTCGAACTTCGCGAAGAGGTCCTCGACGATATTGTAACCCGGCCACTGATCCGAGCAGACGGGGGTCCAGGCGGCGGGGATGAAGGTCAGCATGACGTTCTTCCGGCCCCGGAAACTGCTCAGGGTAACCGTCCCCCCGCCGACGGCGGGGAGGGTGAAGTCGGGGGCCTTCTGGCCGACCGCGACCTTGAGGCGGCTGTCCCTGGGGCGGAGCTTGCCGGGGTTGTAGATGTTGCCCTTGTAGGCCTCCGAGAGGGCCCACCCCCCCTCGGCGGGGAAGACGAAGGACGCCGCGAGGGCCAGAAGGATGAAAAACCGCCTGACGCTTTCGGTCTTTGTTTTCTCCATCATGACCCTCCCTCCTCACTTCTTGAGGCCCGTCAGGTTAAGGACCTCGTTCAGGAAGGCCTCGGGGTCCCCGATCTCCCCCAGGCGGGAATAGACGATGCGGTGGGTGCCGTCGGGGTTTATCTTCACCACGATGAAATAGGGTGTCCTCGGTTCGCCGAGTTTCTTGTGAACCCGGTAATCCCCGTCGGGATAGAGGGGAAAGGCCACGCGGTAACGGTTTCGGAAGAGGTCCACCTCAAAGGGGGAATTGCCCACCCCGATCCCCACGAGGCGCAGTTTATCCCTCAGCCTCGGATCGGAAAGGATCTTCTCGTAGAGCCTGTTGACGGTCGGGGCGTTTCTTTGGCAGTAGGGGCAGTACATGCTGAAGATCTGGATGATCACGGCCCCGTCCCTCGGCTTCGGCAAGACGAAGGACGGGCTCAGCTCGGGTAGAACCCCTCCCTCGGCGGGGAGACCCTCGGCCCCGGCGGGGTGGGCCGAGGCGAGAAACACGGCGAGGAAAAGAACGCATACGATAGTTTTTGCGGGCTTCATTTTACCACCTCCTCAAGGGCCGTTCCTTCCGTCACTATAAGTCCTGTCCCGGTAATTGGCAACCCTCTTTCCGGGCGGGAAACAAAGAAAGGGGGCGCGGTCCCAAAGAACCGGCCCCCGTTGATCACTTCCGACGGCGGACCTCAGTGGTGGCCGTGGCCCTTGGCCTGGGGTTCCTCACCGTAAACGACGAGGGTGCCGTGCTCCTCCATCTCCTTGAGCCACTTGGGATGCTGCTTCTTAAGCCAGGCCCTCGTCACCCACCCGGTGAGCATGGCATCCAGGGACCCGGGCGAACCCACCGTCCCCAGGTAGAGGTGGACGAAGAAAAAGGCGAAGATCGCAACGAAACCCAGGGCGTGGAGCATGTACATCAGACGCACGAAGGCGGGGGGGAAGCTCAGGGGGAACCACATGATGAGACCCGTGGCCACCATCAGGGCCCCGCAACCCGCCACGACCAGGAAGAACATCTTCTGACCCGGGTTGTACTTCCCCACTTCCGGGACCTTGTCCACATGCCACAGGTAACCGCCGGCGCACTTGATCCACTCCAGGTCCTCGGGCATGGAGAAGACCCCCGCCTCTTTCCACCACATGCGGATGGTGAAATACAGGGCCAGAGCGAAGAACAGGCCCGTAAAGTTATGGACGTACTTGAGGGACTTCAATCCCCCCATGATCGTCCCGATGAAATTGAGGGAATGGAACATCATCCCCAGACCGGTGAGGCACAGAAGCAGGCAGGAAAGTGCCAGACTCCAGTGAACTATCCTCTCGAAGGCGTCGGTGGCCTGAATCAATCCTTTCCTCATGTCTATTCACCTCCCTTCCCCTCGCTGCCGTTCTCGTCGGGCAGTTTCGGTCCGTGGATTATGTAGTGGAGGAAGGAGCCGGCCACCACACCGCCCGCGGCGAGGAGACTCAACGGCTTGAGGAGATCCTTCCAGATGGTGACGGTGAGAGGCACGGAGGGGTTATGGGGCAGGCCCTCGTAAACCCGCGGTTTCTCCGTGAGGACATAGATCACGTGGGTGCCGCCCACGAACTTGTCGCCGTAGACGTTGGCGTCGCCGCCCAATTCCTTGACCCGGGCGTAGGCCTTGGCGATCATCTTGTCCTTGTCCCCGAAGGTCAGGGCCCCCGTGGGACAGGCCTTGACGCACGCCGGCAGCAGGTTGGCCTCGATCCGGCTCAGGCACAGGTCACATTTGTAGACCTTGTCCGTCACCCGGTCATAGCGTGGTATATGGAAGGGACAGGCCGCCACGCACTCCTTGCAGCCGATGCAGCGCTCGTGGTGGATCCCCACGGTGCCCCACTGGGTGTAGTGCAAGGCCCCGCTGGGGCAAACCTTCACGCAGGCCGCGTCGGTGCAGTGCATGCACCCGTCCTTACGGAAGAGCCACTTCACCGTGTCCTTTTCCGCCACCTCCTGGAACCGGATCAAGGTCCAGGTGTTCTCCTGGAGATCGGGGGGGTTCTGATAGCTCCCGTAATTGACCGTCTGTTTAGCCGGTTGCTGGTTCCACTGCTTGCAGGCCAACTGACAACCGCGGCAACCCGTACACTTGGAAACGTCGATAAGTTTTACCTTTTCAGCCATCTTCTCTCACCCCCTCACTTCTTGATCACGTTCACCATGAAGGCCTTGCTCTCGGGGATCATGGTGTTGGCGTCCCCGATGGTAGGAGTCAGCAGGTTCGCCGCATCACCGAAGGTGAAGACCTCCGCCTTCTTGTCCCCGGCCTTGTACTTCCGGTCCTTCGTCGTGATCCAGCCGAAATGCCAGGGGATACCTACCTCATGGATGACGTTCCCGTCGATGACGAAAGGTTTGAAACGAGGGGTGACGATGGCCGTGCACTCCACCTCCCCCCGGGAGGACTTCACGATCACCTTGTCCCCGCTCCTGATCCCCTTCTCCCGGGCCAGCTCCTGACTCATCTCCACGAACATGCCGGGCTGCATCTCCGCCAGCCAGGGGCACCAGCGGGTCAGGACGCCCGTCTGCCAGTGCTCGCTCACCCGGTAGGTGGAGCAGATGAAGGGATACCTGGGATCGCAGGACGCGACGCTGGCATAGGCGTCGATATCGGAGCCCACGCCGGGCTTGTCGAAGCGTTTGATCACGGGGTTGTGCTTCTGGGGCGACAGGAGGTTCTTCTCCACGGGGCACTCGAGGGGCTCGTAGTGCTCCGGGAAGGGACCGTCCGAAAGGCCGGGACCGTAGATGCTGGCCACCCCGTCGGGTTTCATGATGAAGGGCGGCCTCCCGGAACCGGGGTCACCCACACCGTCGGGGACGTCACCGACCCACTTCGTGCCGTCCCACTGAATGACGGCCCGCTTGGGATCCCAGGGCTTGCCCGTGGGATCCACGGAGGCGCCGTTGTAAATGATCCGCCGGTTGACGGGCCAGGACCAGGCCCACTCGGGATACAAACCCAGGCCGGTGGGATCGGCCTGACCGCGCCGCATGGAGAGGATCCCCTTCTCCGACACGGAACCGCAGTAGATCCAACACCCCGAAGAGGTGGAACCGTCGTCCTGGAGCCAGGCGAAGGAGGGAACCAGGTCCCCCTTCTTGAACTCCCGGAATTCCCCCTTCTTCGTTGGGTTCTCCACCTTCTTGTCCTCCAGGAAGAAGCCGTTGATCTCCGCCGCCACCTTACGGGGATCGTAGTGGAAGTGACCGTCCAGGGTCTTCTTCCCGTAGGGCCAGGTCAGCTTCGTGATGGCCTCTTTCAGGGGGCCGCCGTGCTGCTCGTAGAGCTCCTTCACCTTGAAGAAGATCTCGCTCATGATGTCCCCGTCGGGCAGGGCCTGCCCCGGGGGATTGACGGCCTTGTAACGCCACTGCTGGAGGCGGCCGCTGTTGGCGATGCTGCCCTCCTTCTCCACGGAAGAGGCGCAGGGCAACATGAAGACCTCCGTCTTGATCTTCGTGGGATCCATCCCGGGGCCGCACCAGAAGGAACCCGTCTCGTTGTCGAAGAGATTGACGTTCACCAGCCAATCGAGTTTCGTCAAGGCCTGGCGGACCTTGTTGGAATGGGCGCCGCTGCAGGCGGGGTTCATGCCCCAGGCGAAGAATCCGGTGAACTTGCCCTTGTACATCTGGTCGAAGATCATGAGCCACGAGCAGTTCATCCCGTCGTCCAGCTTGGGCATGTAGCCGTAGGCCTCCTCGAGGGTGGCGTTGGTGCCGTACATGGACCTCAGGAAGCTCGCCGAGTACTTGGGGAAGTTCTTCCACCAGTTGAGGCTGTTCTTCTCCTTCGTCGTCGGCGTCCGCTTTTCGTTGTAGGCCTTCAAAGTCGCCAGGGAACCCGTGGGCGTCCCCAGGTAGCCCGGCCAGATGTGGAACAACAGGCCGTGATCCGTCGATCCCTGGACGTTGGACTCACCCCGCATGGCCGCCACACCGCCCCCGGCGATGCCGATATTGCCCAGAAGGAGCTGGATGATGGCCATGGTCCTGATGTTCTGCGTCCCCACGGTGTGCTGGGTCCAGCCCATGGCGTAGAGCTCCACCCCCGCCCGGTCGGGTCGGCCCGTAGAGGCGTAGATCTTGTAGATCTCCAGCATCTTGTCCTTGGGCGTACCGGTGATCCTCTCCACCAGCTCCGGGGTGTAGCGGGAGTAGTGCTTCTTCAGCAACTGGAAGACACAGTTGGGATCCTGGAGGGTCGGGTCCTTCTTGATTGTCCCGTCCGGGTTCGTCTGGTAGGACCAGGTCTCCTTGTTGTACTTGGCCCCCTCCAGGCCGGAGAAGACGCCGTTGTTCTCCCCGGGGAGCTTGAAGGCCGGGTTAACCAGGAAGGAGGCGTTGGTGTAGTGTTTGACGTACTCCTCGAAATAGAGCTTGTTCTCGATGATGTAATTTATCATCCCCCCCAGGAAGGCGATGTCCGTGCCCGAGCGGATGGGGGCATAGACATGGGCCTTGGCCGCCGACTGGGTGAATCGGGGATCGACGCAGAGGATCTTCGCCCCCCGCTTGTCCACCGCCTCTTGGATCCACTTGAAGGAGACGGGGTGGTTGGAGGCGGGGTTGCTGCCCATGATCAAAAAGACGTCCGCATTGCGGAAGTCCACCCAGTGATTCGTCATCGCGCCGCGTCCATACGACTCTGCCAGAGCCGGTACAGTCGGGCTGTGTCAAATCCTGGCCTGGTTCTCTATGTAGACCAGGCCCAACCCCCGCAAGAATTTCTGATAGGTGAAACACTCCTCGAGGTCCAAGGCGGCGCTCCCGACGGAGGCGATGCCCTCCGTGCGGTTGACCGCCTCGCCCTTGTCGTTCGTCGCCTTAAAGCTGGCGTCCCTACTACGCTTGATGTTCTCGGCGATCTTCTCGAAGGCCCACTCCCATTCGACCTCCTTCCACTCCGTGGCGTAGGGGGCGCGGTAGAGGGGCTTCGTCAAACGGTTCTTGTTGACCGCCATCTGATAGATAGACCCGCCCTTGCTGCATAGAGAACCGCGATTGATGGGGCTGTCCGGATCGCCCTCGGTGTTGATCACCTTCCCGTCCCGCGTGGATACGATGATACTGCAACCCACGGAACAGTAAGGGCAGATCGTCGTGGTCTCTTTCGCATACTTGATCTTCAAGGGCTGGGCGTAAGCGGACACGGGTCTGAGACTTATACCCAGACCGCTTGCCGCCAGCACAGCACCGGAGATCTTCAAGAAACCTCGCCTGCTGACATCCATAGATAAGCGCTCCTTTCTATGATTTGGGATTATCCCCGCTCTTCTTCCGGAGGCCCTTCGGCCGACCCCCCGCCGGGGAGGGCCTTAAATAACCGGTTTCGTATATATTTAATGCCCCGCGGTGTCAACCCTTTTTTGGCCTTTTGGCCGGGCGGGGAAACGGGCGCCCCCACCCCGCCGGGTTCGACACAAAAAAGATGGACTTTCGATCATCCTGTGATAAAGGTCGGACCATGGATGAAGAAACACCCAAAGGAGAAGTCAGGGACCTCTGGCGTCTGGAGAGGGTGATCCCGGAGAACGAAAGCGTCACCTCCATCGTCCTTTCGGGGACGGACCCCAAGATGGCCGCCCGTCGGGCGGGGCAGTTCGCCGTCCTGCGCCTCCCCGCGCCGGGGGGCTGGAGCGACCCCCACCCCTTCACCATCTCGGCGGCCCCCGAGGACCCCGAGGTGCGGATGACGATCAAGAGGGAAGGTGCCTTCACTGCCTCCATCAGGGACCTCAAACCGGGGACGGCGGTGCGTCTCGCGGGACCCTTCGGGACCTTCTGCCGGGACATTGAAAAAAAACGACAAGCCGTAATGATCGCCGGCGGGGTGGGCATCACCCCCTTCCTGAGCGTCCTGAGGCACCTCCGCCACGTCGCCTCCCCCCTGCCCGTCACCCTGTTCTGGTCCAACAAGACATACAACGACATCTTCGCGGCGGACGAACTCAAGGAACTCACGGGTCTCATCAGCCTCAGGGTGGTCCACTGCCTGAGCCGGGAGGAAGACGTGTCGCCCTACCGTGACGGGCGGTTCCCGGCGGTCTCCTACGAGGCGGGACGCCTGTCCGCCCGGATCCTGGAGGCCCACGGCGTAACCAAGGAGGCGGCCGTTTATCTCTGCGGCCCGCCGGCCATGATGGACGCCACCCTCGGGGAACTGGCCTCTCTGGGCATCCCCCCCGCGGCGGTGGAACGGGAGCAGTTCGTCTGGAAGGCCAAAGGGGGCTGAAGAGGCGGCGTCCATGCCCCCTCCCGATGTCTCCAGATCCCGACCTCCAAAACGCACCCGCCTCTTTTACCTCCTTCTTCTGTCCCTGGCCTTCTTCGTCGCCCCGGGGGCCTCTCCGGCTTCGGCGGCCCCCGATACACCGGCGTCGGCCTCTACCGCCAAGAGACCTAAGATCGGCCTGGTCCTGAGCGGGGGCGGGGCCAGGGGCATCGCCCACATCGGTGTCCTGCGTTTCCTCGAGGAGAGGGGGATCGTCGTGGACTGCATCGCCGGCACGAGCATGGGGGCCATCGTGGGGGCCCTCTACGCCGCCGGCTATTCACCGGCGGAGATGGAGAAGCTCGTCCTGACCATCCCCTGGGACAAGGCCTTCACGGACCGGCCGGCCTATGAGGAGATGTCCTTCCGACGCAAGGAGGACAGCCTCTCTCACCGCATCGACCTCAACATCGGCATCGGCGAGGGGAAGGTAAAAATGGCCAAGGGTCTCGTGGCGGGTCAAAACCTGGGCCTCATCATGAAGGAACTCTTCATCCACGTGGCCGAAGGAGGCGACTTCGACCGCCTGCCCATACCTTTTCGGGCCGTGGCGGCGGACATCGAGACGGGCAAGGCCGTCTCCCTCCACCAGGGGGACCTGGCGCGGGCCGTCATGGCCAGCATGGCCATCCCGGGCGTCTTCGCCCCCGTGGAGATAGACGGCAAGATCCTCGTCGACGGCGGCATCGCCGACAATCTGCCCCTGGACGTCGCCCGGGCCATGGGCGCCGAGGTCCTCATCGTCGTCGACATCGCCACGCCCCTGAGGAAGAAAGAGGGCCTCCAGTCGGCGGCGAGCATCACGGCCCAGATCATGACCATCCTGATCCAGCAGAACGTCGCGGCCCGTCTTTCCACTTTGAAAGAGGAAGACATCCTCCTGAGGCCCGATCTCAAAGACCTGGGGACGACGGATTTCTCCCGCGTCCGCGAGGCCCTGTCCATCGGCTACAAAGCGGCGGCGAGCCAGGAGGAGCGTCTGAAGACCCTGGCGGTGCCCCCGGACGAATTCCACGCCTTCCTCGCCAAGCATCGCCGGGCGCCCTTCCAGCCCCCCGTGATCGATTACGTGAGGGTGGAGGGGAAGACGTCCCTCTCCCCCCGTGTCCTCGCCTCCCAGGTGGAGACGAAGGAGGGACAGAAACTGGACATGAAGACCCTGAAGGATGACATCAACCGCATCTACGGCCTCGACATCTTCGAGCGGGTGGACTTCAACCTGGAGAAGAAGGACGACAGAAGGGGATTGGCCATCAAGGCCGTGGAGAAATCCTGGGGCCCGACCTTCATGCGCTTCAACCTGAGTCTCGCCGACAACTTCTCGGGGTCGAGCGATTACACCATCGGCCTGCAACTCACGAGGACGGCCGTCAACTCCCTGGGGGCGGAGTGGCGCAACTCCTTCCAGATAGGGGAGACACCGCGCCTCGCCACGGAGTTCTATCAGCCCCTGGACTCCGGGAACCGCTACTTCATCGCCCCCCTGGTGGAATACATGGAGAGGAACATCAACCTCTACAAACGGGACGAACCGGGGACCATCCTCGCCCGCTACCGCGATCGGGACCTCACGGCTGGTATAGACATGGGGAGACGTTTCGGGAACTGGGGGGAGTTGAGGGTGGGCCTCAGGAGATCCTACGGGGCCTACCGGGTCAACGTGGGGGGACCAGAGTACGAATCGGGCTCGGGGAATCGCGGCGGCCTTTATTCCTTCTTCGCCGTGGACACCATGGACAACGCCGATTACCCGAAACGCGGCACCTGGTCCCGGGGGGCAGTCAAGGCCAACCTCCCCGAGGTGGGCTCCGATTTCAAGGCCACGGGCCTCGAGGTGGGCGTCGACCAGGCCGTGACCTGGCGTCGGCTCACCGTCATACCCGGTTTTGTCTACATGGGCATGGTGGACGGCGACAGCCTGATAGAGGATGCCTACACGACGGGGGGTTTTCTCAACCTCTCGGGATATCTCCCGGGCGAGCTCGCCGGGCGGGAGATCGGTCTGGGACGCCTGGTGACCCTTACGGACCTGGGGACCTTCGGCCTCGGCAATTTCCGCTCCACCCTCTACCTCGGCGCCTCCCTCGAGGCGGGGAACGCCTGGCCCAAGGACGCGCCCATGGACTGGGATTCCCTGATCTGGGCGGGGAGCCTCTTCCTCGGCGCCAAGACCTTTATCGGCCCCGCCTATCTCTACTACGGTCTGGCGGAGGGACGGCGCCAGACCGTCGGCCTCTTCATCGGACAGCGCTACTGAGGGCCTTCCTCCCCCTAAAGGTCAACCGTCCAGGACCTGCCTCAGGGTTCGGGCGATCTCGCCGATCGAGAAGGGTTTCTGGATGAAGGCCCGACAGCCCATCCTGAGGATGTCCCGGGCCTGGCCGTTGAGGCTGTAGCCGCTGGCGAGGATGACCTTGACCCCCGGATCGACCTCCCTCAGGAGGGCGTAGGTCTCGCCGCCGGACATGCCGGGCATGACCATGTCGAGGATCACCACGTCGATCTCACCCTTCTTCTCCCGGAAGATCCCCAGGGCCTCCCGGCCGCTTGCGGCCCCATAGACCCGGTAACCGAGGGAGGTGAGGACCTCGCGGCTCACCTCGAGGACCTCCTCTTCGTCATCGACGAGGAGGACCGTCTCCGTCCCGCCGGGGACGCCCCGGGGAGGGGCCTTCTCCTCGGGGATCTCCTTCTCCGAGGCGGGGAGATAGACGGAAAAGGTCGTGCCGTGACCGGGCTCGCTGTAGACGTTGATCATCCCCCCGTGACCCTTCACGATCCCGTAGACCGTCGCCAGGCCGAGGCCCGTGCCCTTACCCATCCCCTTGGTGGTGAAGAAGGGATCGAAGATCCTCTCCTTGGTCTTGGCGTCCATGCCCATCCCCGTGTCGGTGACGGTGATCTTCACGTAACGCCCCTCCTTGACGGTGTAGGGGAAGGCCCTTGTGTCCCTTATCTCCACGTTCGTCGTCTCGAGGTATATCTCCCCGCCCCCGGGCATGGCCTGCCAGGCGTTGACGAAGAGGTTCATGAAGACCTGCCCCATCTGGCCCTCGTCCGCCTCGACGGTCCAGAGGTCGGGGGCGTACTTCTTGTGGATGACGATCTCCTTCTTCGTCCGGCCGAAAAGGACGGCGTTCTTCTCGACGACGGCGTTCATGTTCAAGGGTTTCACCTCGTACCTCCCGCCCCGGGCGAAGCCGAGGAGCTGGGAGGTGAGATCGGCCCCGCTCTTGACGAGTTCCTCGATCCTGCGGAGACGCTCGTAGTGGGGGTGGGAGGGGGGGAGGTCGAAGAGCATCAGGGAGGCGTACCCCTGGATCCCCATGAGGAGATTGTTGAAATCGTGGGCGATACCGCCCGCGAGGGTCCCGATGGCCTCGAGTTTCTGGGCCCGCCGGAGGTGCTCCTCCAGGCGGCCCCGCGCCTCCTCGGCCTCCTTGCGGGCGGTGATGTCGATCATGACGAGGGTGGCGCCGACGGGGACGCCGTTTTCCCGGTTCAGCCTCGTGTACATCTCCACCCAGACCCGCCGGCCGTCGCGACAGGTCACGGGCATCTCGATGTAGTCGGGATCGGGCTGGCCGCCGGAGAGACGGAGCAGGAGACGCTCCCTGAGGACGGCCTTCGTCCCGTCGTCGATCATGGCCAGGGAGAAACCGTCGCGGCCGAGCAGTTCCTCCCTCGTGTATCCCGAGACCTCCTCGATAATGCGGTTCACATAGGTGATCTTGCCCGACGCGTCGACGATGCAGAAGCCTACGGGGGCGTTCTCCATCAGGGTCCGGTGGCGCTCCTCGCTCTCCGAAAGGGCCTTCTCCACCAACCGGTAGGCCGTGACGTCCCGGGCCACCCCGTGGATGCCCACGGGACGGCCGTTTTCGTCGCGGAGGAAGGTCAGCCTCGTCTCGAGACGCCGGACGGAACCGTCGCGGTGGTAGTAATCGAAATCAAACAGGAGGCTCCGGTCCGGGTCCCGCTCGGCGTCGTGGGTGACCTCGTCGGCGTACCTCGCCAGGGCCGCGGAGAGGGTCTCGGGGGTCATCTGCTCCTCCAGGGACTGCCTCATGCGCTCCTCCGGGGTGAAACCGAGGACCTTCTCTACGGAAGGGCTCACGTAGGTGAGGCGGAGATCCATGTCCGTCGTCCACAGGACGTCGTTCATGTTGTCCGTCAGGGCGCGGTAGAGCCTCTCCCTCTCCCGCAGTTCCTCCTCCGCCCGGAGGCGCTCGCCGTTGACGATGGTCACGGCGATCTGGTCCGCCAGCTGACTGCAGAAAGCCGTCTCGTCCACCTCCCAGCGCCGCGTCCCGCCGCGGTGGGCGAAGAGGATAAGACCCGCCTCGGCGCCCCGGACGTGGATGAGGCCGACAAGGACGGAGGCGAATCCCTGGGGAAGGAGACGTTCCTTGACGTACGAACCGAGGCGGTGATCCGAGGGCGCGTCCTGGGCGGCGATGTGCCGTGATTCGCCGCAGGCCTCGAACTCGTTGCGGAAACGATCCTCGGCGACGGTCTCGCCGCCCGCATGGGTCCCCCGGGAGTACGCGTAGGTATCGACGTTCGTCAGGCCCCCTCCCCCCTCGCGCCGTATCCAGACCTCACCCCTCTCCACGCCGAGGACCGCCGTCGCCGATTCCGTGATCATCCTCGCCACGACCTCCACCTGGCCGGCGGCGACGGCCTCGGAGGAGGCGATGCGGCTCAGGACGCGGTTTTCCTCCTGGATGCGTGAGGCCCTGCGCTTCCCCTCCTCCTCGGCCAGGCGGCGCTCGTGGATGTCCGTGTGGGTCCCGACGACGCGCAGGGGCTCGCCCTCCTGGGTCCGCTGGACCACCATGCCCCGGTCGAGGATCCAGCGGTAGGTGCCGTCCTTGCACAGGAGGCGGTGCTCATTCTCGTAGAGGGGCGTCTCCCCCCGGAAATGGCGCCGCAGGTCCTCCCGGCAGGCGGCGAGATCGTCGGGGTGGACCCGCTTTTCCCATTCCTCGAGGGTGTCCCCGATCTCGTCCTCTTCGTAACCCAGCATGGCCTTCCACCGGGGGGAAAAATAGACCCGGTTCGTCCGCGCGTCCCAGTCCCAGACCCCGTGGCCGGCCCCCTCGAGGGCGAAACGCCAGCGGGTCTCACTCTCCCGGAGGGCCTCCTCGAGGGACCCCCGCTGGTCCTCGTCGTGCCGGCAAACCCCTTGATCATTGTCCGTCATGTTCCACCCGCTTTTTCAATTTCCGGCCTACAGACCGACTATAGGCCTTTTGCCCCCGCCGGTCAACGGGAGAGGAAGCGATCCAGGCGCCCCAGCATGTCGTCGAAGAGGGGGTTGAAACCGAGGCGCCTCACGACGCCCGTTTTGAGGTTTTCCTCGCTGATCTCACCCAGGTTGATCCCGTCCTGGGTCAGACACGCCTTGAGCCTTTCCGGGTCGTCCCCGTAGTGGAGGCAGTCGCGCCAGAGGCCCCTTTCTCCCAAGAGGCCGTCCCCGGGGGGAATGGTCAGGGAGGTGTGGGAAAAATCGAGGACGGAGCGGTCCTCCAGTCGGCTGTTGACGCAGACGACGCGGGGATCGGCGAGGCGGCGGCAGGCGGGGACGTCCTTGGTGTAGACGATGAAGACCCCGGCGGGGGAAAGGGCCGCCCTGGACAGGACGGCCATGGTCCGCCCTGTGTCCACCGTGGCGTCCTGGGCGCTCGCGGCGACGAAGACGGGGGCGCGGACCCTCTTCCCGGCGTCGATCTCCTCCTCGATATCCCTGGTGAGGAGGTAGATCTGGTAGGCCCCGTTCACGGCGAAGGACTCGTATTTCACCGGATTCAGGTCGGCCCTCGGGCCCCCCACCCAGTCCTTGAAGAGCCTCGCCACCCCCGCCAGGGGGGCGCGCCGGTCCTTGACGGCGAAGGCGGGGGAGAAGAGGACCAGCCCCCGGATGTCCGGCTCCCGCAGGGCCAAAAGAAAGCTGAGGGCGCCGCCCGTGGAGAAACCGCCCAGATAGACCTCCTCCGCCTCCTGCCTGATCGTCCCGAGGCCGTACTCCACCGTCTTTATCCAATCCAGGCGGTCCACCCGGAGGAGGTCACCGGGGACGGTGCCGTGACCGGGGAGGAGGACGGCCCGCACCAAGAAACCCCGGGATTGGAGGAAGCTCCCGACGGCCCTCATCATGTAGGGTGAATCGGAGAGGCCGTGGGTGAGGAGGATGGCCCGCCGGTAACGGCCCGACGGCCCGCGGACGGCGGGTCCTTCCGCGGGCCGGAGCTCGAAGGGGGCGTTCCAGTCCACTACGGAGGCGCCGTAGGGACCGTCCAGGTCCGTCCGGGCCGCCCGGATCGCCGCCCGCTGCCTCTCGATGTAACTCCCGAAGGGCAACGCCCCGTCATCCCCGAGGACCCCCTGGACCCCCGAGGGCCGCAGGCGTTTGGCCCCCTCGGCACAGGCCCCCAGGGACAGAACAACAACGAGGACAAAAACGAGGCCCATCAGGGGCCGTGGGTTCCTTTTCATCGCCGGGCCCTCCCTCGCCGCCCCGTCATGACAGGCGGCCGACCGGTCTTTTAGCAAAAAAAATACCCGGGCGCATCCCCCGGTTCATGTCCGAAGGAAGGCCCGGGTCGAGGGGGGTTACTCGGACTTCACGGCGATCTTCTTGACCTTGGCCTTGGCCTCCTCCGTCTTGGGGAGGCTGATGGTCAGGACGCCCTTCTTGAACTTGGCCTCCGCCTTCTTGGTGTCGACGCCGCCGGGCAGGGGGATGGTCCGGGAGAAGGCGCCGAAGGTCCTCTCCATGTGGTAGTAGCCCTTCCCCTTGTCCTCCTTCTCCTCCTTCTTCTCCCCCTTGATGGTCAGGGCGTTGTCCGTGAGGAGGACCTCGATGTCCTTGTCGTCCATCCCGGGGAGCTCGGCCTGGACGATGATCTCCCCCTCGGCGTCACGGACGTCGACGGAGGGGTAGAACCGGCCGCCCTCGCCCTCGAAGAGGGAAGGCATGCCCGCGCCCCTGAAGAAATCGTCGAAGAGCCGATTCATCTCCCTCTGGAGGCTCAGGAAGGGATGCTCCTCTTCGCGGCCCGAAAGGAGACCGCGCTGTCCGAAAACCGCAGGCAGAAGTGATTTACCGAACATGTTCATCACCTCCCGATGTTTTTTCAATGTTCCGCCTTGATGGCGATCTTCTTGATCTTGGCCTTCTCGGCCTTGTTGAGGGTCAAACGCAACACGCCGTTCTTCACCGTGGCCTCGATCCGGTCCTTGTCCACCTCGTCGGAGATGGTGAAGGCCCGCTGATAGTCACCCGTGTCGTACTCGGCGTAGGCCAGGTTCATCCCCTCCGGCCTGACGGCCTCCACGGTGCCCGTGATGGTCAGGACGTTCTTCTCCAGGGTCACGTCCACCGTGTTTTCGTCGACACCGGGCATGTCGGCCACGAGGACGATGCTGTCCTTGTTTTCATATATATCGACCTTCGGTACATAGACCTTCCGGTTGCGCATCCTCTCCGCGCCCTCGGGCACGGGGGCCTCCTGCTTCTTGAGATCCTTGCTCTCCTTTTCCATGTTCCCGACCTCCTTTCCTATTTGCCCTTGATGGCGATCTTCTTGGGCATGTCCGCCTCCTGGCGGGGGAGGGTCACGGTAAGGATACCCTTTTCGTAACGCGCCTCGATCTTCTCTCCATCGATCCGGAAGGGAAGCTGGAGGGTCCTGGTAAAGCTCCCGCCGTTCCTCTCTTTCCGGTGGTACGTGTCTTCCTCGCCGACCGCCTCGGGTTCCCTGCTGCCGGCGATGGTGAGGGTGTCACCGAGGACCGAGATGTCTATCTTCTCCGGATCCATGCCGGGTAATTCCGCCGTGACCACGGCCCCGGTCTCTCCCGCCCAGATGTTCACCGCCGGGTAAGCGGCCGCCACCGGCTGCCCGATCCCCGAGAAGATGCGGTTCATCTGGTCTCGCAAACGCAGCATCTCGGCAAAGGGATCCAGCACCCGGCCGTATCTCCAGATGTGGGGACCAAACATACAGATCTACCTCCTTTCGCTTAACTTTCTAATATTGCGGAAGAATTTCTTTTTTCGGCCCTAATTTAGTCACCCCGACGCCACTGTCAAGGGGGGTGCCGTAAAATCGGGGGACACGATACTTAATTTCTAACTACCTGAAATATCTCGGTAAATTTTCGAAAAAAATAGGTATCGTGTCCCCCTATTTGTAGCCCCCTCCCCCGGGCCCGTGGACAGGCCATGAAGAGAGGGCCGCCGAAACACTTGACCCCGGCACGGCGGGCGGGGCCGCCGAGGACGGGCGGGACCTCCGTCTTGACCTCAAAAAAATCGCGGCAATAAATGGACGGAATTTCTGAAGGAAGCGATCCGCAAACCCTTGTATGACGTGCTTTTGCGGCCCTTAAAACCCGGGAAGCCGCGCCAAGACAGGAAATTTTTCTAACGTCGCAGATATCTAAATGAATTCAAATATTTAACCTGTATCGGAACTCCGATATTCCTTCCTGCAGGGGATCAGAAACTGTGACGTCCCCCCTCGGGATCTCAACGCCCTGGGCCGCTGAAAATAACGGCCCCCTTTCAACGATTTGTGCCGGGGATCACCCGCCTCTTCCGTTGCTCTTTCCCTTTACTGTCCGTCAATCCCATCCCACCGCGCTTTTCTTACACCTTCAAGACGTTGCCGACCAGATCGGTCTCACCACCTTGTGCAATGTAGGTCAGAAAACGCGCGGTTATTCCGGGCTGTGGAAACGGCGACAATTCAAATCGCCCGGCGACATACTGAAACAGCATGGGCTGGGGGGAGTCGGTGAACTCGATTATTCCCTTGATACGGAAGACCGCCGCCGGGAGAGACTCGACAGTGTAAAGGAATTCCTCACGGTTCAGCGGTTTCGGAATGATTAGAGTTTTACACCGCAGTTCGTCATGATCGTGAGAGTGATGAACGGAACGGCTCGACCCCCCCGTTATGGGAAATACCTTTTCTCCCCGCCACTGGTCTTCCATGTCGAAAATGAGGGCCGGGTTCAAATTGCCCCGCGTCGTCGTGAATACAACCGCTTCGGGATTGATCTCCCGAAGAAGTTTCCGCCCCGTCTCCAGGCATTCGTCGTCTACAAGGTCGCACTTGTTCAGCAGCAGGACGTCTGCTGCGCGAATTTGATCCAGAGCAATCGAAAAGCGGGACAGTGTAGAATCGAGATTGGGCGTATCCACCACGGTGACCGTGCAGTCGAACCGCACCAGCCCTTCCAACTCGCCGATCTCTTCAAGGAGATTGAGAGGGTTGGCTGCCCCCGTGGTTTCGAGAATGATGAAATCGGGCTGGAAACTCGAGAGGATGTCGTAAACAGCCCTTTTCAGATTACCCACTAGGCTGCAGCAGACGCATCCCTCGTCGATCTCGGTCACCATGTAGTCCAGGAGCTTGCCGTCCAGACCGACCTCGCCGATTTCGTTCTGGATCACCGCGACAAAGCGGCTGCGCTGGGTCTGGTAGTCGATGAAGTGCTGAAGAAAACTCGTCTTGCCCGCGCCCAGAAAACCCGCCACGATGATGAGCGGCGGCCGCTCATCGATTCCCAGGCTTTTCTTGTCGAGCGTCTTGTAGTCCCTCGTCCGGCGGGCATTCCACCAACGCATTGCCTCGTAACACTTAGGGATGGCCTCACCCCGTTGCCACTGCAGGTCCCTAACCGGGTCGTCGCGGGCACCGGCAAGGACATCGAAGAGTTCGTCAATGCGGCCCTCACCGTACCCCAAGCCGACGAGGACTTCCTCGACATCCGTTGCGGGTACTGTCTGGATCGCCCCTGCCGAATCGTAGACGATTTCTGTACCGGGAAAAGACCGCTCTCTTAGACGGCAGGGGGTCTCTTCTAGATGGAACGCCAGCGAGGCAGCCAGAACGTCAAAAAATACCCGCGTGATTTGTAGGGCTGGAAAATTCTGATCCACGCCGCCGGGTTCAATCACCGGCACCATCCGCCCGTCCCGGGGAAGGTTGACCCCGTCCCGGGCAACACTACGCAGCGCAGAGAGGCTTTCCATGCCCAGATATATTGTGTGTTCCCCGATATCGAGGGCCAGAATCAGCGTGCCGATCCTGAAAAGTGTGGACATCTCCTCGTGCAGCAGAAATTCGCGGACGAGGGTCATGTAATCGGGGCGTTGGGTCCTGGCCGCGGCGCGCAGCGAGCATAGCTCGACCAATGCTTCGTCGCCGGCGGGGAAATAACTCAGGCCGAACGTGCCGATGACCCATCCCGGCGCGTCCTCTATACCCGTCAAACACAGGCCGAAAACGCCATCATATCCAGCGATTCGGGCCGTCCAGCCTTCCCTTTCCACGGTGACAGACTGTTTCAAGCCCCGCCAGCCCAGCCCATGACGCACGCCGGGCACAAACTGGGCGCGCACCA
>JAKPCH010000084.1 GCA_029553375.1 Deltaproteobacteria bacterium | reverse complement strand
GGGGTGGTTTCGGCGCCCAGAAGCAACTCGCCGTCGATCTCTGCCGCCGGGACTGGATCCTCGTCCTCGACGCCGACGAGCGGGTACCCCCCGAGACGGCCGCCGCCATCGCCGCGGCCCTGGGGAAGGCCGACGGGGAGGTGGCGGGGTTCAGCTTCCCCCGGAAGAACTACTTCCAGGGCCGCTGGATCCGTCATGCCGGCTGGTGGCCCGACCGCCTGACACGCCTCTTTCGGCGGGGACGGGGACGGATGAGCACGGCGGCGGTCCACGAGGGGGTGGAGGTGGACGGCCTGGTCCTGCCCCTCGCGGCCCCCATCCTACATTACACGGAAGGGGACCTGGGGAAGATCCTTGCGAAGATCGACCGCTACTCGACCCTGGCGGCGGAGACGGCCTTCGCGGAGGGACGCCGGGCGACGGTCTACGAGGCCTTTTGGCGGGCCTTTTTCACCTTCATTCAGGACTACTTCCTGCGGTTGGGCGCCCTGGACGGGGGGGCCGGCCTGACGCTGGCGGTGACGGACAGCGTGAACAAGTTCTTCAAGTACGCCAAGCTGGCCCGCCTCAGCGCGGCCGGGACCGGGGAGGGGGGCCTCCCCTGAAGGACCTCCCCACCGAGGAATCCCCTTTTCCATGAACGATCCGGACATCAGTGTCATCGTCGTCAGTTACAACACCCGGGATCTCCTTCGGGACTGTCTCGCCTCCGTCGAGGCGACCATGGGAGGCCTCTCCTACGAGGTCATCGTCGTGGATAACGCCTCGGCCGACGGCAGTGCCGCCATGGTCGCCGCGATGTTCCCCCGGGCGCGCCTCATCGTGAACGATGTCAACCGGGGCTTCGCCGCCGCCAACAACCAGGCCTTCGCCGTCATGAGGGGGCGCTACGCCCTCCTCCTCAACAGCGACGCCGTCCTCACGCCCCGGGCGGCCCTGATCCTCTTCGACTTCATGGAAAACCATCCCGAGGCCGCCATGGCCTGCGGCCAGCTCCTCAACGCCGACGGGACGAAGCAGAACTCCATCGCCGCCTTCCCCAGCCTCCTGACCCTGACCCTCAACATGCCCCTTTTGGAGTATCTCTTCCCCCGGCGGTTCCCCTCCAAACGTTACGAACACGAAGGGCCCGTGGAGGTGGACTCGGGGATCGGGGCCTGCCTCATGGTCCGCCGGTCCGCCATGGACCGGGTGGGCTGGTTCGACGAGGACTATTTCTTCTTCTTCGAGGAAACGGACTGGGCCTACCGGATGCGACGGGCGGGCTACAAGGTCTACCACGTCCCCCAGGCCCGGATCTACCACCTCCAGGGACAGAGCGTCGGCCACCGCCTCCCCTCTCGGATCGCCTTCTATAAAGCCCGCTATCACTACTTCCGTAAATGGCACGGACCTCTTTACTGCCTTGCCGTGCGGGTCGTCGTCTTCTGCCGCCTCCTGGTCGATTTCCTCCTCACCCTCGGGGGCGTCGTCGCCACCCTCGGCCTTGCCCGAAACCTCCGCCGCCGCCTCTCCCTTTACGGATCCCTCCTCCTGTGGCACTGCGGTCTCCTGAGGCCCTGAAAGGGTTGGAGGAGCCCTGGACTCTTTATCGTCTCGAAGGTCATAAATACCTGTGAGTTTTCCCTTGACAAGACCTGTCTCTCGGAGTAGGACCGAGCTTGTTCAAGAGTTGAACACAAGGAGAGCCCCTTGCCGGACCCTATCCCCCCGCAGGAAAGCGAAGACATCATGAGGATCCTGGCGGTCATCCGGGAGAACCCGGCCCTGACCCAGCGGGAGATCTCCTCCCGTCTCGGCTTCAGCCTCGGCAAGGTGAACTACCTGATCCGCTCCGTCATCCAGCGGGGACTGGTCAAGGTGGACAACTTCAAGACCTCCGGCAACAAGATTTCCTACCTCTACAAGCTCACCCCCCGGGGAATCGAGGAGAAGACCCGGACCACCTACCTCTTCCTGAAGCGGAAGATGGCCGAGTACGAGCGCCTCGAGGAGGAGATCAGGGAGCTCCGCCGGGAGCTAGAGGCCGCCGAGGGCGCCGCGGGGGCGGGGAAGGCGAGGGAGGAGCGGCCGTAGGGGATCCCCGGCGGCCGGGTCCGTTTGGGGGCTCCCGATGCCCTCTTTGTAATCGAGAGGGCGGAGCTGTATGGAGACAGCGATTACGGAAAGTGATTGAAATAACATGGAATTTATCGATCTGAAGACCCAGCAGGGGCTCCTCAGGGAGCGCCTGGATGCCAACATCCGGAAGGTCCTCGCCCACGGGCAGTACATCATGGGACCGGAGGTCAGGGCGTTGGAGGCGCAGTTGGCCGCCTACGTGGGCATCGCACACGCCGTCGCCTGCGCCTCGGGGACGGACGCCCTCCTGATGGCCCTGATGGCCCAAGGTGTTGGGCCGGGGGATGCCGTCTTCACCACCCCCTTCACCTTCGTGGCCACGGCGGAGGTGATCGGCCTCCTCGGGGCCGTCCCCGTCTTCGTGGACATCGACCCCGAGACCTACAACATCGACCCGGCGGCCCTGGACAGGGCCGTGGCGGCCTTCAGGGAGGGGGACCCCTCCCTCCACCCCCTGCCCCGCGTCGCCGCGGGCCGGGCGCGGGCCGTCATCGCCGTGGACCTCTTCGGCCTTTTGGCCGACTACGAGGCCATCGGGGCCGTCGCCAAGAAGCACGGTCTTTTTGTCGTCGAGGACGCCGCCCAGTCCTTCGGGGCCGAGCGCGGGGGGAGGCGGTCCTGCTCCTTCGGGGATGTCGCCTGCACCTCCTTTTTCCCCGCCAAGCCCCTGGGCTGCTACGGCGACGGGGGGATGTGCTTCACCGCCGACGACGACCTGGCCGCGACGCTGCGTTCCCTCCGCGTCCACGGGCAGGGCGGCGACAAGTACGACAACGTCCGGATCGGGATCAACGGCCGCCTCGACACCCTCCAGGCGGCGATCCTCCTGGCGAAGTTCGAGATCTTCCCCGAGGAGATGTCGCGGCGCCAGGAGGTGGCGGACCGGTACTCCCGGGCCTTCGCTGCTTCCACCCGCCTCGTCGTCCCGCCGCCCCACCGTGAGGGAGGCGAGGGGGAGAGTATCTCCGCCTGGGCCCAGTACTCCCTCCTGGCCCGGGACGAGGCGCAACGGGCCGATTTGATGGGGCGGCTGAGAGAAGCGGGCATCCCCACGGCGATCTACTACCCGAAACCCCTCCATCTCCAGGGTGCCTTCTCCTACCTCGGCTACCGCCGGGGCGATTTCCCCGTCAGCGAGGACGTGGCCCGGCGGATCTTCAGCATCCCCATGCACCCCTACCTCACGGAGACGGACCAGGAGCGGATCGTCCGGGCCCTACTGGGATGACCGCGGGGATGAGAGCGGGGACGTGAAGATAGTGACGGTCGTCGGGGCCCGGCCCCAGTTCATCAAGGCCGCCTGCCTCTCCAGGGCCGTCAGGGACGAGGGGGAGGGTTTTATAGAGGAGGTCCTCGTCCACACGGGTCAGCATTACGACGACGGCCTGTCGGCCGTTTTCTTTCGTGAACTCGCCATTCCCGAGCCGGCTTACCACCTGGGGGTGGGATCCGGTTCCCACGGTGAACAGACGGGCAGGATGCTCGCGGCCGTGGAGAGGGTCCTCGAGGCGGAGCGCCCCGCCTGGGTCCTGGTTTACGGGGACACCAACTCCACCCTTGCCGGGGCCCTCGCCGCCGCCAAGCTCCATATCCCCGTCGCCCACGTCGAGGCGGGCCTGAGGAGTTACAACCGCCTCATGCCCGAGGAGATAAACCGTGTTATCTCCGACCACCTGGCGAGCCTGTTGTTTTGCCCCGGCCGGAGGGCCGTGGCGAACCTCGCCGCCGAGGGGATAACGAAGGGGGTGGTCGAGACGGGGGACATCATGGCCGACGCCCTCGCCTACGCCGCGGGGCGGATGGAGACGGATCCCGGGGGGACTGTCGCGAGGCGGCTGGGTCTGGAGCCCGGCGGGTATCTGCTGGCGACGGTCCACCGCAGCGAGAACACGGACGATCCCGGCCGTCTGGGGGAAATCATGGAGGCCCTCGAGGATCTCGCCCGGGAAACGCCCGTCGTCCTACCCCTCCATCCCCGGACGGAAAAGGCTCTTAGGACCTCGTTTCCGGGCCTTCTGGAACGCCGTGTCCCCGGTCTGATCGTTCTTGAACCCGTGGGCTACTTCGACATGATCGGTCTGCAGAAAGGCGCCCGGGTCATACTCACCGATTCGGGAGGGGTGCAGAAGGAGGCCTACTGGCTGGGGGTGCCCTGTGTGACCCTCCGGGACGAGACGGAATGGGTGGAAACGGTGGCGGCGGGTTGGAACGTCCTGGCCGGGACGGACCGGGAGAGGATTATCCGGGCGGTGCGGGATTCCCGCGTCCCCGGGAGCCGTCCCCCCCTCTACGGGGACGGCCGGGCGGCGGCCAGGATCCTGGCCGAACTGAAGGCCGCGGGACGGGAAGAGGGTTTTCATGGCAAGGGATGAAGGATCAACGATGAGCGAAAAATGCGTTGCCGTCGTCGGCACGGGTTACTGGGGCCGGAACCTGGTCCGCAACTTTTATCAGCTGGGGGTCCTCAAGACGATCTGCGACGAGTCAAAGGAGACCCTCGCAGAGATGTCTTCTCTCTACCCCGAGGTGGCGGTCTGTAGGGATCTTGCGGAAATTCTGACGGACGGCGGGGTCAGGGGGGTCGTTATCGCCTCCCCGGCGGCCCTCCACTACGAGATGGCCAGACGTGTCCTCGAGGCGGGGAAACACTGTTTTGTCGAGAAACCCCTGGCCCTCACCTACGAGGAGGGGCAACGACTGGTCCGCCTGGCGGCGGAAAGGCAAAAGACCCTCTTCGTGGGACATATCCTCCACTACCACCCGGCGGTGATCCGTCTGAAGGAGCTGGTCCGGGAAGGGGTGATCGGGCGCCTCCAGTACATCTACTCGCGGCGCCTTTCCCTCGGCAAGATCCGCCGGGAGGAGAACATCCTCTGGTCCTTCGCGCCCCACGACATCTCCATCATCCTGAGTCTCACGGGCGAGGAGCCCTCCTACGTGGACGCCGTGGGCAGCAATTTCCTCCATGCCCGCATCGCCGACGTGACCGTGACGAATCTCAAATTCCCCTCGGGCATCGGCGCCCACATCTTCGTCAGTTGGCTGAATCCCTTCAAGGAGCAGAAGCTGGTCGTCGTGGGCACTCAGGGCATGATCGTCTTCGACGACACGGAGGTGGTGGAGAAGAAGCTGGTGCATTATCCCCACACGATCCAGTGGCACGACGGCCAACCGGTGCCGCAGAAGGCGGAAGGTCTTTGCATCGACATCACCCCCATCTGGAAGGAGCCCCTGAGGGCCGAGTGCGAGGCCTTCATCGCCGCCTTCCAAGGGGGGGGTGCGCCCCTCACGACGGGCGAGGAGGGCCTCCGGGTCCTGAAGGTCCTCGAGATCAGTCAGCGTTCCCTCGAGGAAAAGGAGAGGCGGATACCGGGCTTGAACGGGGAAGTCCGGGGCGGCCGCCAGGCGGATTTTTTCGCCCACGAGACGGCCGTGATCGATCCGGGTTGCGCCATCGGCGCCGGGACGAAGATCTGGCATTTCTCCCATGTCCTTTCCGGGACGAAGATCGGCGAGAACTGCAACATCGGTCAGAATGTCGTCGTCGGGCCCGACGTGACCATCGGCGCCCGCTGCAAGATCCAGAACAACGTCAGCGTCTACAAGGGGGTGACCCTCGAGGACGGGGTGTTCTGCGGTCCCTCCATGGTCTTCACGAACATCTACAACCCCCGGGCGGAGATCGGGAAGATGGATCAGGTCCGTCCCACCTTGGTGAAGCGGGGGGCCACCCTGGGGGCCAACTGCACCGTCGTCTGCGGCGTCACGATCGGCCGCTATGCCTTCGTCGGCGCCGGCGCCGTGGTGACCAGGGACGTCCCCGACCACGCCCTGGTGGTCGGCAACCCCGCCAGACAGATCGGCTATGTCTGTGAGTGCGGCGAAGGGCTGGACGATAACCTCCTCTGCCCCTCCTGCGGGACCCGTTTTAGGGAAACGCCGACAGGACTGGAGGCCGTGAACCGCAGGTCGAGTCTCTCGCCATCGGCAAGACGAAAGGGCAAAGTGATCCTGAGCGACGGGTTAGGGCGATAACGGGGCATTTGACGTAACCTATCCTTCGGAAGACGATCATCAAAAAACGTGACTTTTGGGCGGCGGGTCCTTACGATCGGTGTGGGTGGGGTGTTGAGCCAGGTCTTCACCGCGGCGACCATGCCGGTCCTGTCGCGTATTTACAACCCCTTGGCCTATGGGGTCTGGGCGGTGTTCATGAGCGCGGCCCTCATTGTGGCGGCCGTGGCGACCTTTCGCTACGAGCTGGCCGTTGTTTTGCCCGAGGACCACGGGGACGGTCTCAACCTACTCCTCGTTGGCCTTTTGTCGACCCTCGCCGTGTCTTTGCTGGTTTTAATCCTTCTGCCCTTTCTATGTTCCGTTTTCCTGGATAGGTCCCTGGCGGCCGAGCTGCACGGGTGGTTATGGCTCCTTCCCCTCCAGGTAGCCGCCGCCGGTGCCTTTGCCTCCTTGAGCGCATGGCTCGTCAGGACCCAGGAATTCCTCTGTTATTCAATCACGCAGACCTTTTTACCGATATCGTCCATATTGGCCCAGATATGCCTGGGGGTGTTGTGGACCGGCAGTGCCATCGGCCTCATCCTCGGTTCCGTCATCGGCCAGGTTGCCGCCTTGGCCTGGCTGTCCCGGACGGCGTTAAAAAAAATACCGTTTTCTGATCTCCAGGTCCTCTCGTGGTCGAAAATGGCTGAATTGTCTTGGAAATACAGGGTTTATCCCATCTTTATGACCCCCTATACCCTTGTCGGCGCCTTAAGGGAAAGGGTCGTTTATCTTATCCTCGGTCGGTTCGGATCAAAGGGCGAGGCGGGTTATTACAGTCTCTCCGCCCGCTTGGTGAACATGCCCAACAGCTTGTTGAGCAGTTCCCTACGCCCGGTCTTCTTCCAGGAGGCCTCAGGGAGGGATTATCCAAGATTGGAGGCCACGGTGGCCAACGTCATGAAACTAATGGTGATCGTCGTCGTGCCTTTCTGGGCCCTCTTTCTGTTTCATGCCCCCTCGCTCTTTGCCCTGTTTTTTGGGGAACCATGGCGCGAAGCAGGGGTTTACGCGGCGATTTTATCCGTCCCCGCCATACCGTCGCTCCTCGGCAACTGGCTGGACCGCACCTTCGACGTCGTCGGGAGGCAGAGACTGGCTTTCACCCTGGAGACGATCTTCGCCGCCGTTTCTATCACCGCTTTGCTGTCGGGGATATGGTATTTCCAAAGCATCCTCGTCGCCGTATCCATGCAGTCGGCCGTCATGACGGTCTATTACCTCCTCTGGTTGGCGGTGGTATTTAAGATCCTCCGCTTTCGCCGGTCCCTGTCCGGGCGTCTCTTATGCCTCGCCGTAGGGTGGGCGGCTGTCTCCGTCCTGGTCGACCGAATTCTCTGTGTTTTTCTAGAAGAGATGTATTCGGTTATTGCCGGTGCCCTGATTTTGTTCATCCTGGTCGGCTCCTATCTCCTCAAGACAGAGGGAGGCCTTTTCAGGTTTGGGATGCCGGGAAAAAAGCTGTAACTATCAGAGGACCGATGAGAAAAGATTATCGCATCTGCACGCGCTGTATCATGGACACCTCCGACCCGGACATCACCTTCGATGAAGAAGGGGTGTGTTCCCATTGCCGGCGTTATGAACGGCTCGTGAAGAGCCCCGAATATCTAGAAAAAAAGAAGCCCGGGGCTCTCGATCGTTTGGTCGCGGAAATAAAGGCGGCGGGGAGGGGGAAGCCTTACGATTGCATCCTGGGTGTCAGCGGCGGGGTTGACAGTACCTATAGTGCCTATCTTGTGAAAAAACTGGGATTGCGTCCCTTGGCCGTCCACCTCGACAACTGTTGGAACACCTCTTTGGCGGAGGCTAACATCAGAAAGGCCACGGAGATCCTCGATATCGATCTCGAGATTTGCAAGGTCGACTGGGAAGGCTTTAGGGACCTGCAACTGGCCTTCCTAAAGGCATCGACCCCCGATTCCGAGATACCGACGGATCATGCTCTCCTGGCGTGCCTCTACTATGTAGCGGCCCGGGAGGGTGTTCGCTTCATCATCAGCGGCCACAACATGGCGACGGAGGGGGGGGGTGTCCCGGCTTGGTCCCAGGGTCACGGCGACTGGCGGTACATAAAGGGTGTTCACCGCCTGTTCGGCACCAGGCGCCTCGGGAAATATTATCATTACGGTCCCTGGGGATTCTTCTATTACACCGTTCTACGGCGCATCCGCTGGGTGCCTCTATTGGATTACATCGACTATGTAAAGGACGAGGTCGTGAAGGTCCTCAAGGAACGATTGGCTTGGGAACCGTATGAGGCCAAGCATTACGAATCCGTCTATACCCGTTTCTATCAGGGATACATCTTGCCGAGAAAATTCGGTTTCGACAAGAGGAGGCTCCATCTCTCCTCCCTCGTATGGTCTGGTCAACTTTCCCGCGCAGAGGCGCTGGAGGAGATGGTAAGGGAACATTACCCGGAAGAGCAACTTAAGCTGGATAAGACCCTGTTCTTGGAAAAAATGGGGATCAGCGCCGCGGAATTCGAGGCGATCATGAAGGCCCCCACCCGGACCTTTTGGGATTACCCATCTTACAAACGCCTTCCTCTATTCCGGTCAAAGACGTTGCGGAAGCTCTATCATCGTTTGAAGAGAGACTGATCGTGGGTTTAGGGGGCGTAACGCTTATCGCCTGGCTTTATCTATTGATGACGGCCGCGTTCCTGCTCTTCGGGGTTCTGTATCGCCGCCATTTATTTATTAAACCCAGCATGATCGTGGCCCTCTTTTTCCACGTCCAGGTGCAATGGCCCTCCACCCTCTATTGGGAAAAGATCGCCGGCAATATGGCGGCGCCGGAGGTTTATTTTTTCCTGGCCCACCTTTTCCCCCTCCTCTTGGTTATCGGTTCCCTTCAGATGGGAGGGGAAACGGCCAAAGAGATTTTCGCCGCCATAACCAACTCAGCCGGGGACATGAAAAGGGAAGAATTGTGGGTCTATGCCCCCCTGACCCTTGTGTCCTTGGGGATTTTGGTGTGGTATTTGTCCGTCGTGCCCTGGGACCAAACGGGTCTATATGCCATGCTTTTTCGGCCGGAAAACTCCAAACTGGCCAGGGAACAATCTCTCAAACTGCTTTCGAACAAGACCTTGAAATATGCCTACAGCATCTTCAACAGCGCCATTGCACCCGTTCTGGCATGTCTCATCGGGATCAAGGCCCTCAATCACTGGCAGGCAAGGCGCGTCGGCCGGGCGTTTCTGACGACACTTTTATTACTGCCGATACTGATCACGGTGAGTATCACCGGGGCCCGCGGACCTGGAGTCATGATCCTCCTGGCGGTGATATTCGCCGTTTTGTTGGTGAAGGGACTGCCGTTCAGACCCGGAAAGATCGCCTTGATTTTACTTTTGATCCTAACGCTCCCTGCGGTGTTGGATTTTTTGCGCAGGGGTGAGAGTCTTGATCCGTCCGGGGTGACGAACAGCTACAAGGCGATCGTGGAAAGAACGATCGGCTACGGCATGACGGAAGACGCCCAGTGGCATCTCCAATATGTAACGAATCACGGTCTGTGGGGCGTTGCGGGGATAGAGAAGCTGGCCCCCTGGTTCGGTGTTCGACCCGTGGACATCCTGAATGTCGTGGGGAGATATTACCGCCCGGAGGGAGGTACGATCAGCGCCAACGCCGCAACGGTTTTTCTTTATTACGCCTGTTTCGGCTGGATAGCCCTTCCTCTGTGTCTGGTTTTGACCTGGCTTCTCGATCTGGCCCTGATCATTTACAGGCGTATGACCACGGTGATGCTGACCGTCGTCGCCGCCGCCTGCGGCATCGCGGCGGTGAACGTGGTCCACACCTTTTACACGACCGTTTTGGTCACCCACGGTTTCCTGGTGATCCTCATTATCTGTTTTCTCCTCGATCGGGTCGTCATGAGTTTGACGGTCTTGACAAAGAAAAGAACGGTCTTGGTCGCCTGATCGCTTCGGATGTAAGATTGGCTGACGAGGTTCCTACAAAAGGCGTGTTCCCTTTCAAGGTGGCCCACCTGACCACGGTCCATGCGGCGGGGGATGTCCGGATCTTCCGGAAAGAGTGTCGCTCCCTGGCGGAGGGCGGCTACGAGGTCGTCCTTATCGCCCCCGGCCAAGGGACGCGGGTGGAGGAGGGGGTCAAGATCCGCGGCGTGCCTCTCGACCCTGCCCGCCGGTTCAAGAGGATGACAGTAGGCCTGGGGACGATCCTGGCGGCGGCCCTCCAAGAGGGGGCGGCCCTCTATCACTTCCACGATCCCGAATTGATCCCCGTCGGCATCTTCTTGAAGATCAGGGGTAAGAAGGTCATCTACGATGTCCATGAGGATTATGGTGCCTCTATCCTTGAGGCCGACCGGGATTGGCTGCCGGACTTCTGGAGACGTCTGTTCGCCCGGGGGGTCCGTCTCGCCGAGAGGGTGGGGATGACCTTCTTCGATGCCGCCGTGGCGGCGACGCCGGCCATCGGTGACCTCTTTCCCGCCGCGAAAGTGGCGGTCGCCCGGAATTATCCACTTGCAGGGGAATTATCAGCCACAGGTAGTGTTCCCTATCAGCGGCGGCCCTATCATGTCGTCTATGCCGGGGGTATCTCGGAAAGTCGCGGTATCCGGGAGATGATAGGGGCCATGGCCCTGATGAGAGGGCGTCCCGAAGCGACGCTTTTGCTGGCGGGGGAGTTCAGCCCTCCCGAACTGGAAGGGGAGGTGTTATCCGGAGCGGACATGACGGGCGTTAGATATCTCGGCCTCCTGTCGCGGGAGGAACTCGCCGCGGTCCTGGGTAACTCCCGGGCCGGTCTCGTCCTGTTTCATCCCCTCAAGAACCACGTCGCCGCGCAGCCGAACAAGTTGTTCGAGTACATGTCCGCGGGGATACCGGTCATTGCCTCAGATTTTCCCCTGTGGAGGGAGATCGTCGTAAAGAACGGGGCCGGCCTGCTGGTGGATCCCAAGGACGTGAGGGCCATTGCGGAGGCGATCGGCTGGCTTTTCGACCATCCCGAGGAGGCCCGGCGGATGGGGGAAAACGGG
>JAKPCH010000076.1 GCA_029553375.1 Deltaproteobacteria bacterium | reverse complement strand
GCGGCCTCCACGACGGCCTCCGGCCGGCCGAGGAAGGTGAAGACGCTGCGGTTGTGGTCGTAATCGCTGTGGACGTCGGCGAGGACGACGCCGGGGACGGACTTGACGGCGCCGGCCACGGCGCCGATCTTACGCGGGTCCCTCCCCTCGCTGATGTTGGGGACGCACTCGAGGACCTTCTCCAATTCGTCACTCCCCGTCGCGGGCGAAGAGGGCCTCGACGAACTCCTCGGCCCGGAAGGGGCGCAGGTCCTCGAGGGATTCGCCGACACCGATGTATCTTATGGGTATCCTGAGTTCCCCGGCGATCCGGAGGATGACGCCGCCCTTGGCCGTCCCGTCCAGCTTGGTGAGGCAGATGCCCGTCACCCCCGCCTCCTCCTTGAACATCTTGGCCTGGGCGATACCGTTCTGGCCCGTCGTGGCGTCCATGACCAGAAGGACCTCGTGGGGGGCCCCCTCGATCTCCCTGGCCATGACCCGCCGCATCTTCTTGAGTTCCTCCATGAGGTTGACCTTGGTATGGAGACGCCCCGCCGTGTCCACGAGGACGACGCGGGTGGCGCCGGCCTTGGCGGATTGGAGGGCGTCGAAGACGACGGCGGCGGGATCGGCGTTGATCTTCTGGCGGATCACGGGGACGGCGGCCCGGCGGGCCCAGACCTCGAGCTGCTCGATGGCCGCCGCCCGGAAGGTGTCGGCGGCGGCGACGAGGACCGTCAACCCCTCGTTCCGGAATTGGTGGGCCAGCTTTCCGATGGTGGTCGTCTTTCCCGTGCCGTTGACGCCGACGACCATGATGGTGAAGGTGCCCGCCGGGGGGATGACAAGGGGCGCCTCGCATCCCTTGAGGATGGCGGTCATGGTGTCCTTGAGGACCTTGCGCAGCAGGTCCGCCCGGTCCAGCTCCTTTCTCTTGACCTGGTCGCGGATGCGGTCCATGAGCTCCATGGTGAAGACGGGCCCCACATCGGCCCTGATGAGGGCCTCTTCCAGCTCGTCGAAGAGGGCCTGGTCGATCTTCTTCTCGCCGAGGATCAGATCGTCGATGTCCGTGAAGAGGACCTTGCGCGTCTTCTCCAGGCCCTTCTTCAACCTGTCGAAGAAACCGGTCTTTCCCAAACCGATCATATAAGAGCCTCCCTGGTGATGCGGTAAAAGCGGGCAGTATTTAGCCCCCCGCGGGCCCTTTGTAAAGGGGATTCGCAACGATCTCCAAAAAGATGTTCAGTTGAGATCGACGGCGACGATCTTGGAGACCCCCTTGCTCTCCATGGTCACGCCGTAGAGATGGCCGGCGGCCTCCATAGTCCGCTTGTTGTGGGTCACCACGATCACCTGGGACACGGCGGCCACCTCCTTGAGGAGGTCGGCGAAGAGACCCACGTTGCCGTCGTCGAGGGCGGCGTCCACCTCGTCGAGGACGAGGAAGGGCGTAGGCTTGTAAAAGACGATGGCCATGATCAGGGCGAGGGCGGCCAGGGACTTCTCGCCGCCCGAGAGGAGGCCGACGTTTTGGAGCCTCTTGCCGGGGAGGCGGATCTCCATGTCCACCCCCGTCTCCAAGAGGTTTTCCTCGTCCGTCAGGAGGAGCTCACCCTTCCCCCCCGGGAACAGACGGGCGAAGACATGGCGGAAAGAACGGCTGACGGCCTGGTAGGTCTCGGCGAACCGTTCGCGGGAGATCCGGTTGATCCTGGCGATGGTCCTCTCCAGGGAGGCCAAAGAGGCGTTGAGGTCGTTGATCTGGGCGATGAGGAAATCGTGGCGTCCCTTTTTCTCCTCGTGTTCCGCGATGGCCAAGAGGTTCACCTCCCCGAAGGACTCCACGGCCTGGCGGTCCCTCAAAAGGGCGTCCCTCAGGGCCTGGACCTCCTCGTCCGTCGGGGACACGTAGGCCTCGTCCGGCAAAGCGAGGTCCACGTCGTGCTTCTGGGCGATCATCTGCCGGAGGTTCTCCATCTGGAGATCCGTCTCCCGTATCTGGAGATCCGCCTTGGCCAGGGAGCGGCCAAGTTCTTCCCGTCGGCCCTTCGCCTCCCTAAGCTCCGCCTCGAGGGAGACGAGACGGACCTCGATCTCTTTCTGGAGGGAGGAGACGGCCTCGAGCTCCTCCTCCTTGCGGCCGCAGAGCCTCCGTGTCTCCCCCCGGTCCCCTTCGTCCGCCTCGATCTGTCCCCGGAGCCTCTCGACCTCCCCGCCGCAGGCCCGGCCTTCCCGCAGGGCCTCCTCGACGGCAAGGGCCAGTTTCTTTCTCTCCGCCGCGAGGTTTTCCCTTTCCCTTTCCGCGGCCCGGCCCTGCTCCAGGAGGGCGGCCAGGCGGACCTTCGCCTCCGTCAGGCGGTGCTCCTGCCCCTCCCGCCGGGACCTCAGGGCCTGGTAACGGGCCTTGAGGTCCTCCATCTCCCCGCGGAGGGCCTGCTCCCCCTCCTCCACCCGGACGAGGGCCTCCTCCGTCTCGCCCTTCAAGCGCAGACAGGCCTCCCGGTCCGCCTCGAGGTTCGCCCGCTGGACGGCCGCGACCTCGATGACCTGCTCCAGGCGGCGCCCCTCGTCCCCCAGGCGTTCCCGGTCCTTCCTCAAACCGTTGACGGCCAGCTCCAGGCGCCTCACCTCCCCGGCGGCCTCCCGCAGTTCTTCCCGCCAATGGGCGAGGAGGCCCTCCAGCCTCTTCCTCTCCCCCCGGGCCCCCTCGAGGGCCGCCCTCAGGTCCGCCACGGCGGTCTCCAACTCCCGCATCTCCCTCTTGTCCCGCAAGAGCCCCCGTTCTCCCCCCTGGGGACTGCCGCCCGTCAGGACCCCCTGGGGGCTGATCATGTCCCCCTCGGGGGTGACGAAGGTCCCGCGGAAACCGTTCCTCCGCCACAGGGAGAGGCCGAAGCGCAGATCGGGGATCACGAGGACGTCCCCCAGGAGGTACTCCGCGATGGGCCGGAAGGGTTCTTCCACCTCCACGTGCTGGAGGAGGGGGACGGCCTCCCGCAGGTGACCCCCCGCGGCGGGCGGGTTCGAAGAGGCCCGGAGCTCCACGGGGACGAAGCTGGTCCTCCCCAGGGTCCGGGCCTTGAGATAATCGATGGCCCTGACGCCGTCCTCCTGGCTGCGGCAGATGACGTATTGGAGTTTCTCGCCCAGGACGGCCTCCACCGCCGTCTCGTAGGGGGGTGAGACGCGCAGGCAATCGGCGACGAGTCCCATGAGGCCCGCCCTCGTCTCTGTGGGCCCGGAGGTCATGATCGACCTCGTGGCGTCGCCGCACCACCCGTAACCCTCGTGGAACTCCTTGAGGGAAAGGAGGCGGGTCGATTTGCGGCCCAGTTCGTCCTTGAGGGCGGCGATGACGTCGTCCTGTTCCCTCATCTCCTCTTCGAAACGCTCCACCTCGGCCTGGGCCGTCTCCCGGCGGTCCACCTGGCGGGAGAGTTCCTCCTCCCTCATGTCCAACTCGGCCTGGAGGGTTTTCTCTTTCTCCCTGAGGGAGGCGAGTTTCCCGACCAGCCCCTCCTTCTCCCTCAGGTCGCGTTCCTGACGTCTGTTGATGTCCTCGAGGTTCCTGGAACAGGTCAACAGGACGTTACGCAACCTCGCCTTTTCGGCGGCCTGATCGATGTGCCGCCTCTTGTTCTCCTCCAGGGCCTCCTGGATCTCCCGCTCGCCCTCCCGGAGACCGGCGATCAGTCCTTCCAGATCCTCCACCTCCCGGGCCCGCCTATCCCGTTCCTCCGCCGTCGCCGCGAGGGAGGAAGCGACGGCCTCCGTCTTGACCTTCAGTTCCTCGAGGCCCTTCTTTCCCTTCTCCTCCTCGGCGGCCCATCTTTCCCGCCGTACCTGGAGGTCCTCGATCCTCTTCCGGGCGAACTCTATGGCCTGCTCCTTGAGGCGGAGGCGGTTTTTGAGGTCAAAGAGCTCCTCCTGGAGACGGCTCCGTTCCCCTTCCTTTGCGAGGTGCCTGAGGCGTTCTTCCTCCAGGGCCGTCTCGACGCGCGTGAGGCGGGACTCCGAGGCCGCCTCCTCGTTGGCGAGGGCCTCGCGACGACGGGTCATCCCCTCCCTCTCCCCGCGGAGGTCCTCATAGGTGCTTCGGGCCAGGAGCAATTCCTTCTCCTTGACGGCCCTCTTCAGGGCCCGGTACTGCTCGGCCCTCTTCGCCTGCCGGGAGAGGGAATTGAGGGAGGATTTGACCTCCTTCAGGACGTCGTTCAGGCGCAGGAGATTCTGCTTCGTCGCCTCCATCTTGCGGACCGCCGCCTCCCTGCGGCTCCGGTACTTGGAGATGCCGGCGGCCTCCTCGATGAACACCCGTCTATCCTCCGGTCTCGCCTCGACGAGATCGGCCACGCTGCTCTGCTCGATGATGGCGTACCCCCGGGAACCGACGCCGGTGCCCATGAAGAACTCCCTCACGTCCAGGAGACGGCAGGGGACGCCGTTTATGGCGTAGAGGCTCTCCCCGTCCCGGAAGAGACGCCTCGAGACGGTGACCTCCTCACAGGAGGCATAGGGTTCGGGGAAGGTGAAACCCTCGCGCCGGGCGAGGATCATCGTCACCTCCGCCATCCCCATGGGGGGGTAGTCCTGGGTGCCGGCAAAGATGACCTCCTCCATCTTCGTGCTCCGCAGGGAACGGACCCGCTGCTCGCCCATGACCCAGCGCATGGCGTCGACGATATTGCTCTTGCCGCAACCGTTAGGGCCGACGATGGCGCTGATCCCCCCGGGGAAGTCGAGGACGAGACGGTCCCGGAAGGACTTGAAACCTACGATCTCCAGGCGCTTGAGGATCATGAGGCCCCTGTAACAGAAAAAGGGGGGGCTGTAAAGGGAAAATACAACATATATGAATTTTGTCCTTTACCGATACTATATGTAGTGGTTACCTTCGCCCTTTCCAAAAAGGGACGGTTGTTATAGGGTCAGGTCCATGGAAGAAGAGGAGCGGTGGATAAAGGTCTACTCGGCCTCCGGAATGGTCGAGGCCCGCATCGTCGCCGGCCGCCTGGAGACGGACGGGATCGAGACGGTCCTCAAGTACGACGCCGCGGGCCCCATCTACGGCATCACCGTCGACGGCCTGGGGGAGGTGAAGATCATGGTCCGGCGGAGGGATCTCTCACGGGCCCTGGCCGTCCTGAGCAGTCCCTGCGACGAGGGCGATCTCCCCTGGCACGAGGGGGACGCCTAAAAGACGCCCTCCAGGGGGGTCTTGCACTTGAGGCAGCGATTGCCGTCGAGGCGGGTCTCCCTGACGAAAAATCCATAGCGGGAGATGAGGGGAGAGGCGCACCGGGAACAGAAGGTGTCTTCACCGTGTCCGCCGGGGATGTTACCGCTGTAGACGTATTTCAGGCCCGCCTCCTTGCCGATGGCCACGGCCCGGTAGATGGTCTCGGCCGGTGTCGCCTCACGGTCCCGGAGGCGGTAACGGGGATGGAAACGGCTGACGTGCCACGGTGTCTCCCGGCCCAGGTCGGCGATGAAGGCGGCGATTTCCCGCAACTCCCCCTCGGAGTCGTTCAGGCCCGGGATGACGAGGGTCGTCACCTCCACCCAGATCCCCCGCTTCTTCATTTCCCTCAGCGTCGAGAGGACGGGTTCCAGACGGGCCCCGCACTGACTCCGGTAGAAATCGTCCCGGAACGACTTGAGGTCCACGTTCGCCGCGTGGAGATAGGGGGCGATGGTCTCGAGGGCCTCGGCGGTCATGTAGCCGTTGGTGACGAAGACGTTCATGAGACCCTTGCCCACGGCCAGTCTCGCCACGTCGTAGGCGTACTCGAAGAAGACCGTGGGTTCCGTGTAGGTATAGGAGATGGTGCGGCACTGGCTACGCAGGGCCCCTTCGACGATCACCTCGGGGGCGGTGAATCTCCCGACGATCTCCCCCCGTTCCCGCGGCAGCTGGGAGATGTCGGCATTCTGGCAGAAGAGGCAGCGGAAATTACATCCCACCGTGGCGATGGAGTAGGACCGGGAGGCGGGATAGAGATGGAAAAGGGGTTTCTTTTCGATGGGGTCCACGTTCTCGGCCACCACGGCCCCGTAAACGAGACTGTAGAGGGTCCCCCCCCGGTTTTCGCGGACGCCGCACACCCCCCGTTTACGGTCCTTGATCAGGCAGCGGTGGGCGCAGAGACGGCAGGCCACCGTGCCGTCCCCCTGTCTTTCGTAGAGCATCGCCTCGCGCATCTCGCCTGACTCCCTTCAGCCGCCGATGGCGGACATGCGTCGGCACCTCAGCGCCGCCCTTGTCCCCTGGGCGATGTCGTGCCTCATCGGCTTGGCGTTCACCGCCCGGAGGATCAGTTCCTCCAGGACGCCGTCGCTGCAGCCCTTCCTGAGGGCCTCCTTGAGGGAGATCTCCCCGTCGGAGAAGAGGCAGGAACGGAGATGGCCGTCGGCCGTGAGGCGGAGGCGGTTGCAGCGATGGCAGAAGTGACTGCTGATGGGGCTGATGAAACCGACGAGACCGACGCCGCCCTCGAGGCGGCACATCACCGCCGGTCCGTCCGTCCCGTTTCCGCCGATGTTCACCTCCTTCAGGACATGGCGCTCCTCGATGGCCTTCCTGATCTCAGAGGCGGAGATGAAGGAACCGAAGGGCTCCCGGGCGTCGCCGCCTAAGGGCATGAGTTCGATAAAACGCACCTCGTAGGGGTTGTCGAGGGTCAGGTCGGCGAAGGCGAGGATCTCGTCGTCGTTGAACCCCCTCATGGTCACCACGTTGATCTTCACGGGGTCCATGCCGACGTCCCGGGCCCGGGAGATACCGCGCAGCACCGCCTCCATCGATCCCCCCCGGGTGATGAAGCGGTACTTTTCCTTATCGAGGGAATCGAGGCTCACGTTGATCCGCCTGACGCCGGCCTCCTTAAGGGGCGTCGCAAAGGCCTCGAGGAGGGCCCCGTTCGTCGTGAGGCTCAAGTCGGCGATACCCTCCATCTCCCCCAGGGCCCTCAAGAACTCCGTGATCCCCTTGCGGACGAGGGGTTCCCCCCCCGTGACCCGGACCTTGGCCACCCCTAAAGAGACGGCGATGCGGACGACCCGCAGGATCTCCTCATAGCGGAGGATGTCGTTGTGACCGAAGAGAGAAAGACCCTCCTTCGGCATGCAGTAGCGACACCTCAGGTTGCAGCGGTCCGTGACGGACACGCGCAGGTAGTTGATCTCCCTGCCGTATGGGTCCTTCATCCCACCCTTGCCGTCTCTCCTTCGTTGATGGGGGGCTAACACAAATTCGGCATGGAGGCAAGGTTTTATGGGCGTCAATTATGCCTTGACATGGGAGGGTCAAAGGATTAGGACTCTCGGACCGAAACAAGGACACGGGACACCGACTGAAGCCATGAAGAAGATACCGATCACGAGAGAGGGGTACGAGCGGATCAAGAAGGAGCTGGAGTACCTCAAGAACGTCACGATGCAGGAAAACATCCGGGACATAGAGGTGGCCCGGGCCCACGGCGACCTCTCGGAAAACGCCGAGTACACGGCGGCCAAGGAGCGTCAGGCCTTCATACACGCCAAGATCCGGGAGATGGAGACGAACCTCGCCTCCGCCGAGGTCGTGGAGCTGGGGGATATAAAGACGGACAAGGTCGTCTTTGGGGCCACGGTGGTCATCGCCGACACCGCGACGGGAAAGGAGACCACCTATCGCCTCGTCGGCCCCCTGGAATCGGACATCGACGCCAACCGCATCTCCGTGACCTCCCCCATCGGCAAGGCCCTCATCGGGAAGGCCGTCGGCGACGAGGTCCGCGTCCAGACACCGGGGGGGATCAAGGAATTCGAGATCCTCGCCATCCGGAACTAAAGAACAAAGAAAAGCCGGGACACCCTGCCCGGCGTCCCGGCTTCTTATCTTCAAGCCCCTCCGGAGGGGGACCCTCAGGCCTTTTCCGCCACCTTCAGGCGCGTCTCCGCCATGGTCAGGGCGGCCTTCACCTGGTCGTACTCCGGATCCTCCTTGGCCATCTTGTTGAGGCGGGCCTCGGCCTCCTCCTTATCCTTGCGGGCCCGGTCCCGGTCGATGAAATCCGCCCTCTCGGCGGACTCGACGAGGATGGTGACCTTGCCGGAGAGGACCTCGGCATAACCCGTGTTGACGGCGTAGTAGGTCTTCTTGTTGTCCTTGGTGAAACTCAACTCCCCGATCTGGATGGAGCTGAGGAGGGAGGCGTGGCCCCGCAGGACGCCGAACTCGCCCTCCGACCCCGGCACGGTGACCTCCTCGACCTTGTCGCTGAAGGCGAGCTTTTCCGGCGTCACTAGTTCCAAAAGCAGTTCGTCAGCCATGGCGACCTCCGGCTATTCCGACAGTCTCTTCGCCTTCTCGATGACGTCCTCGATGCCGCCGACCATGTAGAAGGCCTGCTCGGGGAGATCGTCGTGCTTCCCCTCGAGGATCTCCTTGAAGCCGCGGACGGTCTCGGCCACGGGGACGAACTTGCCCTCCGTGCCCGTGAACTGGGCGGCGACGAAGAAGGGCTGGGAGAGGAAACGCTGGATCTTCCTGGCCCGGCTCACCGTCAGCTTGTCCTCCTCCGAGAGCTCGTCCATACCGAGGATGGCGATGATGTCCTGGAGGTCCTTGTACTTCTGCAGGGTCATCTGGACCTGCCGCGCCACCTGGTAGTGCTCGACACCGACGACGTTGGGGTCGAGGATGCGGGAGGTGGAATCCAGGGGATCCACGGCGGGGTAGATACCGAGCTCGGCGATG
>JAKPCH010000063.1 GCA_029553375.1 Deltaproteobacteria bacterium | reverse complement strand
TCGGCGAGGGAAGCCTCCCTGATGAAATCGGCCAGGGAGAGGCCCAGGGCCGCGGCCATGATCTCCAGGAAGCGGCCCGTCCCGGCGGCGCATTTATCGTTCATGTGAAATCTTTCGATGCGGCCGTCCTCGCCCAGGGCGATGGCCTTCGTGTCCTGGCCGCCGATGTCCAGGACGGTGCGACAGGAGGGGAAAAGTCTCCGGGCCCCCACGGCGAAGGCCTTGATCTCGCTCACGGTCCCGCAGCCCAGGTAGGAGGCGGCCAGACGCCGCCCGTAGCCCGTGGCGACGATCTTCCCCTCAGGCGCCCGTCCCAGGAGTTCCCGGCAGACCGCCATGGGGTCGTGGGACGTGGGGGCCTTGAGGATCGTGAGCCCGGCGCCGTTGTTCAATACGGCCAACTTGATCGTCCGGGAACCGATGTCGAGGCCGAGGGTCGTCACGGGCGCGAATACCTCCCCCTCCGGTCCCGTCGGGACCTTCCGGACGTCTTCAGGGGTCTTTCGGTCTTTCTTGGTGTCAAAGCCGCGTCTCACGAGCCGCGCCGCCTCCACGCCGGCGCGGCCCCGCGGGACGCTACGGGGCGAGGGGCCGGGTGAGGGGCAGAGACGTCTCCTTGGGAACCGCCCGGGTCCCCTGGGCGACGCCTCATATCAAGGGTTTGAAAATCAATAGTATCTTCATGGAATCACCGCCAGGACCGCCTCTTAGACGATCGCCCCCCCTTTGTCAAGCCCAAAGGACGGTATCGTTTCGGAAACGCCCGGTCGCCCCCTTTCCCCTTGTCTGTCCCCACCCTTTTGGGGTAATCATCCCGGACGGCCGCCCCGGCCGGAGGCACCGGTCCTCGCCCGAGGAGGGGCGGCGTGTCACCACGTTCGAGGAGAAAGGACCATGGAATGCACCTTCGGCCTCTATGACCTCATCGCCCGCCAGGCCGCCCTCTTCCCCCACAGGGAGGCCCTCCGGCGCAACGGAGACGTGTTCGACTACGCCCGCCTCGAGAGGCTCGCCCGCAGCCTGGCGGCGGGCCTGGCCGCGGCGGGCGTCAAGACTTCCGACCGCGTCGCCGTCCTCTCCCACAGCCGCGAGGAGATCCTCGCCCTCCTCGTCGCCGCCTCCGCCCTGGGGGCCGTCGTCGTGCCCCTGAACGTGAGGCTGACGGCGGAGGAACTCGCCTACATCGTCGCGGACTGCTCCCCCGCCCTGATCTGCGCCGACGGGGACCACGGGGAGACGGCCCGAAGTCTGGCCCGCGGCCTTTCCTCGTCCTTCGAAGATCTCCACGGGAAGGGGGACGCCCCGGCCCTCGCCGGGGGCGACGCCTCGCGACCCTGCCTCCTCCTCTACACCGCCGCCGTCTCCGGGCGTCCCCGGGGCTGCCTCCTGAGTCAGGCCAACCTCCTGGCCTGCGGGTTCCAGCTCCGGGATATCCTCGAGATCACCGGGGGTGACGCCCTCGTCGCGACCCTCCCCCTCTTCCACATCGGGGGCCTGGGGGCCGCCGTGGCCGCCCTGGCGGCGGGGGCGAGGACGATCGTCATGGAACGCTTCGATCCCGCGGCGGTCGTCCGGGCCGTCGCGGACGACGGGGGGACCCTGTTCATGACCTTCCCGCCCATGCTCCAGGCCGTCCTGGACGCCCAGAAGGGGGCCGGGGCCGACCTCCCCTCCCTGAGGGCCGTGGCGGGCGTCGACGCCCCCCCGACGGTGGAGGCCTTCCTCGCCCAAAACCCCCGGGCCCGTTTCTTCACCCTCTACGGCCAGACGGAGGTCATGCCCGTCTCGGGGGGAGACTGGCGGTCCCGGCCCGGCAGCGTCGGCACCTGGGCGCCCTGGGCGAGGGTGGCCCTCCTCGACGACGACGACCGCCCCGTCGCCCCGGGGGAGACGGGCGAGATCTGCGTCCGGTCCCCCTCCGTCTTTCTCGGCTACCTCGGCCTCCCGGAGGAGACCAGGCGCTGCGGCCGCCACGGCTGGCACCACACGGGGGACCTGGGGCGCCTCGACGAGGAGGGCTACCTCTACTGGGCGGGGAGAAAACCCGAGAAGGAGCTCATCAAGACGGGGGGTGAGAACGTCTACCCCGCCGAGGTGGAGAAGGTGATCCTCGAACACCCCGCCGTGGCGGAGGCCTGCGTCTTCGGGGTGCCCGACGAGCGGTGGGGCGAGGCCGTCTGGGCCGCCTGCGTCCTGAGGGAGGGCCGCGGGGCCGGGGAAGAAGAGATCATCGCCTTCGTCGCCGACCGCATCGCCCGCTACAAGCGCCCCCGGGGGGTCACCTTCGTCCGGGAGATCCCGAGGCGACCCGACGGCACCCCCGACCGCCGCAAATTGGCCGACACGATACCTAATTCGTAACCTGTCGTACTTATTGACGATATTTTTGGGGGAAAGGCGTTGTCGTGTCCCCGGATTAATGGAGACACACGCAGGAGTATTTATTCCCAAGCCGGGGGCATCCCCTGCCCCAGATCCCAGGACAAGCCCTCGGTGGATATCGCCCCGTGCGCCTTGGCATCGAAGGTCAGCCACATACCTTGCAAGCGCCGGGCCAAGGCCACATAGGAGGCGTCATAACCCGTCAATCCCAGGTTGATGAACCTCTGGGCCTCCTCCGCCAGGTCTCTCGTCATGGCATGTCTCAACATCCCACCCTCCAGGATGGGCATCATGGCGATCACAAAGGCCTCCCACCCCCGGGGATGCACACGGCACAGGACGGAAAAGACCTCAAAACAGAACAGCTCGGGCACGGCGAAGGTTTCCGGCCTGGAAACCAAACGCTCCAGCACGGCCTCGGCGTGGGGATGGGCCTCGTCCACAATAAACCAGCGAAGGGCCACCGAGGCGTCGATCACCCACATCATGACTCGTAGCCCCGCGTCTCCCTGAGGACGGCGAGGCTGTCTCTTTCGGCACCGCGGCGCTGCCTCAGGGATTTCACCGTCTCCAAAAGGGCCTTCTTTTTTTCTTCCGCCTGGTAATCCAGAAAGCGCCGTTCGAAAAGTTCCGGGGTGATAAGGACGGCCCGGATCTTTTTCCCTTTGCTGACCAGGATCGGTTCGCCCTTTTCCGACAGATCCCGGAGGACCTTCCCCAGGTGGTTTCTGAGGGTCAAGGCAGTGATGGTGTCCATGAGCCTTTCCTTTCCAAGGCACAATGATGAACGATTATAGAAACGGTCTCGATACCCGTCAAGAAAATACGGCGACACGATACCTAATTCGTAACCTGTCGTACTTATTGACGATATTTTTGGGGAAAAGGCGTTGACGTGTCCCCGGATTTCGCCGGTGCCCCGGCCTGCCCCCCGGGCCTGAGGGTCAATAAGATGTAACCCTGAGGTTGTTCTCGGGCGGCCCCCGGGAGAAGGGAAGAAAAATTAGAGGGGCAAAATTTTTTGTCGATCGCCGATTCATCAATGATTTCAAGTACTCTACCTACGTCGGCGCGCCGACATACCCCCGCGTTCCTCCGGTTTTGATCTAATACAGCCTTGATAATAACCTCATAAATTGGGCCGAGATTCGCCCCAAAAACGGCCGTTTTCGGCCCGTTTTTCGGGGACAGAAAAAAAATGGGCCAAAACGGCCCGTTTTTTCCCCCTGGAAGGGCAAAATGGGGCAAAAAGACCCGTTTTTGGAAAAGGCCCCGCGGCGGGACGAAGAACGGGGGGGGCGACGGGGAAATCGGGCAAAAGGGGCCGTTTTTTCCTTGGACCCCCCCGGGATCCGGCGTCGAAACGGCCGAAAAAGGCCTTTTTCCCGTGAGGCTCCCCGGGCCCGGCGAAGGGACGGGCAGGGAGGAGCCGTTTTTGCCTAAGATAACCCCGGCCCGGCGGAGGGGAACCGTGCTTTTCGCCCCCTGGGGCCCTCACACCCCCCGAAAGGCGGGCGGCCTTTTCTCGAGGAAGGCCTTGACCCCTTCCCGGTGGTCCTCCGTGCCCAGGCAGAAGAGCTGGATCCCCGTCTCGACCTCGATGGCCGCCTGGAGGTCCAGCTTGTCGCTCTGGTTGAGGATCTTCTTCATGAGGCCGATGGCCACGGGGGCCAGGCGGGTCAACCTCTCGGCGTAGGCGAGGGTCTGGTCCCACAGTTTTTCGTCGTCCAGGAGGCGGTTCACCAGGCCGATCTCGTAGGCCTCTGCGGCGTCGATGACGTCCCCCGTGAACATGAGCTCCTTCGCCCGGTGGAGGCCCACGGCCCGGGGGAGGAAATAGGTGGCGCTCCCGTCGGGGATGAGGCCGATGCGGACGAAGGCCTGGGAGAAACGGGCCGAACGGGCGCAGAAGATGAGGTCGCAGGCCAAGACCCAGCTGAAACCCGCCCCCGCCGCCACGCCGTTGACCATGGCGATGACGGGCTTGGGCATCCTGACGATGACGTTCACGACGTGGGCGATGTCCTGGATGTAACGCCGGGACTGGGAGGTGTTCTCGAAGGTGAGGATGTAGGGCAGATCCCCGCCGGCGCAGAAGGCCCGCCCCGCCCCCGTGAGGACGACGGCCCGGACCTCGGGGTCCTCCTCCACCTCCTTCAGGGCGGCTAGGGTGTCGTCGAGGAGGGCCTGGGTCATGGAATTGAGGGAACCGGGGTTGTTCAGGGTGATCCTCGCCACGTTGCCGAACCTTTCCAAGATCGCTGCCTTGTCGCTCATCCTTTCACCTCCCGACGGGGGGACATGATGATTGTCCCTAAATAACCGATATTACTACTGATTACCTGGCCGCGAAGGGGTTGCCGGGTCCCCTATTTGTATCTCCTCCAGGGGGGTGCGGTTGACGGCGAGGGGGTAGGACCGGCAGCCGTCGGCCGTGCAGACCTCGGCCCCCGCCACGGGGCCCCACTTCACCAGGGTCAGGCGACAGGCCGCGGCGCCTGTGAAGACGATCTCGATCCCCGTGACGGAACGGGGGTGGACGCAGGAGCCCGCGTTGAAATAGACCGCCTCGGCCCCTTCCTTGCGGCGGATCCCCGGCGTGGCGCGGCCCGTCTCCAGGAAGCGCCGCTCCGTGAGGGAGAGGTTCGCGAAGACGGGCCGGTGGGTGTGACCCGCGACGACGATCTTCCCGCTCCTCCTGGCGGCCCCGTGGAGGGCCGCGTCGATCTCGTCGCAACGGCCCGGGTTCTCGGCGGCCCGCGTGGGGTCGCCGATGCCGAAACGCTGGAGGCCCGACCAGAGGTGGCGGACGAGGTAGCGGCTGATCCGGGCCCCGAGACCGGTGCAGGCCGGGTCGCACTGGTGGCCGTGGAGCAGGACGAAGGGCCCCAGGGTCACGGCCTCGTGGACCTCGATCCCCGGGAAGAGGTCCCGCAGGGGCCCGGGGTCGTCGCGCCAGTCTTCGTCGTGATTACCGAAGACCTTGATGTAACGCGTCTTCGCCGGGTCCGGGTCGTGGAAGCGCCCCAGGAGGTCGTAGACGGAGGTGTGGGTGATGTAGATCTGGTCGAAGGAGTCGTTCTCCCAGAGTTCCTCGGCGTCGCCCAGCTCCACGTAGGTGAAGCCCGCCTCGAGGTAATGGGCGAGGGCGCACTTGTAGACGAGGGAGTTGCGGGCGAACTCGTCCCCCCCGGAACCGTCGCCCCGGTGGCAGTCCGACATGACGACGAACCGGCCCCCTTCGCCCAGGCGCGGCGTGAGATCCAGGCTGCGGAGGCCGTCGAGGTCCAAGGGCACCTTCCCCCTCCTATCCCGGCAGGGCGTCCCAGATCTCCCGGACCTTGCGCAGGGAGACGGCCAGGTACTCCCGGTCGGGGGTGAAGATCTCCAGGGTCATGGTCCCGTCGTAACCGGCGGCCTTGACCTCCCCCAGGGCCGCCGTCGCGTCGAGGCGCCCCGCCCCGAGGGGCAGGTGCTCGTCCTCCCGGCCGTTGTTGTCGCCGATATGGAGGTGGCCGATCCGCCCCCGGGCCGCCGCCACGAAGGCCCGCACCCGGTCCCGGGGGGCCCGGATGTTGGCGTGGCCCAGATCGAGGGTCATCATCAGGCCGGCATGAGCGGCGAGGCAGGCGGCGAACTCCTCGGGGCGGTACATGTGCCCGGCCCGGGGGAAGAGGTTCTCGAGGCAGACGGTGACGCCGAGATCCGCCGCCCCGGCGAGGACCCGCTCGAGGGTCTCGGCGGCGTACCCCCCGCCGACGTCGGGGGTGAAGTTCAACAGACCCGTCAGGTAACCGGGGTGGAGGACCGCCTTCGTCACGCCCAACTCCGCCGCCAATTCCAGGGCCTTGAGGACCTCGGCGACGGAGGCCTCGCGGATGGAGGCGTAGATGTCGGCCAGCCAGACGAAGGTCGGGAGATGGACGACGGGCAGGGCGAGGCCCTCGCCGTCGAGGACGGAGCGCACGGCCGCCAGGCGGGGCCGGAGGGCCTCGGGGAGGGCGCCTGGGGGGTCGAGGCAGAGTTCGAGGTAATCGAAACCCAAGGCGGCGACGGCCCGGATCTCGCCCTCCAGGGGCCGCAGGGGGTTATTGGGGGCGCCGTAGATCATCCGCTTTGACCTCCACGAAAGGGGGACCGCCGGGGCCGTCCCGGTAAAAACGCCGAGAAAACTTCGTTTTACTATGGAGAAGACACCGGTGGGATTATATCCGACGGGGTTGAAAATGCAACGGGTTTTACCGCGGGTCCCGCGCGGGGCCGGGGGTAATCGTCCCTTGGCCGCCCCTCGACACGGACGTTCTCCCTCCTGTGCGACCTCAAGCGGATCGTGGGCGCCGTCGGCTCCTTCCCGGCGCGTCAGGCGATCACGCCCCCCCCTGGAGGCACTGAAGAACGGCGCGGGGGACATCGAGGATGGTCTTGAGGCCGATGAGGCCTCCCCGGCCTTTGGCGGCAATCTCTTCCGCCAGGCGGCGGTTTCCGCCGGGGAGGAGGATCACGTGGAGCTGCGGGTAACGGCGGGCGACGGCCAAGGGGTCTTGTCCCACATTTTGTTGGCCGTCCGTGAGCAGTATCCCCATCCTCTTCTCCAGACCGGAGCGCCGGATCTCCCTCAGGCCCGCCTCCAGGCCGACGCCGATATCGGTCCTCCCCTCGGGACGAACCTCCAGGACCGTCCGGAGGATCTCGTCGAGGCCGACGGCCTGGTCCAGGCCCTTGCAGACCTTCACCCTTTCGGAAAAGAGGACCACGGCGTAATCGTCACGGGCGTCGAGGTTGACGGCCAAAGAGGCGCAGGTGCAGGCGGCCATGGCGAGTTTTTCCCCCTGCATGGAACCCGAGGCGTCCATGACGATGACCACGGCGCTCTTTCTCCTCTTGCGCTCGAAAACGAAGATGTCCCTCAGGTTCGACCGTCCCCGGCCGAGGTTGGCCTCGACGGTGCGGTCCATGTCTATCTCGTCGGAACCGAAGGAAAAGGGCATGACGACGGGTTCGCCCGTGGGCACACCGAGCTTCATCACCCGGCTCCGTGCCACCCGGTAGATCATCCCCATCATCAGGTGGAGGAAACGTCGGCGCAGGCCTTCGTCGAGGCGGTCCCAGGTGCGGACCAAGAGCTTGCGGAGCCTATCGGGATCCCTCTCCTCCCACTGGGCGAGAAGGAGACCGTAGTTGCTAAGCATCCGCCCCACCGTCCGGAAGTACTCTCCGGAAACGTCGAGGAGGGTCTGCAGGTCCCCCTGTCTCAGGAGGTCGTCGATACGCCTCTCGATGGGGAGAAGTTCCCCTCCCCCGCCGTCTCCGCCTATGGAGACGGTGCGGGAATCGAAGAGGAGACGGAGGTCACGGGCGGTTACTTTTTTTTTTGCCTTTGCAACCGCGCCAAGATCTCGTCGATGATCTCCTCCTCCCGCTTCTCCCCCGTCTCGTAGAGCCAGATACGGTTCCGAAAGGCCATTTGCGCGGCCTGACGCAGGAGCTCGCCGTCCGACGGATTCGCCGACCCTTCCCTCGGCAGCAGCCCTCGGCTCCGGTTGTAAATGTCCACCATGTCGATGCTTCCCCGCACGGAGGCACCGAGTTTAAGATCGGGATGGCGGCGCGTCTCCCTGGCGATGTCCACGGCCAGGGCAACAAGCTCCCCGTCTTCGCACCCCGTGCGGAGTCGCACGATCTCCAGCTCTTCCTCCCTCGGCTGGTAGTCGAGACGCAAAGAGGTGAAACGATCCTTCAGGGCGCGGGAGATGCGGTTGATGCCGATATCGTCGAGGGGATTGAGGGCGGCGATGATACGAAATCCGTCGGCGGCCGCCACCTCCCCCAAGCGGGGGACCGTCAGTTTCCCCTCCGACATGACCGTGACGAAGACGTTCGTCGTCTCGTCGGGCAGTCGGTTGAACTCCTCTATATAGAGGTACATCCCTTCCCGCATCGCCTCCAGGAGGGGACCGTCGTGAAAGAATTCCTGCCGGTAGCCGTGGGAGAGGACCTCGGCGGGGTCGAAATAGCCTACGAGCTTCGCCGTCGTCAGGTCGCTGTTACCCGTCACGAGGCGTACAGGGCGGCCCGTGCATTCCCCCACGGCCTGGAGGATCGTCGACTTGGACGTCCCCGGGGGGCCTTCCAGGAACAGGTGCTTACCCGCCTCCAGGGCCGCGACGATCATCAGTATCTCCCGGCGGCGGCCGACGACCCGCCCGCAGACCTTCTCCAACAGATCCGTCATGGATTAGCCTCATGGAAGGCCCCCGGGAGGAAGGTCTCCCCTCCCCCCGGGAGTGAAGGTGAGAAAAAAGTTGTCAATACCATCGCCTAACGGGTCTTCACCTCTGGAGTTTGCCCCCCGGTCGCCTCATCTTCAGTATCTGGCGCCACTCTTCAGGAGAGACGATCTCCCGGCCCAGGAGCTCCACCATCTGTTTCGCCGCCAGGAAGGTCTCGAGATTGTTCTTGATCTTCTCGTCCCGATGGGGCCATTTCCAGACGGAATCCTCCATGCCGACACGGATGTGGAGACCCAGGAGGAGGGCCAGGGTCGTCAGGTAGGACGAGGCGCGGCCGGAGGCGCAGACGACGATCTGGGAATCCTCGTCGATCTCCTTGATCCGGTTGGTATAGTGCATCAGGACCTCCACCATGGCCTTGGGGTTCTGCATGGGTGAACCGCCGGGCAAGGTCGGGAGGATGATCCAGTAATAGGGTTTCTCCAAGAGACCCGTCTTGATGAGGTAGCGGTCGGCGTTGTCGATGTCACCGTCGCTGTAAACGGCGATCTGGGGCTTGCAGCCCAGCTCCTGGCAGATGCGCGTCTTCTCGATCATAACATGGGGCGGTTTGCAGAAGAGGGTGTCGCCGCAGTAGGCCGCGACGGTGTTGATGGGCGTCTGGTCGAAGAGGCCGTCCTCCATGCACTCGATGAACTTTTCCCATTCCCCCGCCTGGAACGGCACCATGCAGCCGCAGACGAGGCGGTCGGGGTACTGCTTGCGGATGGGGTCGATGACGTAATGGAACAACTCGGGATCGAGGACGTTGTAACCGTTTTCGTCCCGGACGTGGATGTGGACGTTGGGCGCCCCGGCGGCCAGACACTCCAGGGCCTGGTCACGGATCTCGTCGGGAGTGATGGGGTGGTTAGGGTTGCCCCTCTTGCTGTAAAAAGCCCCGACGATGGTCTGGGAGACGAAGACCTTCCGGGGGATCTTCCACTTGGGCTGCACCTCCACACCGATGCCGTATTTCGTTCCCACGGGGTCCACGATCTCCGGCAATCCATAGGGGATCCAGATACACTTGAACTACTCCTTCATGCCGAGGGGGTTCACATCTTTTTTCCACTCATTCACCCATTCCCAATTCACCTTATCCTTCGCCATGACCATGATCCTCCTTTCTTCGCTTACCTGGACCGTTCATTCATCCCCAAACACGCCTCCGCGAAGAAGTTTCTTACCCCTCTCACCCCCTTTCCGGATCTCCAGACGGGTTTCCGACATACCCAGATTTATTGTTAATAACAAAAAGGTTCACTGCCGTTATTATGACGCATCGGCCCAAGCTACGGCCTTTCAACCCACCCTGGCACCCCGTTTCCATCAAAGCTGTTTTAAATTTATTAAAAAAATTTTGTTTGTCAAGGGTAAATTTTTGTGGTACTGAAAACTAGAATGTCTCCCTTTACCGGCCGGACGTTTTCGACGACGACTTTGACGAGTCCGCCCATGATCATGAAAGGGCAATGGGTATAGTAAGGGTCCCTGATCGCAGCGTCCGGGGGAAATGTCGTTTTGAAAGGAGAAACATGGTCGCCGTAGAGGACAGGCAGGAAGATTTGCGGGATATCGGACAGAAGGTCAAGATGTTGCGGAGCGAACGCGGGATCACCCTCCAGGAGGTATCCGAGGCCACGGGCCTCTCCGTATCGTTCCTCAGTCTTTTCGAAAACGGAAAATCGGGTATCAGCCTGGCCAACCTCCAGAAGATCCTCAAGCTCCTGAACAGCGCCATCCACGACCTGATCGACGTCTCGGAGGACGAACGCCTCGTCAGGTATGAAGAGGCCCGGGCCTTGGTATCCGAGGCGGGGGGGACGAAGGTTTTGTCCCTGGTGAAAAACGCCCGTTCCAAAAAGATCTGGGCCGGTCTGTTCATCATGGACCCCGACTCGTCCACCGGGGAATTCGAACACGTGGGGGAGGAATTCGCCCATATCATCCAGGGAAAGGCGGAGGTGATCCTCACGGACCCCGAGACGGGAAAGGAGGAAAAATACATCTTGACCGAAGGGGACACCCTCTATTATCCGAGCAACCTGCGGCACCGCTACACCAACCTCAGTAGGCAGCGGACCATTTTCATCGCCGCCGTGACGCCCCCCACCTTTTGAAAAGGGGGACGGAGGAGAAAGAGAGATGGAAGGTATCTGCAGGGACCTCCTGACGGAATGCGAAGCACTGGCCGTCCTGGCCGGGAGCCTGACGGAGGGGCAGTGGGGGATGAAGACCCCCTTCTACGACTGGACGCCCTGGGACGAGATCGCCCACCTGTGCCTCTTCGACATGACGGGCCTCATGGCCGTCGAGGACCCCGAGGCCTTCCGTCGGGACGCGGCGGGTATCCTCGAGAAGATGGCCGCGGGCCGGGACCTCGCCGATTTCCACCGGGAGCGTTTCCAGGGCGTGGGGGGGCCGGAGATCCTCGCCCGGTGGCGGGATAACAACCGGCGCCTCGTCGCCGCCCTGGCCGGCCGGGGGCCGAAAGACCGCCTCCCCTGGTACGGCCCCCCCATGAGCGCCCTGTCCTTCGCCACGGCCCGCCTCATGGAGACCTGGGCCCACGGCCAGGACATCTACGACGCCCTGGGTCTCCGCCGCGCCCCCACAAACCGCCTGCGCCACATAGCCCACCTCGGCGTCACGACGTTCCGCTGGTCCTTCATGAACCGCGGCCTCCCCGTCCCGCCCCGGGAACCGTACGTCGAGCTCGCGGCCCCGGACGGCGACACCTGGCGCTGGGGGGAGCCCTCGGGGGAGGAGTGGATCCGGGGTCAGGCCGAGGACTTCTGCCTCGTCGTCACCCAGCGCCGCCACGCGGCCGACACGTCCCTCGCCCACGGCGGCGAGGGCACGGCGGCGTGGCTGAAGATCGCCCAGTGCTTCGCCGGTCCCCCCGCCGACGGACCCGCCCCGGGGGAAAGGAAAACATCCCCCTGAGGAAAAACAAAGAGGGGGGCCGCCGCCCCCCTCCCAAAGGCCCTCAGATCTTACGGCCCGTGAGGAAACCCTCTTCCATGGCCTCCTTGATCTTCCGGGGGGAGGCGCAATCGCCGATGACGTAAGTCTCGGGGACCAGCCCCAGGAACCTCTCGACGGCGGCCCGGTCCGGCCGGTAGCCCACGGCGAGAACGACCGTGTCGGCGGCGAAAGACCGCCTCTCGCCGCCCAGTTCCGCCTCCACCGCCTCCGGCGTTATCCCCGTGACCTTCGCCCCCGTGACCATGCGGATCCCCTGCCTCTTGAGGCGGGCGAGGAAGAAGGGGCGGTAGGTGGGGGACACGTCGGCGGCCATGCGGTCGAGCATCTCCAGGACGGTGATCTCCTTGACGCCCCCGATCTTGACGAGGATGTACTCCGCCGTCTCGCAGCCCACCATGCCGCCCCCCACGACGACGACGGACCCCCGCGGGGTCTTGCGGCCCGCGAGGACCTCCTCGGCCAGGAAGACGTTCGCCCCCCCGACGCCCGGGAAGGGGGGGACGACGGGGACGGCGCCGACGGCCACGACGAGGCAGTCCGGCTTCTGAGCCGCCACCGTTTCCCCATCGGCCTCCGTCCCGGCAACGATCTCGGCCCCGGCCCGTCGGGCCCGCAGGGCGAGGCTGCGGACGAGGTTGGCGATCTCCTCCTTGTGGGGGGGGAGGCTCCCCACGACGAGCTTACCCCCCAGGACCCCCTCCCTTTCCATAACGACGACGCGGTGCCCCCTCAGGGCGGCGACCCGGGCCGCCTCCAGGCCCGCGGGCCCGCCGCCGACGACGAGGACCCTCTTGGGCGCCGGGGCGGCGGCGAGGCCCCCCTCGTGCTCCCGACCCGCCGCCGGGTTCACGGCGCAGGACGTCCAGGCCGGTCTGCCCCAGGTGCGGTAGCTCGAGAGGATGTCGGCCAGGCAGTTGGAGCAGGCCAGGCAGGGAACGATCTCCTGCGCCCTCCCCTCCCGGGCCTTGTCGGGCAGCTCCGGGTCCGCCAGGAGGGCCCGGGCCATGCCCACGAAGTCCGCCTTCCCCGCCGCGAGGATCTCCTCGGCCACGAAGGGGTCGTTGATCCGGTTGGCGGCGATGACGGGGATCTTCACCCAGCCCTTGGCCTTTTGGGCGAGGTCGGCGAAGGCCCCCTTGGGGAGGAAGGCCTGGACGGTGGGCACGGGGGACTCGTGCCAGCCCGTGTAGGCGTTGATCACCTGGACCCCCGCCTCCTCGAGGAGCAGGAGGACCTCCCGGGAGTCCTCGATGGTGTGGCCCCCCTCCATCTGCTCCTCGAGGTTGATCCGGACCCCCAGGGGGAATCCCGGCCCCACGGCGGCCCTCATGGCCTCCAGGATCTCCAGGATGATGCGCATCCTGTTCCTCAGGTCCCCGCCGTAGGCGTCCGTCCGCTTGTTCGTGATGGGGGACAAAAAGCGGTTGAGGAGATAGCCGCCCCCCACGAGGATCTCCACGAGGTCGAAACCCGCCCCCTTGAGACGTTCGGCGGCCTTGGCGTACTCGCCCACGAGGTGCCGGATCTCCGCGACGGTGAGTTCCCGCGGGACGACGCGGAGCATCTGGTTCATCACCGGCGAGGGGCCCACGACCTCCGGGACGCCGGCGGCGAGGGTCACGTGGTAGGAAGTGATGAGCTGGGCGCCGATTTTGGCCCCGGCTTCCTGGATCCGCCCGGCGAGCCGACGGGCGCCGGGGAGGAAACGGTCGTCGTATATCCCCGGCTCGATGGGGGACCCCGAGGGGACGGGGGCGAAGGGGACGATGATCATGGCCGCGCCCCCCCTGGCCCGCGCCTCGTAGAAACTGATGAGGCGTTCCCCTATGGTCTCGTCCCCCTCGGTGAAACCCGTCGTCAGGGGGAGCATCACGATCCGGTTCTTCAACTCCAGATCGCCGATCCTCGCCGGTGTGAAGAGATGGGTAAAGGCCGTCATGATATCCTCCTTATTTATTTTTTCGTCTTTGTCCGGCCGTGGCGGGGCGTCCCCCAAGGGACCCCAGGCCCCCGAAGCCGTCCTCATCCACCCTGCCCGTCCAGGGGGAAATTGTAAAATATCTTGTCCGACTCACGTCGATATTTGCAACCACTTAATC
>JAKPCH010000032.1 GCA_029553375.1 Deltaproteobacteria bacterium | reverse complement strand
GTCCTGAGCGCCCTCGGCGACCGCCCTGACGAGGCCGTGAAGGCCTTTTCGGAGGCCCTCCGCCACGATCCCTCGTCGCCTGAGATCGCGGCGGAGCTGGCATCGGCGTGGGTGGAGAAGGGGGAATACGAAAAGGCCCTGGCCGTCTGTGAACAGGGCCTGAAGGTGAACCCCGATTCCCTCGATCTCCATCTCATCGCCGCCGGCTTGGCCATGTCCAAACGGGACTACCCCAAGGCCGAGGGACACTATCAAAGGGCCCTCGCCCTGGACCCCGCCAACGTCAACGCCCTTTTCTACCTGGGTACCCTCTACGGCGAGACGAGGCGCTATACGGAGGCCGTCGCCGTCTTCAAGCGGCTGTTGGCGGCGGAACCCGATCACTTCCAGGGGAACTACTATCTCGGCAAGATCTCCATGGAGATCAGGGACTACCAGGAGGCCGTGAAGGCCTTCAGGAAGGTTCTCGCCCTCCGGCCCGAATTCGAGGCCGCCGTCGTCGACCTGGCCCTGGCCTACGAAAGGCTCGGCAACACCGCCGCGGCCATCGAGGTCTTCCAGGATTATCTCCATGCCCATCCCGACCGTCTCAACGTCCGCGTCAAGCTGGCGGAGCTTTACATGCGGGACCGCCGCTACGAAGAGGGGGAGAGGGAACTTCAGAAGGTCCTGAGGGTGGAGGGCCATCACCGGGATGCCTTGATGACCAGGGCGATCCTCTTGCTCGAGAGCCGTCGGCCCGCCGAGGCCGCCGGTATCCTGGCAAAACTGGTCGGTCTTTATCCCCTCGATTTCCGCTACCGCTACCTCTCCGCCGCGGCCTGCGAGGATTTAAAGGACTTTTCGGGGGCTGTTTCGCACCTCAAGGCCATACCTCCCTCCTCGGAGCTCTTCGGTCCGGCCCGCGTCCGCTGGGGTACGATCTTGAAAAAGGAGGGTAAGGTGCCCGAGGCCGCCTCAGTCGCGGAACAGGCCCTGAAGGAGAAGAAGGACCCATCCCTCTACGTCTTTCTCTCTTCCCTCCACGAGGATCAGAAGGATTTCCCAAGGGCGGAGCAGGTCCTTAAGGACGGCATCTCGGCCTTTCCCCAGGGGGTCGAGCTCTATTATTCCCTGGGGGCCCTCTATGAAAAGACGGGTCGGTTCGAGGAGGGGATCGCCCAGATGGAGAAGGTCTTGGCCATAGAACCGGATCATGCCGATGCCTTGAACTTTATCGGTTACAGCTACGCCGACCGCGGTATCCGCCTGGATGAGGCGGAGCGCCTCGTGGCGAAGGCCCTCGCCCTCAAACCGGGCAACGGCTATATCCTCGACAGCATGGGGTGGGTCTACTTCCGTCAAAACCGGCTGGCGGAGGCCCTGACCTACCTGCGTCAGGCAGCGGCGGCCCTGCCGGAGGACGGCACGATCGCCGAGCATCTCGGCGACGCCCTGGTCAAGGCCGGTCTTGTCGAGGAGGCCCGGGAGGCCTACCGCCGGGCCCTCGAACGGAATCCCGGCAGCGAGACCGTGAAGAAAAAGCTCGATGCCCTCCGACAACGTTGATGCCCGCCCGTGGGCGGTAAGCTGCCGCCTTATGTACCTGGTCGTTTTCTTGTTGACGATCCTTTCTCTGGGCTGCGCCGCTTTGGAGAGGGGCGTCTCGCCCCCCGCCTGTCGGCCCCTCCCCCCGGGGGTCGTTGAGGCCCTGGGGGACGGTAATAGGACAGGCACGCTTAAGGCTATGGCGGACGGTGAGGCCGTAGCCATGGGCCGCCGGTTACCCCTCCAGCTCGCCGTCATGGCGGCGGTGCCGGATCGTCTCTACCTCGAGGTCGTCTCCCCCCTCGGTCCCTCCGATCTCCTCCTCGTCGTCCGGGGGGAAGAAATGCGCGTCCTCCTATCATCCCGCGGTGAATTCTACCGGGGCAGGGTGGGGGAACACCTGTCCCGTTTCCTGCCCGTACCCGTCGACCATCGGGATCTCGTCACCTTCTTGACGGGCTGGATACCCCTGACGGACGGCGCCCTATGCCTGAGGACCGAGGACGGAGGGGATGCCGCGGCAGGTTTGATCGGCCTGGATCGGCGCGGTTCCGATGGGCGGGTAGTAATGTCCCTCTGGTTGGGGGAGGAAGGGAAGACCCTGGCCCGGGCCATCGCCTACGGAGAGGGAGGGGAAACCTTGTACACGGTTACCGCATCGGATACCACCCGGGTCGGCCCCCTGAAGGTGCCGGGGCGTCTCGTCATCCGTCTCGGGGAGGGAAGGGGGAGCGTGACCCTGCGTCTCCGGGACGCCGAGTTCGTCACCGACGAGACCTGGCCCCTGCCCGAGGCACCGCCGGGGGTGAAGGTCATCGACCTGGGGTAGGTCTTACCATCACGAAAAAAAGAGAGGGGGATGATTCACCCCCCCTCTCTCTTACCCCGAACGGGATTCTGTCTTACTTGATCTCGATAATTTTTGATCGGGCGATCCGGGCCTGGTTCGTATTGGGGTAGTCCCGGACGACGATCTCCAAGATGGCCCGGCCGCTCGTCTTGTCACCGAGCTGGAGGAACGACAGGCCCTGTTTCAAGAGGGCCTGGGGCACCTTGTTGCTCTCCGGGTATTCCTTAATCACCTTTTCGTACTCAAGGATGGCCTTCTCGTAGTTCTTCTCGAAATAGTAACACTCCCCGAGCCAGTAATGGGCGTTGGCCGAGTATTCCGTCCGGGGGTGCAACTTCAGAAAGTTCTGAAAAGCCTCACGGGCCTTTTCGTAGCGCCCTTCCTTGAACTCCTCGTAGGCGGCGGCGTAGAGGGATTCCTTGTCCGTCCCGTTGGCCTTGACGTGGTTTTTCTTCGGCCGTCCATTGCCGCCGGACGGTTCCTCCTTCTTGCCGATAGCCAGGAAGTTCTCGATGAAGGTCACCTTGCTATAGGCCAGGTCGAGGCGCTCCTTCAGCTCCCGGTAATCCGCCGTCCTTTTCTGGAGCGTTTCCAAAAGGCCCCGCAGTTGCTGGAGCTGTTCCCTCAGTTCCGCACGATCGGCACCGGCGTCGGCGGCGCTCTTTCGCAAGGCCTCCACCGCCTCACCGATCTTGCCTATCTCTTTACGGAGGGCCGCGTTGTCCCCCTGGAGGGTCTCGATCCTCTCCTCCAGTTTGGCGATCTTCATATCCGCCTCGGCCCGGAGGCTGCGGAGATCATCCGACGTGGCGCAACCCCCGACAACAGCGAGGCTCAAGACAAAGAGGAAGGGAAGGCAACGCCTCAACACGCCTCAGACGACCCCTGTTAATCGGAGAGGACGAAATGACAACGCCGGTTCTTGGCCCAGGCCTCCTCGTTGTGCCCGGGGTCCAGGGGCCTCTCTTTGCCGTAACTGACCGTCTTGATCCTGTCCTTGGCCACCCCGAGCTCGACGAGGTATTTCATGGCCGCCGCGGCACGTCTCTCGCCCAGGGCGAGGTTGTACTCGCTCGTCCCCCGCTCGTCACAGTGGCCCTCGATGAGGAGCCGGGCGGCGGTGTTTCTCTTCAGCCAGGCGGCGTGCTCTTTGAGGATCGCCCGGGCGTCGGCCCTCAGGGTTGCCTTGTCGAAATCGAAGTTGATATCCCGGAACTCGGCTTTTTCAGCCGCCTTTTCGTCCGCCTTTTCGGCCGCTTTTTCGGCCGCGGCGGCTTTCGCTTCACCCGCAGCCTCCACAGGTCTCGCGGCGGCCTCGGCGGCCGGCTTCGCCTGCCCCTCCGTCATGGATTCGGCGGCGGCCTTCTGGGCTGTCTGGAGGGCGGCCTGGGCCTGGGCATCTTCACTGGCCGTCTCCGTCACCTCGGCCGTCGGTGCCTGGACCTGTTTTTTCGCGCACCCCCCCGTCACGAGAAGGGCCATGAACATGATACCCAAAAGGACACAGAAAAAAACTACGGATCTCTTTTTCATACACAAACCCTCCTTACAGTTTTTTCGGGACCCACCCGGGTCCGAATTAATCACACCCAGCGACGGAGGTCAATGAAAAACATCAGGGTATCACGGGTGACCAGGCCGGATTGGTGCCGTCGGCGACGAAACGGATATTGGTCCCGTTTGCGTTCATGACGCCGATCTTCGCGCCCCTGGGGGACTCGGCGGTGAAGGCGAGGTAGCGGCCGTCGGGGGACCACGAGGGGTACTTGTGCTCGACGCCCTTGGTGATTTGACGGTTCTCCGTCCCGTCGGGATTGATGAGAAAGATCTGGAAAGATCCCGCAATCCGGCCCTCGTAAGCGATTTTATCGCCCCGGGGAGACCAGGCGGGGGAGGTGTTGTAGGTGCCTTCGAAGGTCAGGCGGCGGACGGAGGAGCCGTCGGCGTCCATGACGTAGATCTGGGGCGATCCGGAGCGGTTGGAGACGAAGGCGATCCGTTTCCCGTCGGGCGACCAGGTGGGAGAGACGTCGATGGCGGTGTCGTGGGTCAGGCGGGTCAGACGACCCGAGGCGATATCCATGGCGTAAATCTCCTCGTTGCCCTCGAAACTCATGGTCACCAGGAGTCTTTTGCCGTCGGGAGACCAGGATCCGGACAGGTTGAGACCCGGCCGGGCGGAGACCTTGCGGGTGGCTCCCGTTTTGAGATCTTTCACGAAGAGGTCGGGATTCCCGTCCCGGTAGGAGGTGAAGGACAGACGCCTTCCGTCGGCGGACCAGCGGGGGGCGAGGGTCAGGGCCTTCATGTCCGTCAACCTCGTCTCTTGGCCCCCGTCAAAATCCACGGTGAAGATCTCGGAGGACGTCCCTCTTTTGACCACGAAGGCGATCTTGGTATCGAAAACGCCCCCGTCACCCGTGAGGCCCTTGAGGATGGAGGCGGCAATGGACCTCGCCAAGGGTTTGACCGCCCCCGATCGCTCCGTCCATCTTTTCTCCAGGACCTTTTCCCCCTTGACGACGTCGTGGAGACGCACGACGGCCCCCAGGCCTTCTCCGTCCCTCTGCCATTCCCCCTCGACGAGGTATTCGGCCCCGATGGCCGACCAGTCAGAAAAGGCGATGACCCCGTCCTTGGCGGGGTCGGCGAGGAAGGCCCGACGGGGGAGGGGATGAAAGAAACCCGTCATGTCCAGGTAGCGGGACACCTCGTCCGCCAGGTAGGGGCCCTCGTCGGCCCGGGGCTGGGTGGCGGGGCCCCGGAAAACCGCCACGGCGATGGGGATCTTCGTGAAGGAGGGAGAGTCGATATCGATGAATACCCGCTCCCCTTCCCCGGCGACCGAGAGCCGGACGGCGATGGAAAGGGCCAGGACAAGAACGGTGAAGGCAAACCGACGGTTCATGTTCATCGTCTGCCGACCCCGGCGGCGTGGAAGCGGATCCCGATCTCCATGCTGTTTCCCTGCCACCACGTCGGCAGGGGGGGGAGGGGTGAGGCCTTTTTTAGGGCCCTCAGGGCGGAACGGTCGAAGGCGGCGTTCCCCGAACTCTTGGCCAGGGCCACATCGGCGACGGTGCCGTTTCTCAGGATGCGGGCGTGGACAACGGCGACACTCCGTTCATCGACCGGGACATCGCCGGGGAGGACCCAGGCCCCCTTGATGCGTCCCCAGATATGGGCGTAGTAATCGCCCATCCTGCTGTCCCCTTCGACACCGGTTTCAGAGGTGGGGGCAGGAGTGGAGGTTTTTTGCCTGAGGGCCTCGAGGGCCCCTTCGACCTCCTGCGGTCTGCCCGCAGGGGTCGAGGGTTTACGGATAAAGATCTCCTTTGGCATCTCCGCCGCCCTCTTCACGACCCCTCGAGGGGGCGAGGCAGGGGCCGTGACCTCCCCGATCAGCCGGGACGAGGGCTGGGCGTTCAAAAGGCCCGCCGGCAGGCTTACGAGACTGACGGAATAAACGGGGCCGAAGGTAAGGCGGGGCGAGGCTGTGACCTTCACAAGACCCGTGAGGGACAGGAGGAGGACATGGACGGCCACGGAGACCGAGAGGGCCCCGGTGAAACCCAGCCTTTTTTCCGTCCCGTAGAATCTCATCGGGTCGTTTCGGGGGACTCGGTGATCATCCCCAGGCGGTCGACGCCGGCCTTCCTTATCACCCCCATGACCTCGACGACGAAGCCGTAGGAGACGTTCCGGTCCGCTCGCAGAAAGATCTCCCGATCCACCCGGGAGGAAAAGATGGCCTCCAGTTTAGGCTGCAGTTCCTCCAAGGTCACGGGGAGCTTGTTGATGAAGATCTCCCGGCGGTCGTTGATGGTGAGGATGAGCTTCTCCTCCTGGACGTCGAAGCTCTTGGCCTGCACCCGGGGTAGGTTGACGTCGATGCCCGTCTGGAGCATGGGGGCCGTCACCATGAAGATGATGAGCAGGACCAGGACCACGTCCACCAGGGGGGTGACGTTGATGTCCGCCAGGGGCTTGTGGTGTCCCCCTTGATTTTCCCCGAGGTGTCTCATGACCGGAAATGCTGACGTTCCGTGAGGTTCATGAACTCGAGGGCGAAGGACTCCATCTCCTGTTGATAGTCCCTCACCCGTGAGAGGTAATAGTTATAGAAAATGACGGCCGGTATGGCCGCCGCGAGACCGGCGGCGGTGGCGATGAGGGCCTCCGATATGCCCGGTGCCACCACCGCCAGGGTGGCCGATCCCCGGGCGCCGATGCCCTTGAAGGTGTCCATGATGCCCCAGACCGTTCCGAAGAGGCCGATGAAGGGGCAGGCGTTGCCCGTCGTGGCGAGAAAGCCGAGGAGGCCCTCCAGCCGGGCGGTCTCGGTCACGACCGCCCTGCTCAGGGCCCTCTCTACATTGTCGACCCCCTTCGTGGCCGCCGTCCCGCCCCCCTGGTCCGACCCCGGGTTCGGGGCCTGGTCTCGCGACGGGCGGGACACCTTCACGAGCTCCGTGTAGCCGGAACGGAAGACCTCCGCCACGGTGGAGCGGCTCAAACCCTTCGTCTCGGCGAAACACTCGGCAAGGCGGGAGGATTTGAGATAGGTGTCGAAGAAGAGGTCATTTTCCCTTTTTATGGCCCGGAAGGAAAAAAACTTCGTCAAGATGATCGCCCAGGAGACGATGGAGAAGGCCAGGAGGATCACCAAGACCATCTGGACCATGGGGCCGGCACCCAGGATCATACCCATGAGGCTGCCCTGGAAATGACCGGCCGGCGCGGCGACAACGAACTGCAGGATCTCTTTCATGCTTGCCCCCCCTCAGGCGGCGTAGGTGACGCTCGGCGTCCCTGTAAATAAAAAAGGGCCCCTTGTCAACAAGTCAGAGTCTTTCCGGGGTAAAGGCGACGACGTCGTCGATCCTGGCGGCCCCCGTCACGATCATGACGAGACGGTCCACCCCGAGGGCTATACCCCCCGCCTCGGGCATGGAAGGAAGACAGGCGAGAAAGGCCTCCGGTGAAGGGTAGGGTTTTTTGCCCGCCCGCCGCCGCCTTGCCTCCTCACGGGCGAAGCGGCGTCTCTGTTCTTCTTCATCCGTCAACTCCGTAAAGGCGTTGGCCATCTCCATGCCCGCCAGATAGAGCTCGCAGCGTTGGGCCACCGTCGGGTCCCGGGGATGGAGCTTGGCCAAGGAGGCCATCTCGGCGGGATAGTCCGTCAGGAAAACGGGTCTGTCCAGGCCGAGGTGGGGTTCCACGTGGGCCGTGAGGATCTCGTCGAAGGAGGAAGCGGCCAGGGCTTCTTCCAGGGAGACGGGGGCATGGGAGGCGAAGGCCTCGCGGACGGTGATCCTCGGCCAGGGGGGGGTGATGTCGATGGCCAGGTCCCGGTAGGAGATCGTTCTCCCCAGGGAGAGGGCGTCGGCAATAAAAAGGATCAAGTCCTCGCATGTCTTCATCATGGACGTGTAGTCCCCACCGGCCTCGTACCACTCGAGGATGGTGAACTCGGGGAGGTGTAGCCCCCCCCTCTCCCCTTCCCGAAAGCACCTGGCGATCTGGAAGATCCGGTCGTAGCCGGCGGCGAGGAGGCGTTTCATGCAGAGTTCGGGAGAGGTCTGGAGGAACCAGTCGCCGGAGGGGACGGCATCGATATGGTACTCCGGGGCCGGGCCGGGGATGCGGATCGGGGTCTCCACCTCCAGGTATCCCCGGAGGTTGAAGAAACGGCGGATCGCCTCCAGGAGGGCCGCGCGGGTCTTCAGATTTGCCCCCTTGCGGGTGAGATGCCAGTCACCTTCCGCCATAAGGTCTTTTATCCCGGGAGGTCGGCGACGGCCCGCAAGGGGCCTCGGGCTGAATCAATCCTTGACCCGGGTGAGGTACTCCCCCGTCCGGGTGTCGACGCGGATCTTCTCACCCGCCTCTATGAAGGGGGGGACCTGGATGACGTAACCCGTCTCGAGGGTGACGGGTTTTGTCTTGCCGGCGACGGTGTCGCCCTTGGCCCAGGGCTCGGCCACCTTCACGTAGAGATCGACGGCGTTGGGGAGGCTGACGCCGAGGGGTCGGTTCTCGAAGAGGAGGACCTCCGTCTCCAGGTTCTCGACGAGGAAGTTCTTCATGTCTCCTACCTGATCCTCCGTCAGATAGACCTGCTCGAAGGTCTCGTTGTCCATGAAACAGTATTTGTCTTCCTCCCTGTAGAGGAACTGCATCTTCTTCTCCTGGAGATCGGCGGGTTCGAAGACATCCACGGAACGGAAGGTCCGGTCGAACTGGGCCCCCGTCAGCATGTTCTTCAGCTTGCACCGGTAGAGGGCCTGGCCTTTCCCGGGTTTGACGAAATTGAAATCCACGATGATATGGGGATCCCCCTCGAGTTTGATCCTCAAACCCTTCCTCAGATCGCTTGCAGTGTACATAGCGGTCCCCCGATAGGTGATAAAGCGATGAGGTGAGTCTCTATTCCATTTCGACCGTCTTTGTCAAAGGAAATCACAGGTTGTGCTTCTCGCCCCGCCGTTGATGGGGATCTTGCCTAAAGCACCGGGGGTGTCCAGGACGTAACGGGGGAGGCAGAGGCCGGAGATCTCCCTCCTTAGCCTTTCCATCATCCTGACCCCCTTCTCGATCTCGACGCGGAAATGCCCCGTGCCCTTCACCGGCTCGGGGTGGAAGAGGTAGTAGGGGCGCACGGAGAGGCGCTGGAGGCCGTAGAGAAGGTCTCTCATCGTCTCGATGTCGTCGTTGACCCCTTTGAGGAGAACGGACTGGTTGGAGACGGGGATCCCCACCGAGACGAGGCGTTCGCAGGCCTGTGCCGCCTCGGGGGTGAGCTCCCGGGGGTGGTTGAACTGGGTGTTGAACCAGAGGGGCCGAAAGCGGCGCAGGAGGTTGCAGAGATCTTCCGTCACCCTCATGGGAAGGGTGACGGGCGCCCGTGAGCCGATCCTGATGACCTCCACGTGGGGGATCTCCTGGAAGGCGTGGAGGAGGCGGGCCAGTGACTCGTCAGGCAGGGTCAGGGGATCACCCCCCGAGAGGATGACCTCCCGAATCCCCGAACGGGCGGCGATGTAGGACGTGATCTGACGCAGGCGGGCCGCCGTCAGGACCCGGGCACGGCGTCTCCAGAGTCGTTTTCGGTTGCAGTGGCGGCACAGGACGGGACAGACGTTCGTGACGAGGACGAGGCAACGATCACTGTAGCGGTGGATGAGGCCGGGGACGGGGGAATGGTCGCCCTCGCCAAGGGGGTCTTCCGAGACCTGGGGATCTTCTTGGATCTCCCGGATGTCGGGGATGCACTGGCGGCGTATGGGGTCGGCGGGTGAGTCCGCCTCGATGAGAGAGGCGTAATAGGGGGTGACGGCGAGGGGGTAGGCGGCCAGCACCACCTTCAGGGCCTCGGTCTCGTTGCGGTCCAGGGCGATGAAGGGTGGAATTTCATCCAGGGTGCGGAACCGGGCGGCCAACTGCCACCGCCAGTCCCCCCGGCGATCGGATCCACCCGTCCCCGGACGTGTCCCTTTCTTCATCTCCACCGGAATGGGCTTGACTTCGGTCCGTGGCATCCCTTAGGATCCCGCCATGAAAAGGACGCGTCTGTTGGGGATTTACACGGCCCTGTGGGTGTACGGCGCCTGTCTCCTCTTGTTGGCCAGACCCCATGTCCACGGGGTGGTGGCGGCCCTTCTCCTCTTCGTCCCACCTGTCTTCGCCCTTTATTTCCTCTCCACCTTCCTCTTCGAGAACCGGCAGGACACCGTCCGGTGGCAGGACCTTCGGGAACACGCCTCCAAGAGGCTTATCGGCAATATCCTGTTTCTCTTCGCCCTCGTCGTCCTGACGATCCTTATCTTCTAAGGGCAGGCACTCCCCTTATCGGCCTCAGCCCTTGTAGATGTAGCGTTCCAAGAGGCGGTGATAGGGTGTCCAGGGAGACTCCTCGTCCTCGGCGGCCCCGGCGATGGATTGGCGGAAGGCCTTTACCTTGGCGTCCATGTCGTCCATGTGGTGGACGATGAGGGCCTCGACGGTCTTGGGCCTTTTGGGGGAGCCGAACTCCAGTACGCCGTGGTGACTCAGGAGGATGTGGCGGAGGGCCAGGGCCTGGTCTTCCGGGAAGTCTTCCAGGCCGGATATCTTCTTGTCCAGCATCTCGACGCCCATGACGATATGACCGATGAGGCGGCCGCTGTCGGTATATTCGAGGAGCCTTTCGAAGGACAGCTCCTGGATCTTGCCGATGTCGTGGAGGATGGCCCCCGTGATGAGAATATCCCGGTCCACCTGGCCGTAGTGGTCCGCCGCCATGTCCACCAGGCGCACGACGGAGAGGGTGTGTTCCAAGAGGCCGCCGATGTAATTGTGGTGAAACGCCTTGGCCGCCGGCGCCCGTTTGAAGCCTTCCCTTATGGCTTGGTCATCGAAGAAGGCCTTGAGGAGAGCCCTCAGGGAAGGTGATTTCACCTTGTCCACGAAGATGCCGAGTTCCCTGAACATCGCCTCGATGTCCCCCGAGGAGGCCTCCAGATAATCGGCGATCTCGATCTCTTCCTCCTGGGCCGGGCGGATGTTGAGGACGGAGAGTTGGGTCGCGTTTTTGTAACTGACGGCCCGGGCCTGGAGGAAGACGATGTCCCCCTTCCTGAATCGCTTCTCCAATTCCGCCACGTTATCCCACACCTTGCCGTCCAGCTCCCCCGTCCGGTCACGGAGGCGGAGGTTCAGGTAGGGTGCCCCCTTCTGGGAAAAGGCCGAATTCTTCTCCGCGACGATGAAAAAATCGCTGATCTTGTCGCCGGGGCGTATGTCCTTGATGAAGACGGTTTTTTTCATGGTCCCCCCTGTGAAGTCACCCCGGGCCCGAGGCCGTGAAAGGTCCCGGCGGAGGCGGCGATGAGTATATGGGCAAGGCGGGGGTGTGTCAAGAAAGGATGTCCGCAAGGCCGTGCGGAAGGCCCGGATAACCTCAATCCCCGGCCGGTTGGGGCGTAAAGAGGGTCAGGCGGTCACGGCGAACGGATCCGATGACCATAAGCCCTCCGGAGACGGCGGCGTCCAGGGCCGAGGAGGTGGGGACGCCGAGGGAGCAGACGACCCTCACCCCCATGGTGAGGAGTTTCTCCACGATGTCCCGGGAGAGGCGTCCCGTCCTGAAGACCCACATCCCCCCGGGGTCCGCCCCCTGGAAGAGGGCCCAGCCCGCGAGCATGTCGATGCAGTTATGGCGGCCCACGTCTTCGCGGACGACGGCGAGGCCGCCCCTGTCGGCGAGGGCCGCCGCGTGGGTACCGCGGGTACGGTCGTGAAGGGTCGCCGCCTCCACCATCCGTTCCATGAGACTGAGGATCGTCTCCGGTTCCGGGAGGTCGGGTTTCGGTGGTCTTGGTAGGGGGGCGTCAGGGACGGGGCCGGGGACCACGGATGGTCTTCCCTCGCCCTGGGGGATGTTTTTGATGGCGACCCGCACCCTCCCTGCTTCTCCGTCGTGGCGCAGATCCAGGATGTCCCCCTTCGCGGCGATGAGACGGGAGGTAAAGAGAAGCCCCGCCGCCAGCTCCTCCGGGTGGAGGCCCGAGGAGGAAACGCTTCGCCAGAAGACGCCGTTGACGAAGATCTCGAGATCCCTTTCCCCGATGAGGGCGGCCGTCCCTTCCCGCCACCCGCCCCCTTCGTAGAAACGGACCGGTACCGCCGCGACGGTTTCTGAATCCCTGAGCCCCCCCAGGCCCATCCCCTCACCTGCCCCTCAGGATGCGGTGTTCCCCCGTGCGGATCGTCAGTTTGACCCGGTCGAAGTACTCCATGAGGGCGATGATGAACTTACGGCTGAGGCCCGTCAGTTCCTTGAAGGAGGCGGGTGTCGCCTTACCGTCCCGCAGGAGGAGGGAGCGGTAGTCCTCCTTGAGGTCCTCCAGGACGCCCCGGTCGTAATAGAGGTCCTCCGTCACCTTGACGAGGATCCCGTCCTTGATGAGGACCGCCAGGACGTCCTGAACGGCCTTTTCCCGACCCGGGAACCTCTCCATGATCTCCCTCACCGTCGGCGGCGCCAGGGCGGCCTCCTTGATGACGGCGGGGATGATCCGGCTCAGCTCCTCCAGGTCACCCGCCAGTTTCACCCGATGCTGGGGTAAACGGACATATTCGCGGTCTACGATGACGAGGTCCGCCTTTTCCAGGTCCCTCAGAACCATGGCGAAGAGACGGGGATGGATATAGACACCGGCCGTGCTCCTCAGTTCCTCCCGGGGCATACCCTCCTTGAGGGGATTTTTTTCATGGTAGAGGTGTATCGCCCCGAGGAGCGTATCCCTGAGGTTCGTGTAGGGGGCCGCCGCCACGGCCAATCTCTCGTCGGGGTCCACGAGGAAGGCCTCTTTCTTGGAAAACATGTCCTCGAGGATGGTTCTCAGGCGTGGGCGGGCGATGCCGGTCCGGACGACGATCTGGCGCTCCGTCGCCCCGTGGAGGCCGCAGCGATTGAGGATCACCGCCGCCTTGTCCGCCGCCGGGCCTTCAAGGAGGGTCCTGAGATCTCTCTCGAGGGTCTTCTCTTGGCGGCGGTGCTTCGAGGCCTCGGGGTCCAAGACCACGCCCCCGCCGATGGTGGTGACGGGGGAGTAGCTCCTCAGGACGTAATGGTCGCCCCCCACGAGGGCCGTGGGCTTCTCCAGGAGGAGCTGGGCGAAGGTCTCACCCCCCGGGGGGACGGAGTCTGCGCCCAGGAGATGGAGGCGGGCGATGATCTCGCTGGTCCCCGCGTGGAAGCGGACGGGCGATCGGTCCTTGAGGGCCTTCGGGTTGGCCTCTAAATAGTGGAGGTGGATGTCCAGGCGCCGGGAGGGCCTGAGAAATCCCGGGTCCGTGAGGATGTCGCCCCGGGCGATGGCCGTCCTGTCCAGACCCTGGATGTTCAAGGCCGTACGCTGCCCCGCCTCCGCCCCCTCCACGGCCTCGTTGTGGACCTGGATACCCCTGATCTTGGCCTTTATCCCCGCCGGCATGATCTCCACGTCCGCCCCGACCTTGGTGCGGCCCGAGATCAAGGTGCCCGTGACGACCGTTCCGAAGCCTTTCATGGTGAAGACCCGGTCCACGGGGAGGCGGAAGATCCCCAGATCGGCCCTTCTCTCCACCTCCGCCGCCACCTTGGTCAGGGCGGCGAGGAATTCCGGGAGACCTTCACCCGTGACGGCGGAAAGGGGGACAATGGGCGCCCCCCTGAGGAAGGTGTCGTTGAGGAATTCGCGAACGTCCTCCATGACCAAGGAACGCCATTCGTCGTCCACCATGTCCACCTTCGTGAGGGCGACCAGGCCCTTGCGGATCCCGAGGAGGGAACAGATCGCGAGGTGTTCCCGCGTCTGGGGCATGACGCCCTCGTCGGCGGCGATCACGAGGGCCACCAGATCGATACCCGCCGCCCCCGCCACCATGTTCTTGACGAACCGTTCGTGGCCCGGGACGTCGACGATGGCGACGTTGGCACCCCCGGGGAGCCTCAGGGGGGCGAACCCCAGCTCGATGGTGATGCCCCGTTCCTTCTCCTCTTTAAGACGGTCCGTGTCCACCCCCGTCAGGGCCTTGACCAGGGTCGTCTTGCCGTGATCGACGTGACCCGCCGTCCCGAGGATTATGTTCACCTTCGCGTTCCTCCTGGGGGTCTATTAACAAACAAAGGGAGGGCGGACAACCCTTTTATCCCTCTTTCCTTGACATGAGGTTTTTATGTCTTATTATGGACAATCATGAAGGGGGAAGGAGACGATCATGACGGAAGAGAAAAAGGCCCCACCCGATCAATTCTGGAAATGCAGCAACTGCGGCAACACTATCCAGACCGTCACACCGCCCCAGACCTGCCCGGTCTGCGGCAAGGCCTGTGAGTTTTTGAACATCACCTGTTACATGCCCGACTGCGGCTTTACGGGCATCGATCCGCGCCTGAAGTGAAGAACAAATATTCAAGGGAGGTTTAGATATGAGCAAGTCCATCAAGGGGACCCAGACGGAGAAGAATCTTCTGGCCGCCTTTGCCGGGGAATCACAGGCCAGGAACCGGTACACCTTTTTCGCCTCGGCGGCGCGCAAGGAGGGGTACGAGCAGATAGCCGAGATCTTTCAGGAGACGGCGGATAACGAGAAGGAACACGCCAAGGTCTTCTTCAAGTACCTCGAGGGCGGCGAGGTCGTGATCACGGCGGGTTACCCCGCCGGGGTCATCGGTGACACGAGGTCCAACCTCCTCGCCGCGGCGGAGGGGGAGAATATGGAATGGACCACGATCTACAGCGATTTCGCCAAGGTGGCCCGGGAGGAGGGCTTCCCCGAAGTCGCCCGTTCCTTCGACCAGATCGCCAAGGTGGAGAAGTTCCACGAGGCCCGCTACCGCAAACTGGCGGAAAACATCGAAAAGGGAGAGGTCTTCCAGAAAAAGACGGTCGTCAAATGGCATTGCCGCAACTGCGGCTACGTCCATGAGGGGGAGACGGCCCCGAAGAACTGCCCCGCCTGCCTCCATCCCCAGTCCTACTACGAGGTCCTGGCGGAGAATTTCTGAGGCGGGCAGTGAAATCGTTCCGCAAGGAACTCTGGTTCCACCTGCCGACGCGCCGCGGTTTTGTCAATATCACCCCTCAGGTCCGGCAATGCCTTAGGGAGAGCGGGATCCGTGAGGGGTTGATATTGATAAACGCCATGCACATCACGGCCTCGGTCTTCATCAACGATGACGAGCCCGGCCTCCACGAGGACTACGAACGATGGCTGGAGACCTTGGCGCCCCACGAGCCCGTCTCCAGGTACCGGCACAACCTTACGGGGGAGGACAACGGCGACGCCCATCTGAAGAGACAGGTCATGGGCAGGGAGGTCGTCGTCGCCGTGACGGGAGGCGAACTGGACTTCGGGCCCTGGGAGCAGATCTTCTACGGGGAGTTCGACGGCCGGCGGCGAAAGCGCGTTCTGGTGAAGATCATCGGGGAGTGAAGGGCCTCAGGGTAGGACAAGGGGCGTCAGGACGGCGGAGAAATAGAGAAGGGCCAGGACGATGACGGCCCAGGAGAAGCCGTTCACCCAGCCCTCCGCCCGGAGGAGGACCTCTTCCCAGTCGAGCCCCTCCAGGCGCCTCGCGGTGATCCTGCCTGCTTCCCGGCGTCTCCACAGGCCTTGGGCCGTCGCCGTTGTCGCCATAATCACACGTCCTTTCATGGGTGGTACTTCCTGATGACGGCCGTCACCACGCCGCCGAGGCGCAGGCCCGCCTGGGGTCGGATGGGCCCATAGGCCGGGTTTGCCGCCTCCAGATAGAAATCATTACCCTCGCGGCGTAGATACTTGAGGGTCCACTCGCCGTCCACCTCCGCCACGACGATGTCTCCCCCCTTCGCGGGCCGGTCCCGCTCGACGACCACCCAGTCGGCGTCCATGATGCCGGCCCCGGTCATGGAATCGCCCGTGACCTGGAGGAGAAAGGAGGAGTCGGGCCTCTCGATGAGGTACTCGTCGAGGGACACGAGGTCACCCACGGTCTCTTCCTCGGGGGCGGGCAGACCGGCATGGACGGCACCGACGGCGGGTATGGCGAAGAGGCGCCGGGTGGGGATGAGACGCCCGGCGTTGTCCTTTTCCACCACCCCCGCCTCCACCAGTTTGCGGATCCAAAAATGGACCACGCTCTTGGAGCGGACCCCCAAGAGGTCCGTCATTTCCCCGTACGAGGGCATCCTCCTGTTTTCCCGGAAAAAACGGCCGATCCTGGCCGCCACGTTCCTCATGTTCCTCTTTTCTTCCATGGGGCCTTTATATAGAACGGTCGTTCTATTGTCAAGAAAAAAATGATCCCGCCTGGATAAAGGCGGGTTTTCCAAAAGGGATCTTTTATGATAAAGAGGTATCGGCGCCGAGCGTCGGTGCTGCTTAAAAGGCGGTGGTAATGGAAAGGCTCATCCTCGCGACCTTCAACGTGAACTCCATCAGGACGCGGCTCCCCTTGGTCCTGGCGTGGCTCGAGGCCAACCGCCCCGATGTCCTCTGTCTCCAGGAGACAAAGGTGGACGACGGCCGTTTCCCCAAGGAGGCCTTCCGGGAGGCGGGCTATCACGTCGTCTGCCGGGGGGAGAGGCAGTACAACGGCGTCGCCACCCTTTCCCTCCGGGAACCCCTTTTCGTCTCCGCCGGTTTTTCCGACGGGGGACCGGCCGACGAGGATCGCTTCCTGAGAACGGATTTTCCGGGGTTGATGGTTCTCAATACCTACGTCCCCCAGGGACGCGACACGGCGAGCCCCCATTTCCGCTACAAGCTCGAGTGGTTCGGTCGTTTCCGCCGTTACCTGGAAGGACATCTGGACCCCAAGGAGGCCATCGTGTGGTGCGGTGACCTCAACGTCGCCCGGGAGTCCATCGACGTCCATGACCCCAAGAGGCTTTTGGGCCACGTCGATTTCAACCCCGAGGTCTGGGAGGCCTACGACGGGGTCGTGCGGTGGGGTTTCCAGGACTGTTTCCGCCTCCATCACCCCGGCGAGGAGGGGCAGTTCACCTTTTTCGATTACCGGGTGCCCCGGGCGGTGGAACGCCGTCTCGGTTGGCGGGTGGATCACATCCTGGCCACGGAGACCGCCGCCCGGCGGTGCCGTCGTTGCTGGATCGACATGGGGCCGCGCCTCGGGGAGAAACCATCGGACCATACCGTCCTGGCGGCGGAATTCACCTGGGAGGGGGCTTGAGTCATGGACGGTGTCCAAGACATGATGAAGAGGAACCAGGACCTGGCCGAGGGGTTCCGGCGGGTGGAGATGAGGCTGATGGCCGCGGGGGACGTCCCGGCCCTCTTCGAGGCGTGGGTGGAGGGGATGGGGGATGTCTTCGCCATTCCCTTCCTGTGGTTCACCATCATCGACGAACCTGCCAACGAGGACCTGGCCGTGGCCCTTTCGGGCATCAGGACCCTGCGGGACCGCTTGCGTCTCCTGCCCCGGGAGGTCTTCGAGTCCCTCATCCCCGCCGGCAAGGAACCCGTCCTCGCCAGCGGAGATCTGAGGCCCTTCTTCAGGCTGATGCCGAAAAAAAACAAATATCTCCTCAGATCCGTCGCCGCCGCGCCCATTTACCTGCCCAACCGCGTCATCGGCAGCCTCAACCACGGCGACAGCGTGCCGGGCCGTTACACCCCCGAGATGGACACGACGCTCCTCAAGGCCCTGGCGCGGCGCTTCTCCTTTCACCTCTCGGACCTTCTTCTGTCCTTCTGAGGTTCAAGAGAAGGATCCCCGCCGCGAGGAGGACGGCTGCATCTCCCAGCCACACGATGTCGTAGGACCCGAGACGGTCGTAGAAGATCCCCGCGAGGATGGGACCGACGGCGCCGCCCCCGCCGATGAAGAGGGTCACGTACCCATAGACGGTCCCCATGACCTGTCTCCCGAAACGGTCGGCCAAGAGGATGGGCATCATGGGGGCCAAAGAACCGTAGCCGAAACCGAAGACGAGGGCGTAGAGGTACAGGTCCAGGACATCCTCGGCCCTGATGAGAAAGACCATCCCCAGGGCCATGATCCCCATCCCCAATGAGGCGGCGTATTTGGGGTCCCGGAGCCGGTCGCTCAGCCAGCCGAAGAAGAATTGCCCCGCCAGTCCCGACATGGCCGTCGCCCCCAGGGACGAGGCGGCGGCGACCCTGTCTATCCCCCGGTCCACGGCGAAGGCGACCTGGTGGATGAAGACGGACATCATGACCATAACCCCGGCGCCGAATCCCATCGCCAGGACCCGGAAGCGGCTGTCTTTGAGGACGGCGGAAAAGGAAGGCCGTTCGTCCACGGCCGGTGCATCGCAGGACAGGGGGGGTGTCGACGTCGTCTCCCCGTCGGGCGCAAGACCGTGATCCTCCGGTGATTTCTTCCCGAGGAGGATCTGGGAGAGGGTGACGCCCACGATGAAGACCACGGTGCCGAGGAAGAGGAAACCAACGCGCCACCCGAGGTGTTCCACTATGTAACCCGCCGCGGGGGTGAGGACTATGGTCCCGAAGCCGATGCCCATGGTGGTGATCCCCAGGGCGGTCCCCCGTTTGCGGACGAACCATTTCCCCACGGAGGAGTTGGCGACCACGACCCCCATCCCGGCGGTGCCCGTGCCGCACATCAAACCATAGACGAGATAGAAGGCCAAAGGCGTCTTCACGAAGGCCGTGAGGACGAAGCTCAGAGCGGCGATGAGGGCCCCGGTGGTGATGATCCAGCGCGGGGCCGTGCGATCGACGAGGCGGCCCATGACGACGGCCCCCAGGGAGTAGACGAGCATGTTCAAGGAGGCGCCGAGGGAGATGACGGACCGGGACCAGCCGTAATCTTCCGCCATGGGTTTCAGGAACACGCCGAAACAGTAGCGGGCGCCGTAGTTGACGGCGAGGACGAGAAAGGCCCCCATCACCACCCACCAGCCCCAGAATAAAGGAGGCCCCTTCTTCTCCCCGGTCACGATGATTTTAACCCCCACAGGGAATAAACCATCGGCCCATACCCAAGAACCCTGGTCCTGTCAATCCGGAAAAGGTCTTTCTCAAAGGTTTTGGTTTGTGATAACCTCCGCGGCATGTTCCGCCACGATCCCCGTCGGGGGAGACCCCACGCCAGACGACGCCGTACCGGGACCCCCGCCGTGACGCGCCTGCGGCCCACGGCGGAGCCGGTCCTCAAGAGGGTCTTCGCCAAGATCGGTCGTCCCGAGGCCTCGCCCTTCCGACCGGACGACTTCCAACTGCGGGCCGTGGAGGCCGTCAGGGAGGGGGACTGTATCGTCACGGCCCCCACGGGATCGGGAAAGACCTGGATCGCCGAGGAGGCCATCAGGAACATCTTCACCGCCGGAGGCCGCTGCTGGTACGCCTCCCCCCTCAAGGCCCTGAGCAACGCCAAATGGGTGGAGTTCGGCGAGCGCTTCGGGGAGTCCTCCGTCGGGATCCTCACGGGGGACACGAAGGAGAACACCGACGCCCCCATCCTGGTGGGGACCACGGAGATCCTGAGGAACCAGCTCTACGACGCCATGCACCGCGGCGAGGATCTCCCCTGCGACCTCGTGGTCCTGGACGAGGCCCATTACCTGGGGGACCGCGACCGGGGGGTGGTCTGGGAGGAGATCATGATCTACCTCCCCCGGCGGATCAACCTCCTCCTCCTGTCGGCGACGGTGGGCAACGCCGATGAGATCGCCTCCTGGCTCTCACGCATCAGGGAAAAGCCCTGCCGGGTAATCCACGAGGACCGGCGGCCCGTGCCCCTCTACCCCCTCGTTCTCCATCCCGAGGGGCGCATAATGCCCCTCTTGGAGAAAGAGGATCTGTACGGCAAGGTCCGCTCCCTCGTCGAGGGAGGGGCGACCCACAGCCGCCTCCAGCCTCCCCGTTTCGGGGAGATCCTGGAGGTCATGAGGAAGTACCGCCTCCTGCCGGCCATCTTTTTCCTCAAGTCCCGTTCCGAGTGCGACGGCGCCCTCAAATCATGCCCCCTCGACCGGGGTGAGGATGAGGACGAGGCCTTCCACTACGAGCTCGAGGGGCTCCTCGCCCGGTTCCCCTATCTCGCGGATCATCGCCATCTGCCCCACCTCGAAAGGGGACGTGTGGCCTCCCACCACGGCGGCCAGTTGCCCGCCTGGAAATTCCTCGTCGAGACCATGATGAGGCGGGGTCATCTCGACGCCATCTTCGCCACCTCCACCGTGGCCGCCGGGGTGAACTACCCGGCGAGGACCATCGTCCTGTTCAATTCCGACATCTTCAACGGCCGCGACTTCGCCCCCCTCACGGGCACGGAGTTCCACCAGATGACGGGGAGGGCGGGGCGCCGCGGTCTGGACAGGATCGGCTTCCTGATGGTCGTGCCGGGCCGCTTCATGAACATCCGCCACATCCGTGACCTCCTCTGTTCCGGGGCGGACGACATCAGGAGTCAGATCCGCCCCGACTTCTCCATGGTCCTCAACCTCCTCCTCTCCCAGACGCCCGCCGACATGCGCCACATCCTGGAGAGGTCCCTCGCCGTGGAACAGGCCCGCCGGCGGGTCAAGGACGGCCGGAGCGTGAAGGGGGATCTCCTGTGGCGGGATTTCCTCCGCTACCTCTCCTTCCTGAAGGCGGAGGGGTTCGTGGACGACGAGGGACGCCTCACGGAGAACGGACTCTGGGCGGCGAAACTGCGCCTCGACCACCCCCTCCTCATCGCCGAGTGCATCAAATCCGACGCCTTTCCGGCCGATCCGTCTCTTTTGGCCGCCGTGATCGCCCCCTTTGTCTACGACGGGGATCAGGACATGAGGCCCCGCGACAAGAGGCGGCCGGCCCGCCTCCTTGCCGAGGCCTTCGAGACGGTCCTGGAGGTCATCGAACCCCTGGCGGACAGGATGGAGAAGGCCGGGTTCACCGTGAACCCCCTTTTTCTCTGGCCCGCCCAGGCCGTTTACGACTGGTCGCGGGGGTCCTCCTGGGACGACGTGGTCCGCCGCATGGGCGTGGCCGACGGGGACATGGCGATGCTCGTCCTCCGCACGGCGGACAACCTCCGTCAAATCGCCTCCTTGAAGGACACCCATCCCGACCTCGCCCGACGGGCCGCGGAGGCCGTGGAGATCATCCTCAGGGAGCCCGTCCTCTTCGGCGAGGGCTTCTGAACCGACCTTTTCCCTTGACAGGGGAAAGGCGGCGGTTTATATCTCGCCCTTCCTAAAAGACTTTTGACCGTCCCCATCGTCTAGTGGCCTAGGACACCGGCCTTTCACGCCGGTAACCGGGGTTCGACTCCCCGTGGGGACGCCATATAAAATCAAGGGTTTA
>JAKPCH010000010.1 GCA_029553375.1 Deltaproteobacteria bacterium | reverse complement strand
GAAGGACGCCGAAACCCGCCGTGTAGATGTGGAAGATGGAGAGGATGACCGTCATGGCGAGGATCAGGCGGGCCGTCAGGCCCTCCAGGTGCCGGAAGCGGAGCTCCGGGTCGTAACGGGCGACGAGGTCCCCCGTCTCCTCCCCCTTCGGGGCCTCGGCGGCCCCTCTGTCCCTGTCTGCCTGAGTCGCTTCCATCAGAAGCCCCGCAAGACCCCCGCCACGTGAAGGATGTAAATCGCCGCCCCCCGCCGGGCGATCCGCAGACGCAGGCGTCCCTCACCGGCGAGACCCGGGAGGTCCACGGTCCTACCCCCCACGGCGAGGGAATTGGCCGCCGACGGCGTCACGGCCAGGACCACCTCCCCCACGGGGATCCGCCGGCCCGTGAGCCTGACGACACCCCCCTCGAGGGAGACCCTCTCCCCCTCCCGAACCCCCGTGGGCATGCCCGTGTTGAGGGAGGAAAAGGTCGTCTCGTATAGAACGAGGCCCCCTTTTTCGTCAACCCGGAAATGGTCGCAGACTGGCGTCCCCTCCACGGAATGGAGGAAACAGAGGGAGAAGGAATCGCCCTCCCCAAGGGGGGCCATGAAGACGGGTCGCCCCCCTTCCCGCGCCACCTCCAGGACCCGGAGGGGAAAGAAGGCCGCCCCCAGGACGAGGGCCGCCGCCAGGGCCGCCAGGAGGGGCCTTTTCACGGGCACGGGGACACCCCGCCGGGGTGATCACCCCCCGCCTCCGGGTCCGGCGCCTTCACCTGACCGTCGTCCTCAGCGCTTCTTCTTCCCCTTCGCCTCGATCTTCTTGATGATGTTCACCTCGCGGTAATACCTCTCCGCCCCGGGGTGGAGGGGGATGGCCATGCCGCTGAGGGCGGTCTGGAGCTTCACGTCCTTGCCCTTGGCGTGGGCGGCGGCCATCTTTTGCGCCCCGCCCTCCCAGAGGGCCTTGGTGAGGGCGTAAACGACGTCGTCGGGGACCTTGGCGTCCACCACCCACTGGGCCATGGTGGTGATGGTGGGGACGTCTTTCGTCTGGTTCTTGTAGGTCCCCTTGGGGATGACGATGCGGCTGTAGAAGGGGTACTTCTTCGTCAGCTCCTTGATCTTCGCCTCATCGATGGGGATGAGGACGATATCCGTGGAGATGGCCAGCTCCTGGATGGCCGCCGTGGGCCAGCCCGCCGTCGTGAAGGTCACGTCCGCCTGACGGTCCTGGAGGCGCTGGGCCGCACCGGAGAAGCTCAACCAGTCCACGGAGGCGAAGTCCTTGTAGGTGAGGTTGTAGGCCCCCAAGACGTTCAAGGTGTCCACCTCCGTGCCGCTCCCCCGGTCGCCGGGGACGAGGCGCTTGCCCTTGATGTCCTTCAGGGTGCGGATCTTCGAGTCCTTCCGGGCGACGATCTGGATGGTCTCCGGGTAGAGGGAGGCGATCAGGCGGAGGTTCTTCACGGGCTTGTCCTTGAACTGGGCGTTGCCGTAGTAGGCGTCGTAGGCCACGTTGCTCTGGACGAAGGCCGACTCGGCCTGTCCCTCCCTAATGAGGTTGCAGTTGGCCACGGAGGCGTTACCCGCCTGGGCCGTCACCACCACGTCGGGGACCTTTTCCGTCAGGGCCTGGGCGAGGATCCCTCCGAGGGGGTAGTAGGTCCCCCCCGTGCCCCCCGTGGAGATCACGAAAAAACGCTTGGCCGCCGGGGCCGAAGAAGCGAAGGCAAGAACCGACACGGCCGCCAGGGCCAACAAGACCAACCATCCCTTCCCTTTCCTCATCTCCATAACCTCCTTGATTAGATGTCCTCGTTTTTTCACCGGGGGAGGAAACCGATCTCGGAGGCGTAGGTGAACTGCCGCCTCCAGCTCAGGCCCGGGTGGGCCCCCTCGAAGACCTCCTCCCCCACGATCCGCAGGGATTCCCGATCCACCGCCACGGGGTGGTAGCCCCCCAACAGCCCCCGGTCGGGGGCGATGACGGGGTTTTCCCCGGGCAGGCAGTCACACTCCGCCGTCACCCTCAGGAGGGCGTTGATGAAGACGGCCTTTCCCTCCATGAGACGCCAGACGGCGGCGGCCGTCTCGACGAGCTTCTCCTGAAACACGCCGTTGTCCGTCTCCCAGAAGATCCTCAGGGCCGCCTCCGGACAGAGGCCGATGCACTGGGCGCAGCCGATGCATAACCCGTCGTCGAAGGAGGGGTAGTCCTCCCCCTCCATGACGGCCGCCCCGGAGGGGCACACCCGGACGCAGAGGCCGCAGCGGGTGCAGGCCCCCCGGTTGAGGAAGGGACGGGCGTCGGCGTGCATCCTCTGCTTCTGGGCCCGGGAGGCGAAGCCCATGGAGAGGTTCTTGATCGCCCCCCCGAACCCCGCCGCCATGTGGCCCTTGAAATGGGACAGGACGACGAACCCCCCGGCGGAGAAGACATCGGCGACCTGGACCGTCGGGAAGTGGCGCCAGCCCGCCGGGATGTCCACTACGGCGAGGCCGTCGAGGCCGTCGGCGACCGTCACGGGACAACCCAGGGCCCCGGGGGAGAAGCCGTGCCTCCGGGCCGTCTCCAGGGCCTCTTCCCCCTTTCTCCTCCCCCCGGAATAGAGGACCGTCGTGTCGAAGACGAAGGGTTCGAAGCCGCCCCCCTTAAGCCACCGCACGATCTCCCGGGTGAAGAAGGGCGGGAGATGACTCCGGTTGCCCCTCTCCCCCCAGTGGACCTTCACGCCGACCCGCGCCCCCTTCGGGAAGGGGACCACGAACCAGTCCAGGATCTCCCGCAGGGCCGCCACGGCCTGCCCTTCCTCCAAGAGGCACGGTTTGAAGAGACAGTCCCCTTCGCCCTTCATTTCCTGAGCCTCTCGGCTATGCGGCAGGCCTCCTTGTTCCCCAGCTCGCAGGCCTTCGCGGCGTCGGCCAGGGCCGAGGCCCGATCCCCCTTCTCGTAGTGGCACCTCCCCCGCTCGTAACGGCTCCAGGCGCTGTCGGGGCGGAGCTCCAACGACCGGTTAAGGTAGGCGATACACTCGTCGTAACGCCCTTCCCTACCCGCCAGCCAGCCCAGCCAGTTGTGGGCGTCCACGTTCCGGGGATTGATCTCCACCACCTTCTCGAAATCCTCCATGGCGGCCCGGCTCTGGTTCGCCTTGACGTAGGCCCTCGCCCGCCAGTAGTAGGCCGCCTCAAAGGACGGGTTCGCGCCGATGGCCCGGGAGTAGGCCTCGACGGCCCCCGCGTAGTCACCGGACCTGAAGAGGCGATGGCCAGCCATGAGGTCACCGTAACCGGGGGTGTCCCGGGAGACGGCGCCCTTCCTCTCCTCCCGCAGGAGTTCCCGGGAGACGCCCCGGGGGTCCGTGAAGGAAAGGGCCGTCAGACGCCAGACCTCGCCCTCGTACCTGATCCGGGCCCTCGCCAGGCCTTCCGCCATCCTTCCCCGGACACGGACGGTCATCTCCACCTCGACCCCTTCCTTCGTCAAGCGGCCCGAGAGGGGATACCAGGGGAGGCACTCCTGGACGCCCCCCACGGCGGCGGCGACGGCGCCGTCGGCCCGGAGGACCTCCTCGACCATGCGGAAGGGCCCGGAGGTGCGCAGGAGGTGATAGAGACCCACGACCAGGAGGACGGCCAGGAAGAAGAGAATAAGGGGGGCCAGGCGCAGGGAGACGCCCCGCGGCCTGATCGGCTCGTAGGAGTCGGTCGTGTCTGACAGCTTCCAGGGGTCGGTCATGGGCAGCAAGGTCCGGTGGCCGGAAACAACCCTCTCCCCCGGGCGGGACGGGGAATCTCCCTCCCGAAAAACCACGGGGTCTTAAAGCCGCATGGATGCCTATCTATACCCGATCCCTGAAGGAAGGGCAACGGTAAAGAAAAAGGCGCGACGGGCCCGGGGGTACGAGGCCGGGAATTTCCTCAGAAGAGGGAGGACCAGATGAGGAGGGCCAGGATGACGAGGCCCAGGTGGATGCCCAGGAGGGAAAGCAAGACGGCGGCGGCCCTCGTCTTGAACCCCGCGGGCCCGACGGTGAGGCCGGGGAGGAGACCCTCCGCGCGGAGGCGCTCGTACTCCCTCCCCCTGTAGGCCCGCAGGACCCCCAGGGGATGGCGGCCCGTGAAGACGGCGGTCCCCAGGGGGAAACCGAAGGGGAGGCCGTGGGCGTGGAAGAGGTGAACGGTGAGAAAGTAGAGGCTCACGTAGAAGGCCCCGTCGGAGTGGCAGAAGGCCGCGACGTTCATGAGGTGTCCAGGCATAAGGAGGGAGGTCGTCCCGGGGGACCAGAGCACCAGGCCCGTGATGCCGAGGAAGAGAAGGCCGCCGGCGGCGACGAGGATGTCCCCCTTCTCCCAATAGGTCCAGCGACCGAAGGCGGGCGGATCCCCGCCCCTCACGAACCAGCGCGACACGGCCGTCAGGTCGTCGAGGTCCCCCCGTCCCGGGAGGGGCGAGGGTCCGCCCAGACGGCGCCGGAGGAGAAAAAGCCGCGTCAGGGCGACGACCCCCGCGATGACCAAGACGACGGCGGCCGCGCGATGGACCAGGGCGGCCCGGTAGGCCCCTCCCCAGGCGTCCATCACCGCCTTCGCCCAGGCCGCCTCGGCGTAACGGAGGGGAAAGCCCGTCAGGGCCAGGGCGAAGAAGGAACCCATGAGGGCAAGGTGGAGGGAGATCGCCAACGGGCCGAAGCGGCGGACCCATGCCTCCCCGCCGCCCGGAGGAGGAGGGAGGAGGGCCGCCGCCCTCGCCTTCCCGTAGAGCCCCTCCTTGACGGAGCGGTACCAGAAGATCAGACCGTGGAGCCAGAAAAAGGCCAAGACACCCGTCCCCACGGCGCCGACGGCCCTTCGTCCCGCCCGGATATAGGCGTCGCCCTTCCCGCCGTCGGGGTCCGGGTGGGGCCGGTAGGAGAGGATGGCGAAACGGGCGTTGTCGTGGCACCTCCGGCAGGCCTTCAGGAGCCGTTCCGGCCCGAGGGCCGAGGCGGGATCTCCAGGCGGCAGGATGTTGTGACCGTCGTGGCAGTCGGCGCAACCGGCGCCGCGGCGGGGGTAGCCCAGGTTCAGGGCCTTGCCGTGGTAGGTCTCGGCGTAGGCCGCCACGGTCCCCGTGGAGAAGTCGTGGCGCCGGGCCAGCCGCGCGTCCCCGTGGCAGGCCTGGCAGCGCCGCGTGTAGGCGGCCCGGGCGGCGTCCCTGCCGGAGAGACCCTCGTAGAGGGGGATGTTGTGGAGGCCGTGGCAGTCGGCACACGAGGCGGCATCCCCCTTTCCTTCCCTCAGGGCCCTCCCGTGGCCGGAGAGGGCGTAGTCCTCCGCGGCGTGACAGGCCGTGCAGCGGTCCGTCAGGGTCTCCTTGGGGTCCTTCTTCCGCGGCGGGGCGGTGTGGATATCGTAATGACAGTCCCGACAGAGGAGGTTGAACTTCAAGTAGTGGACGTCCCTGCGGTAGCGGAGGGCGACGTCCCGGTGACACCGGCCGCAGTCCGTCGGTCCCCGGCGATCCCGACCGGCGATGTGGGTTTCGAGGTCCCCCTGGGACACATGGCAGGCCGTACAGGACAAAGAACCGTGGGCACAGGAGCGAAAGGCCTCGACGTACTCCCCCTGGCGGTGACAGGATTGACACCGCTCGTCCGCGGCAACGGCCTCCGGGGTGCCCCACAGGACGAAACAGAGGGCCGCGGCGGCCGCAAAGAGACGGCGGGTGAGACATGACGCCATCTCAATTCCCCTCCCCGCCCCGCAGGTCCCGGTACGCCTCCATCCCCCCCAAGAGGCGCGTCACGGGGCCGAAACCCCGCTCGGTGAGGTAACCGGCGGCCAGGAAGGCCCTCGTCCCGTCCTCGTCCACCACCATGAGGCGCCTCCCCCGGGGGATCTCCCCGTGGCGTCGATGGAGCTCCTCCAGGGGGATGTTGAGTGCCCCGGGGACGGACCCCAGGCGGTAAGACCGAGGGGGGCGGATGTCGATCACCAGGTGCAGGGGTGTCTTTCTCTTCCAGGTCTGAAGGTCCCGGGCCCTCACGGCGGGGACGGCGGCCCTCCGGACACGGCGGGGCGACTCCACGGCGTTGCCCCCCCTCTTCCAGGCCACGAGACCCCCCTTGAGGACGTAGGCCTTCGCCGTGCCACTCCTCATGACCTCGGCGACGACGGGACACGTCCCGTCGGGGGGGGTGTCGACGTCGTAGAAGACCACCCGCCTCTGGCCCGCCTCGGGCAAGGCCTTCAGGGCCGTCCGGCCCTCCTCGCCGCAGGGTATGCACACGGAGGAGGGGATGCGGGCATCGCGGCACTCGATGATGCTCCCCGTGTGGACGAGGGCCAGGGGGTCCCGGTTCTCGATCATCCTCTTGAGGGCCCGGACGTCGAGGGCCGGGGGCGAGATCTCGGCTCCCCCCGCAAAAGCAGGGCCCACCGGCAAAAGCGTTAGCACCGCCAGGGTCACGAAGGTCAGTTTAAGACAGGGACCGCTCATCTTGCGGGATCATCTCCACCCGTCCTCCGGGGCGGGAGGTAAGGTTGCCCTTTCCTGTAACACCGCCCCCCAGGCCTGTCAAACACCACGCCCGTCAGGGCGACGAAGCCGTTTTCCCTTGACAAATCAGGGGGGCTGGGGCATAGTGCCGTCCGCTCGGGCCGGGTGGAACCGGCCCCAAATTCCCCGGGAGAATTAAACCCCATGTGGCAAGAAGCCCTGAAAGTCTTCGTCTTCGGTTTCGGGGGCGTGTTTTTGGCCCTCGCCTTTCTCATGATCTTCGTCCAGATCTCCGGCGCCGTCATCAAACGCCTCGAGGCCCGGGGGGTGAAGAAGGAGGCCCGCAATGCCTGAGATCTTCGACCTGACCCACAAGATCCTCCTCAAAACGGGATTCCTTCATATCGAGATCGGCCACGTCATCATGTGGGCCATTGCCCTGTTCTTCATCTTCCTGGCCATCAAGAAGAACTACGAACCCCTTCTCCTCCTCCCCATCGGTTTCGGGATCCTCGTCGTCAACATCCCCCTGGCGCCGATCATGGGCTTTTCCGAAGGCCCCGGGGTTGCCCATCGGGACCTCCTGAGATGGTTCTACGACTTCGGGATCGCCAACGAGCTGATCCCCTGTCTCATCTTCCTCGGTGTGGGCGCCCTCACGGACTTCGGCCCCCTCATCGCCAACCCCAAGACCCTGATCCTCGGCGCGGCGGCCCAGTTCGGGGTCTATGTGACCTTCTTCGGGGCCCTCCTGTTCGGTTTCAACCTCAAGGAGGCGGCCTCCATCGGCATCATCGGCGGCGCCGACGGCCCCACGTGCATCTTCCTCACGGCCAAGCTCGCCCCCCACCTCCTGGGGGCCAACGCCCTGGCTGCTTACTCCTACATGGCCATGGTGCCCCTCATCCAGCCGCCTATCATGAGGCTCCTCACGACGGAGGAGGAGCGGAAGATCAGGATGAAGCAGCTGCGCCGAGTCTCCAAGGCGGAGCGGATCGTCTTCCCCCTCCTGGGCACCGTCATCGTCTGCCTCATCGTGCCGCCTGCGGCCCCCCTCATGGCGATGCTCTTCTTGGGCAACCTCTTTCGGGAGAGCGGGGTCGTCGAGCGCCTGACCAAGGCGGCCCAGAACGAGCTCCTCAACATCGTCACCATCTTCCTGGGCGTCTCCGTGGGGGCGACCATGAGCGCCGAAAAGTTCCTCCATCCCCAACCCATCTTCATCTTCATCCTCGGCCTGGTGGCCTTCGCCTTCAGCACCGTGGGAGGGGTCCTGATCGCCAAGGTCATGAACCTCTTCCTCAAGGAGAAGATCAACCCCCTCATCGGTTCCGCCGGGGTCTCCGCCGTGCCCATGGCCGCCCGGGTCTCCCAGGTCGAGGGTCAGAAGGCGGACCGCCACAACTTCCTCCTGATGCACGCCATGGGTCCAAACGTGGCGGGGGTCATCGGGACGGCCGTGGCGGCGGGGCTGTTCCTCATCATGCTCGGTTAGGGGGACGGTTTCTCCTTTTTTGTTTTCCGTGGTCAAGGGTGGGCGAAGGGATGTATAATCCCCGCACCCACCCGGGGGATAAACCCAAATTAAAAAAGGAGGAGCCATGGAGAAACGTCTTGATGCCTTGTTCAAGCCGCGGAGCGTCGCCCTGATCGGGGCCTCGGGCACGCCGGGGAAACTGGGGTACGATATCCTCTATAACCTTATCCACGGCGGCTTTCCGGGACCTATCTACCCCATCAATCCCAAGGCCGAGACCCTCCTCGGCCTTCCCGCCTACGGGGCCGTCGGCGCCACTCCCGAGCCCGCGGACCTGGCCGTCATCGTCATCCCCGCCCGCATGGTCACAGGCGCCATCGAGGAATGCGGACGGGCGGGCGTCAAGGCGGCCGTCGTCATCACGGGCGGCTTCGCCGAGGCGGGCCCCGAGGGGGAGAAGCTCCAGGAGGAGCTGGCCGCCACGGCGAAAAAATACGCCATCCGCGTCGTCGGTCCCAACTGCCAGGGCCTCAACCATCCCCATCACCGTCTCTGTGCCTCTTGGCCCCTCATTACCACCCAGGGGCGGATGGCCTTCATCTCCCAGAGCGGCACCGTGGGGGCCGCCCTCATCGACTGGGCGAGCGAGGAACACCTGGGGGTGAGCTGTTTCGTCAGCCTCGGCAACCGGGCCGACGTGGACGAGGCGGACTGTATCCGCTACTTCAACGACGACCCCAACACGAAGGTCATCGCCCTCTACATGGAGGGGGTGAAGAGACCGGAGTACTTCATGGACTCCCTCAAGAGGGCAGACAAGCCCGTCGTCATCCTCAAGGCCGGTCGTACGGCCCGGGGAAAGGCGGCGGCGGAGAGCCACACGAAGTCCATGGCGGGCAGCGACGAGATCTACAACGCCCTCTTCCGAAAGTACGGGGTCTATCGCGCCGACAACCTGGAGGAGCTTTACGACTACGCCAAGGCCCTGGCCTACATGGAGAAACCCCGGGGCAAGAGGCTGCTCCACATCTCCAGCTCGGGCGGCGCCGCCATCCTCGCCATCGACGAGGGGGAGAAACTCGGATTCGACAGCCCCGCCCCCCGAGAGGCCCTCAAGAACCGCCTCAGGGCCTTCCTGCCCGCCCACTGCGGCGTGAGCAACCCCATCGACCTCACGGGGGACGCCATCACGGACCCCAGCCTCTACGCCAAGGTCATCGAGGCGTCCAAGGGCGATTACGACATAAGCGTCGTCATCTTCGGGGACCCCATCCACGGGGCCGCCGACATCGTCACGGGCAAGGACGAACTCATCATCTACTGCGGCGGGGCCGACGTGGAACGGGAGGAATCGCGAAAGATGCACGAAAAGGGCATCCCCGTCTTCCCCACGCCGGAGAGGGGAATCCGGGCCCTCTACCAGTTCTTCCGCTTCGATACGGAAAAGAAGAAGCCCCACCGCGTCAAGGGGACCAAAGCCCGCCTCAAGCTCGTGGGGACCGCCGAGACGGTGTCCCTCCTGAGAAAATACGACATCCCCGCCATGGCCGCCGAGGCCGCCGCGACCCCCGCCTCCGCCGCCGCCGTGGCGAAGAGGCTGGGCGGGGCCGTGGCCATGAAGATCTCCTCTCCCGATATCGCCCACAAGACGGACATGGGGGGGGTGATCCTCGGCCTGGAGAAACCGGCCCAGGTCATGAGGGCCTTCGACGCCATCACGGCGGCGGCGCGGGAAAAGGCGCCGGAGGCCCGGATCGACGGTGTCACCCTCTCCCCCATGGCCCCCCCGGGAGGGGTCGAGGTCATCGTCGGTGTCGTGAAAGACCCCCAGTACGGTCACGCCCTCATGTTCGGCCTTGGGGGGATCTTCACGGAGATCTATCGAGACGTCCAGTTCTGCCTCCTGCCGGGGTCGGAACGGGAATTCCTGCGGATGATAAAGGAGATCAAGGGGTACCCCATCCTGGCGGGCTTTCGGGGGACACCGGCCCGGGACCTCAAGGCCCTGACGAACCTCATGAAATCCCTCGGGAGGCTGGTGAGGGATTACCCCGAGATCGACCAGATCGATCTCAACCCCGTTCTGGTGTACGAAAAGGGCCTGGCCGTGGTGGACTATCGGATCTACACCTCTTAGGGGGGCGGAACCCGCGGGTGTCCGGGGCCGCCGCGCCCCGGCCCCCTTGGGACCGAGGGGGCGGACTCATGAGACTCACCGCCAGGGAATTCGATCGCGCCGTGGCGCGGGCCATCGCCCGCATCCCCGACGAGATCAGGTCCGCCCTGGACAACGTCGTCATCACCGTCAGGAAGAGGCCGAGCCGGGACCTGCTGGAACGGATCGGTTATCCCCTCGACGAACCGCCGCCCTTGGGTCTTTACGTGGGGGAGTCCCTCCGGGAGAGGAGTTTCTTCTCCCCCCCTCCCTATCCTGACACGATCTTCATCTTCCAGGAGCCCCTGGAGGAGATGTGCGCCACCCTCGAGGAACTGGAGGAGGAGATAGAGATCACCGTCGTCCACGAGATCGCCCATTTCCTCGGGATCGATGACGGGCGTCTCGCGGAGTTGGGATACGAATAGGACCGGGACGACGACCTAACGACCCTCTTCCCCCGGCGGCTCCGCTGCCGTCTCCTTACCGTTCCGGGCGCGGTACCTCATCCAGAGGACCCCGGCGACGATGACCCCCACGGTGAAGAAGGCCTCGACGGCGTAACGGACGTAGGCGGAGGGATCGAGGAGACGGATCACGGCGGGATCGGAGATCATCATCTCCCCCCCGACCCGGCCCAGGACGGCCGCCCCGATATAGACGATGACGGGGTAGCGGTCCATCAGTTTCGAGAGGATGTTGCTCGTGAAGACCACGAGGGGGATGCTGAGACCGAGACCGAACAGCAGGAGAAACAGATTCCCCCGGGAGGCACCGGCCACGGCCAGGATATTGTCCAGGGACATGGTGACATCGGCGACGATGATGATCCAGATGGCCTGCCCGAGGGTCCTGGCCTCCCGGCACTGCCCGCCGTGCCCCTCCGTCCCCTCCACGAAGAGCTTGAGGGCGATCCAGAGGATGAGGATCCCCCCCACGAACTTCACATACTCGACGGCGAGAAGCTGAGCGGCGAAAAAGGTCAGGATGACCCGCAGCACCACCGCCGCCCCCGCCCCGACGACGATCCCCGTCATCCGCTGGGGACCCGCGAGGGAACGGACGGCCATGGCGATGACCACGGCATTGTCGCCGGCGAGGATCAGGTCGATGACGACGATGCTGAAAAGGCCTAAGAAAAACTCCCCGGTGAAGTGGATATGCCCGAGGATCCCTAAATCAATCAAGGTCCCCGTCCTTGCATCGTCGCTGGGACATGGGGGGTGAGACGATCATTCGATGACGAGAAGAAGATCGTCGACCTCCACCTCGTCGTTGACCTTGACGGCGATCTTGGCGACCTTGCCCGCCGCCGGTGAATAAACGGGGTTTTCCATCTTCATGGATTCTATCCTCAGGACCTCTTCGTCGGCCCCTATCTCTTCTCCTTCGTTGACCAAGATCTTCAGAATCTTCCCCGGTACGGGTGCCAGCAACTCGACACTCACCTTTCGATCCCCCTGAACTTATTATTGACGATCTTTGGCGACCTCCACAGGCCGAAGCCGCGTTCGCCACAGGCGCGAAACAGGCGACACTATAGCAGAAACGGAGACCGTGTCAAGCCTCGCGAGACCCGGAAAAAGTAAACGAAAGGACCTGCCCTTGACATCCATCCATTCGTGATTATATTTCGCCCGATATCCAATCAATCATGAAATCAATTATTTAACAACTTTGGATAGAGGAGGTAGATTCTATGAAGGTCAAACCGCTCCATGATCAGGTGCTTCTCAAACGCGTGGGGGGCGACGAGAAGACCCCGGGGGGGATCATCATCCCCGACACGGCCAAGGAAAAACCCCAGCAGGGGGAGATCGTGGCCGTCGGGCCCGGGCGGACGGACCGGGAAGGCAAGCGCATCCCCATGGAGGTGAAGGAAGGCGATCGGGTCCTCTTCGGACGTTATGCCGGGACGGAACTCAAGATCGACGGCGAGGAATACCTGATGATGCGTGAGGATGACATCCTCGGCGTCCTGGAGAACTAAAGGAGGGGACGGAAAATGGCAGCCAAAGAGATAAAGTACGACATTTCCGGTAGGGAAAGGATAATGGTCGGCGTGGACACCCTGGCCAACGCCGTGAAAGTGACCCTGGGCCCCAAGGGCCGCAACGTCGTCATCGAGAAGAAGTGGGGCGCCCCCACCGTCACCAAGGACGGCGTCACCGTCGCCCGGGAGATCGAGCTGGAGAACAAGTTCGAGAACATGGGCGCCCAGATGGTGAAAGAGGTCGCCTCCCGCACCTCGGACCTGGCGGGTGACGGCACCACCACGGCCACCATCCTCGCCCAGGCCATCTACAAGGAGGGGTCGAAGCTCGTGGCGGCGGGCATGAACCCCATGTCCCTCAAGCGAGGGGTGGACAAGGCCGTGGCCCTTGTAGTGGAAGAGCTCAAGAAGATCTCCAAGACCGTCAAGGACAAGAAGGAGATCACCCAGGTGGGCACCATCTCCGCCAACAACGACGCGAGCATCGGCGAGATCATCTCCGAGGCCATGGACAAGGTGGGCAAGGAGGGGGTCATCACCGTCGAGGAGGCCAAGAGCATGGAGACGACCCTCGATATCGTCGAGGGTATGCAGTTCGACCGGGGCTACATCTCCCCCTATTTCATCACCAACCCGGACAAGATGGAGGTCCGCCTGGAGGACGCCTACATCCTCGTTCACGAGAAGAAGATCAGCGCCATGAAGGACCTCCTGCCCATCCTCGAGCAGGTCGCCCGGACGGGCAAACCCCTCTTGATCATCGCCGAGGACATCGAGGGCGAGGCCCTGGCGACCCTGGTGGTCAACAAGCTCAGGGGCACCATCAAGTGCGCCGCCGTCAAGGCCCCGGCCTTCGGTGAGCGCCGCAAGGCCATGCTGGAGGACATCGCCATCCTCACAGGCGGCAAGATGATCTCCGAGGACGTGGGCATCAAGCTTGAGAACATGACCCTCAACGACCTGGGGACCTGCAAGCAGGTGATCATCGACAAGGACAACACCACCCTGGTGGACGGCGGCGGCAAGAGCGAGGACATCTCCGCGCGGGTGAAGCAGATCCGGGCCCAGATCGAGGACACCAAGTCGGACTACGACCGGGAGAAACTCCAAGAGCGTCTGGCGAAGATGGTCGGCGGCGTGGCGGTCATCAAGGTGGGCGCGGCGACGGAGATCGAGATGAAGGAGAAGAAGGCCCGCGTGGAGGACGCCCTGAACGCCACGAGGGCGGCCGTCGAGGAGGGCATCGTGCCCGGCGGCGGCGTCGCCTACATCCGTGCCCTGAAGGCCCTGGAGGGCGTCCAGCTCCCCAACGACGAGCAGCACGGCCTCAACATCGTCAAGAGGGCCCTGGAGGAGCCCCTGCGCCAGATCGCGGCCAACGCCGGGTATGAGGGCTCCATCGTCGTGGAAAAGGTGAAGGCGGGCAAAGACGACTTCGGTTTCGACGCCGACAAGGAGGAGTACACCAACATGTTCAAGGCGGGTATCATCGATCCCACGAAGGTGACCCGTCTCGCCCTCCAGAACGCCACCTCCGTGGCCTCCCTCCTCCTCACGACGGAGGCGATGGTCGCGGAGAAACCCAAGCCCAAGACGCCCCCCGCCGTGCCGGGAGGCATGCCCCCCGGAGGGATGGACGACTACGATTATTGAGAAACCTAAACGACGGGGCGGCCGGTCAGGGCACCGGCCGCCCTTTTCGTTTAAGCGATGAAAGGCACCCTGGCGAACACGGCCGCCGTCCTGCTGGGCAGCGCCATCGGCCTGGCGGCGGGCAGGCGGATACCGGAACGGTTCAAGGAAATCCTCATGCAGTGCCTGGGGCTTTCCACCCTCTTCCTCGGGATCCAGATGGCCCTCTCGGGGCGGGACGCCATCCCCGCCGTCGGCGCCCTCCTCCTGGGGGCCGTGACGGGCGAGGCCCTCCGTCTCGAGGCGGTCATGGAAGGCCTGGGGCGGTGGCTGAAGGAACGCTCCGGCTCCTCGTCGTCGACCTTTGTCGAGGCCTTCGTCACCACCTCCCTCCTCTATTGCACGGGGGCCATGGTCATTGTCGGCTCCATCCAGGACGGCACGACGGGGGACGCCACCACCCTCTACATGAAATCCCTCCTCGACGGCGTCGCCTCCGTGGCCTTCGCCTCCACCCTCGGCATCGGCGTCGCCTTCTCCGCCCTGACCGTCCTCGTCGTCCAGGGGGCCCTCACCCTTCTGGCGTCCCACCTGGCCTTTCTCCAGGGCCCGGCCGTCATGGGGGCCATTACCGCCACGGGGGGATTGATCATCATGGGCATCGGCCTCAACCTCCTCCACCTGACCCGTATCCCCATCGGCAACCTCGTCCCCGCCCTGGTCTACGCCGTGATCTACGCCGTCCTTTGGGCGACGTAGGGGTGACTCAGGAGGGCCTCCAGGTATTTCGAGGCGACCTGCCGGCTCGCCATGGCCCGTTTCACGGGAGGGAGCCTAAGGATCGCCCCCAGGACGGCGGCCATGACCCGGTGGCTTGTCAGGGTGCGATCGTCGAAGAGGAGGTCCTGGAGCTTGCCCCGCTCCACGGCCATGAGGACCGTCTGATGGACGGTGTTGAGGGGCGGGATGACGCGCTGGGGTCTGTTTACGAGCTTGACGGCCCCGAAGCGGCACTCCCGGGCGCACAGGCCGCAGCCGAGGCAGAGATCCTCATCGAGGCGGGCCTTCATCCTCTTCTTCTTGCGGGGGTCGTGGGCGGTCGCGAGGGCCACGGCGCCGACGGGGCAGACGCGGACACAATCGCCGCAGCCCGTGCATTTCTTGTCGTCCATGACGGGCAGAAAATTGGTCGTGTGGATAGGCCGCAGAAGGCCGAAACGCCTGGCCGCCCCCATGGCCTCGCAGCAACAACCGCAGCAGTTGCAGATGAAGCCCACCCCCTCCCGGACGTTGGAGCCGAACTGGACGAGTTTGTTCTCCCAGGCGAGGCGCAAGAGATCGAGGCACTCCTCCCGGCTCACGGTCCGGGCATGGCGGTGCTTGACGAGGGACAGGGCGGGGGAGTTGAAGGTCAGGCAGATCTCCAGGGGGGCCCCACAGGCCTCACCCAGATGGAGGGCCTTGTGGCGGCAGAAACAGAGACTGACGGCCCGGTGGGAGGCCCCCTCGATGACCGCCGTCGCCCGCTCGTAATCGAGGATCAAGAGATCCCCCGGCTTTTCCTCCAGGGCCGGTTCGTGGACGAAGACGCGCCCCACTTGGGTCCGGCCGTCTACGAACAGGGACATGAGAAAATCGTCCTCCAGGCGGACGTACTGGTGGAGGAGCTCGCTCAGGGCCTTCTGATCCACATCGCCCCGGAGGCGCATGAGGGAGAACTCGAAGAAACCGATCATGGGCGGGGGCAGGAGATAGCGGGAGACGCCGTCCCTCTCCAGATCGAGGAGGAGGCCCCGTTCGGCCAGGCCCTCGAGGAGGGTTTCGGCCTCCTTCTCCGAAACCTTCCATATCCTCGCCGCCCGCCGCGCCGTGAAGGGCCTCAGGGGGAGCAGGGCGAGACGGGCGGCCTCCTGTTCGTTGAAGAGGATCTTAAGGATCCGGTAAAAGGTCTCGTTCGGCACCGCCCCCTGGGGGAAGCGGTTGAGGCGCTCCACGAAGGCCTCGTAGCCCGTCTTGACGAGATGGTGCGACATCTTTCCTTGTCTCCTTATCCCCGGCGCCTTGACAAGGCGCCCTTGACAGCTTCCCCTGCAGCTCCTTAAAGTTCCGGAAGAAAAAACGAAACCCCGGGGTAACGTCTCATGAAAAAATTCCTGATGACGAGGGTCTTTCTCATCGCGCTCTTCTTGCCTCCCCTCTCCCCCTCCATCGCCCGCGGCGAGACCGCCGAGACCCTCTTCTCGCCTCCCCCCTTCCAGGTCCGGGCGGATCTGGACCCTCGTCTCCCCGTCTTTCCTTCCCCCACCACGGTATTTCTCGGGGAGGACCCCTCGAAGAAGAAGCCCTTCTCCCTTTACGAAGAGGAGACGCAACAGGGGCGGGACGAGGGGGGCGGCTTCGGGGTCACCCCTTTCGGACACGGGATCAGGATCTACATAGGACGGCAGGAACAGACCGCCGATCCCCGCCACGGTTTACTGGCACCGCCTGCCGCCGAGGGGGGAGACGGCCTCGGCGCGCTTCAGAACGTCTGGAAAAGAGAGTCTATCCAGGACCGGCTGCGGGGCCTCGGCGAGGTCTTCAAGCCCCGTCTCACCCTGGGGGTGCCCTTCTGAGCTGACCGTCCCCCCCGCCATCCCGGGGGATACCCAAGGCACGGCGGAGGGCCGCAAGGAGCCTGGCGTTTTCCTCACCGGTCCTGACGGCCACCCGGAAGTAACGCCCGTCCAAACCCAGGAAGTCGTCGCACAGACGGACGGCGATCCCATGCTTCAGAAGTTCCGTCCTCAGCCGCCGGGCGTCCGTGTCTTTCCCTTCGAGACGCACGAGGAGGTAATTGGCCGTTGCCGGGTAGACGTGGAATCCCGGCAGGCAGGACAGGGCCCTCCTGAGGTCTTCTCTCTGCTCTTCCACGTACCTCCTCGTCTCCTCCTCGTAGTCCCGGGCGCCGAGGACGGCCATCCCGACGGCCTGGGCGAGACAGTTCACCGACCAGGGGGGGAGACAGGAGCGAAGGGCCGAGATGATCTCTTCGTCTCCCACGGCGAAACCGAGACGCAGGCCCGGCAGGGCGTAGAACTTCGTCAGGGAACACAGGACCACGACATTTTTTGGCCGGTCCCGAATCATGCCCTCGGCGCCGGGGACGAAATCGATAAAGGCCTCGTCGACGATGAAGAAGGTCCGCGGGTGGCGGCGGGCAAGGGCCCTCAGAGCAGAGGCGTCGGGCAGGTCCCCCGTGGGGTTGTTGGGCCGGCCGAGGAAAACCGCCTCGTCGCCCCTGAGGCGTTTCTCCAGGGCGGGCAGACAGAGGCGAAAGCCCTCCCCTTCTTCCATGAGGAATGTCTCGACCTCGAGACCCCCCAGGCGGGCGGCGTGGCTGTAGTCCCCGTAGGAAGGGACGGGTATCAGGGCCCTGGCCTTCCCCGTCAGGCGGGGGAGGGCGTAGAGGAGCTCCGAAGACCCGTTCCCCGCCACTATCTGGGCGGCCGTGAGGCCGTGGCGGGCCGCGAGGGCCTCCGTGAGGGTCTCCGCCCGTGCCTCCGGGTAGTGGACGATCCGGGGGGCCGTCTCAACGATGACACTCCAGACACGGGGAGGCGGCCCGAGGGGGTTGATGTTGGCCGAGAAATCGACCAGGGCGTCCGGCGGCAGGCCCGCCTCCCGGGCGAGGCGGATGATGTCGCCCCCGTGCCGGGTCGCCTTCATGAGGGGGCCATGCGCCAGGAACGACCGCCGGCGGCCTTGGCGTGGTACATGGCCATATCGGCCTTCTGGAAGAGGCTCTGGAAATCCCCCCCGTGATCGGGGTAGACGGCGATCCCCACGCTCGTCTTGACGGCGATCTCCCTGTGCCCCACGGGGAACGGGTCTTGGAAGCCCTGGACGATCTTGTCCCCCAGACCCGCGGCGTCATCCCTGTTCCTCAACCCCGGCATGATGACGAGAAACTCGTCGCCCCCGAAACGGGCGATGGTGTCCCCCTCCCGGAGGCGGGAGACCATCCGTTCCGCCACGGCCACGAGGAGGTCGTCCCCGGTCTTGTGACCGAAGGTGTCGTTAACTTCCTTGAAATCGTCGAGATCCAGGACCATGAGGGCGAACCCCTCACCGTGGCGCCGGGCGTGGGCGATGGCCTGATTGATGCGGTCGTAGAAGAGGACGCGGTTGGGGAGGCCCGTGAGCTGGTCGTGATAGGCCTTCCACTGTGTCTCCTCCTCGTGGAGGCGCCGCTGGGTGATATCCCTGAGGATACCCCTGAACCCCCTCTTCCTCCCTCCCCGGTCGGTGACGAGGCTGATGGATCCCTCCAGGTAAAGGAGCCTCCCGTCGGGGTGTTGATACCTCACCTCCACGCTCCTGACGGGGTGCCCCGTGCGCATGACCTCCTCGAAGAGGGCCACGAAACCGCCCACCTCATCGGCGGGCACCCGGGAGGGGAAATCGAGGCCCCCCGCCTCTTCGCGCCCCACCCCGAGGATCCGGCACGCCGCGTCGTTGAGAAAGGTGATCCTCCCCTTCAGGTTTATCTCGTAGTAGCCGTCGGCGATCTCCTCGATGACGCTGCGCCAGCGCTCCTCGCTGCGGCGGAGGGCCTCGGCCTCCCGCCGGCGCTGGGTGACGTCCCTGATGGTCTCGATGGCCCCCGTGACGTTCCCCTCTGCGTCCCTCATGGGGGTGGCCTTCAACCACAGGACCCTCTCGTCCCCCATCTCGGGGTCGCCGATGGTGACCTCCGCCACGATGGCCTCCCCCTCCCGGCTGACCCCCTCGTATTGCTTGAGGGCCTCATCCCCCAGGTCCCGGATGAAGACGTCCACGAGCATGGGGCGCCGGTGTCCGTAGAAGGGCAGGGCGTATTCGTAGTCCCCCTTGCCGAGGATGTCCTCCGCGCCGATCCCCGTCATGGCCGCCATGGCCTTGTTCCAGGCGATGACCTTCCCGTGGCTGTCCACGGCGAAGGTGGGGTCGGGGGCGAAGTCGATGATCTCGGAGAAGAGGCGCCGCGACTCCTGGAGGGCCGTTTGAGCCAGACGACGTTCCGTGATGTCCCGGCCGATGCCGAACCTGCCCCGGGGACGCCCCTCCGGGTCATAGAGGGTGCTGACGAGGAACTCCACGGGGATACGCCGGCCGTCACGGTGGAGGGCCTCCGTCTCGTAGGCGGGGATGCCCGCCCCCTTCATGCCCCGGCGGAAGCGATCAACGACCTCGGCCACCGCCTCCGGGGCGATGACGACGGTGAAGACGCGACCGATGAGATCGTCGGGGGACCAACCCAAGAGACTCTCGAAGCGGGGATTGGCGTAGGTGAAATTCCCCCGGGAATCGACGCTGAAGACGAGATCTGGGGTCCGTTCCACAAGGGTGCGGAAGCGTTCCTCGCTGGCCTGAAGGGCCCTGCGGGACGCCATCTGGTCGCTTACGTCCCTCACGACGGCTATGACGTGGGTCTGACCGCCGACGGTGATGCGGTTGAGGCCCACCTCCGTCTCGATGACGGTGCCGTCGAGGCGGCAATGGAGCCAGGGGAAGTGCTGTGGTATGCCCTGCGCGGCGGCGGAGATGTACATGAGGGCCTTGTCCCGGGAAGGGACACCGTCGGGCTGGAAGGGGGGGGAAAAGCGATAGGGCGTCTCGCCGATGATCTGCTCGCGCCGACAGCCGAACATGGCCAGGGCCTTTTCGTTGCACCTGATGAAGCGATCGCCCTCCATGATAAACACGGCGTCGGTTAAGCTCTCGAAAAGGACGCGGAGGTACTCTTCCCGCCGGGCCGTGACGATCTCCGCCTCCCGCTGGGCCGTGACATCCATGGAGTTGCCCAGGACGGCCTGTCTCCCCTCCCAGGTGATGGGGGTCACGGTCTCCATGATCCAGCGTATGGAACCGTCCTTGGTGACGATGCGAAAGTTGTAGGGATACGTTCGCTCCCCCTTCAGCATCTGCCGGGCGAGCTCCTTGGCCCGGGGGCGGTCCTCGGGGTGGAGGATGGAATCGGCGCGTCTGCCCACCATCTCGGCGGGGAGATAACCGGCATAGGCCGCGGCGTTCCGGTTGATATAAACGAAAACCCCGCCCTGGACCACATAGATCCCGGCGAAGGACCTCTCGGCGACGACCCGGTAGAGGTCCTCACCCGGACCGGCGGCGACACGATCAGGAGGGGGCGGTGAGGTCATGGATCAAACTTTCGGAAACAGACCTGTTACCAATGTTTTTTTCTTTTCGTCGTTAACTTATATTTCCAAACACCCCCTTCAAGTCAAGAATAAAGGAGAAAAGGGGTTCAGGTGTTCCCCACAGGCTGAACCGTGCCCGAGTTCCGGGGACTCAGAAACCCCGGGGACCCCTGGAAGGATCAGAAGGGCAAAGGCCCCGTAAGGGCCGTCGTGGCTGAGGCTCAGATCGATGGGACAAGGGCGGCCGTCGAGGAGGACCTCCGGCGGCCCCAGTCCCCTCCCCCTTCGCCTCCTTAAGACTGCGACGCCCCCGGATGACACACCGAGGACGGACGCGCAGACCCCGCGGACCAACCTCCTCAGAAGACGAGAGGGATCTTCCCCGGAGGGCTCGGTCACACCCGTAAAGACGGCTCCCATCACCCGGGATCCCTTGGGCGCGACGACGGCGTGGACACAGAGGCCGTTTTCGGCCGTCAGGAAGGACATGGGCCCCAGGGGCGTTGCGACCTCCCCCGTCGTAGTGCGGACCTCCGCCGGGGAAGGCGGCAAGGCGGGTCTCCCCTTCAAGGCCCCCTCGCCCTCCCCCTCCGGACGGGCCTCGTAGCGCCGGGGTAGGAAGGGCACGGCCGGGTCCATCTTCACGGCCGCCTTGTAGGCCCCTTCCTTTACGGCCCACAGGCTCCAGAGGACGATCTCGGGATGGGTTGCTGCTGCGATACGGTCCCTTTCAGCCGCGGTGAAGACCCGCGCGAGGAATCTCCCATCCCCCCCCTTGACGGGACTCCCCCTCAGATCCACGATATCGTTGCCGATGACGGGAAAAATAGTCCTCCTCCATCAGGCGCAGGCGGGAGACGATGAACGCCGCCGCCTCCCTCTGGGCCCTGAGACCGGATAGGCCCGTCTCGGGCAGTTCAACTGCTTCGATGTTCATGGTGAAACGCTCTCCAAGGCGGGGATAGGCGCTGTAGGTCTCCTGTCCCCGCCCCCGGAGGTAGATGCAGGCGACACGGCAATCCTTCCGACCCAGGACGAGGCGCCCGACGCCGTAAGAGAAGTTGTCTTCCTCCACCCTCCCCGACCGTGACCTGCCCCCCTCGGGAAAGATGAGGATGTTCTGACCGGCCCCCAGGACGGCCAGGCAGCTCTCCAGGGTCTTCTTCATCTCCTCCCGTCCCCCTCCCCGCAGGACGAAGATGCACTTGGCGAGGTAGCAGAGGGCGGCCACGACGGGATTGCGCCGGAAATTTCTCCGTTCCGGGAGATTCCAGGGGATGGCCCGGTAGCTCGTGAAATGGTCCTTCAGGGAGAAGAGGCCGTAGGTGATCACCATGGAATCGATGAGGGTGAGGTGGTTGGCGCACAGGACCCAAGGCCCCCTGTGTCGAGCCGATATTTCCCGCCACTTCTTCCTCACGGCGCCCAGGTCGTCTATGCGGTACCCCAGACACTTGAGGACGCCGAAGTACAGGGGCGCCAGGACGAAGACGGCCAGACGACCCGCCAGGTACTGGATGCCGAGGGCCCCCTTCACCCTACCTTCGCCTTGATGAGCGCCACGGCGTCGCCGATGGTCCGGATCTTGTCCGCCTCGTCGTCTTCGATGGTGATACCGAAGACGTCCTCGCACTTGATGATGACATCCACCAGGCGGGCGGAATTGACCTTCAGGTCATCGAGGATGTGGGTTTCAAAAGACGCCTTTTCCAACAGGGCGGCGTCTTTGGTGTAGATCCTGAGGATCTCGATCATCTTCGAAAAAATCTCCCGTTCTTCCATACTTATACTCCTTCCCATTTCTTGAAGATCAGACAACTGTTCACGTCACCGAAGCCGAAACCGGCCTTGGCGATGATTCTCAGACCCGGCAACTCGAGGGCGGTACGGGGGATACGAGGGGCGACAGGGGCGATGTCGGGGTGGACATCCTCACAATTCACCGAGGGATGGATGAATCCCCGGTAAAGCTCCAAAACGACGGCGACGCTCTCGATGGCCCCCGCCGCCCCGAGGCAGTGGCCGATGAGGGACTTGGTGGAGTTGATGTAGGGGAAGTCCGCCGGCGGCCTCTCGAGGGCCTCCGCCCAGTTCCACACCTCCACGGGGTCGGCGTAGGTGGCCGTGAGATGGCCGTTGATGGCGTCCACCTCTTCGCCCGAGACACCCGCGTCCGCCAGGGCCTCCCTGATGCATCTCTTGACCCCCTCGGGGTTGGGGGCCGTCATGGTCCCCCCGTTGCGTTGTCCTCCGCAGTTCACGGCCCCGCCCAGGAGTTCGGCATAGATCCTGGCCCCCCTTCTTAGGGCCTCCTCCAGGTCCTCGAGGACGAGGATACCCGCCCCCGAACCGGGGACGAAACCCGCGGCGGAGGCGCTCATGGGTCGGGAGGCCTCGGCGGGGCGGTCGTTGTAGCGGCGGCAGATGACCCTCATGGCGTCGAACCCCGACCAGATATAGGGAGAAGCACCCTCGGACCCGCCGGCCAGCATCCGCCCGGCCAAACCCAAGCGGATCCGCTGCATGGCGTCGTAGATGGCCTCGTTCCCCGTACTGCACGCCGCGGAATTGGACGTGACCCGATTGCCCAGGGCGAGGAGGCCGGCGACGCGGGCACTGACGCCGCTGTTCATGACCTGCTCGACGATGCGGCTCCCGAGGCGCCGCACCTTGCCGGCGTTGACCATGGGGACGACGGAACGGGCGATGGTGTCCATCCCGCCGATCCCGCAGCCGATGACGGCCCCCGTGTCCCAATGGACGCTTTCGTCATCGTCCCCGGGGACGGAGAAGCCGGCGTCCCGCCAGGCGTCCACGGCCGCCACGGAGGCGAAGCCGATGTTGTCGTTGATGGAGAGGAGTTTCTCCGCATCGAAATAGGACCGGCGCACGGCCTCGAAACCCTGTGGGACGCCGCCCACCTGACAGGCGAACCCCAGATCGGCCAGCTCCTGTATATGCCTGATCCCCGAGCGCCCCTCGCGGAGGGCCTCCTCGAACGCCCCGACGCCGTGGGCGTTGGGGGCCACGACACCCAGGCCCGTGACGACAACTCTCTTCCTCACCATCGATCCGTCACCTCCGCGAACCTCCATCCGTCAATTATCCCATCCCTAAAGACCCGGCACCGCCGTCCCCGCCAGGACGCCCCGGGCGGCCGTGCGGCCGTCTTCCAGCTCCACGGCGGCCTCCACCTTCAGGGTGGACCGCCGGAAGTATATCTTTCTGCCCCGCACCCATACCTTCTCCCCCGGCCGCACCACGGTGATGAAATCCACCGTCTCGGCGAAAGAGAAGAGATTGACCATCCCCCTGATCTCCTCCTCCCCCTTCCCCGCCAACAAGAGGAGGTAGATACCGAAGGCGGAAACGGCCGTCTGGGCCATGGTCTCCAGGAGGATCACGCCGGGCGTCACGGGGTTGCCGGGGAAGTGGCCCCGGTAGAACCAGGCGTCCCTCTCATACCGGCACGTCCCGACGATCCCGTTCCCGTCGAGTTCCACGATGTCGTCTAGGAACCGGAAAGGCGGCGCCTGGGGGACGAGGGCCAGGACCCTCTCCACGGTGGAACGATCAACCCCCATAGAGCCCCCCGTTCACCGGGATCACCGCCCCCTGGATGTACGTCCCCCCCGTGGCGAGGAAGGCCACGACCTCCGCCACCTCGTCGGGACTCCCCATCCTCCCCAGGGGGACGCGGGACAGGAGGTCCCTCTTGACCTCCTCGGGGAGGTCCCGGGTCATCCGGGTGTCGATGAAGCCCGGGGCGACGGCGTTGACGAGGATCCCCCGGCCGGCGAGTTCCCTGGCGAGGGAACGGGTGAAGGCCTCGAGGGCGGCCTTCTCCATGGTGTAGGGGATCTGGCCGGCATTGCCCGTGGCGGCCGTGACGCTCGAGATGTTGATAATTCGCCCCGACCCCCGACGGAGCATGTAGAGCCTCAGGATCCGCTTGGTGAGGTACCAGGTCCCGCGGGTGACGCCCCGCTGGGCGTCGAACTGTTCTATCTTCATGGCGTGGATGTCGGCGTTGATGGAAAAGCCGGCGTTGTTCACCAGACAATCGACCCGGTCCGTCTCTCTCCGCAGGACTTCCACCATGGCTTCCACCTCGTCCGTCCGGGCGAGATCGGCCCGCAGGAGAAAGCCGTCACCTATCTCCTCCCGGAGGTCCCTCGCCGCCGCTTCGCTGTGGTGATAGTGAATGCCCACCCGGAACCCCCGGGCGGCGAGGGCACGACAACATGCGGCACCGATGCCCGTGGCGCCCCCCGTGACGACGGCGACCTTCTTGGGCGTCATCATGTCCTCCGTACCTCTCCCCCCACGCTGAGGGGCGACCTCAAGGGGTAATCCCCGTAGACGATACCGGGAAACAGGCCCGTCCTGGCTTCGCGGACATAGCCGACCCTCTTTTCGTCCACGTATATCTCCCCGTCGCCGATGACGAGGGTCGCCCCCGACGTCCTCAGCTCGGCGAAGCGCCGAATCTCCACAACATAGAGGACGCGGGAATCGTGGGGCCTGATCTGGCCCTCGAAGGCCACCTCCCCGCACCCCAGGGCGCGCCCCGCGCCGAGACCTCCCCGCCAGATCCCGTAGAAACCGAGGAGCTGCCAAACGGCATCCAGACAGAGGCACCCCGGCTGGACGGGGTCCCCCGCCATGTGGCACTGGAAAAACCAGGCGTCGAGACGGACATCCTGCTGGGCCACGATCCGCCCCCTCCGTCCGTCCCTCTCCATACTTACGACCCTGTCCACCATGAGGAAGGGCGGCGCCGGGAGACGGCCGTCGAAGCCCGGGGGCGGGTCTTTTACCAAGCGGCCGTAGGCGAAGGCGATGAGCTCCTCGTGCTCGAAAGAGGCCTGCCTTTGGAACTGTTCGTACGTCATCCCCCCACCTCGCCCGTACAGGTAACGAGAAAATGGACGGTCGTGAGACCCGCCCCCACGAGGGCCACGGCCACCCGGTCTCCTCCCCGGAGGTCGTCCCAGCGCTGGCTGAGGACGGCCGGGGCGCCGGCGCACCCCGTGTTCCCGTAGTCGCGGACGTTCTGCCAGTGGCAGGACCCGTCGATCTCCGCCCGTTCACAGACCGTCTTGAGCATCCCCAGATTGGCCTGATGGCCGACGAAGAGAAAGCGCCCGCCGTTTGTGGACACGACCCCCTTCAGGGCCCGGAGGGAGGAAGTCATCTGCCGGATGGCGTACCCCTGGACGGCGCTTCCGTCCTGGTGGAAAAATCCCCCCCGGGGGATGGAGACCTTGTCCCACTGGTCCGTCCTGGTCCGGCAACCCCAGTGGGAACAGACAAGGCGCGACGGGACCGACGCGGAGACGACGGCGGCGGCGGCCCCGTCGCCGAAGAGGACGGCGACGCGGCGGTCGGCGAAATCCACGCACCTCGTCAGGTTCTCGGCGTTTACGAGGAGTATGTAAGGCGGCAATTCCCCGGGCCTCATCCTCGTCAGGAACATGAGCTGCATGCCGAAGGTGGTGCAGGCCGAGTTGAGATCGAAGCAGGGGGCCTCGATCCCCAGGGCGGCGGCCATGGCGGCGGACTGGGCGGGTGTCTGGAGCTCCGGGGCGGAACCGCCGGCGATGACCATCCCTACATCCCCGGGGCCGATCCCGGCGCGCTCCATGGCCATTGAGGCGGCGGCCGCGCCCGCCGAGACATCGGCCCCGGCCGTCAGGGCGAAGGCCTCGCGGGGGTCCCTGTTCCTCGTCTCCCTGATGTACTCCAGGGGCAGGCAGGTGCGGCGGGAGATGATCCCCACCCTCTCTTCGATCCACTCCTCCGTCGTCCCTATGTCGAGGGAGACGAGGAAATCGTTCGTGATGACGTTGGCGGGGTGATAGTGGCCCAGGCCGTGGATGTACATCTCAGACCAGTTCCCTGCCGATGATCATGTCCTGGACCTCCCGGACACCCTCGTAGATGTCGATGATGTGGGCGTCCCTGGCCAGCTTGGAGATCTCGTACTCCCCCATGAACCCGTAGCCGCCGTGGAGATGGAGCCCCTCGGCGGCGCAGAAGAGGGCCGCCTCGGCGGCGGCGTTCTTCGCCAGAGAGGCGTATCTCCCCCGGTCGGGATCCCCTTGGTCGGTCAGCCAAGCCGCCTTCATGAGGGCAAGCTCCGCCGTCTCCACCTTTTTCCACATCTTCACCAGGGTATCCCGCGCCACGGGGAGGTCGCAGATCCGGGAGTTGAACTGCCGCCGCTGTTTCGTGTACTCGAGGGTCAAATCCAGGGCCCGGCGGGCGAGGCCCACACCGATGGCGGCCACCATGGGCCGGGCGTAATCGAGGACGTCCATGACGTACTGAAACCCCCGTCGCCGGTCACCGATGATCTGGTCCGGCGAGATCACCACGTCCTCGAAGGTGACGGAGGCCGTGTTGGAGAGGCGCTGGCCGAGCTTTTCCTCCTCCTTTCCCGTCCAGACGGATCCCCCCGCCGCCAGGCGGATCCGACGACCCCGGGTGGGGGAGACTTCCACCTCCTCCCGATCCCCCTCCCCCCGGGGCACCACGACACAGGCCATAAAGGCCCCGCCGGGACTGCCGATCTTGCAGAAGACGGTGAACTGGGAGGCGAAGGAGGCGTTGGTGATGAAACATTTGGCGCCGTTGAGGAGGTAACGGCCGTCCTGTGTCTTTTTCATGAAAGAGGTCATGGCCATGTTGTCGGAACCGGCGCCCGGTTCCGTAAGGCAGAAGGAAGCCAAAAGAGGGGCGGCGACGAACCGCTGCAGGAAAGCCCCCTGCTGGGCCTCCGTGCCGTGGCGGGCGATGACGACGTTGGCCAGGTCGTTGCACATGACGGAGGTGGCGATTCCCGAGTCCCCGTAGGCCAACTCTTTGATGATGAGGGCGCTGGTGACGGCATCGACCTCAAAGCCCTTGAGGGAGGCGGGGATGCTGAGGTTCATGATCCCCAATTCCCAGGCCTTGGCGATGATGTCCTCGGGAAAGGCGTGTCCCTTTTCCCTCTCGAGGATGCCGGGGAGGATCATGGTCCGTACAAAACGGGCCACCGTTTCGACGTGTTGCCGCTGCTCTTGCGTCAGGGAGAAGTCCATGGATCTGCCTATCACCCCACCGCCCTTTCAACGGCCATGACCCCGGTGTCGGCATTGAAGAGGGCGTGGATCTTCTCCTCCCGCCTCAGGACCCCCATGGCGTCCCCCGCGAAGATCCGCCTGGCCGTCGCCAGGGACGTCACCGAGCGGCACTCGACGCCCATGGCCCTGAAGAACTCCCGCAGGGGCCGGGCCGGGCCCACTTCGTAGATCACCGAGGCCTTCGCGGCGATCTCCTTCATGTTCTCCACCCACCGGACGGGGCTGGCGAGCTGCCGGGTCAGGGCCCCGAGGATCGCCTCCCTGTCGGCCACGTGGAAGCGCCCGCTGAAATTGGAGGTCACCGCCATGGATTCGCCTATCCGGAGACGCCCGGCCAGGGAGTCGAGGATGAGGCGGAAGACGCCCTCCACAGGCCTCATGAAACGGCTGTGGAAGGGGGCGGAGACGTTCAGGGGAACGAAGCGGAAGTCGCCGTTGCCCCCGAAGATTTTACCGATCCTCGCCTCCGCCTCGGGCAGGGCCTCGACCCAGCCGCTGATCACGACCTGGCGGGGGGAATTGACGTTGGCGATGTCCACGGGGAGATCGGAAAGGGCGTCGCCGACGGCCTCTACGTCCACTTCCGGGGCGATGACGGCGGCCATGCCGCCCCGGCCCACGGGGGAGGCCTCCTGCATGAGCCGTCCCCGCTCCTCCACGATCCGCACGGCATCGGTGAGGGTCAAGACCCCGGCGGCGACGAGGGCGGTAAACTCGCCCAGGCTGTGCCCCCCGTAAACGGAGGGCTCAAGGCCGTAGAGCTCTTTGAGTCCCCTGAGCATGGCGATCTGGGTCGTCAAAAGACACGGTTGTGTGAAGGCGGTGAGGTCGAGGCGTTCGTCATCGTCGAAACAAACCCGCGCCACGTCCCAACCGAGGGCCGCCGACGCCTCCTCGTAGGTGTCGCGGCAGACGGCCAGGGCGGCATGAAAATCCCTGCCCATACCGGGCCGCTGGGCCCCCTGGCCCGGGAAGACGACGGCGATGGAAGGATCGATATTCCCCATGGTCACTCCTCCTTTCGGTGTCCACCGGCCAAAGCAGGATCGGTGCCAAGAAGGAAAGACGGAAGGGGAATGGGTGTTTCTTCTTTATATCATTGATTTTTTGGCGGCTTATCGACGGGTGCCCAGGAATGACCCCCCGGGGTGCCCCAGGGAAATACCGTTTGCACTGCGTAGGCCCTTTCGCTTTTTACAGGAGGAGGACCCACACGACAACGAGGGCGATGCGATAGATGCCGAAGGGGATGAAGGTGTGGGTCTCGATGTACCGCAGGAGGAACTTGATGCTCAGGAGGGCCACGATGAAGGAGGAGACGAAACCCGCCGCGAGGAGACCCATCTGGTCCCACGAGAAGGCGGGGGCGCTCTTTAAGAGGTCGTACGCCGTGGCCGCCGCCATGGTCGGCACGGCGAGGAGGAAGGAAAACTCGACGATGGTCTTCCTCTTCAGGCCGAGGATCAGTCCCCCGACGATGGTGGCCGCCGCCCGGGAGACGCCGGGGATCATGGCGATGGCCTGGAAACAGCCGATGAGGAAGGCCTGGCGGTAGGAGATCTCCTCCGTCCTCCCGACGGCGCTGGCGCCTTCCCGGTAGAATCTCTCGAAGACGACGAGGAAGACCCCCCCCAGGAGGAGGGACCACAAGACCACCTGGGTGGAACCGAGAAGATAGGACTTGACGACGCGGTAGACCGTCAGGCCCACGACGCCCGTGGGGAGGAAGGCCACGAAGAGGCGTTTGATGATCTTTTGGTTCACCATGAGATCCCGCCAATAGAGGGACACGACGGAGAGGATGGCCCCCACCTGGATGGCGATCTCGAAGCTCTTGAGAAAGTCCGTCGGTTCCAGTCCCAGGAGGGAGGAGGCCAGGATCAGGTGCCCCGTGGAAGAGATGGGCAGGAATTCCGACACTCCTTCCACAAGACCGAGAATGAGGGCGTCCATGAGATCCATGGCGCCCCTTCTTCCAGATCGGGGGGTTCAAGTCAACAAAAAAGGGGTGACGGGGGGAAAATAGGCCTTGATGTCGTCGCCCAAAGGGGATATAGGAGCGGGAAAAATTCGAAGGAGAGAAAGTAAAATGGCGAAAATGCTGAAAGATAGCCTCAAGACCATAGAGTCCTACAAGGCCGTAAGCCCCCATTACGAGGAGATCCTCGACATCCTCGAAGAGGTCCTCATCCTGAGGGAAAAACATCGCCAGGCCGTAACGGAGATCATCTTCCCCGTCGACGAGCGCCTCGTACCGGAGAAGGTCAAGGGGGGACTCCCCCTCATCGACTTCGCCACGGCCGATTTCGACATAGAAAAACCCAAGGCCTATTTCCTCGATCTCTTGAGCATCGCGGAGAAGCGTGCCCCGGGCGAAACGAGGGAGCTGGCCCAACGGATTGAAAAGGGAGAGGTGGACTTCAAGGAAATGGTCCTCGACGCCTTCTTCGGTCCCTACACCGAGGAGGATCAGGAGGAGGCGGAAGGGGACGAGAGCCAAGACGCCTTCGACCTCATCGACATGTTCCTCGAGGAGTGCCTCCGCCCCGCCCTGGAGAGGGTGGTACAGAAGTACGGCGAGGCCGTAACCCGCTATGGGTGGTCCGAGGGCTACTGCCCCATCTGCGGCAAGGAACCCAAGATCGGGGAGATCAAGGACGAGGAGGGGAAAAGGTACCTCTTCTGCAACCAGTGCGGCATCGAGTGGCCGTACAAACGCATCAAGTGCCCCTTCTGCGGCAACGAGGAACAGCAGACCCTGGCCTACTTCACCGTGGAGGACGATGAGCGGTACCGCGTGGACGTCTGCAACGAATGCCGGCGCTATATAAAGATCATCGACTTCCGTCATACCAAGGAGGAGGCCGACCTCGATGTGGAGGACATCACCACCATCCACCTCGACATCCTGGCCAGCGAAGAGGGCTACGAGTAAGACGGTTGGATAACCGCCGCATATCGAGGGTCATCGGTCTCATCGAAGCGTCCCTGGGGGATACGGAGCCTCCCGTGGTGGACCGCCTGAAGGAACGGGACCCAGACCCCTTTTTGATCCTTATCGCCACCCTCCTCAGCCTCCGTACGAAGGACGAGGTGACGGAGAAGGCGGCGGAGCGCCTCTTCTCCCTGGCCAAGACACCCGAGGGGATCCTGGCCCTCACGGAGGAGGAGATCAGCCGGGCCATCTATCCCGTCGGTTTCTACCGCCACAAGGCCGCCACCATCCGCGCCGTCTGCCGGCACCTCAGGGAACGCTTCGACGGCCGGGTCCCGGCGGACATGGAAAAGCTCCTGTCCCTACCAGGCGTAGGGCGCAAGACGGCCAACCTCGTCCTGGCCCAGGGCTTCGACAAACCGGCCATCTGCGTGGACACCCACGTTCACCGCATCGTCAACCGCCTGGGCTACGTCTCCACGCGACGGCCCGACGAGACCGAGGCGGCCCTCCGCCGGCATCTCCCCCGGCGCTTCTGGAAGGTCATCAACGGTCTCCTCGTCGCCTTCGGGAGGACCGTCTGCCTCCCCGTCTCCCCTCACTGCAGCCGCTGTCCCGTGGTTCCCCTCTGCGAAAGGGTGGGTGTCACGAGGAGCCGCTGAGGCCTTTGAGATAAAAACATTGACTAATTATGAAATCGAGGCTATAGAGCCGACGGCGGCCCGGCCGGGGCCGCGGGGGGCAGGCAAGGGGGGAGAGATCTACATCCGGAGGTGAATCATGGCAATCAGAGCGGCGATAAACGGATTCGGCAGGGTGGGACGTTACCTCGTGCGGGCCTGCCTGGACCGGGAAGAGATCGAGATCGTGGCCGTCAACTCCCGGGCGAAACCGGACATCCTGGCGCATCTGTTGCGCTACGACTCCGTCCACGGCAAGTTCCCCGCCGAGGTGAAGGCGGGCGACGATTGTCTCTACGTGGGGGGCAAGAAGATCGTCGTCACGGGGGTCACGGGGGACCTCACCGCCCTTCCCTGGAAATCCCTCGGCGTGGACATCGTCCTCGAATCAACGGGTAAGTTCAGGAAAAAGGACGAGGTCTCGGGCCACATCGCGGCGGGGGCCAAGAAGGTAATCATCGCCGCCCCCGGCAAGGGGGTGGACGGGACCTTCGTCGTGGGGGTCAACGAGGACACCTACCAGCCCGACAAACACCACATCGTCTCCAACGCCTCCTGCACGACCAACTGCTTGGCGCCCGTAGTCAAGGTGTTGCACGATTCCTTCCGCGTCGTGAGGGGCCTGATGACCACCGTCCACGCCTACACCATGGACCAGCGCCTCCTCGACGGGTCCCACAAGGATCTGCGCCGGGCGAGGGCGGCGGCCCTCTCCATCGTCCCGACGACGACGGGGGCGGCCCGGACCGTGGCGGAGGTCATACCGGATTTGAAGGGCAAACTGGACGGCCTGGCCCTCCGGGTACCCACCCCCAATGTCTCTTTGGTAGATCTGGCCGTGGAGGTCTCCCGCCCCGTCACCATCCCCGAGGTCAACGGGGCCCTCAAGGCGGCGGCGGAGGGGCCCCTGAAGGGCATCATGGCCTACTGTGAGGAGGAGCTCGTCTCCGTGGACTTCACGAGCAGTCCCTACTCCTCCATCGTCGATGCGCCCCTGACCAACGTCATCGACGGGAACTTCGTCAAGGTCTTCGCCTGGTACGACAACGAGAGCGGCTTCGCCTGCCGGATGATCGACCTGGCGGTTCACATGGGCAAAAGAATGTAGGGGATGAGAAGGACCCTCATCGTCGGAAACTGGAAGATGAACAAGACCCCCGGCGAGGCCGGGGGTTTCGCCCGGTCCCTGGCCCACGCCGTCGCTGCCCGCCCGGATCGGGAAACGGTGGTGGCGCCGCCCTTCGTCTCCTTAACGGCCGTGCGGGAGGCATTAATGGGCACGGCCATCGGGTTGGCCGCCCAGAACTGCCACGACCGGCAGGCGGGGGCGTTCACGGGGGAGGTGTCCGCGCCCATGCTCGCCGAGGCCGGCTGTTCCTACGTCATCGTCGGTCACTCGGAGAGGCGCCTTTACTTCCACGAGACGGACCTCTTCATCAGGAACAAGGTGACGGCGGTCCTTGAGGCCGGCATGAGACCCATCCTCTGTGTCGGTGAGACCCTGGAGGAACGGGAGAGGGGATCGACCTTCTCCGTCGTGGCGAGACAGGTAAAAGAGGCCTTGCAGGATTGCTCGGCCGGTGATATGACCTCCACCGTTGTCGCCTATGAGCCCGTGTGGGCCATCGGTACGGGCCGGACGGCCTCACCCGATCAAGCCCAGGAAGTCCATCTCTTCCTGCGGTCCCTCATCGGCGAGCTCTTCGGAGGGGAGGCCGCGGCTGCGGCACGGATCATCTACGGCGGCAGCGTCACGGCCCAGAACGTAAGGGGCCTCATGGCCATGAACGACATAGACGGTGCCCTCGTGGGCGGCGCCTCCCTGTCCGTGGCCTCCTTCAGCGCCATCGCTAATTATTGAGGGTTTGAGATGCACATATTCTTCACGATCCTGCACGTCCTGGTCTGCGTCGCCCTGATCCTGGTGGTCCTCCTCCAGGCGGGGCGGGGAGCCAACATGGGGGCCGTCTTCGGCGGCTCGAGCCAGACGATCTTCGGCAGCAGCGGTCCGGGGACCTTCCTCGGCAAGATGACCACCGTCATCGCCGTGATCTTCATGCTCACATCCCTGGGGCTTTCCTACCTCGCCACCCAGAAGGGGGGCTCCATGGTGAAACCGGTCAAGCCCCCCGTCTCGGCACCGGCCCCCACGGCCCCGGCGCCGCCGGCGGCCGGCCAGACCCAGGGGACACCTCCTCCCCCGGCGCCCGTAGCGCCCAAATAGAGGCGTAAGGAATGGGGAGGAGGGGGAAGACCCCCTCTTTCCCGTTGACAAACTTACGGCAAGGTTGTAAAGGACAGAAAAAAGGCCGAAGTGGTGGAAATTGGTAGACACGCTATCTTGAGGGGGTAGTGGGCCACGCCCGTTCGGGTTCAAGTCCCGACTTCGGCACCATGAAAACAAAGGGCGATCGTCGGTGCGATCGCCCTTTTTCTTTATCGAAGACCCACGGGCAAAAGGCCGGCGGTCCCGTCAACGGGCAGCGATCTTACTCCACGAGTCCCTCAGGGGGACGACGCGGTTGAAGACCAGTCTTTCCTCCGTCGCGTCCTTATCTACGCGGAAGTAGCCCAGGCGTTCGAACTGGAACGTATCGCCCGGTTTTGCCCCCCCAAGGCTCCTCTCCACCAGGCAGCCTGTCAGCAAGATCAGGGAATCGGGATTGATCAAGGAAAGATAATCCTCCCGGGCGCCGGGATCGGCTACGGTGAAGAGACGGTCGTAGAGGCGGACCTCGGCCTCCAGGGCGTGGGGGGCCGATACCCAGTGGATCACCCCCTCCCCCTTCCGATCCTCCCCCGCCGTTCCCATGAGGGAATCGGGGTCGTAGAGGCAATGAATCTCCTTGACCTCACCCGTCTTTTCGTCCTTCACGGTCCCCGCGTGGCGGACGAGATAGGCGTTGCGCAGCCTCACCTGCCGGCCGGGGCCGAGGCGCTTGTATTTCTTCGGCGGGTCCTCCATGAAGTCATCCCTTTCGATATAAAGGACGCGGGAGAAGGGGACGCGGCGGGATCCCATCTCGGGCCTCCGGGGATGGTTGGGGCACTCCACCTCCTCTACCTTGCCCTCGGGGTAGTTGTCGATGACGAGGCGCAGGGGGTTGAGGACCCCCATGACCCGGGGGGCCTTCTCGTTGAGGTCGTCCCGCACGCAGGCCTCAAGGAGGGCCACGTCCACCAGGTTGTCCTTCTTCGCCACCCCGATCTTGGCGGCAAAGTCCCTGATCGCCGCCGCCGTGAAGCCGCGGCGCCGCATCCCGGCCACCGTGGGCATACGGGGATCGTCCCAGCCCGAAACGACGCCCCCCTCCACCATCTCGATGAGGCGTCTCTTGCTGAGAACGGTGTAGCTCACGTTGAGGCGGGCGAACTCGATCTGCCGGGGCCGCGGCTCCTCCACGAGCTCCTCCAGGATCCAGTCGTAGAGGGGCCGGTTGTTCTCGAACTCGAGGGTGCAGATGGAATGGGTGATTCCCTCAATGTAGTCCGACAGGCAGTGGGCGAAATCGTACATGGGATAGATGACCCAGTCGTTGCCCGTCCGGTAGTGGGGGGTCCTCTTGATGCGGTAGATGATGGGGTCACGCATGACGATGTTGGGGGAGGCCATGTCGATCTTCGCCCGCAGGACCAACTCGCCGTCGGCGAACTCACCGGCCCTCATCCTCCGGAAGAGATCGAGGTTCTCCTCCACGGGACGGTTCCGCCAGGGGCTCTCCCGACCTGGTTCCGTCAGGGTCCCCCGGTACTCCCTCATCTCATCGGGGGTCAGGGCGCAGACGTAGGCCTTGCCCTTCTCGATGAGGCGGACGGCGTACTCGTAGAGGCGTTCGAAGTAGTCGGAAGCGAAATAGAGACGGTCCTGCCAGTCGAACCCCAACCAGCGGACGTCGTCGATGATGGACTGGACGTATTCCAGGGACTCGCCGCTGGGGTCCGTGTCGTCCATCCTGAGATTGCACAAGCCCCCGTACTGGGCGGCGATGCCGAAGTTCAGGCACACGCTCTTGGCGTGACCGATGTGGAGATAACCGTTCGGCTCGGGGGGAAAGCGGGTGACGATCCTCTTGTGCCTTCCCCGCCTCAGGTCCTCGTCGATGATCTCGCGAATAAAATCCGTCGTGGCCGGCGTCTCTTGTGGTGTCATGGCTGGGCTCCTTCCCGCCGGGGCTCTTCCGCGGCCCCGGCCGTGCGGAAGTATAGGGGGTCCGCCCCACGATGTCAACGCCTTCCGTCAAGGACATTCCCTTCTCCGCCCGATTCTGCTAAGGGGCTTTCATGAACCCCTACCCCGAGGTCATCCTCAAGCCGCAGCGGGAGCGTCCTCTCCTCAGGGGTCATCCCTGGGTATTCTCCGGGGCGGTGAGGGAAATCAAAGGCGACGCACCCCCGGGGGCCGTGGCCCGATTATGCGACGCCGAGGGTAAGGCCCTGGCCTTGGGTTTCCTCAATCCAGCCTCGGACATCGTCTTCCGCGTCCTTACCCGTAAAACGACGGACCCCATCGACGACGATTTCTGGAGACGGCGCCTTGCCGCCGCCGCCGGCCTGCGCCGCCGTATCGTCCCGCCGGAGACGACGGCCTTCCGTCTGGTCAACGCCGAGGGCGACGGCCTCCCCGGCCTTGTCGTGGATATCTACGGCGACTTCGCCGTCGTCTCCCTGGAAACGGCGGGCATGGAGGGGCAACGTGAGGGGATCATCAGGGCCCTGCGCGTTGAAACGGCCGTCAGGGGGATCTACGAACGAAGCGAAGGCCACGCCCGGCGCCGCGAGGGTCTGAAGGATCGTGTCGGCCCCCTCTGGGGTGAAACGCCGCCGGAGAACCTCGAGATCAAGGAGAGGGGTCTGCGTTTCCTCGTCAGCGTCGTCTCGGGCCAGAAGACGGGCTTCTTCCTCGATCAGCGTCCCAACCGGCGGATCGTGGAGCGCCTCGCCGCGGGCGGCAGGGTCCTCAACGGGTTCTCCTACACGGGGGCCTTCTCCGTTTACGCCTGCCGGGGAGGGGCCGCGAGGACCGTCTCCGTCGAGGCGTCGCCCGCCGCCTGCGAGACGGCCTTGGAAAACCTGAGGCTCAACTGCTTCGACCCCTCCGATCACCCCGTCATCCGGGCCGACATGTTCGGTTTCCTCAGGACCGTCAAGGAACCCTTCGACCTCGTCATCCTCGACCCCCCCGCCTTCGCCCCCTCCCGAGGGGACCTCCCCCGGGCCCTGAGGGGCTACAAGGAGATCAACCTCCAGGCCTTCAGGATCCTAAGGAAGGGCGGGATCCTCGCCACCTTCTCGTGCTCCAATGCCGTCGGGGCCGACATCTTCGAGAGGGTGGTACTGCAGGCGGCATCCGACGCCAGGGTCCGGGTGAGTCTCCTGGCCAGGCTTGGACCCGGCGCCGACCATCCCGTGAACCTGGCCCACCCCGAGGGTCGTTACCTCAAGGGCCTCCTCCTGAGCGTCCAGGGATGAGGGCGCGGAGGGAAGGCCCTTTTTCATACCTGGTCGCCGCGGCGGCCCTTCTTCTCTGTTTCGCCTTCTTGATCGGCGCCTGCACCCCCAAGAAACCCTACGCGACCAAGGGCAAAACGGCCCGTCTGGAGCGTCCGAAGATCAGGGAAAAGGCAAAGAGGGCCATCCCCCGCCTGGGCTTCACCGTCCAGGCCGGGGCCTTCAAGAGCGCCCAAAACGCCGCCCGCTTCACCGAGACCCTGAAAGAGAAGGGTCTGGACGCCACCTATTTCGTGACGGACAAGGGCCTCTACCGGGTCACCTTCGGTAACTGGGAAAAACGGGAGGACGCCGAGACCCTGGCCGTGATCCTCAGATCCATGGGGGTCATCGAAGACTTCCAGATCGTCAGGCCCGAGGACTATGCCGTCGCCAAGGCCCGCGTCAAGGGAGAGACATACCTCAGGGGGGAGATCGTCAAGACCTCCCGGACCTTTCTCGGCGTCCCCTACCTCTGGGGGGGCACGAACGCCGAAGAGGGTTTCGATTGCAGCGGCCTGACCATGACGGTCTATCGTCTCAACGGCCTCGACCTCCCCCGGACATCGGTCCAGCAGTTCGAGGCCGGCGAGGCCGTGGACCGGGAAGAACTCCAACGGGGCGACCTGGTGTTCTTCGCCACGGCGGGGGGCCGCAAGGTCTCCCACGTGGGCATCTACATCGGCGGTGACCGTTTCATCCACGCCCCGGGCCGGGGCAAGAGGATCAGGGTGGACTCCCTTGATTCCTCTTATTACGCCAAGAGGTATTTAGGGGCGCGGACCTACATCTGACGGGTGCGGGGGGAGATTTCCATTGACAGGCCCCGCCGTTTTCATCATAAACATCCCCCGAACCATCTTTCCTATCCACCGGGAGGTGAGCATGTTAGAACTTATCGACCTTTCCTACGTCGTGACGACGGAGGAAAACGGCAACGGAGCCGGCCGGAGGAAGATCATCGACGGCATCTCCTATAACTTCGAGCAGGGCCGTTTCTACGCCATCACGGGACCCAACGGGAGCGGCAAGACGACGTTGGCCAAACTGGTCATGGGGATCAATCCCGTGACCTCGGGGACGATCCGTTTCGAGGGCCGGGACATCACCTCCCTGCCCATAACGGAGAGGGCCCGGGCCGGTATCGCCTACAGTTTCCAGCACCCGGCCCGTTTCAAGGGCATCACCTTCCGGGATCTCCTGGCCATGGCAGCGGGCACGGAGGTGGAGGAACAGCTTCTGGCCCTCCTGCGCCGCGTGGGGATCTGCTCCCTCTCCTTCATGGACAAGGCCGTGGACGCCCAATTGTCGGGGGGGGAGATCAAGAAGATCGAGCTGGCCACGACCATCGCCCGCAACCCGAAACTGGCCATCTACGACGAGCCCGACACGGGCATCGACCTCTGGACCATCAAGCCCATGGTCCGCCTCCTGAAGCGGGAACAGCAGGAGCGGGGGACGACGACCATCGTCGTGAGCCACAACCGCGCCTTCCTCGAGGCGGCGGACGTCATCCTGATGATCAATAACGGGCACATCGTCTACGAGGGCGACCTGGCGGGCGCCAAGCCCCTCCTGACGGACCTTTCCGCCTGCACCTACCGGCGCTGCCTCTTGGAGGATCAAGATGTTGGATGCTATCGATAGGGAACTCCTCAAGACCGTCGCGGACCTGGAAGAACTCCCCAAGGGCGCCTACAACATCAGGAAGAACGGCCGCCTCCTCGTCAGGAACGTCTCGGCCAACATCGACATCGAAAGCCTCGAGGACAACAAGGGGATCGTGGTCACCATCAAGCCGAAGACGGTGAACGAATCGGTCCACATCCCCGTGATCCTCAGCCAGGCGGGCCTCTACGACACGGTTTTCAACCGCTTCGTCATCGGGGACGAAGCGGACGTCACCATCATCGCCGGCTGCGGGATCCATTGCGGCGGCCTCGACCCGGAGGGGCATGCGGGGATCCACGAGTTCCATGTGGGGAAAGGGGCCAAGGTCAGGTACGTTGAGAAGCACTACGCCGCGGGTCCCGGTCGGGGCAAGAGGATCCTCAATCCCGCCACCAAGGTCTTCCTCGCCGAGGGCGCCCAGGCGGAGATGGAACTCACCCAGATCGGGGGGGTGGACGAAGCGGAGAGGACGAACGAGGCCGTCCTCGGGCCCAAGAGCCTCCTCGTCGTTACGGAGCGGGTCTTGACCGAAGGCACCCAGAGGGCCGTCTCCCGCAACGTCCTGACCCTCTCCGGCCCGGGCAGCAGGGCCAACATGGTCTCCCGGTCCGTCATCAAGGGGGACTCGGTCCAGAACTTCTACGCCACCCTCGAGGCCCTCGCCCCCTGCCGGGGTCACATCGAGTGCGACGCCATCATCATGGACAGGGGCAAGAACGAGACCCTCCCCTCCCTGAAGGCCCTCCACCCCGACGCGGAGCTCACCCACGAGGCGTCCATCGGCAAGATCGCCAGCGACCAGCTGACGAAGCTCATGAGCCTGGGCCTCACGTACGAGGAAGCGGTCAACAGGATCATCCAGGGTTTCCTGAGATAAGGACGATCGGCACGGCACACGTAAGGAAAGGAGACAGGACCTTTGACTTTCAATAATCTCATGGTCACGGGGGGCTGCGGTTTCATCGGCAGCAACTTCATTCGTTATCTCTTGGGGGAGGAGGATTTTCAGGGACGGATCATCAATGTGGACAAACTCACCTACGCGGGGAACCCGGAGAATCTCTCCGGCGTCGAGGAGGCCTATCCGGGGCGTTACTTCTTCGAGCGGGCGGACGTGTGCGACGCAGAGAGGATGAAGGAGATCTTCGCACGTTACGACGTGGACGCCGTCTGCCACTTCGCCGCCGAGTCCCACGTGGACCGGTCCATCCGGCGTCCCGAGGGATTTATATACAGCAACATCTTCGGGACCTTCAACCTCCTGGAGATCGCCCGCCACCGGGGCGACGCCTTCAAGCTTTTCCACCACGTGAGCACCGACGAGGTCTACGGCAGCCTCGGGCCCGAGGGTCTCTTCACCGAGGAGACCCCCTACCGGCCCAACAGCCCCTACTCGGCCTCCAAGGCCGCCTCGGACCACCTGGTGAGGGCCTACCACGAGACCTACGGTCTCCCCACCACCCTGTCCAACTGTTCCAACAACTACGGTCCCTACCAGTTCCCCGAGAAGCTCCTCCCCCTCATGATCCTCAACGCCTCGGAGGGGAAAACCCTCCCCGTTTACGGCGACGGCCGCAACGTCCGGGACTGGCTCTACGTCACGGACCACTGCGAGGCGATCTGGACCATCATGAAGAGGGGGCGCCGGGGCGAAACCTACAACGTCGGCGGGGCCTCGGAGATGGAGAACATCGTCATCGTCGAAATGATCTGCGACCTCCTCGACGAGCTGATGCCCCTGGAGGGAGGGGCGAAGAGACGCAGCCTCATCACCTTTGTGAAGGACAGGCCGGGACACGACCGGCGTTACGCCATCGATTTCAGCAAGATCAACCGCGAGCTGGGCTGGTCCCCTAAAGAGTCCTTCGCCACGGGTCTCAGGAAGACCGTCGACTGGTACCTGAAAAACCGCCCCTGGGCGGACCGCATCCGGAGCGGCGAATATCGACGGTGGATGGAGGAACATTACGGAGGGTGAATCAGCGGACCCTTTGTGAAGTAAATACTTGGGAGGTACGGGATGAGCGAGGTGTTTCGACTGGAAATGGAAAACGGCATGGGTATCGTGACCTTCGATGTGCCGGGGGACGCGATGAACACCTGGACGGACGAGGCCTTCAGGAGCTTCGACAGGCTCATGGGCACCCTGGAGGAACGCCGGGGCGAACTCAAGGGGATCCTGTTCATCTCCGGGAAGGCGGACAACTTCTTCGCCGGGGCGAACCTCAAGATGATCGCCGACTTGGAAAACCCGGAGGAGGTCCGCCGGATCCTCGATCTCTTCCACGGGTCCTTCGGGCGCCTCAAGGCCCTCGGACGTCCTTCCCTGGCGGCCATCCACGGCTTCTGCCTCGGCGGAGGCCTGGAGTTCGCCCTGGCCTGTGACGCCCGTATCGCCAAGGAGGGCAAGACGACCATGATCGGCCTGCCCGAGTGCAACGTCGGTCTCTTCCCAGGCGGCGGCGGCACCCAGCGCCTCCCCCGCCTCATCGGCTACCCGGCGGTGGAGTTGATCCTGAGGGGCACCATGCTCCCCGCCGCCAAGGCCCTGGAACTCAACATCATCGACCGCCTCGTACCGGCCGACGGCGATCTGCTGAAGGAGGCCAAGGCCTTCTTGGGCGAGATCATCGAGGGCAAGGCCGATCTGAAACGTCCGGCCCATGATTTCTCCGACCTCGACAAGGTGATCGAGCAGACCCGCCAGGGGGCCGTCAAGGCCTCCCGCGGCCGCCTCCTGCCCGCCCACCGCCTGGCCCTCAAATCCATCCAGGACGGACTCAAGGTCTCCCTCGAGGAGGGCCTGGAGATGGAAAAGGCCAACTTCGTCGAGGTCGTCATGACCCCCGAGGCCAAGGGGAGCATCAACACCTTCTTCCTCAAGACCCTGACGGACAAACCCAAGGGGATGATGAGCAAGGGTTTCGCGCCGAAACCCCTGAAGAAGGCCGCCGTCCTGGGCTTCGGCACCATGGGTCGGGGGATCGTCATCGACATCGTCCGGAACATGCAGATACCCGTCGTGGTCAAGGATATCCCCGCCGCCCTGGACCCGGGCAGGGAATTCGTCCGCAAGATCCTCACGGGCATGGAGGAGAAGGGGCGCCTGAAGGCGCCGGTGGACAAGCTCATGTCCCTCATCGTGACGACGGACGGGTGGGGACCCGAGTTCGCCGATGTGGATTTGGTCGTGGAGGCCGTCTTCGAAGATATCAACGTCAAGAGGCAGGTCTACGAGGAGCTCTCGGCGGTGGTCCCCAAGAACTGCATCATCGCCAGCAACACCTCCTCCATCCCCATCGCCTCCATGGCCCGGTACGTGGCCGAGCCGGGACGCTTCGGCGGTCTCCACTTCTTCTCCCCCGTGTGGATGATGCAGCTCGTGGAGGTCGTCAAGGGCGAGCAGACCTCCCAGGAGACGGTGGACAACCTCCTCAACTTCGCCGCCGCCATCAGGAAACGCCCCATCGTCTGCCGGGACAACGCGGGCTTCGTCGTCAACGCCCTCCTCTTCCCCATGATCCTCGAGACCTTCCGCTACATCGAGGAGGGTAACCCCATCGAGAAGGTGGACCGGGCCATGACCTCCTTCGGCATGCCCGTCGGACCCATCCGCCTCACCGACGAGGTGGGGATCGACGTCCCCTACAAGATCTTCAAGGGGATGGGGATCAGCCAGAAGACCCTGGAGAACGTCGTGGAGTCGGGCCGCCTGGGCCTGAAGAAGTCCGGCAAGGGTTTCTTCCTCAAGGACGGGAGCGTCGATCCCGAGGTCCTGCCCCTCATCGCCAAGCGGGAGCCGAAGGAGCGGACCGTGGAGGAGATCCAGGAGGGCCTCATGGAGGCCTTCGTCAGGACGGGCAAGGACCTCCTGGACAGGAAGATCGTGGATGACGTGAGGATGATCGACGTGGGCATGATCTGGGGCGTGGGTTTCCCCGCCGACAAGGGGGGGCCCATGAAATGGGCGGACCTGACGGGGATGAGCAAACGCCTCTTCGGCAAGAACTTCTACCATTGAGGACACGGGACGGTCTCTCCCCGGGGGGACCGTCCCTCTTTCTTTTCGCCCGTGGCTCGGCGTCCCCAAGGCGGTGGTCCCGATGACGGCGGATCTGGTATTCCAGGCCCATCCGCCTCCTCCCGGCGCTAATCCCCACACCGTCCCCAAACTCCCGCATTCGGCAGTTACACGCCCACCCCCTGCCACGCCCGGGTTACAGGCACAAGGGCACGTAGATCGGAGAGCACGATGAACAGCGAAGAAAAAGATGTTTCCAAAGGACGAGCGCTGAAGGCCCGTGCACAAGGGCGTTCGCCCAGGGCACCGGGACAGGGAGGCCGAAGAAATGTTTGTGCTCCCCATGGGCGTCCCCGGGAGGTGCCGAGAGAAGGGGAGCAGATCTACAAGACCATCTCCGACAAATCCTTCGCCGGGATCTACGTCGTCCAGGACGGCTGTTTCCGAAACGTGAACCCCAGTGCGGCGGCCAACACCGGTTTCACCCCCGCGGAGCTCGTCGGCATGAAATCGGACAGCCGCGTCCACCCCCAAGATCGGGAAAACGTGAAAAAGAACGCCCGGGCCATGCTCAGGGGGGAGCGGACGTCGCCCCACGAGTTCCGTATCATCACCAAAGACGGGGATATCCGGTGGATAATGGAGACCGTCTCCTCCATCTCCTACGAGGGACGGCCCGCCATCCTCGGCAACTCCATGGACATAACGGACCGGAAACGCACGGAGGAGCGCCTCAAGGCGTCGGAAGACCTCTACCGGACCATCTTCGAGACGACGGGCACGGCGACGATCATCGTCGAGGAGGACACGACGGTCCACCTCGTCAACACGGAGTTCGAGAAACTCTCCGGCGCCCCCAAGGAGTACTGGGAGAACAAGCGCAGCTGGACGGAGTTCGTCCACGAGAAGGACCGGGAGCGGATGCTCCTGTACCATCAGCTCCGCCGCTCGGACCCCGACGCGGCGCCGCGGAACTACGAATTCAGCCTCGTCGACCGGCGGGGCGACGTCAGGGAGGTGATCATCACCATCTCCATGATCCCGGGGACCAGGAGAAGCGTCGCCTCCTTCGCCGACATCACCCAACGGCGCCTGGCGGAGGAGCGGGTGAAGGAATCGGAGATCCTCTACCGCACCCTCTTCGAGACGACGGGCACGGCGACGATCATCGTCGAGGAGGACACGACGGTCTCCCTGGTGAACACGGAATTCGAGCAGCTCTCCGGCTCTCCCAAACAGTACTGGGAAAGCGGGAGGAGCTGGACGGAGTTCGTCCACGAGAGGGACCGGGAGCGGATGCTACGCTATCATTACCTCCGCCGCGTCGATCCCGCCGCGGCGCCCCGCAACTACGAGTTCAGCCTCGTCAACAGAGACGGCGAGGTGCGGGAGGTGATCATCACCATCTCCATGATCCCCGGCACGAAGAAGAGCATCGCCTCTTTCGTCGATATCACGGAGAGGAAACGGGCCGAGGAGACCCTGAAGAAACGGGAGCAGGAGCTCCATGACAAGACCCGGGAGCTGGAGGAGCTCAACGCCGCCCTCCGGGTCCTCCTCCGGCGGCGGGAAGAGGACAAGGTGGAGCTGGAGAACACCTTCGTGACGGGTCTCAACAAACTGGTCATGCCCTATATCCAGACGATGAAGAAGGGCGCGGTGAGGGGCAACGACCTGATATGCCTCAACATCATCGAATCGAACCTCAGGGATATCGCCTCACCCTTCATGCACCGCCTCGCGACGGAGTTTTTGAGCTTCACCCCCCGGGAGCTCCAGATCGCCCAGCTGATCAAAGAAGGCAAGACAACAAAGGAAATCGCAGATTTCCTCAACATCTCCCCGCCGACGGTGGAGATCCACCGCCACCACATAAGGGAGAAGCTGGGGTTGAAAAAGAGGCGGACCAATCTCCGCACCTACCTCGCTTCCCTTAAATAACCTGTATGTGAAATAAAGGTTATCTCAATATTCTTTCAAGGTTGTTTTTCTCTGTTTCTCCATTATTAGATCCCCTGCGCCCCCAGCGGCCCCTCCCGCGGATGTCGCCGACACGGGACCGCGGCCGTGTCGCCTCCGCCGGGTTGTCGCCGTTGCGGGTAAATACCCAAAGGAGGAGAGCTGATGTCAGAATACGGCAGAAAACTCGTGTCGGCGGAATACGCGGCTTCCCTCGTCAAGGACGGCATGTGGCTTGATTTCGGGACCGTCCAGGCGCCCCGGGCCTTTGACCGGGCCCTGGCCGAACGGGTGGGGGATTTGAAGAACGTCAAGATACGGGCCCTCGGGCATCTGACACCCCTGGAGGTCATGGAGAAGGACCCGGAGGCCAAAAGCTTCTGGCTGGGCAACTGGCACATCCTCGGCTGGACGAGGAAATACATAGCGGAAAACCGGGGGACCCACATCCCTTACAACTTCGGGGAGACGGCCCGGATCTACCGCGAGGACATCGACGTGGACATGGCCGTCCAGACCGTCACGCCCATGAACAAACACGGCTATTTCAACTTCGGCCCCCTGTGCAACTTCAAGAAGGCCGTGTTCAGTAAGGCGAAGATAAAGGTGGTCGAGGTCATGGAGGATATGCCCTGGTGCTACGGCGGCTACGACGAATGCATCCACATCTCCGAGGTGGACTGGGTGATCGAGAACAAGACCGACAAGCTCGTCACCATCCCCTCCCCCGTCGCCACGGACACGGAAAAGAAGATCGCCGAGTACATCGCCGACATGATCCCCAAGGACGGCCCCTGCATCCAGATCGGCATCGGCGGCCTGCCCGACACGGTCCTGAGACTCCTCGCCGACAGCGGCGTCCATGACGTGGGCATCCACACGGAGATGGTCACGGAGGCCATGATGGAACTCCATGAGGCCGGCCTGATCACGGGGAAGAAAAAGACCTTCCTCCCCGAAAAGATCGTCTGGGCCTTCTCCATCGGCAGCCGCAAGCTCTACGACTGGCTGGACCACAACCCCGCCCTGGCCATCTACCCCGTAGAATTCACCAACGACCCCAACATCATCGCCATGAACAAGGACCTGATCTCGATCAACGCCTGCCTGGGGGTGGACCTCCAGGGACAGGTGAGCTCCGAGTCCATCGGTCCGCACGAGTACTCCGGCACGGGCGGCCAGCTCGCCTTCGTCCGCGGCGCCTACTACCGGGCCACCAAGGGCCAGCCGCCCCTGGGTTACCCGGGCAACAAGTCGATCCTTGCCTTCCCGTCCACTTACAGGGACAAGGAGGGCAAACTCCGGTCCCGGATAAACCCCACCCTGCCCCCCGGTGAGATCGTCACGGTGCCCCGGGTGGACGTCTCCTACCTGGTCACGGAGTACGGGGTGGCCTATCTCAAGGGCCTTTCCATCCCGGAACGCGTCCTGGCGATCACGAAGCTCGCCCACCCGGACTTCCGGGACGGCCTCCTCGAGGAGGCGAGAAAGATGCACTGGTTGAACAAACAGTGGTCGTTGGGGGCGATATAACATCCCCGCGGCCGCGAAGAACAACGAAAGGAGATCGTCATGGAGATCAAGAACGTATGTGTCCTTGGGGCCGGTCTCATGGGCAGCGGTATCGCCCAGGTGTGTGCCCAGGCGGGTTACAATGTCCGTCTGCGGGACATCGAGCAGCGGTTCATCGACGGGGGGATGAAGACCATCACCAGGAATCTCTCCAAGGAGGTGGAGAAG
>JAKPCH010000085.1 GCA_029553375.1 Deltaproteobacteria bacterium | reverse complement strand
GGCCTGGGCCACCCCGTCGGCGCCACGGGCTGCCGCATCATGGTCACCCTCATCCACGCCATGAAGAAACGGGGCAAGACCCTGGGCCTGGCCACCCTCTGCGGCGGCGGCGGCGTCTCCCTCGCCACGGCCATCGAGATGATCTAAACGCTCAAGTCATCTCCGGTTGGCGCCGTCGTCCCCGACCCGTCGTCGGGGCGGCGGCGCCTTTTTCCGTCTCACCTGTCGTCGGCGACGCAGCGGACCTTGGCCTCGAGGTTCAACAGATAGGGCCGGGACTCCTGCATCACCGCCCCCGTACCGACGAAGTCCTCCTCGTAGATCCTCTTCACCACGGCGTCTCTCTCACCGTGGGCCTCGGCCAGGTAGGCCTCGATCCGGCGCCGGAAGGCCACGGTGGCCTCTATCGACCTGGGGATGTAGCCCCGGGCGTCCTCCCCCGTGAGGGTGAAGTAGTGGCTCATCATGATACAGTCCGCCTCGTAGCGGGCCAGCCTCTCCAGGGAGGCGAGATAATCGTTGTAACTTGAAAGGAACTCCGGCTGGATGGCGTAGTTCCTGTCGAAGACCCCCGCCGCCTCGCCCGTGATCAGGGCCCGCTGGCGGGGCAGCCAGAACGTCAGGGCGTCCCGGGTGTGGCCGGGCGTATGGATGACCCGAAAGCCCATGCCTCCGCCGAGGTCCACCTCCATTCCGTCCTCGAGGAGGATCTCGACGTCGAAGGACGAAAAACCCACGTCCTCCCCCGCGATAAGACCGGCGTACTTCGTCTCGAACTCCTCGCAGAGACTGCGGATGAGGGCCACGGCCCCGGGCTTTCTCAAGTTCTCCGCCGCCAGGGGATGGGCCCCCACCTTGAGGCCCGGGATCTTCCGCCTCAGATAAGGGGTGGAACCGGCGTGATCGAAATGGGAGTGGGTGAGGAAGTTGAAGACAAGACGCCCCTCGTCGCCGAGGATCTCCCGGAGGTCCTTTATGTAAAGGGGTCCGGCGATGGTGATACCCCCGTCGAAGAGGGCCGGCCTCTCCCCCAGGAGGAGGTAGGCGGGCAGATCGGGGACCCCGAGACCGTAGACCCCCTCGGCTAAAAGGCCCCTGCTTTCCATGATCATAGAGACACCCCCTGGTCTGTGAAAACCGCCCCGGCGGCGGTCGGTAAAGACGGAAACCTTATTAGGGTCCAGGCGTCATGCGGGCCGCGCCCCCATTAGTAAACGCCCGGCGACGGCAAGTCAAGGACCCTTTGCATACCCCGTTACACGACCCCTCGTTGATAACCCGGGGTTTTTTGTGGTATAAAGGCCCGTGTCCGACCATCAAACGCCGAAAAGGAGGTAAGGACCATGACCGATTCCCGTCTTGCCGAAGCGGGGGAGCGCATCCGCGGCACCCTCCGGTTGAAGACCCAGCCCGTGGCCGTAAAGTTTCTCAAGGACGCCGGGGAATTCCCCAACAAGACCCGCCGTCCCCTGGCCGACCTGGGGAAGAAGGTGGCCCTGTGCCAGGCCGTGAGCATGGCCAGGATCTACGGCTGGAGCGTGGGCATCGCCAAGGAAGACCTCGTCTGTGTCCCTGCCGCCATCGCCTTCGGCTTCTCCGACGCCGAGGACACCGCCGCGGCCCTGGGTAAACTGTTCTGCCAGGGCAGCTACTCCCGAACGGAGGAGATCGGCAAGGCCGAGGCCGGTCAGATCACGAGACTGGACAGGGGCGCCTACGGGGCCATAATCATCGCCCCCCTGGCGAGGGCGGCCTTTGCGCCCGACACGGTGGTCTTCTACGGCAACCCGGCTCAACTGATGCGCCTCGTCCACGCCTGGACCTACACAACGGGACGCCGGGCCGAGGGCCGTTTCGGCGGCAAGGTGGAGTGTACGGAATACCTCCTGGCCCCGTTTCTCACCGGCACGGCCCGTATCGCCGTCCCCGGGACGGGAGACCGGGTCTTCTCCCTTACCCAGGACGACGAGATCGTCTTCGCCGTCCCCGGTGCCTCCCTGACGGAGGTGGCGGACTCCCTCGCCGAGGCGGGCAAAAAGGTGGGTGCCACCTACCCCGTCCCCGTCTTCCTGAATTTTCAGCCCGAGTTCCCCAAGCAGTTCAAGGAGCTCGGCAAGGAGTTGGGCATCTCTTGACCCCGGCGGAACGTCTCGAGGAACTGAAATACCTCCGGATTGCCGTCTGCTTCACCATGAGCTGCGTCGGCGGGGCCGAGACGGGGGAAAACATCCTGGCCCTGGCGGAGATCGAAGAGATGTGCGAGGGTTTCCTGAACGGTTACGGTCATCTCGTTTCGCCCGAGGACAGGGAGGCTCTCCAGCAGAACCCGGAGCACCTCGTGACCCTCATCGACCGGGCGATCCGTCACTACCGCCTGGCCGCGGAAGCCTCGTGAGTGCGGCGATATTACCGAAGACGACCTTTTCGTAGTCTTCCTGGGCGAGGCCGAGGTTGCGGACCTTGCCCAGCTCCGTCGACGGGAAGCCGAAAGGGAAGTCGCTGCCGAAGATGAGCTTATCAGGTCCGTAACGTCGGAGGAACATGGCCATCTCCTGGGGAGAGGCCAGGGCCGTGTCGGCGTAAACGTTCGGCGAATCCCAGACGCCGGAGTGGAAGAGGGCGTAGAAGCCCCCGTTGAGGGCCCCGAGGTGGGGGATGATCACCGGCGTCCGCCCGTCGATCCGCTCGATGAGGGTGAGGGTGTTGTGGAAGCTCTCCTCCAGGACCACGGGGAGGCGGAGGCGGTAAACCTCGTTGAGAAAAGCCTCGCAGAGGGGGGAGGCGTATTCGTACTCGGGCTCGTACTCGTGGCGGTGCCACTTGACCCCCCGATACCCCCTTGATAGCTCCTCGGCCCGGAAATCGTTCCAGACGAAGTAGTAGGCGCTGAAGAGGCCGTCCTCTTTTTGGGCGGCCAGGACATACTCGTTCGCCCGCCTCCGGCAGGCCTGCCAGGGAGGGCTGTCGCGGAAAGAGGGGTCGTAGCGGTCGTAGACGTCCTCCACGGGGGCGAAGAGGCAAGCCCCCTCGATGCCGGCCGACGCCAGATAGGACCGGATCAGGGCGAGGGGCTGATCCACGTTCTGGATCCCGCAGTGCATGTGGGAATCGATGATCAAGGTTTCTCCTTCCTCCCTTCGAGATCTTGGATTCCGCCTTCGCCGTCGGCGGATCCTGTAGGGGAGGATATATACCCCTTTTTCTGTTGACACAAGGCCCCAGGGGACCTAAAATAAAGACGAAGGCGCTTCCGCCGCGTTTTTACCGTTGTCAGCAGGCAGTTTTCCTTTTACACATCGATCTTTCTTTCACAGACCAAAAGGAGGGGACCATGGCCGTCAAGATCTTCATCAGGAGACGTATTCCCAAGGGCGAAGACTCGAAGAAGCTTTTCGAACTTATCAAGGAGTTGAGGAGGCGGGCCACGGGCCGTCCGGGTTACATATCCGGCGAGTCCCTCGTCAGCGTCGACGACCCGAGCTGCCTCCTCGTGGTGAGCACGTGGCGCCACATGGACGACTGGAAGGCCTGGGAGAACGACCCGGAGAGAATGGAAATCCAGAAAAAGATCGACGAGATCATCGGCGCCGAGACGGTCTATGAGGGCTACCACTACTACGAGGAAAAGACCCAGGCCACCCTCAGGGGATACAAGGGCTGGGAGGGGGGTTGACAGGCATGAAGAGGACGAGGGAGGGAGGAGTCTTCAAGGTGCCTCTATTGGGCCTCCGGGGCCTTTCCCCGGAGGGATGGGGCGTTTCGACCGTCTTTGATCATCGGGAAATCAACAAGGAAAGTCCAAGAAGGGAGGCGAGATTATGTACTTCATGATGATTTGCACCTGGGCGCCGGAGGACGAGCGTGAGGTGCGCACACGCCGTGCCACCTGGGACTGGCCCGAGGATGTGGAGGTCATTTCGGAGTTCTATGATCTCCAGGGTTGCCGGACCATCTACGTCGTCAAGACGGACGCGAAGGGACTGATCGCCGCCCGGGCCGCGTGGATCGACATCCTGGAATTCGAGATCTTCCCCGTCTACCCCATCGGCGTCACCAAGGAAGCCCTGATGGGTAAATGAGGGGAGGGGAAAGGAGGATCGCCATGACTGCCTTTGAATTGAATCAAGAAGAAGCCAGGCAACTCCTCGAGGTTCTTGAAAGATACTACCCGGCCCTGAGGATCGAGATCGCCAACACGGACGACCGGGAATTCCGCCGGGCCTTGAAGGTCAGGGAGGCCTTCATGAAGGAGATGATCACCCGCCTCAAGGAAAGGTTAAAGTAGGAGGACCTACCGTGGCAGAGGGACGGACAAGGCGGAGGGGATTCGCTCCGCCTTGTTTTTTTACAAAAGTCTTGATCATAGTGAACCTTTGTGTTAGGCGTCATCCCTTCCAATAACCAACAAAAGGGTGAACCATGGGCAGTGTGGTCAAAAAAAGGCGCAAGAAGATCAGCAAACACAAGTACAGAAAAAGACTGAAGATGAATCGGCACAAGAAGAAGTAGCCCCCTTTGACGCCGCGGGTGGCGGAGGAGGTCGCCGAAAGGGGAGATCCGTCGTAATACTCCCCTTTTTTCATCACCGGGATCGGTGCACGGGCAATGGCCATGGAGACACGGGAGGATAGATTCGGTCCCCTGGATTACGGGGTGATCCATCTCTTTCGCAACGTAGATCCCGACTCCATCCGGGGGTTGCTGGACGGCCTGGGGATCGTGTACCTGGAGGAATCGGAGATCCTCATCAAACCGGGACAGAGGAACGACCGCCTCTACCTCATCGCCGACGGCCGCATCCGCATCCACCTCCACGACCCTGCCACGCCCCCCGTCGCCGTCCTGGCGAGGGGAGAGAGCGTGGGCGAGATGTCCCTCATCGACGGCGAGCCCACCTCGGCGTACGCCATCGCCGACGAACCGTCCCGTCTCCTCGTTATGGAAGAAGACGCCCTGTGGTCCCTGGTCCGCTCCTCCCACGAGGCGGCGTGCAACCTCCTGGCAGGCCTCGTCCGGCGTCTCCGCGGTGCCGACGCCGTTATCACCGGCATAGCCGGTCCCGAGGTCATCTATGAGCGCCACGGCAGCTTCGATGTCCTGACGGGCCTGAGGAACCGCACCTGGCTCGAAGGCGTCATGCCACGCCTCGTCTCCCGCGCCGAAAGGGACTCGACGCCTCTGTGCGCCGTCCTCGTGGGCCTGGAAGATTTCGACGTCTTCACGAAGATCCACGGGGGGATTTACGCCAACCGCGTCCTCTACTTCTTCGCCCACACCCTCTCGGAGAACCTCCGGCCCACGGAACTGACGGCACGCTACGAACCGGACCGCTTCGTCGTCGTCCTACCGGGGGTCGGGCCCGAGGGCGCCCTCGCCATCGCCAGGAGGCTGAAGGCGGCCCTTATGGAAACGATACCCCTCATGCCCGACGGCAACAGCGTCCCCATCCCCACCGTCGTCATGAGTATCACCCAATGGGAGAGGGGAGAAGAGTCAGGGGCCTTCCTGAGACGCCTCGGCGCCCCCACGGAAGAACTCGCCAAGAGTTGTCGGGTCCTCGTCCCCGACGGTACGACTCACTCGGGGTAGCCCCGGGGATTTTGCACCTGCCAGCGCCAAGAGTCGGCGCACATCCGGTCCAGATCCATCGTCGCCCGCCAGCCGAGGACCTCCGCCGCCAGGGAGGGATCGGCGTAGCACACCGCCACGTCCCCCGGCCTCCTGTTCGTGATCTCGTAAGGGACGGGGCGCCCCGAGGCCGCGGCGAAGGCGCGCACCACCTCCAGGACGCTGTAGCCGCGGCCCGTCCCCAGATTTACCGTCAGGCACTCCCCCTCCTCCCTGCCGAAGAGCCAATCTAGGGCCTTCACATGGCCCCGGGCCAGGTCCACCACGTGGATGTAGTCCCGGATCCCCGTACCGTCCGGCGTCGGGTAGTCGTCGCCGAAAACGGACAATTTCTCCCTGATCCCCACGGCCACCTGGGTGATGTAGGGCATGAGGTTGTTGGGTATCCCCCGGGGCTCCTCGCCCATCAGACCGGAGGGGTGGGCCCCGACGGGGTTGAAGTACCGCAGGAGGGCTATCCGCCAGCGGTCGTCCGCCCCGTGGAGATCTTTCAGGATCTCCTCGATCATCAGCTTCGTCCTCCCGTAAGGGTTCGTGGGCGCCGTGGGGAAATCCTCGCGGATGGGAACGGCGGCGGGGTCTCCGTAAACGGTGGCGGAGGAACTGAAGACGATCCTCCTGACACCCTTTTCCTCCATCAACCGGCAAAGGACCAGGGTCGAGACGAGGTTGTTTTCGTAATAACGCAGGGGATAGAGGACGGACTCCCCCACGGCCTTGAGCCCGGCGAAGTGGATCACGCCATCGACGGCATGACGGGCGAGGACGGCCCGGACGGCCGCCTCGTCCCTGAGGTCGGCGTGATGGAAGAGCGGGCGCCGGCCCGTGACCGCCTCGATCCGGTCAAGGACGGAGACCTTGCTGTTGGATAGGTTGTCGACGATGACGACGCCGTAGCCCTCGTTCAAGAGCTCCACCGTCGTATGGGAACCGATGTAGCCCGTTCCCCCCGTGACGAGTATCGTTTTGCCCCTCGGCATAGGCATCCTCCCCGGCGTTGGTTCGTGCCCCGTCGTACTGGAAAGGCCCCGCCGTGTCAACACGGACATGACACCCCCTTTCCCCGGCCCGGTGTGTCAGGGGTTCATAAAAGGTAATCGGTCACGTTTTGGCACCGAATCACAGAGGTAGCCGGCTACCGGGCAGAGGATATCAGAACCGCGGCTCTTTTACCGAAACGCGGGTTATTTCAAGAAGTTGAATCGTTGGGAAAAGAACGAACCGCAAGGGCCGTGTGATTGCCCCCCACGCCACCAGGCAGTTGGGTCCGCGCCGGGCGGTGCACCGAGTTTACCGCGCCGTCGCCAGGGGGAAATCCATCCCCCGGGAATCCACCACGGGATATTGGGCTTCCTGTTTATACTTCTTCGTGATCTCCGGCAGTTGCTCCTCCATGTAGGTCATGAGCCTTCTGACGGTCACGGCTTCCCCTTTTCCCGCCGCCTTTCCATCAAGCCCTTCCAGGAGCGTATAGGTGAAGACGCCGTGGCCAAGGTCTTTGACCTCCGCCGCATACTGGTCTTTGGTGGCGGCGGCGACGATGTGCACCCCCGTGGAACGGGAAAGCAGGGAGAGGGCCTTGCGGTCTTCGAAGCCCCGGAAAGCGACGAGCACGGCGCCGGACTTGCAGGCATCGATGAGCATCAGGATCTTCTGCGCCCGCATGTTCCTTATTAATCCCGCCAGTTCATCGGATGATATCCCCTTGGTCTTCACCTCCCCCGCCCTTTCCGGGTACGTCAGCTCATGGGGGAGGAAATACCATTTATCATCGAGGCTTTCTCCATGTCCCGCCAGGTAGATCAATACGGCATCCTGGGGGCTTGCGCTCTGCAGCCCCTGGAGGTGAAGGATGATGTTTTCCCTCGTCGCCTGTTCGTTGTAGATCTCCCGGATAGTGACGTTCTTGAACAGCGCCGGGCCCCGTTGCTGGAAGAAGGCGGTGATACCCCGGGCGTCCGGTTCGGCGTAGTTCAGGTTCAAGGCCGGATTTTTGTACTTGTTGATGCCGACGGCAAGGACATACAGCGAGACCTCCTTGACCGGGGCGGTGAGCTTGACCGCCAGTTCGTAGGGGTTGGATTCCGTCCGGTCCCTGCTGAACCCTACGGCCCGGAATATGTTGAGCCCCTCCACGAGGGAAACGTGGTACTGTTTCCTTGTCTCGCCGCCCGCGGGGATCAGTTTGACGGCCCGCTTGTCGTCGCCGATGACCTTGCCGTTGTGATAGAGGCGAATCTCATCAATGCCGCCGCCCGTGTCCCGGGCGGCAACCGTAATGACGATGTTATCCGCAGGAAATTCCGTGCCCGCCGCCGGGGAGACGATCCGGACCTCCGGTGGGGTGAGGACGCCCCGACGGATGTCGGCGGCGGCGGTAATCTCTTTCCCCTGGAGTACAGTTGCCACATAAACGGGATGGAAGAATTTCTCGTAAAAGTTGTCGATGGCATAGACGTCCATGCCGACGCGGACATTGAGGTGCCGCGCCCCATCGGCCGAGGCGTGGAAATAACCCTCCGGCGTGATCGCGATCCATTCTCCGTCGGTGAAGCCGATGAATTGCGCCACTTCTCTGCCCGTCGCGATATTCCAAATGCGGGTTGTGCCGTCATGGCTTCCGGAATAGGCGAATTTTCCGTCGGAACTTATGCCCAGGGAGGATATGTCATGGACGTGGCCGGCAAAGGTTCTTGGCGGTTTGCCGGTCGTGAGATCATAAAGGCACAGGACGTTTTTTTCCGCCCAAAGGGCATATCGGCCGTCGCGGCTCAGGGAGAGAAGATCGATGTATCCCTGGAGATCATGCTGAAGAGTCGCGACCATGGTTTCCCTGTTAGACGCCACCTCCCAGAATTTGAAGGAAATCTCGTTTTTCCCGCCACCGTACTCAAGGAGGAGGACTTTTTTCCCGTCGGGGCTGAAGGTTCCGGCGTAGAACAAGCCGACTTTTTGAGGATCGGCGTACTTTTTCAGAACCCGACCCGTCGCGACGTCCCAGATCTTGACGGACCGGGCATCGCCGGAAAGGGCATAGGCGCCGTTGTCGCTCAGGGCGGCGGTTTTGATTTCATACCCATCGTCCCTGAAGGTCCGGACCACTTTCCCGGTGGCGATCTCCGACAAGATCAGGGTGGGGCCGACGGACCAGAGGATATTTCTGTTGTCCGAAGTTATCGCCGCCGGCCGGGCCCAGTGATCCGCCCCCGGCCTGGTCAGCTTCTGTATTTCTTTGCCCGTGGCGACGTCCCACAATTGGACGGTCGAAGCGCCTTCCTCATAGTTCCACCCCCCCGCCGCGGCGTATTTGCCGTCGCGGCTGAGGATCGCGGCGCCGACGCCCAGGGTGTGGGTGATTGCTTTTGTCCGGCTGCCCGTCGGGAGATCCCAGATAGTGAGCAGACCCGCGTTTTGGGCGACAAGCAGCGCACGGCCCGCGGCGTCGGCGGCTATGGCCGCCACTTGCCGCGCGTAGCCGCCGAAGCTCCGCAACTCCTTTCCGGCGGCGACATCCCACAGCCGGGGCATGTTGTCGTCGCTCCCGGAAAGTGCCTGCCGGCCGTCGGGGCCGAAGGAGACGGAGCGCAGCCAACCGTTGTGGCCGCTGAAGGTCCGGATCTCTCGGCCGGCGGCAATATCCCAGAGCCGGATCGTCATCACGCCGCCGAAGAGGGCATATTCGCCGTCCGGACTCACGGCCACGGGAGATACCCCCTCCACCGGGAAGGTCTTCACCAGCCTTCCCGTCGTGAAATCCCACATCTTGGCGCCGTCTTGGTGATCAGCGGAGAGCACATGCCGGCCGTCGGGACACATGGCCAGGGCCTCGACCCAGCCGCCGCCGGTGTTGAAGGCCCGGATCCGCCCGCCGCTGATCGCGTCGAGAACGAGAATGGCGGCACCGGTGCTCCTGGCGTCGGTCCAGGTTCCGTCCGGCATCTCCACCTGGGCGTTGGAGCGCACCCCGGAAACGACAAACCTGCCGTCCGGACTGAGGACCATGGCGGTAAAGTCGGCGTAGGCGTCTCGGGAGTCGTTTCTGTATGTCCATAACGCCTCGCCCGTGACAACATCCCAGCGTTTTATTTCCCTGCCCCCCGCGGACAGGAAATGCCTGCCGTCGGCTGTGAAACCGATGGCAGAGACGCCCTCCATCCCCGGCTCGTGGCCGGAGAAAGCCCTGATCACCTTCCCCGTCTTCAGGTCCCAAAGCTTCAGGTTGTCGTTATCGCCCTCATCTCCCGAAATGAGCAGCCCGCCATCGGGGCTGACGGCGATGGCGGTCACCTTCGCCGTCCCATAGAGCGTCCGCACTTCCCGTCCCGTTGCCGTCTCCCACATCTTGACGGTATGATCCCACCCCTCCGTGAAGGCGTATTTGCCGTCGGGAGAAAAGGCCACGGCATTGACCCTGCCCCGGGTGTGGCCCATCTGAACGAATATCTCCGGCCGGGAAAGGGCGAACGCCCAATAGGACGCGAAGAAGAACGCGGCCAGGGCTCCGAGCCCGATGATCGCCAGGCGCTGTCGGCTTTTCATTACGATCCTTTCTCCTCGGCTGCCGGGTTATACCATTATCCAGTGACGGGGCTACAATAACGGTCGTTCACGGATTCTCTAAGGGCATTGTTGCTTACCCTTTGCGGATAGATTTGGCATTCATGCCGCACCATGTCAAGACCAAAAGGCGCTAATTTTATTGAAAACTATGACATCGAGGCGTTTCTGAAACAATGACTCACCCGTCTTCGATGCAATAGACACATATTGGCCCTTGGATAGGCATAAGTAGTTGAGATCTCTATTTTGGGTTTCCGAAAAAGTGAAAATTGCCCAGGCACGTGATGGAAAAACAGGCATTCCTTGATAAAAAACGCGGGGAAACCGTGATGCACACGGTTTAAACCCCGCGTTGACGGGTTAGAAAAAACCGAAGAGGGCGGTCCAGATAAAGATTACGTCGTCAAAGGGGCGTGAAACACGGGGACACGATACCTGTTTGTTGGAAAGTTTATCAAGTGATTTTCGTGTCTTGGAAATTAAGTATCATGTCCCCCGATTTTACACCTTTTCTTTCTCGTATGTCAGGTAGCGGGTCCTCCCCTTTGTGCCCCCCCGGTCTTCCCCTTCGGCGGTCTTGAAGATGGACATCACCTCCGCCAGCTCGTGGGCGTTGGCCGCATTGTGCTGGGTGACCTGGTTCAACTCCGCCAGGGCCCGGTTTATCTGGTTGATGCCCTCCGCCTGCTCCTGGGAAGCCGTGGCGATCTCGCCGATGAGTTCCAAGACCTTGTTCGACGTTCCCGTCACCTGGTTGAAGGCGCCCCCCGTGACGTTGACGAGTTTCTCCCCCTCCCGGACCTTCTTAACGATATCCTCGATGAGGTTGGAGGTGTTCTTCGCCGATTCCGTGGCCCTCATGGCGAGGTTGCGCACCTCGTCGGCCACCACGGCGAAGCCGGCCCCCGCCTCGCCCGCCCGTGCCGCCTCCACGGCGGCGTTCAGGGCCAGGAGGTTCGTCTGGAAGGCGATCTCGTCGATACTCTTGACGATGCTCTGGGTCTGCTCACTGGAGGTGGCGATGACCTTCATGGACTGCTCGAGCTCGGTCATGGAGGTATTGGCCTTCTGGATGGCCTCTTTGGCGGCGTTCATCAGGTTGTGGGCCTCCGCCGTGTGGTCCGCCGTTTGGCGTGTCATGGAGGCCATTTCGTCCATGGCCGACGACGTCTCCTCAAGGGATGCCGCCTGTTGGGAGGCCGAGTCGGAGAGGTTCTGAGAGATGGCCAGGGAGTGCCCCACCGCCTCACCCACCTTGAGGCACATGGTATTTACCGCCTCGGCCAACTTACCCAGCTCGTCCCGGGAACGGACCACTATCTCCTGGGTCAAGTCCCCCTCCGCCCCCCTCTGGGCGACACCGATGACTTCGTAGATGGGCGCCACCACCGCCCGGCTCACCAAGACGCTCAAAAGAACGGAGACGATGACGGCGATGACGACAAAGACGACGAAGACCCTCATGGTGTTGTTGAAACTGGAGATGGCGTATTCGTACTTCTCCTTGCTCAACCGTTCCTCCAGGGCCATGAGCTCGGCCAGGACCTTTTCCATTTTCTGATAGGTCTCGTCGGTGACCCCCATGAACATGGTGGAGGCGTTCACGTCCGCCGACGCCACCTCCAGGACGCCGAGGGCCGGCTTCTGGTATTCCAGGAGGCTCTCGAGGGCCGCCTGATAAAGCTTTTTCTCCTGCGGGTTGAGGTTCGTCCCCTTCAGTATCCCCTGGAGGGCGTTGATGTTCTTCTCGATGGCCTTGATCTGCTCCTTCGCCAAGGCGTTGATCTTTTCCGCCTCGTAGTTGGCGTTGGCCCAGCTCAGGACACGATAGACATTGGAGTGAACATTGGCGATTTCGTTGGCGATCCGGGAAATCTGCTGATAGCCCTTGAAACGGTTGTTGAAGATGTCGTCGAGGGCCCCTTTCTCGCTGTTGAGGCCGTAATAACTCAAAACGGAGAGAACGATCATGAGGGTCAAGACCAAAAGGGGCGCCAGGAGCATCTTCTGCCACATCTTCATGTTAAGGAAGACGGTTTTGATCCAGTTCATTGTTCCCCCTTGAAACGGTCCGGGCCGCGGCTTTCCGCACCGCGGCCCGGTATCTATCGCCGGTTTACTTGTAGTAGCCGCACACGAGGATCACGTCGCCCACCTTCTCGAAGTAAACTACCTTGTCCTCCACCTTCTTGCTCACGGGGTTGGTCCATTTGTAGTCAACGGTCCCCTTGCCCTTGGCCTTGGCGACATCTATGATCTCCTTGAGGAACTGCTTGCCCGCCGTGTCCTTGAGATTGTAGAGGTCCTTGCCGATGAGGGTCTTGTTAGCCCCATGGGCCAAGACGGTCCCCTTCATGCTGAGGGCGTAGATGTAAAGATCACGGTCCACGAACTTGCCCTTGGGGTTGTTGAACTCGGCGAAGGCCTTGTCCTGACCGGCCGACTTGTACAGGGCCACGGCCTTCTTCACCATGGCCTCCGCCTCTTTCGCCGTGCCCTTCGCCGCCGCCCAGGCGACACCCGTCACCAAGAGGCACACCATCAGTAACGCCACAAACTTCTTCATCATAACTCTTCCTCCTTTAAGATTATTGGTGGGTCATCGTTTTGTGTCGGATTAAGAAAAGCCCCTTCCCCCCGAGTGGTTGATTAGAAAAATTTATCGAAATGTGTCAACAAAAAAAAGGAGGCGCATACCCCTTCCCAACCGGGTTTTTCGTCCCGGCCGCGGCTGTGTGGGTATGGCGTCCCCATAGGAGACCCCCGGGGGGTGGAAGGAGGGTGGGCAGAAAAACCACCCCCCGGGGGGGAGGGTGTCTGTGGTCTACTTCCAGAAGTTCAGGGTTCCCTTGCCTTTGCCCTTCTTGAGCTGCTCCTCGACCTCCGCCCTCATGAATTCGCTGTACTTTTCCACGATGACGTAGATGGCGTAGTCGAACATGAGGATGGTCCGGCTCTGGCTCTCCGTGGCCTGATGCTGCTCCACGGGGGTGACGAAGACGGCCTGGGAGGTGGAGAAGAGCCACATGTGGCGCCTCATGAGGGTGAGGGCGTAGATGACCTCCGCCAGGGGGATCCTCTGACGCCACCGCTCTTCGGCGTAACGGGAAAACAGGCCCTGGGCCTCCTCGAAGGGCTTGTCCGTGAAGAAGAGTTTCCCGAAGTTGCGGTAGAAGTACATGGCGTGCTTCATGGCCTCCTCTTCGGGCATCTTGTGGTAGGAGGGGGTCCGCGGGTTCATCTTGACGTTGTTGTACCACTGCCGGGCGATCTCCTCCGCGTGCTTCTCCGTGATCTCGATCAATTTCGTGGCGTAAGCGGTCATGGTTTCTCCCTCCTTCCTTTCTTGGCCTTACCTTCCGGCGTCTTCTGCTCCGTGATGTCCTCGAGGGTCTCGACGGCCCCCACCAGTTCCCCCTTGGAGTCCCTGATGACGGCGGCGGTGAAGCGGAGCCATCGTCCGCCCTCACCCAGATCGGGGAAGAAATCGGTGGCCTCGTAGGCGTCCTCGATGAGATCCGATTTCCTGTACTTGCCGGAATACCACTGGGGTATCTTCTCCAGGGCGCTGTCCACGAGGAGATCGGCCATGCAGGGCCGCTTGCTCCCGTAGAAGGCCCGCCACTGGTCGTCGGTGCCGACGACCTCCTCGGCCTTGATGCCGCTGAGTTTCTCCAGGGCCCGATTCCAGTAGAGGACCCGATGGTCCTTGCCGACGACGAAGGCGGGGATGGAGAAGCCCTGGATGACGCTGTTGAGGACCCGCTCGCTCTCCACGAGGGCCTGCTCCATCTTCTTCCGTTCCGTGATGTCCTCGAGGGTCTCGATGGCCCCCAAAAGGACCCCCGTGGAGCTGCGGATGGGAACGGCCACGAACCTCAACCACCGGCCGCCGTTGCCCAGGTCGGGGAAGAACCCCTCGGCCTCGTAGGTCTCGTCGAGGAGCTGGCTCTTGGCCACACCCTTGTACCACTCCTGGATGATCTCCGGCGTCTCGTTGACGAGGAGGTCGGCCATGCAAGGCCTTTCCTGGGCGTAGAAGGCCCGCCAGTGCTGGGTGGTCCCCACCATCTCCTCCGCCGGGAGGCGGCTGAGTTTCTCCAGGGCGCGGTTCCAGTAGATGATGCGGTGGTCGATGCCGATGACGAAGGTAGGGATGGGGGAACCCTGGATGACGCTGAAGAGCTCCCGCTCCGTCTCCTTCTGCCTCAGTTCCGCCAGTTTCTGATCCGTGATGTCCTCGAGGGTCTCGAGGGCCCCGACGAGTTCGCCACCTTCGTCCCTGATGGCCGCGGCGGTGAAACGGAGCCATCGGCCGTGCTCCCCCAGGTCGGGGAAGAAGTTGGTGGCCTCGTAGGCCTCCTCCAGGAGGTCCGATTTCTTGTACAGACCCTCGTACCACTTGGGGATCTTCTCCAGGGCCCCGTCGACGATGAGGTCCGCCATGCACGGGCGCTCCTTGGCGTAGAAGGCGCGCCAGTGACCGTTGGTCCCCACCATCTCCTGTGCCGGGATGTTGCTGAGCTTTTCGAGGGCCCGGTTCCAGAAGATCACCTTATGATCCTTGCCGATCACGAAGGCGGGGATGGAGAAGCCCTCGACGACGCTCCTGAGGAGACTGTCGCTGTATTTTTGGTCCCTTTCCTTTTTTTTCATGTCCTGCGACCTCCTTTCGGGGGCTTGGATGAAGACTTAGGAGAAATGTTTCGCCTTGAACGCCTTCTTCACCATCTCCGCCGCCTCCTCGAGGGTGAGGGAGGCGGTGTTCACCACCAGATCGTAATGGGCCGGATCGGCGATGTCCTCGTTGAAATACTTCTTTACGAAGGCCGCCCGATTCCCTTCCGTCTTGGCGATGTAGCCCTCGGCGTCGGACCGGGAGCACTTGCCGATCTCCATGACCCTCTGGATCCTCTTTTCCAGGGGGGCGATGAAGCGCACCCGGAAGGTCCTCTCGGGGGGGAGGATGAACTGGGCGCCGCGACCGACGATGATGGCGTTGCCGAATTCGCCGATGGTCCCGATGACCTTGGTGAGGTGTTTGAGATAGACGTCGGGCCAGAGATGACGGGCGTTAAAGAGGGACTCGATCCAGTTCTCCAGGGTGGAGACGTGCTTCTCGTCCAGGGCCCGCACCACCTTCTCGCTCATGTTGGCGCTCTCGGCGACCCGGGAGATGATCTGGCCCCCGATAAGATCCATCTTCAGGTCCTTGGCGAGGATGCGGGCCACCTCGCTCCCCCCCGCCCCGGCCTGGCGGGACACGGTGATGCACGGCCGGGGTTTCTCGAGACCTTTGCGGCGCCATTTCGCCAGTTGTTCCTCCACGAGGCGCTTGTCCTCGTCCACGTCCTTGATGGTGTAATCCCTCGTGAAATCAGGACAGTGGATGTTCACCAAACCGTCGTAGGTGGCGGAAAACCTCTTCTGACAGTGTTCCCGCCACGCACAGATCACGCATAGTCTCTTTTCCATGGCCATAAGTCCCTACCCCCTTTCTCCGGCTGGAACCTGACGTTTTCTCCGCCGCCCCGCTGGCGCGGCGCGTTCCTCCTTCATGGCCTCGAAACCCGCCACGATATCCAGGAGTTCCTCCGTGATGGTCATCTGGCGCTGGCGGTGGAATTGGACGCCCAACTCCTCGAGGCGCTCCTCGATATTCTTTTCCGCGTTCTGCATGGCCGCCAGGCGGCTGGCGTTCTCACTCGCCAGGGAATGGGCGAAGGCCCGGTAGATGGAGACGAAGAGGTACTCCCTGACGAGGGTTCGGAAGATCCGCTCCCAATCCATGGTGAAGGTGGGGATGGTCTTGGAGTCCCAGGGTCTCTTCCGGAGGCTCTCCAGCCACTGGCGGTCCAGGGGCAGCAGGCGCATGGTCCGGGGGTGGTAAGTCGCCCCCGAGATGTATTCGTTGTAATAGAGGCACATCTCCTCCACCGTGTGGCGGAAGCGCCACTCTTCCAGGACGAAGGTGATGTCCTGGACCATGGAGGTGATACCCGCCGTGGAACCGGGGGTGTCGAGGACCTCCGCCACCTCTTGCCCCCCGTCCTCCAGGATGTCGGCGACGCGTCGCCCGACGGCGAAAACGATCCTCCTCTCGGGTGGAAAACCGCTTAGGCCTATCTCTTTGAGGGCCCAGAGGCCCACGATCTGATTGAACTGGCCGCAGAGCCCCTGATCCGTCCCGAAGACCAAGACACCCAGGCGGCGCTGCTTCGATACCGCCTCGACCCTGCCGCGGCCCCTCATGAGGACGATCTGCAAGGCCGCCTCCACGGTGGCGTTGTAGTCGTTGAGGGACTCCACGGCCCGCTGGTACTGCCGGATGCTCACGGCCGCCAGGGCCTTCATGGTCTTGACGACGCCGAGGAGATCGTCGGCGCTCTGGATCTTTCTCTTGAGGGCCTCCGCCGTCAGCATCCTCAGGCCTCCTTCTTCTTGAACCCCGCGGCGACTTCCGCCGCCGTGGCGACGATGATCTCGCGATCTTGGTCCGTCAGCTTCTCCCCCGAGGCGATGCGGTGGCAGAGGGCGGGATGGTCCCGGGTGATCCTCTCCCGCAGGAGGTCCTCCGCCGGTCTGACCTCCTCCACGGAGACGGCGTCGAAGGTCCCGGAGGTCACGGCGAGGAGGGCGGCCACCTGTTCCGCCACGTGTATGGGCTTGTACTGGGGTTGCTTGAGGATCTCCCTCAGGCGCCAGCCCCTCTCCAAGACCCGGCGCGTCGCCTCGTCGAGGCGGGTACCGAAGCGGGAGAAGGTCTCCAGCTCCTCGAACTGGGAGTAGGAGATCCTCACGTCCCCCGCCACGGCCCGGTAAGCGGGGAGCTGGGCCTTGCCGCCCACGCGGGAGACGGACTTGCCCACGTCCACGGCGGGCAGCATCCCCTTCTGGTAGAGACGGGGCGAGAGGTAGAGCTGGCCGTCGGTGATGGAGATGAGGTTCGTGGGGATGTATCCCGAGATGTCCTGGGCCTCCGTCTCCACGATGGGCAACGAGGTGAGGGAACCGCCCCCGTGTTCCTTCCTGAGATGGGTGGAGCGCTCCAGGAGACGGGAATGGATGTAGAAGATGTCCCCGGGGAAGGCCTCCCTTCCGGGGGGGCGCCGCAGGAGGAGGGAGAGCTCCCGATAAGCCCGGGCGTGATAGGTGAGGTCGTCGTAGATGATGAGGACGTCCCGCCCCTGGGCCATGAAATACTCCCCCATGGAGGTCGCCGCGTAGGGGGCGATGAACTGGAGACCCGGCGGGTCGTCGCCCGTGGCGACGACGACGGTGGTGTAGGACATGGCCCCGTACTGCCTGAGATCGGCGATGACCTTGGCCACGTCCGAGGCCTTCTTGCCGATGCTGCAGTATATGCAAAGGACGTCCTTGTCCGCCTGGTTGATGATGGTGTCGACGGCGATGGCCGTCTTTCCCGTCTGGCGGTCACCGACGATGAGCTCCCGCTGACCCCGGCCGATGGGGAAAAGGGCGTCGACGACCTTGATCCCCGTCTGGAGGGGCACCGTGACGGGGTCGCGGGCCATGACCGGCGGGGCCTCCCTCTCCACGGGGAGGCGCTTGACCGTCTTGATCTCCCCCTGATTGTCGAGGGGTCTCCCCAGGGCGTCGGTGACACGGCCGACGAGGCCTTCACCGACGGGGACGTCGAGGACCCTTCCCGTGCGCCGGACCTCGGACCCGGCGTGGAGATCCTCGCTGGGCCCCAGGAGGATGATGCCCAGGTCGTCGGGGTCGATGTTGAACACCAGGCCCTGGAGGTTGTGGGGAAAGAGGACGATCTCCTCGGCACGGATGTTGGGGAGGCCCGCCACCCGGACGATGCCGTACCCAACGTAGGTCACCACCCCCACTTCCCGGTCTCTCAGCTCCGCCTCCTGGCGGGAGAGGGCCTCGTCCATCGTCTTGAAGGCGCCCGCGAGGAAGGTCTTCAGATCTTCTTTTTCCGTCGTCGTTCCGCTCATGGTCACCTCTCCTTAATCACCTCTCGAGGATCTCTTGATGGAGGGCCGCGTTGAATCGTTCCTCGATGGCGTCTATGTAGTCCTTCATGCTCCAGGCGATCTTGTGACCGTCGGAGCGCAGCTCCCAGCCGCCCAGGACGTCCTCGGACTGCCGGTATTCCACCTCCACCTCCTCGGGGAGACAGCGGCGGATGGCCTCGGCGACCTTGCGGCGGACGTCCTCCGGTATCTCGTGGGCCGTGGACACGACCACGAGGCGCCCCTCCTCCTCATCCGCCTCTTCGGACAGGAAACGCCTCCGCTCCTCCTCATCGAGGGCCATGAGACGTTCCGTGAGGATCTGGGCGATCCTCTCCTCCAGGTCCACGTCGGCCAGGTCCTTGAGGACCTTGCGGGTCACGGCGTAGATCTGTTGGCCCGCCAGGAGCCTCAGCTCCATGAGGAAGGTCTCCCGCTCGGACCGGAAGGCGTCGATCCAGCGCTTCTTGAGGAATTCCACCTCCTCCCGGGCCTTTTCGAGGAGACGCTCCCGATACTCCTCCGCGTCCCGCCTGGCCTTGTCGATCATCTCCTCGTAACGGGCCTCGAGATCCTTCAGCTTCGCGTCACAAACGGCCGCCGCCCGGTCCGCCTCCTCACGGGCCCGGTCCGCCTCGGCGAAGCGGGCGGCGATCTTGGCCTCTCGCGCGTCGATGGCGGCGACGATCCTGCCGAAGAGGAACTTCTTCAGGAGAAACATCAGGATCAAGAGGTTCACGATCTGGGCGAAAAAGACGAACCAGTCGATGTGCATGTCAGCCTCCTGCCTTCTTGATCACGTAGGTCCAGAACGGGTTGGCGAAGATGAGGATCATGGAGATGACGAAACAGTAGATGGCGATCGACTCGATCATGGCCAGACCCACGAAGAGGGTGCGGGTCAGGGAGTTGCGCTCGTCGGGCTGCTGGGCGATGGAGCTCAGGGCCCCCTGAACCGCCCTCCCCTGGCCGAGACCAGGCCCCAGAGACCCGATGGCCATGCAGATCCCCGCCGTAATGATCGACGCCATTGCTACGATACTGATGCTGTCCATAGTTCTATCCTCCCTTTATTTGTGGTTTCTGTTCGTTTCGTGTCCCGTTTCCTCGTGGGACTGGGTGGCCGAGGCGATGTAGACCATGGCCAGGATGGCGAAGATGTAGGCCTGGATCAGGCCGATCAGGAGTCCCAGGACCTGCATGACGACGGGGAAGAGCAAGGGGGTGACGGCCAGCAGGATGGCCACCACCTTCTCGTGGCTCATGAGGTTCCCGAAGAGCCGCACCGCCAAAGCCAGGGTCCGCGAGAACTCCCCCATGACGTGGAAGGGGAAAAAGATGAAGTTGGGCTGGAAATACTCCTTGAGGTAGCCCAGGATCCCCTGTTTCGTTATGCCGTAGAGGGGCACGGCGAAGAAGACCATGATGGCCAGGGCCGCCGTGGTGGTCAACGAGGAGGTGGGGGCGACGTAGCCGGGGATGAAGGTGAAGAGGTTCGAGGCCAGGATGAACAGAAAGACGGTGCCGATGAAGACGAGGTAGGAGTCGGCCCCCTCCTTGACCATGTCCCCGATCTCGGAACGGATGCCGCTGACGATGACCTCCAGGACGTTCTGCCACCTCGAGACCTGCCTGTCCGTAGAGAGCTGGCCCGTGACCAGGTAGGAACCCGCCACGAGGAAGGCCATGATCAGCCAGGTATAGACGAGGGTGGCGTTTACGGTCACGAACCCCCAGGTGAAGAGGATGACCTGGTCGGGACTGATCTGGTGGATGGCGACGACTTCCATCTTCCTACCCCTTCTCTAAAACGGTCCCGGCGGGGGCCCGGCCCCACAACCTCGTCAAGACGGCCCTGGCGGCCATGAAACCCAAGACGGCCGACAGGATCCGTTCCCAGGAACCGTCCATGATCATGTAGAAGCACCCCAGGGCGAGGGAGACGCGGGTGAGATAGCTCAGGGCCAACAGACGCCAGGGGTGCGCCGCCGAGGGCAGGCGCCGGACGGTCCACCAGAGACCGCTGAAGTAGGCGCCACCCGCCGCGGCCCCCAGGGCGAAGGGCATCAGGATCAGATCGGGGATTCCACTCATGACATACCTCTCAATCCTTCAGGATGTTCTCCCGGGCCTTCTTGACCCAGTACCAGGCGTTGATGCAGCCCAGGGCGACGCCGAAGATCATCATCATCAGGGTCCAGGAGAAACGGCTGGGCCAGGTCTGATCTATCCACCACCCCAGGGCCGTCCCGATGAGGGTGGGTATGGCCACGGACCAGCCGACGATCCCGAAGACCCCCAGGCCGAACCAGACCCCCTCGTCCTTCTGGGTCTTGCCCTTGAGACGCCTCTTCTCCTTGGCCTGCACCTGGCGGGTGAATTCCTCCTCCCGCTTGACGCGTCGCTCGGAGGGACTCAATTTTTCTTCGCTCACCGTCCCTTGCCCCCCTTTTCGTCATTCATGCCTCAGTTCCATGAACCTCCTGAGGACGTCCAACTCGATCTTCGCCGCCGCGGCCCGGGCCTTCTTCTCCCGTTCGTCGATCTCCCGGAAACGGGCCACCACCACGTCCTTCAATTCCCCCAGGGCGCCCCCCGCCACGGCGTTGCGGGTGGAGACGAGAACCTGGTCGCCCTTCTTCACGATCGTCCCCACGTCCACGGCGAGGTAGTGGTCACGGCCGTCGGCGGTGGTGTAGGACAAAACCCCGGGGACGAGGGCCGCCGTGTAGTCCACGTGCCGGGGGAGGAAACAGAAGAAGCCGTTTTCCGCCTCGGCGACGACCTTCGTCACCTCCTCCTCGAGAAAGATCTCCGACGGGATCATGATCTTGAGCTTCACTGCCGCACCGCCTCGTCCACCGTGCCGATCATGTAGAGGGCGCTTTCGGGATAATCGGCGAATTCATCGTTGAGGATCCGTTCACAACCGTCCAGGGCGTCTTCGAGGGAGACCATCTTGCCCGGTTTGCCGATGAACTGTTCCGTCACGTAGAAGGGCTGGGTGAAGAACCTCTCCAGGCGCCGGGCCCTGAACACCGTCCGCTGGTCTTCCCGGGAGAGCTCGTTGATCCCCAGCATGGCGATGATGTCCTTGAGTTCCTCGTAGATCGTCAGGTTCCGGCGGATCTCCTGGGCGATGCGGTAGTGCCTCTCCCCGGCGATGGTGGGCATGAGCATCTTGGAACCCGACTGGAGGAGGTCGATGGCGGGGTAGAAACCCTCGCTGGCCCTCTTGCGGGAGAGGACGATGGAGGCCGTCAGGTGGCTGAAGGTGTGGGACGCCGAAGGATCGGTAAAATCATCGGCGGGGACGTACACCGCCTGGATGGAGGTGATGGCGCCCGTCGTGGTGTTGCAGATCCGCTCCTCCAGCTCCGCCAGGTCCGAGGCCAAGGTGGGCTGGTAACCCAGGCGGGAGGGGAGGAGGCCCATGAGGCCCGAGACCTCCTGCCCGGCCTGGATGAACCGAAAGATGTTGTCGATGAGGAGGAGGACGTCCTGTCGCTCGTCATCCCGGAAGTACTCGGCCATGGTGAGCCCCGTGTGTCCCACGCGGAAACGCGCCCCGGGCGGTTCGTTCATCTGCCCGAAGATCATGACGGTATTGGAGAGGACGCCCGCCTCCTTCATCTCCCGATAGAGTTCTTCCCCTTCCCGGCACCTCTCGCCGACGCCGCAGAAGATGCTGATGCCGTGATGCTTCCCCACCATGTTGTGGATCATCTCCGTGAGGAGGACCGTCTTCCCCACCCCGGCCCCGCCGAAGAGGCCGGCCTTGCCGCCCCGCTCCAGGGGGCACAGGACGTCCACGGCCTTGATGCCCGTTTCGAAGATCTCCGAGACGGTGGACTGCTGGGTGATGGGGACCCTGTGGCCGTGGATGGGACGCCTCAGTTCCGTCTCCGTGAAGGGGGCGTTGTCGATGGGGTCTCCGAAGACGTTGAAGACCCTCCCCAGCAGTTCCTTCCCCACGGGGATCATGAAGGGTTGTCCCGTGTCGGTCACCTTGGCCCCCCGGGCGAGGCCCTGGGTGGGGTTGAGGGCGATGCCCCGGACGACCTCGGCGTTGAGCTGCGCCATGACCTCGATGCGGATCCTCCCCTCCTCGCCCGTGATCAAGACGTTGCGGATGGCGGGGAGGACCCCCGCGGGAAAACGGACGTCCACCACGCTACCCCTGACGGAAATGACCGTTCCTTCCGACTGTTCCCTCTTCATCGCTCCCTCTCTCTTCGTTATTTTTGTCCGTAAATGTCCCTCGCCCTGGCCAACCCCTCCCTCAGGAAGGCCACGACACCCCCGATGACGACGAACATGGCCGCCCGGATGAGATCGTCCGTGATCGGAACCCCCTTGAGAAAGACGAGATGGCTCCCGAGGAGGAAGATCCCCAGAAACAGGGGCACGGAGACACCCTTACGCCCCCACCAGAGGGACGCCAGGACGACGGGGATGTAGAACAGATGGGTGAAGATGACGTCCGTCTGCAAGACGCGGTGGAAATATACGGCCACCGCCGCCGCGCCAATGACCATGATGGCCATGGCGACGGCCTTTACGGCGCCCCCGCCCCCCGCGGCGGCGGTTTCCATGCCGAGGGCCCCGACGGGACCCACGCGCCTGTCGATGTCCTCGCGGATCAGCTCCTGGTAGCGTTCACTGATGAAGAGGACGGCGTAGTCGAACATGAGGATCGTGCGGACGAGGCTGTCCACGGCCTGCTTCTGTTCCACCGCCGAGATGAAGATGGTCTGGAACTCGGCGTAGAGCCAAATATGGCGTCTCATCATGATGAGGGCGTAGAGGGCCTCGCTGATGGGTATGCCCCGCCGGTAAACCTCCTCGGCGTACCTGCGGAAGTACTCCCGCGACGCCTCGGCCGGTTTTTCCGCGTAGAACATCTGCCGGAAGTGGTCGTAGAAACGCATGGCGATGGGAACGACGGCCTCCTCGGGCATGTTGTGGTATGAAGGGGTGCGGGGATTCCTCCGGACGTCCTTCGCCCATTGCCTGGCGATGGCCTCGGCGTGGCTCTCGATGAGGGCGACCAGTTTCATGGATCCTGACATCTGTCTCATCCCTCCTCCCTAAAACCCCTCCCCCGGCGGGGGAGGGGGTCGTCTCAGGTGTTCGGGGCCTCGAACCACTCGAGTTTCATGAGCTCGCGGTACTTCTTCGTGATGAAGTAGACGGCGTAATCGAACATGAGGATGGTGCGGGTAATGCTTTCCACGGCCTGGTGCTTCTCCAGAGACGTGGTGAAGATGGCCTGAAATTCCGCGTAGAGCCAGATCTGCCTCCTCATGAGGATGAGGCTGTAGACCGCCTCGTGGAGGGGGACCCCCTCACGGTAACGCGCCTCGGCGTAGCGGGAGAAGAAACCGTCGGACGCCTCCACCGGCTTGGGTTCCGTGAAGATCCTCCTGAAGTTCCGGTAGAATTTGACCGCCTGGGGGATGAGCTTCTCTTCGGGCTTGTCGTGATAGTAGGGCGTCAACGAGTTTTTCTTCACGTTCCTGACCCACTGGGCCGCGATCTCCTCGGCGTGGTTTTCCACGAGATCGATGAGTTTCATGGACGCGACCATCTGCCATCCCTCCTTTCCTTCGAGATCTAAACTCCCCTTGCCCACCTTCATTACAAAGGTCGTGCCCGCCTCCCCCGAGGGCGAAAACATCTTCAAGCATTCGATATGTTTGGGGAATTATGTATGGCAGAAAAAACGGGGGCCTGAGGGGCGAAGAAAAGGTCGCCCCCCAGGACCCGGGACGGCGCCAAAGCCCTGAAATCGAATATAACTTCTTGGATTTACAAGAATAAACTGAATGGCGACATTTATGTCGCCGCCGGCGACTTAAATGTCTCTTCCCCCTCCTCGCCGAGGAAGTCCCGCCACTGGGGGTTCATGCGCATGCGCGCCATCTTCCTCTGGAGCTGCCTGACGGTGATGCCCAGGATCCTCGCCGCCTGGCGGCGGTCGAAGCGGGTGTGCATGAGGACGTAGGCCACCTGGGCCTCGTCGTTTTCCCGGAGGCTGCAGAGGCGGCGGGCGAAGAGGGACGGAGGGGAAGACCGGACCTGGAGGTGATGGGGGAGGATGAGGGGGGTGTCGGCCAGGATCACGGCGTTTTCCACGACGTGGGCCAATTCCCGGACGTTGCCGGGGTAATCGGCCCGGGCCAGGATGTCCATGGCCTCGGGGCTGAACCCCTCCACGGGTTTCTGGTGACGCCTTGCCGCCTCCTTGAGAAAATGGGCCGCCAGGAGGGGGATGTCCCCCTCGCGCTCCCTCAGGGGGGGGAGGTGGATGTGGACGGACTTGAGGCGGTAGAGCAAATCGAGGCGGAAACGGCCCTCCCGGCAGGCCGCCTCGATGTCCATGTTCGTCGCCGAGATCACCCTCACGTCCACGGATATGGCCTTAGCGCCCCCGAGGGGGGTGAACCTCTTCTCCTCGAGGACCCTCAGGAGCTTGGCCTGGAGACCGTAGGGGAGTTCCCCGATCTCGTCGAGGAAGAGGGTCCCGCCGTCGGCCTGTTCGAAAAACCCCCGGTAGGTCCCCTCGGCCCCCGTGAAGGCCCCGCGGACGTGGCCGAAGAACTGGGTCTCGAACATCGTCGAGGGGATGGCGCTGACGTTGACGGCCACGAAGGGCCCGTCGGCCGCCGGCCCCGCCCGATGGATCCCCCGGGCGACGAGCTCCTTGCCCGTCCCCGACTCGCCCGTGATGAGGACGGGGTTGCCGCTGCGGGCCATCTGGACGGCGTAGTTCAGCAGGGAGATCACCTTGGGACAGGCGGTGACGAAAGGGGCGAAGGGGGGCGGGACGGTCCCGGGACGGCCCGGCGCGCCGACGACGGTGCTGAGGAGGCTCCGCCGCTCGAAGGCCCTCTCGATGCACATGACCAGGAGGTCGTTGTCCACGGGCTTGACGAGGTAGTCGTAGGCCCCCAGGCGGATGGCCTTCACCGTCGTGGGTATATCGTCCAGGGCGGTGAGGATGATGAACTCCGTCTGCGGTTTCAGGGGCTTGATCTGCTCCAGGACCTGGATCCCGTCCACCTCGGGCATGAGGAGGTCGAGGAGCACGAGATCGTAATCCGTCTCCTTCAGGCGCTTGACGGCCTCCCGGCCGCCGTCGCACGTGTCCACCTCCCGATAGCCCCGCCACTTCAAGAGACGCTTGACGGAGGAAAGGGCCAGGGGTTCGTCGTCCACGATGAGGATTCTCATAGGCGCTGCCTGCCGATCTCTTCGATGACCTTCCTGAGCTGTTCCATATCGACGGGTTTTTTCAGGGTGCACCTCGTCTGGCCGATGATGTCGAAGGGGGGATCCCAGTCGGAGGGATCCTCCGTGCAGAGGAGGATGTTCAGGAGGCGCCGGTTCCGCGTGACCTCCCGCAGGAGCTCCCACCCGTCGGCCCCGGGGAGGGGGATCTCCACGATCATAAGGTCGATCTCGGGGTGTTCCTCGAGGACGCCCAGGACCTGCCGCCCGTCGCCACCCCCGCCGACGGAGACGGTGAGGACGTTGGGGAGCTGGGTCCTCATGCCGTCCAAGAACGTCGTGTCATGGCCCACGCAGAGGACGGCGGGGGACACCTTCACGGGGCCGCCTCCCGCCACGGGGAGGTAAACGGAGAAACAGGACCCCACGCCGGGCTGGGACTGGACGCCGATGATCCCCTGGTGTTCCCTGATCAGGCCGTAGGAGATGGAGAGCCCCAGGCCCGTCCCCCCCGAGTCGCGGCGGGTGGTGAAGAAGGGGTGGAAGAGGTGTTCCATGATCTCCTTCGTCATGCCCCGGCCGTTGTCTTCCACGGAGATGACCACGGCCTGGAGGCGGCGGACGTGGCGGGCCCTGATCACGATCTCCCCCTTCCGGTCGGGGGGTATGGCCTGGTAGGCGTTGATCAGGATGTTCGTCAGGACCTGTTCCAGCTTCTGGAGGTGACCCCTGACGGGGGGGAGGTCGGGTTCGACGAAGGTCTCAAGGTGGGGGGCGATCTTGCGCAGTTGGGCCCCCACGATGATCAGGGCCCCCTGGATAGCGTCGGCGACGGATATCTCCGTCATGGGGGACTGCTCGTCGGCCCGGGAAAACTCCTTGAGGCCCGCGATGACCCTCGTCACCCGCCCCGTCCCTATCTTGAAGGCGTGGATGATCTCGTCCATGTGCTCCCCGATCTCTTCCTTCGACAGGCCCTTGGCCGCGAGGAGGGGGTGGTCGTCGGGGAGTTGGGGGAGCAGGGGGCGCAGGACCTTCCAGATCTCCTCGAGGAGGGGGATGTTGTAGGAGATGAAGCTCATGGGGTTGTTGATCTCGTGGGCGACCCCGGCCACCACCTCCCCCAGGGCCGTCAGCTTGTGGGTCTGGATCAGCTGCTGGAGACGCGCCTCCCCTTCCTGGCGGATCCGCTTCTCCTCCGTCACGTCCTGCCAGACGCCGACGACCTGGCGTTCCCTCCCCTCCGCCGCCTCGACGACGCGCCAGAAATCGGAGAACCACCGCCAGGAGCCGTCATGGGCCCGGAAGCGGTACTGGGAGTTGTGGATCCCCCCGCCGGTCTCCCTCTCCAGGGCCCTCAGCACCCGCGGGCGGTCCTCGGGATGGACACAGTCCCGCCAGAAGCCATCGTCGAGAAACGCCTCCGGGGTGTGGCCCGTCATCTCCCTTATGGTTGTGCCCACGTAGGTGAAGGGGAAGCGGCCCGCGGCGCGGCGGGTGTAAGCCGCCAGGGGCAGGGACTGGAGGATGAGGGACAGGGTCTCGTTGAGGCGGCTCAATTCCCTCGTCCGCTCCCGCACCCGGTCCTCCAGTTCCTCGTGGGCCCTCATCAGGGCCTCCTCCGCCTCCTTCCGCTCCGTTATGTCCTCGAGGGTCTCGATGGCCCCCAGCTTCCGCCCGTGGGGATCGCGGATCAAGGCGGCGGTGAACCGAAGCCAGCGCCCCCTCTCACCCAGATCGGGGAAAAAATCCGTGGCCTCGTAGGCCTCGTCGATGAGGGGGGAGCGGATGTACTTGCCCCTGTACCAGTCCTCGATCTCCCCGAGGGCGTCGTCGAGGAGGAGATCGGCCAGGCAGGGCCTTTCGCTCCGGTAAAAGGCCCGCCAGTGCTCCCTCGTCCCGATGGCGCTCCGGGCGGGGATCCGGCTCAGGTTCTCCAGGGCGCGGTTCCAGAAGACGATGACATGGTCGTTGCCGATCACGAAGGCCGGGATGGGGGAACCGTCGATGCAACGCCACAGGAGGGCCATCTCCTCCGGGCAGGCCGCGCCGTCGCGATTGCAGAGATTCACCGTCTCATCCCCTCCTTGTCGTCCCGGGGCCCCCGCCTCCGCCGGGCCCATGAACGTCCTTGGACCGTGAAATTATCATTCCCCGCCCCAAGAAACAACCCCCTCAATTTACCGCCCGTGCCGGTGCAGGGCACTTCAACATAAAACCCGGCGTTTCGTCGCCGGGTCGCCGCCTCCCCCCGGACCGATCCCCGGGGGAGCCTTTTCAGGCCCGTCCACGCCGAGCCGGCGGGTCCATAACATGTTACCGCAAGATTCATTCCGCCCCCGCCCATGCCCCCCCGGGGAGAGGGGGAGAAAAAATGGGAGGGGAAAATTTTTTGTTGGTCGCTGATTCCTCAATGATTTCAGGTAGTCTACCTACGTCGGCGCGCCGACATACCCCCTCGCCGGTCCGTTTTTGATCTAATATAGGACCCATAATATGCTCACAAAAATAACCAAAATTTGCCCCCAAAACGGCCCCTTTCGGCCCGTTTTTCGGGCGGAGAAATTTTTTGGGCCAAAACGACCCGTTTTTCCAGAAACACCCCCGGCGGGGGAAAACTTCGGTCCCGCCGGGAAAAACGGTTAAATAAGGGCTTTTCCCCATAAAGCTCCTCCCCGGGGAAATCTCTCCCTTACATTGGCACAGGGGGATCCGCACCCGGCCCCATTGCGGCGATCACAGCATGGCCCTATAGGGCCGATCATTGACAATCCGATTGTAACCGAGTATGTTCTGGATAACCAACAGCAGGGACAGCTTATCGGGAGGATAGGGGCTTTTTCTCTTCGCGATGGACAGATGCTCCCTCAGGAACCCCGGCAGACCGATCACCCTCGT
>JAKPCH010000006.1 GCA_029553375.1 Deltaproteobacteria bacterium | reverse complement strand
CCCTCAAGAGGTAGGAAAGGATGGATCCGCTGGGCATCTGCGATGCCTTTCAAAAGGTCCAGGAATGCTGGGGCGGAAGATCGGACGATCTCCGTCGGCGTTGGATCGCCCTCCTCCACGAGCTTCAGGACATAACCGTAGAAGAGCTGAAAAAGGCCGAGGAGGGCAAGAAAGGGGGTTCCGAGGAGGCGAGGGAAGCCCTCCTGGAGGCGGTGAGGAGGCAGGCCTCCCTTTCCCGCAAGTATTACGCCGCCGTAGGCCGGTGGATGAAGGAGATGGTGGAAAACGCCGAAGGCCTCGACGAAGGGGAACGGCGCCGGGCCCTCTTCTGGGTCAGGCAGGTCATAGGGGCCTTAAACCCGGCTAATTTCTTCTGGACCAACCCGTCCGCCGTCCAGCGATTCATAGACAGCGCCGGGGCGAGTCTCATCGACGGAATGGCCAACTTCTGGGAAGACGCCTGGGAGAGGGATTTCATGGCCAAGATCGTGGACGAGAAATCCTACGGCGTCGGCAGGAACCTGGCCGTAACCCCCGGGGCCGTCGTCTACCGCAACGACCTCATGGAGCTCATCCAGTACACGCCGACGACGGATAAGGTCCATGACCGCCCCCTCCTCTTCATCCCGCCGTGGATCAACAAATACTACATATTCGACCTGAGCCAGGAGGCGAGTTTCGTCCGTTACATGCGCGACCGCGGTTTCAGCGTCTTCATCATCAGCTGGCGCAACCCCAACCCCGACATGCGGGACGTCTCCTTCGACGACTACATGCGGGAAGGGGCCCTGAGGGCCGTCGAGGTCGTCCGTGACGTCTGTGGGGCGAGGAAAATACACGCCGCCGGTTACTGCATCGGGGGCACCCTCTTGGCCGTCCTCATGGCCTGGCACGCCGCCGCTGACGGGAGGAAGACCAACCCCGTCGCCGACTGGACCCTCTTCTCCACCCTCGTGGATTTCAGCGAACCGGGGGAGATTGGTGTTTTCGTCAGTCCCCGTTCCGTGGCCGCCGTCGAGGACCTCATGAAGACCGACGGTTATCTTCACAAGCGTTACCTGAGCATGACCTTCCGTCTCTTGGGGGCGGACAACCTCATCTGGCGCAACTTCGTCCACAACTACCTCTATGGGGGGCAACCTCCCAAGTCGGACATGCTCTTCTGGAACGAGGACGGTACCCACCTCCCCGAGGCCATGTGCTCCTTCTACCTCCGGGAGTTCTATCTCCACAACAATCTCGTCCGGCCGGACGGTGTGACCATCGCCGGCCGCCCCCTCGATCTGGGTCGCGTGAGGGAACCCCTTTACTGTGTCGGTACCCAGCTCGACCACATCTGCCCATGGCGGGGGACGTTCCTGACGGGGCGAATCGTCTCCGGTCCCGTCCGCTACGTCCTCTCCAGCGAGGGACACATCACGGGCATCATCAACCCCCCCTCGGAATACTCCCGGCGGCGCTATTGGGCAGGCGAGCTACTCAAGGACGACGAGCCCGAGACCTGGCTGGGGCGCCAAGATCCCCGTACGGGCTCCTGGTGGGAAGACTGGGTGGCCTGGCTCCTCGCCAGGGGGGGAAGGATGAAGAGCCCCCCGGGCCTCGGTAACCAGCGTCACCCACCCCTCACCGAGGCCCCCGGGACCTATGTATTCGAAAAGTGAAAGTTCTATGGTAAAGGCGGCCTTCGTCTTCCCCGGTCAGGGGAGTCAGTACGTCGGGATGGGGATGGATGTCTATGGGTCCTATGGGGCGGCACGGGAGGTCTTCGACCGGGCGGGGGAGATCCTCGGGCAGGATATCAAGGACCTTTGCTTTCGCGGTCCGGCAGAGGAACTG
>JAKPCH010000002.1 GCA_029553375.1 Deltaproteobacteria bacterium | reverse complement strand
TCTGGACCATGAGGGCCTGCGACCACCAGACCCAGCTCCCCTTCTGGTACGTCGAGATCGCCAAGAAAAACCCCTACTTCAAGCACGCCTTCGAGGTGCCCGCCGGCAAGATCGACGCCAAGGACGTCGAGGTCCCCTGCGGGGAGACGGGCTGCAAGATGAAACACTAACGCCCCCCAACCCCCGGGGCCGGGCCGGCATGGCCATGTAACCCACCCGGCCCCGGCGGTCAGACCAGGGCGGGACCGTTGCGTCCCGCCCTTCTTTTTTTACCCCCCCGGGGACAGGACGAACACCCCGGAGCGCCGGGGGTACCCCCCAGGCGCCCCCCTCGCCTTCCCATCTTCGAAAAACTAATACTTTTTTCGCTGATCCGACCTGTCCGAAGGCGGCCCGAGACAAAATTATGCGCGTAGCATAAGGGTTAACTACATGATATCATTGAGCGAAAAGCTACGCTTAGGCAGCGATTGAGGAATTTGTAACTAACTGTATTTGTTCGATTTATTTCTCTCGGACCCCGGCGGGCCCCGGAGGGGCGAAATCGGCAAATAATCACAGGTTTATATGATATTTTATCCTGACCGGTCGGATTGACGCCCGAGGCGCCGCAGGCGCCGGGCCGGTTCAGAGGTGGACGATCTCGACGGCCCCCCACCGATCCCGCAGGTACTCGGCGACGAGGCGGCGGTGGCAGTGCCGCGGCTCGTCTTCGCTGCACAGGAGGCAGGCCCCGTCGAGGGCCGCCTGCGGGATGGTCTGAGCGACCCGGCGCTGCGCCATCAGGGCGAGGAACCGTTTTTCGAAGTCCTCCCAGGTGCCTTCCCGCCCCTTGAACCCGGCGCGGATTTCCTCCGTCGGGGCCAGCTCGGGACGGTGCTCGTAGGGGAGGCCGCAGAGGGCCTCCAGGAAGTAGGCGAGGTCGTCCTTCTTCGCGAAGCCGGCGAGCTGGGAGGAGTTGTTCAGGCGCACGTCGACGACCTTCGTGACCCCGGCCCGGGTCAGGCGAGAGAAGAACTCCCGGGCCGTCTTCTTCGTGAAACCGATCGTGTAGAGCTTCATGTCCCAACCCCTCCCGAAGGCCGAATCTTCACGGTTTGCTCTGTGATCTCGGGGACGACGTCGGCGTAGGCGAAGCCGTCGCGGATGACGACCCCCTCGACGCGGACGGCGATCCGCCTCCGAAACATGGGGCCGGCGGCGACGACGGTGTGGAACTCCCCGTTTTCCCCGCAGGGGTCCACCCCCGCGGGGAGCTCCCGGAGGAGCCCCGCCGACCATCTCCGCCCTGCCCAGGGGGCGGGGAGCCGCGCGAGGTCGACACCGCTTATGTAGGCCTCGAGGCCCGCCGCGAGCATCTCCTCCGCCAGCCTCCCCGTGGGGCGCCCCCAGAGGGGGAAAAGGGCCTCGATACCCGTCCCGGCGAGACGCCCCTCCCGATACCGGCGGACGTCCTCGAGGAACAAATCGCCGAAGGCCATGGCCTCGATACCCGCCGCCGACGCCTCGGCGAGGAACCTCCCCATGGCGGCCTCGTAGAGATCGTTGGGGCAGGGATGGGGAAGGGTGATCGCGCAAAGGGGCAGACCCGCCGCCTCGGCCTGGCATGCCAGGAGCTCCATGGCCGCGCCGTGCATCGCCACGCGATTCTGTTCCTGATTCACGACGGTGAACAGGCCCAGGACCTCTATCTCCGGATCCTGCCTCAGGACGTGGAGGGCCCAGGCGGCGTCCTTGCCGCTGCTCCAACTCAGCAAGGTCCTCTTCACGTCTCTCACCGCCACGGGTTATGGCGGGGCATCCGGGGAGACGGATCGGCCCGGCCGGAAACGACCACCGCCGCGGGGCCCGTGAGGGTAAGGGGCGAAGCCGGTAGGTTCATCTGGTCCTGATCGTGACCTTTCCCTCCATGAACTCCGCCGCCGCGGCCTGACCCTTCCCGACGACCTTCAGGCCCCTCGTCTTGTCCCCCACGTGGGCGGACCTCGTCTTGACGCGGTAGACGCCCCCCGACGTCTCCAGGTCTAAATCCCCCAGCTCCCCCGTGCCGGCGTAGACGACGATGTCCTCCTCGCCGAAGGGCGGGGCCACCTCGAGGTCGAAGCGGTCGGGACCCGAAGGGATCTCGTAGACGACACCCCCCTGAAAGTAGTTCTCCTTGCGGTAGGGGTTGGGGAGGAGCTGGATGAGGCCGCCGTCCGCCTGCCGGTAAACGATCCGGGCATAAAAGGGCTTGTTGCCCTTGAGGAAGATCCGGACCCTCTCCCCCGCCCGGTACTCCTTCTTGTCCGTCCAGACCTGGACCGCGAGGGGCGCCGACGGGTCGGCCGGGTCCTTGGTCTGGGTCAGCCTCTTGATGGCCTCCTCGTCGGGTACGACCTCCGCCTTGATCTGGAGGCGGTGGCAGTCGCCGATCTTCGGGGGTTCCGAATCCCAGCGGCCCTTGGACTCGAGGACCCGCACCTTGGCGTGGGCGTAGGCGTTCACGAGGTCCTTCTTCAGCTCGAGGTCCTTGATCTCCGTCTCCGCCCGGATGTAGGTCGCGACCTGCTCGACGGCCTTTCTCTTGGCGTCCTGGAGGGCCGCCTCCTCCGTCTGGCGCTTCGTCCGATCCTCGCCCAGGCAGGCGTAACCCTCCGCCGCGACGATGCTCGACTGGGAGGCCCACAGGGGGGCCGCGAGCGTCAGGGCCGACAAGACCAACAAAGAAACGATGACACCCTTTGAGTCACCCATAGGCATGCCTCCTCTCTTCCCCGTCGAGGGATCCTAAACCCCGGGGAAAAGGATTGTCAATCCCGAAGGACCCCACGGCCCGGGAACGCCATAGACAAAAGGCGGCCAAGGCACTCTCCCCTCGGGGGCAATCTCTCGTCGCGGCGGCCAAGAGCCGGGGTCGATAAGGGACCTGACCCCCAAAAGTTGAAAAACGCTAAAATTCAAGACCTGACCCCGGGTAGGGTTGGTTTTGGTTGTTTTTGGTTTGTTATTTTCTTGACAGGAGGAAGTGAAGGGGATATTTTCGCCGTATGTCCGAGACCTTCATGAACACGAAGGAGGTGGCCCGGTACCTCGGCCTGAACGAGAAGCGGGTCTACGGCCTCATCCGGGAGGGGCGTCTCCCGGCGACGCGGGTGACGGGGAAGTGGCTCTTCCCCCGCCGTCTCATCGACGAGTGGCTCGAGGAACGGGCCCGGACCTCCCTGAAGGAGACCAAGGACAGGGCCCGGCGCGTGACGGGGGGCCTCCTGGCCGCCGGCAGCGACGACCCGGCCCTCCACCTCCTCCTGATGACCTTCCAGGCCGCCCGGCGGGGCTTCTACATCTTCACGGCCACCGTGGGCAGCGGCGAGGGCCTGAGGATCCTGGGGGGCGGCTTCACCGACCTGGCCTTCTGCCACCTCCCCGACACCGACGGCCGCTACAACACCCCCGCCGTCCTCGACCCCCACCTCGGGGCGACCCCCTACGTCGTCGTGAGGCTCTTTCGGCGGGAGGTGAGCCTCCTGGCCGCCCCCGGCAACCCCCTGGGTATCGGGGGCCTGGAAGACGCCCTCGCCCGGCGGGTCCGCCTCGTCAACCGCCAAAAGGGGTCGGGGACACGCCTCTACATCGACCGGTGCCTCGAGGCGGCGGGGATCCCTCCCCGGGAGATAGGCGGCTACGAGCGGGAGGTCTTCACCCACCTCGACGTGGGGCTCGAGATCCTCAAGGGCCGGGCGGACGTCGGTGTGGCCACGACGGCCGTGGCCCGCCTCCTGGGCCTTTCCTGCCTCCCCCTGACCCGGGAGCCCTTCGACATGGTCCTTCCCCAGGCCGTCTACTTCACGCCGGCCCTCCAGGCCCTCCTCGAGACCCTCCGATCGCCGTCCTTCCGGGAGGGGGCCGCCTCCCTGGGCGGCTACGACCTGACCGAGGCGGGGACCATCTGCCACGCCACGGCTTGAGGCCGCCATGGGCACCAGACGGGGGGCCGTCCTCATAATAACAATCATCATCGCCGCCGCCGGGGCCGCCTTTTACCTCCACCGGCCGGCGCCGAGGGACCTCATCCTCGCCACCACGACCTCCCTCCAGGACTCGGGGCTCCTGGACGTCCTGGTCCCCCTCTTCGAGGCCAAGACGGGACGGCGCCTGAAAACCGTCGCCGTCGGTTCCGGCCAGGCCCTCGCCCTGGGGAAGAGAGGTGAGGCCGACGTCCTGTTGGTCCACTCCCCCGAGGCGGAGGAGGCCTTCATGTCCCAGGGACACGGGAGCGAACGCCTTCCGGTGATGACCAACGATTTCCTCGTCGTCGGTCCCCCGTCGGACCCGGCGGGGGTGGGGGGCTCTCCCTCGGCGGCCGCGGCCTTCCAGAGGATCGCCCGGGCCCGGGCCCTCTTCGTCTCCCGTGGTGACGCATCGGGCACCCACGCCCGGGAAAGGACCCTCTGGGCCGCCGCCGGCATCAATCCCGAGGGGGAGCGGTGGTACCAGCAGACGGGCCTCGGCATGGGTCAGACCCTGGGCGTCGCCTCGGAAAAGGGGGGCTACACCCTGACGGACCGGGGGACCTTCCTGACCCTCGGGAAGAACCTCGGCCTGAAAATCCTCGGCGAAGGGGATCATCTCCTTGTGAACACCTACAGCGTCATCATCGTCAATCCCGAGAAATCGAGAAACATAGACACCCAAGGGGCCAGAGCCTTCGCCGCTTTCCTGACGGAGGCGGAAACACAGGGGATCATCGGCCGCTTCGGCGTGGAGAGATACGGCGCCCCCCTCTTCTCCCCCTGCGGGGCCTACGGTACCCCCCAGCGATAAGGCCGGACGCCATGGACATGATCCTCGACGGCATCCTCAAGGCCCTGTGCCTCCTGGTCACCCTCGACGCCGAGGTGCGGGACATCACCCTCCTCTCCCTGGCCGTCTCGTCCTCGGCGACCCTCGTCAGCCTCGTCGTCGGCGTCACCGTCGCCACGGCGGTCGCCCTGACGGAATTCCCGGGAAAGAGGCTCCTCATCAGCCTCATCAACACCGGCATGGGCCTGCCCCCCGTCGTGGTGGGGCTGTTCGTGTCCATCATGCTCTGGCGCAACGGCCCCTTCGGCTTCCTGGGGATCCTCTACACCCCCCTCGCCATGGTCATCGCCCAGGCCCTCATCGCCACCCCCATCGTGACGGGCGTCTCCCTGGCGGCCCTTCAACACCTCCCGAAGGACCTCCGCCTCCAGATCCTCGCCCTCGGGGCGACGCGCCGGCAGATGGTCTGGATCCTCATGAAGGAGGCCCGCCTCCCCCTCCTGGCGGCGGCCATGGCGGGGTTCGGGGGGGTCATCTCCGAGGTGGGGGCCTCCATCATGGTGGGCGGCAATATCAAGGGTTACACCCGTGTCCTGACGACGGCCACGGTCATGGAGACGGGTCGGGGGAACTTCGAGGTCGCCATCGCCCTGAGCGTGATCCTCCTCCTTGTCGCCTTCGCCGTCAACGCCTGTCTGACGTGGATACAGCAGCGCCGGAGGCCCCGGTGAGACCCGAGACGCCCCTGCTGGAGGTCTCGGGCCTCCGGGTTTACCGCGGCGGGGTGAAGGTCCTGGAGATACCCCGCCTGACCCTCCAGGACCGGGAGGTCAAGGCCCTCATCGGACCCAACGGGGCGGGGAAGTCGACCCTCCTGCTGGCCCTCGCCCGCCTCCTCCCGGTGACGGGCCGGGTCCTCTTCCACGGCCGGGAAACGGAAAACGGCACCGCCGCCCTCGCCTACCGCCGCCGTAGCGCCATGGTCTTCCAGGAGCCCCTCCTCTTCGACACGACGGTCTTTCACAACGTCGCCACAGGCCTCAAGCTCCGGGGCATGAAGGGGAGGGACATCCGCCGTCGCGTCGGGGAGACCTTGGAGCGATTCGGGATCTCCCATCTCGCGGACCGCCACGCCCGCGCCCTCTCCGGCGGCGAGGCCCAGCGGGTGAGCCTGGCGCGGGCCTTCGCCGTCCAACCGGAGATCATCTTCCTCGACGAACCCTTCTCCTCCCTCGACCCCCCCACGAGGGAGGGCCTCACGGCGGACCTGGGCCGGATCCTCGCCGAGACGGGGACGGCGGCCGTCATGGCCACCCACGACCGCATCGAGGCCCTCCGTCTCGCCGATACCCTCCTGGTCATGCGACAGGGGAACATCGTCCAGGAGGGGCCGCCCCAGGAGGTCATGAACCGGCCCGCCGACGCCTTTGTCGCCTCCTTCGTGGGGATGGAGACCATCATCTCCGGCGAGGTGGAGGCGGTTGAGGAAGGAACGGTGACGATCGCGACGGCGGGGGGCTACCGTCTCGAGGCCGTCGGCAACCGTCGGTTAGGGGAGCGGGTCATGTGCTGCGTCCGTCCCGAGCACGTCACCCTGAGCCCGGCGCCCCCCGCCTCCGCCAGCGCCCGCAACCGCCTGGGGGGGAGGGTGAGGCGGATCGAGCCCCTCGGTTTCGTCCACCGCGTGGCCGTGGACGCCGGTTTTCCCATCAGCGCCTACGTCACGACCCCGGCCCTCCAGGAACTCTCCCTCAAGGAGGGTTCTTTCGTGTGGGTCTCCTTCAAGGCCTCGGCCGTCCTCGTTTTTCCCGTTGAAACGACCCCGGCCTTGAGATAGGATCCCGCCCCATGAAGATCAGGCTCGCCGGCTACAACATCGACTACGAGACGATCATGGACATCGAGGACACCTTCGCGGACCTCGACTCCCTCACCCCCGAGACCATCGCCGCCGCCTACGCCCGGATCAGTCGGAGCCCGAAGGGGGTGGACGAGCTCCGGGCCGCCGCCCGGGCCGAGGTCGACAAGGCCCGGGCCTCGAACGAGACCATCGTCTTCGCCATGGGGCACAGCTCCATCGCCGAACACGCCGTCTTCAACGTGGACGTCATCGGCGTCTCCCGCCTCCTCGTGGAGGAGATAGAACGTTTCCGCCTCTGCTCCTTCACGGAGAAATCCCAGCGTTACGTCCTTCTGAAGGACGACTACGTCCTGCCGGGGGAGATCGCCGAGGCGGGCCTGGCGAACGAGTTCAGGGACCTCGTCGCCCGGCAGAACTCCTTCTACCGCCGCTGTTACGAGGGTCTCCTGGCCCACCTGGGGAAAGGGGAAGGGGGCGGGCACCCCGACGGGGAACGCCGGTTTGCCCTGGAGGGTCTCGCCAAGGAGGACGCCCGTTACTGCCTGAGCCTGGCCACCCAGACCCAGCTCGGCATGACGGCCAACGCCCGCAACGTGGAGCTGATGATCCGCCGCCTGGCGGCCCACCCCCTGGGGGAGGCCCGGGAGTTCGCCCGCGCCCTCTTCAAGGCGACGAGGAACGTCGCCCCCTCCCTCATCCGCTACACCGAGGCCACGGACTACGACCGCCTGACGCGCCGGGAGCTGACGAAAGCGGCCGAGGGTATCCTGTCCGAGTCTGGCCGGACCGGCCGGGCCCAAAACGGGGACGTGGAACTTATCTGGTTCACCCCCGACGCCGACGACCGCCTCGCCGCCTTCCTCCTCCACTCCTCGTCGCAACGCCCACTGGGGGAATGCCTCGCGGCGGCCGCCTCCCTCTCCCCCGCCCGCAAGGAAGAGATCTTCCACGCCGCCCTGCGTCGCCTGGGGCCCCACGACCCCGTCCTGAGGGAGTTCGAGTACGCCGATCTCGTCTTCGAGCTCGTCGTGAGCGCCTCCTGCTTCGCCCAGCTCAAGCGCCACCGCATGGCCACCCTCACGACCCAGGCTTACGACCCCTCGTTGGGGGTGACCGTGCCGCCCGCCGTGGCCGCCGCCGGTCTCGAGGGGGAGTTTCGGGAGGTGATGGAGAAGACGAAGGAGACCTACGAGCGTGTCCGCAGGGCGGCGCCCGAGGCCGCCTCCTACTGCCTCACCAACGCCCACCGCCGGCGCGTCGCCATGAAGGTCAACGCCCGGGAGCTCTACCACATGGCCCGCCTCCGGGAAGACGCCCATGCCCAGTGGGATATCAGGCACCTCGTCGGGGCCATGATCGCCCGGGCCCGGGAGGTCATGCCCCTGACCATGACCCTCGCCTGCGGCAAGGATCGTTTCCCGGGCCTCTTCGCGGAGGTCTTCCCGGCCGGCGGGGCCTCGTAGGCCCCTTCCCGAAAGGGGCGGTCCTACACGTAATCCCGGTGCTGGATCGCCTCGATGTACCCCACGACCCCCTCGGTGATCTCCGCGGCGTTCGCCTCGTCCGTGTCGAGGTGCATGTCCATGCGGAAGGCCGGGTTGACCCTCACCAGGACGTCGCCGAAGATCAGCTCCCGACCCCCCTTCACGCGGACCAGGACCACGTCCTTGTCCCTCAGGCCCAGGCGGAGGGCCTCCTCGGGGGACATGTGGATATGTCGCCGGGCGCAGATGACCCCCCGTTCGAGACGGATGGTCCCCTTCTCCCCCTCGATGACGATCCCCGGCGTCCCCGCCAGATCCCCCGACTCCCTGATGGGGGCGTCGATACCGAGCTTGAACTCCTCCGTCCGGGCGATCTCCACCTGGGACTCCTTGCGGAAGGGCCCCAGGATCCGCACCTTGTCGACCCTCCCCTTGGGCCCGACGAGGTTCACCGTCTCCACGGCGGCGAACTGGCCGGGCTGAGAGAGCTCCGAGCGGGGGGTCAGCTCCCGGCCGGGACCGAAGAGGGCCTCGAAGTCCGACCGGGAGAGGTGGACGTGGTGGGCCGAGGTGCTCAGGGGGATGGGGGTGCTCTTGAACCTCTCCCGATCGACCCCCGGCAGGGAGCGGCCGATGGCGTGGACCGTCTCCCGGGCGATCATCCGCTCCTCGTCGGCGGGGACGACCAGGACCCGGACGCGGCTCTCGGGGGCCGCGATGTCCGTGACCTGACCCCGCAGGGCCGTGGTCTTGCGGTTGAGTTCCTCCGAGAGCTCGATGCCGATCCCCGCCAGGCCCTGGCAGACCCGGGCCCGGATCTCCGCCGAGTTCTCGCCGATCCCCCCCGTGAAGATGAGGAGGTCCATGCCGCCCAGGGCGGCCATGTAGGCACCGATATACTTCTTCACCCGATAGCAGAAGACGGCCACGGCGAGCTTGCAGGCCATGTCCCCCTCCTCGGCGGCGGCGAGGATCTCCCGCATGTCGCCGCTCCGCTCCGAGATGCCCATCAGGCCGCTCTGGCGGTTCAGGACCCGGTCCAGCTCCTCGTAGCCCATCCCGGCGTGGCGCATGAGATGGAGGAGGACGCCGGGGTCCACGTCCCCGGCCCTGGTCCCCATGACGAGACCCTCCAGGGGCGTCATGCCCATGCTCGTGTCGATGCTGCGGCCGTGATCGACAGCGCAGACGGAGGCCCCGTTGCCCAGGTGGCAGGAGACGATCTTCAGTTCCCCCACCCGCTTCCTCAGGAAGGTGGCGGCGCTCAGGGCGACGAAACGGTGGTTCGTCCCGTGGAAACCGTAGCGGCGGATGTCCTCCTCCTCGCACAGCTTCGCGGGCAGGGCGTAAACGGAGGCCGCGGCGGGCATGTTCAGGTGGAAGGCCGTGTCGAAGACCGCCACCTGGGGCGTGTGCGGGGCGAGGGACTGCATGAGTTCGATGCCCTTGAGGTTGTAGGGGTTGTGGAGGGGGGCGAGGGGGATGAAGGCGGCGATGGCCTCTTTGACCTCGTCGTCGATGATGACGGAGCTGGAGAAGCGCTTTCCCCCGTGGACCACCCGGTGGCCGACGGCGGAAAGCTCGTTGACGTCCTTGAGGAGCCCCAGGGACGGATCCGTCAGGGTGCGGAGCATGGCCCCGAAGGCCTCCTCCACGCTCCCGATCCCGCCCCCCTTCTCCTCCCAGGACCGCTCGGGCGTCTTCAGGCGGTACCGCTCGTCACCCGTCCCGATCCGCTCCACCAGGCCCTCGATGACGGCGCCGGCCTTGAGGGTGTCGAAGAGGGTGAACTTCAGGGACGAGCTGCCGCAGTTGATCACGAGGATCTTCATGGCCTCGCGGCAGGACGAGAATTGGAGGTCGTAGGGGTCCTGGCTCTCGCTGTAGGCGAGGGCCTTGAGACGCCTCTCGGCCTCGTAGCGGGCGTCGTCCATGTAGCGCTTGGTGATGACGCCCGTCAGCTTCATGAGGGTCCGGGGGTTCTTCGCCACGACCCGGGAGACGATCTCCCGGGGGACGGAGAGGACCGTCATGTCCTCCCGGGCGACGACGGAGGCCATGGCGGGTTCGCCCGTCATGATGGACATCTCGCCGAAGAAATCGCCCCTCTTCAGGGTGGCGATCACCTCCTCCCCCCCGTCCTCCGTGGGCACCACCACGTCGGCGCTCCCCTCGCCCACGAACCACAGCCAGCGGCCCATGTCGCCGATCTTGACGACGCGGGTGCCCTTCTTCACCCCTTGGGTCCGGGCATGATCGATCAACAGCCGGATGTCCTCACCGGGCAGATCGGCAAGGACTTCCACCCCCCTGAGGAATTGCTCGTTATCCATGATTCGGCCTCCCCCGTTCGTTAGGTCTGGAAGTTTATTGTTTTCGGAAAGAAAGACGCCCCCCTGAGACACAGGGATCTTACGTGAATATGCATTGAAAAGCAATCCGATATCCGTTACAAGGTGAGGCGGGTGGCAAGATCAAGGTCCAGGACCTTTCAATAATGACGCGGAAGGAGGAAGGAAGATGAAGGATGTGGTAATCGTTTCGGCCTGCCGGACGGCCATCGGCGGTTTTGGGGGGAGCCTGAGGGACACGAACCTCGCCTCCCTGGGCGCCGTGGTGATGAAGGAGGCGGTGAAGAGGGCCGGCATCGATCCGGCCATCATCGATGACGTCCGTTTCGGCAACTGCCGCGAACCCGTGGACACCCTCAACACGACCCGCATCTCCGCCCTCCTGGCGGGGATACCGGAGACGGTGACGGCGGTGACGATCAACCGGGTCTGCATCTCCGGCATGGAGGCCGTGATCTCCGGGATGGCCATGATCCAGGCGGGGATGGCGGACGTCATCCTGGCCGGGGGGATGGAGCACATGTCGGGCATCACCTACTCGGTCCCCACGGCCCGCTGGGGCTGCCGCTTCCAGGACCAGGTCTTCGTGGACGACATCATCCACGCCCTCCACGCCGGTTCCTACGTCCTGCCCGGTCTCGAGCAGGGACCGATCAAGGAGGGGGAGATCGTGGAGAGGTTCCGGGGCAAACCCTACATCATGGGGGTGACGGCGGAGCTCATCGCCTACAAGCACAACCTCTCCCGCCAGGAGATCGACGAGGTGGCCCTCCGGAGCCACAACAACGCCGAGCGGGCGACCAAAGAGGGCGACTTCAGGGAGGAGATCGTCCCCGTCGAGCTGCCCCAGAAGAAGGGCAAACCGCCGAAGGTCTTCGACCAGGACGAGCACTTCCGCCCCGGCCTCACCATGGACGATCTCGCCAAGCTGCCTGCGGCCTTCATCCCCAAGATCGGCAAGGTCACGGCGGGTAACTCCTCGGGGGTCAACGACGGTGCCGCCGCCATGGTCATCATGTCGGCGGAAAAGGCGCGGGAACTGGGCATCAAACCCCTGGCCAGGATCAAGGCCGTGGGCCGCGGCGGCTGCCATCCCTCGGTGATGGGCCTCAGCCCCGTCCCGGCCGTCCACGACCTCCTGAAGAAGTCGGGCCTGAAGCTGACGGACTTCGAGCTCATCGAACTCAACGAGGCCTTCGCCGCCCAGTACCTCGGCGTGGAGAGAGAACTCGGCCTCAACCGGGAGATCACCAACGTCAACGGGTCCGGCTGCGGCCTGGGCCACCCCGTCGGCGCCACGGGCTGCCGCATCATGGTCACCCTCATCCACGCCATGAAGAAACGGGGCAAGACCCTGGGCCTGGCCACCCTCTGCGGCGGCGGCGGCGTCTCCCTCGCCACGGCCATCGAGATG
>JAKPCH010000094.1 GCA_029553375.1 Deltaproteobacteria bacterium | reverse complement strand
CCTCTTCCGCCTCGAGGAAGGAGCAGGCCCGCTCGGCCATGACCTCCGTGATTCGGCGGTAGGACCCCTCGACGAAGGTGCCCAGGATCAGCTTGCCCACGTCGTGGAGGAGGGCGGCGGTGTAGAGGACCGGGTTCTCCTTATTGGCGATGCGCCGGCTCAGGATCTGGGACATGAGGGCCACGGCCACGGAGTGGCGCCACAGATCCTTGGGCTTGATGCCGTAGCCGGGGTTCCCCCGGGCGAAGATCCGGCCCGCGCTGGCCGTCTCCACGGCCCGCAGGAGCTGTTTCTGACCCAGGTAGATGACGGCCTCGGGGATGGAGGAGATCCGCTGGCGGGCGCCGAAGTAGGCGGAATTGCAGATCTTGAGGATGTTGGCGGCGATGGCCTGGTCGTACTTGATGACGTTGGCCACCTCTCCGACGCTGTAGTCGTCGTTTCTCAGGAGCTCGGCGACCTTCCTGGCGGCGGCGGGAAAGGGGGGGAGCTTCTTTATGGACAGGAGCATCTTCTCGATCATGCCTCAAATCTCCTTCATCATCCCCCCCGAGGTCCTCACGAAGCACCTCCCGTCCGACAACTGGATGCGGACGGTGCGGTTGTGGGTTCCCCCCGTGTCCTCCGTCGTGATGAGGACGTTGTTTTTCCAGAAGATCCTCCTTGCCGCCGTGATGTTCTTCTGGCCGATACGGAAATAGTCCCCGTCGTTCAGGATACTGGCCCCCCCGGCGATCTTGACGACGATCCGCCTCTTTTCGGCCCCCAGGGCGTAACAGGACTTGAACAGGAGGGGGATCCCCGTGTCGGCGAACATGGCCGGGCATTCCCGGGCCTTCTCGATATTGAGGTTGGAGTCGGGGAGCATGTAGTGGAGGAGGCCGCCTACGGCTGAGACGGGGTCATAGACGGCCACGGCGATGCAGGAACCGAGGGCGTAGGTGATGAGGGCGTCCTTCGGGTTGTTGCTGCACTTCATCTCTGATATGCCGACAATGATATCGCCCATCGGTGTTCGACCCGTCCGTTGCACCCGGGGTGAGGACGAGAATACTCCCCTTCATTCTTTCTCCCTGCAATGCAAATCGAATACCAAAGGACGGCTAATGGGCCGAAGAGGCGTAAGGCAGCTCGAGGCGTTTGAGCTTTTCCACGAGGGTCGTCCTCTTCATCCCCAGCATCCGGGCCGCCTTGTTTTTGACGCCCCCGCAGCGCTCCAGGGCCTTCATGATCAGTTCCCGTTCGTAGGCCGTGACCATGTCCTGAAGGTCGATCCCCTCCTCCGGAAAGTCCCACGGCGCCGCCCATCCCTTCGTCGCCTCCGCCCTGGGGGGCCTGAATTTTTCCGGCAGGTCCTCCGCCGTGATGACGCCCCCCTCCTTCATGACCACCAGCATCTCCACGAGGTTCTCCAGCTCCCGGACGTTTCCCGGCCAGGGATAGGCCAAAAGGAACTTGACGGCCTCCGGATCGAACCGCTGGACGCTTTTCCCCTTCTCCTCGTTGAATTTCTTCAGGAAGTGGTTCGCCAGGATGGCGATGTCGAAGCCCCTCTCCCTCAGGGGAGGAAGGTAGATGGGGATGACGTTGATCCGGTAGTACAGGTCCTCCCGGAACCTCTTCTCCCGGACCAGCTGCTCCAGGTCCTGGTTGGTGGCGGCAATGATGCGGACGTCGGCGTTCTGGGTCTTGACGCCCCCGATCCGCTCGTACTGACGCTCCTGGATCACCCTCAGGACCTTTACCTGGAGGGCGGGGCTCATGTCGCCGATCTCGTCGAGGAAGATCGTCCCCCCCTCGGCGAGTTCGAACCTGCCGGGCCGGGAGCGGATGGCCCCCGTGAAGGCCCCCTTCTCGTGACCGAAGAGCTCGCTCTCCAGGAGTTCCTCCGGGATGGCCCCGCAGTTGACAGCGACGAGGGGGCGTGACCGCCGTTCGCTGTTGAAATGGACCGCCCGCGCCACGAGCTCCTTGCCCGTGCCGCTCTCGCCGTGGATGAGGACGGTGCTGTTGGTGGCGGCCACCTTCTCGATCTTCTCGAAGACCTTCTTCATCGCCTCGCTGTAGCCGATCATCTTCCCGAAATCGAACTT
>JAKPCH010000059.1 GCA_029553375.1 Deltaproteobacteria bacterium | reverse complement strand
CAATAACTCAGCAATCACCGAATCGTTTACCTGGCGCCGTCGAACCCGGGTTCATGTCTTTCGACCTTTCAACGATCATCCTTGGCGATCTTTGTCCTCCCGGCGGAAAGTCGGGTCTGGATGTTCAAATAGCAAAGCATGACGGGCAGTTGCACCAGGGGTCCGGCGACGGCGATGGATAAAGCCTCCCGGCCGCTGAAGGCCGTCGTCGCCAGGGCCATGGCGATGGCCGTGTTCTTGGTGGTCGCGCCGATGGTGAGGGCGATCCGGTCTCGGTAGGGAAGCCGCAACGCCCGTCCCGCAACGGTGGCCGTGACGAGGAGCAACAGGGAGAACGACGCGGCCGGGAGGATGAGCTCCAGGATGAACGAGGGACTGTCCTTGATAAGCCTGCCGTTGACGACGGGAATGATGAACAGCAGCATCATCATCCCGAGTACGGAGAAGTCGCCCAAGACGCCTTTCACGTTCAGGAAGGTCGGCTCCCCGAAGCGACGCGTCACCCAGCCCTTGACCACAAGGGCCGATATCATCGGCAGGAGGATGATCAGGAAAAAGTATTTTGTAATCAAAAGGACCGGGACGGTGACGATCCTGTCGAGGAGCACGAGGCTCCAGAGGGGAACCGTGCCGAGGCTCAAAAAGAGACTCACCGCCGATATGGCAAGGGAAAGATTGACGTTGCCGCCCAGCATGGCCGTGTACGCCGGTCCCATGCCGCCGGCGGGTATCATGCCGAAAATCAGCAGGCCCGCCGTCAGTGCCGTGATCTTGTTTCCCCGGATAATTTCCGTAAGGGCGTACATCAGCAGGGGCGACAGGAGGATGTTCAAAGACAAGGCCGTCAGAAACGGCAGGGGGCTTGAGGCGATTGACGAAAGCCGCCCCCGGTCCATGTCCAGGAAGGCCGGGAATAACATCATCAGCAGCGCGAAAGGGATAAGGAGTCTCAGCGTCGGGAAAGGATGCAGCTTGCCGACGACTATGCCTGCGGTAAAGACCGCGAAGGCGTATCTACCGAGACGGCGTCTGATATTGCTGGGAATCGTCGCCAGGTTCATCTCTTGACCGCATCCTGAAATCCCGTCGGGTCCGTCATTTCTCGAGGTGCCTCGCGATGATGTCCGCCAGCAGGCCCGCCGCTCTCCCCGTCAGCCGTTTGCATTTGATGAACTTTTCCTGGTCCCCCAGGCTCTTGAGGATGGCCGCGCAGTTGGTCGACCCGAACGCCTCGACAAAGGCCTCGCGATATTCGAGAATCACTTGACAGGCTTGACGTAGGTCCTTCCCCTGCTCCATCCTCCCGAAGAGATACCCCGCGGCGATTACGCCCCCCGTGAAGGCGCCGCAAATATCCTCATGGGACCGGCCGATGCCGCCGCAAAAACCCGAGGCCACCTTCACGGGATATCCCTTGGGATCCGCGGCGAAGTGATCGATGATCGTCTTCGAGATCGCCTCGGAACAGCAAAAACCGTTGTAGAAATAATCGAAAGCTTCCTTTTCCAAGTCTTCTCTTTGCATGGTTGCCACCTCCGCAATTTTTTGATTGCATGGTCCGTCTCAGAGTGTTATAAGTCAAATGAATTGTTTTTATCCTACTCATAATCAAAATTTATGGATGTGAATCTCAACCAGTTAAAGGTGTTTCATGTCGCCGCCAGGGAGGGGAGTTTTACGAAGGCGGCGGAGATCCTCTGCCTCACCCAGCCCGGTATCAGTAAATATATAAAGGATTTGGAAGAGTATTACGGGGTTAGGCTCTTCGACCGCCTGGGGAAGAGGGTCGCCCTCACCCAGGCCGGAGAGATCCTGTACCGGCGGACCGACAGCATCTTCGGAATGATCGAGCAGGTAAAGGTCGAGCTCGACGAACTGCAGGGGTTGGATCGCGGCGCCCTTACGGTAGGGTCCAGCATCACCCTGGGCGTTTATGTCCTGCCGGAGATCCTCGGTCGTTTCCGGGCCGCCTATCCCCACATCGATATCAGCCTGGATATCACCATGAACAGACAGGTGGCGGAGAATGTCCTCGCCAACAGGGTCGACGTTGGGTTTCTGGGGGCGCCCGTGGAGGACGAGCGGTTGAAAATGGAGGCGTTCATGCAGGACGAACTGGTGCTCATCATCCCCGGTTCCCACAGGTGGGCCCGGCGAGACGCCGTGGAGGCGCTAGACCTTTCGGGGGAAACCTTCATTTACCCCCGGCGGGGGTCGGGCACGAGGGATGTGATCGAAAAGAGAATGGCCGCCTCCGGCGTCGTCTTAAGAAACACCTTGGAGATCGGTCACACGGAGGCCGTGAAAAAGGCCGTGGAGGTCGGGCTGGGTGTCTCGATCCTCTCGAAGGCGGTGGTCGTCCGGGAGGAACGCCTGGGCGTCATCAAGACGCTGCGAATCGTCGGCATGGATTTGAAGCGCCCCTGCTATTTCGCCTACCGCAAGGATAAATATCTAAGCAGGGTGACGAGCACCTTCCTGCAATACGCCGTCTATCAGAAGCTTCGATAGCCTTGCGGCAAGACGGAAAAAGCCTTGGGCGGCCCCATGGCGATCTCTATTCCGCGGCCTTGAGGAGGGCCTCGGCGGCGGAGAGGTCCTCGCCCCGGAGACGTTGCCGCGCCTCCTGGGGGTGGGCGCGCAGGTCCTGGACCATCCTTTCCAGGTCCGCCAGGTTGTTCCTGATGCGGCCCTCCATGAGGCGTTCCAAGAGACCCGAGAATATCCTCATCGCCAGGCGGGACGGGGCGTTGCGGCCCCTCATGACTATCCTCACCTCCACCTTTTGACCTTCGGGGCCCCGGCGGTGGCTGATCGTCGCCAGGGCGTCGGCCGTGAAGAAGGAAGGGACGGCCCAGTGGTTGACCCTGCCCCGGCCGAAGAAGGTGCGGGCGTTTCCCGTCCTCTCCTGCGCCGTCAGGTCCACGGTGATGCCCGAGGGATCGTGGAGGTGGATGGAGGCGTCTCTGGTGGTGATCTCGTAGGCGGGCTGGAGGTTGTAGGCCTTCCAGAGGCGCCCCAGGACCGCCGGGTTGTCCAGGAGGAAGGCGAGGGCACCGGCGGGGACGGCGAGGGGGAGCTCCTGGCGATGGGTGATCGTGGGGTCCCTGCGCAGTAAGGCGAGGGGGTCTTCGCCGGGGGGCGCCTCGCCCCCGCGGCCTCCCGCCGGCATGAAAAACAGGATCAGGAGGACGAGGGAAAGGACCCGCCGGGGGCGTCGAAGGATGTGGGGAGAGGGGTCAGGCCCCCTTCTCCCCGTCATTGCCGGCGGTCTTGACGACCTTCGGGGCGCTCCTGGGGCCCTCATCCCGGTACGCGTTCCACGGCACCGGAGGCGATCAGCTCGTGGAGCTGGGCGAGGAGCTGCTTCTCCTGGGAGTCGACGACCATGTCGGCGTTGACCACGGCGAGGATCTTCTCGTATTCCGTCGTGGTGATCTTGTGATCCTCCATGGCCTTCTCGATGATCGCCTTCACCTTTGCCGCCTCGTGACTCAGCATGATAGACAACCTCCTGTCTGGTATTCGCCCCGGCTCATAGCCGGACCGTGCGCCCCCTGTCAATCCCTTTCTTTTTTCTTCACCTCCGACGTGATTTGGGGTATGGAGGCCCCTAACCCCAAAGGGAGGCAGTTGACAGGTCCATGATCCCCTTTGCCAAGATGAACGGCAGCGGCAACGACTTCATCCTCATCGACAACCGCGCCCGGCCCGTGGAGGCCGCCATCGGCGCCTTGGACGTGAAGGACTTCGTCCGGGCCGTCTGCACCCCCAAGCTCTCCGTCGGGGCCGACGGCCTGATCCTGATCCAGGAATCTGCCCGGGCCGATTTCTCCTGGCGCTTCTTCAACGCCGACGGGAGCGAGGTGGAGATGTGCGGTAACGGCGGGCGCTGCGCCGCCCGTTTCGCCCTCCTCAAGGGCATCGCCCCTACCCGGATGACCTTCGAGACGGCGGCGGGTCTCATCGACGCCGAGGTCACGGGTCCCGTGGTCAAGCTGCGCCTGACGGATCCCTTCGGCCTCAGCCTCGACGAGGTTCTGCCCGTCGAAGGGGAGGACCTCGTCGTCCACAGCGTCAACACCGGCGTCCCCCACGCCGTGGTCTTCGCTAAGGACCTCGAGGGTTGCGACGTCTTCCGCCTCGGCCGGGCCCTGAGGTACCACGAGCGCTTCCGGCCCGCGGGGACGAACGCCAACTTCATCCGCGTCGTCGACGATGGGACCATCGCCGTTAGGACCTACGAGCGGGGCGTCGAGGACGAGACCCTCGCCTGCGGCACCGGCTCCGTGGCGAGCGCCCTCGTCGCCGCCGCCAAGGGCCTCGTCCGGTCCCCCGTCGCCGTGAGGGTGAAGAGCGGCGAGACCCTGCGGATCCATTTCGCGGCGGGGGCGGGGGGATTCGAGAAGGTTTATCTGGAGGGCAAGACGGCCCTCGTCTGCGAGGGCTGTCTCAAGGAGGAGGGGTGGCTCTTCGGCCGGCCCTGAGGTCCATAATTACAAAGACGGGAGGAGGACAAAGGTGAGAACGGCGGAACGTTTGACGAGGATACCACCATACCTGTTCATGGAACTGCGGAAGAAGATCGCCCAGGCCAAGGCCGACGGTGTGGACGTCATCAGCCTCGCCATCGGCGACCCCGTGGAGGAGACCCCCCGGTCCGTCATCGACGAGCTGTGCCGGACGGCCTACGACCCCGTCAACCACCGTTACCCCATCGACGAGGAGAAGGGTATGCTCGCCTTCCGCCGGGAGGTCGCCCGCTGGTACGCCGACCGCTACGGCGTCACCCTGGACCCGGCGACGGAGGTCCTGGGCCTCATCGGCTCCAAGGAGGGGTGCCACCACTTCGTCCTCGCCCGGGTCAACCCCGGCGACACGGTCCTCATGACGGACCCCGGCTACCCCGCCTACCGGGCGAGCATCCTTATGGGGGAGGGGGAGCCCTACAACGTCCCCATCCTCGCCAAGAACGACTACCTGCCCGACTTCGCCGCTATCCCCACGGAGGTGGCGAAGAAGGCGACGGCCATGTTCCTCAACTATCCCAACAACCCCACGGGGGCCTGCGCCACCCGGCCCTTCCTCGCCGACCTCGTGCGCTTCGCCCGGGACTACGACATCGCCGTCTGCTACGACAACCCCTACAGCGAGATCCTCTTTGCGGGCCAGGAGCGGATCAGTTTCCTCCAAGCCGAGGGTGCCAAGGAGGTGGGGGTGGAGCTCAACTCCCTCTCCAAGCCCTTCAACATGTGCGGCTGGCGCATCGGGATGGCCTGCGGCAACGCCGACCTCATCGCCGCCATCAGCAAGGTCAAGGAGAACACCGACTCGGGGATCTTCAACCCCATCCAGTACGCCGCCATCGTCGCCCTCCGGAGGGAAGCCGCCTACATCGACCGGATGATCGAGATCTACACGCGGCGGCGGGAGCTGGTCCTCGCCACCCTGAGAAAGATCGGCATCGATTTTGAGCCCCCCAAGGGGACCTTCTACCTCTGGGTCCCCGTGCCGGGGGGGATGACCTCCCTGGAGTTCACCAACCGTCTCTTCGACAAGACGGCCATCGTCGTGGCCGCGGGGACGGCCTACGGTAAATACGGTGAGGGCTATATCCGCATCTCCCTCACGGTCCCCGACGAACGCCTCGCCGAGGCCATGGCCCGCATCGAGAGGGAGTTCCGGCCTTAGGGCACGTTTTTGTCGACCCGGCGAAAAAAAGTGGTTGACAATTCCCGCCCCCTGACCTATGAGGCGGCGCCATGGGAAAGACTGTCTCAGGATCGCCGGAGAGTAGGCGTCACCTCTTGGATCGCCTCAGGGGCCGCCCCGGGGAATGGGTCTCGGGGACGGACCTGGGCGCGTCCCTGACCCTCAGCCGGGCCGCCATCTGGAAACAGGCCGCCGCCCTAAGGCGGGAGGGTTACGTCATCGAGGCCTGCCGCCGCAGGGGCTACCGCCTCCGGGAGACGCCCGACCTCCTCCTGCCCGCCGAGATCCGTTCGGGATTGAGGACGAGGACCCTCGGCCGGGGCGAGATCTTCCATGAAGAGATCGTGGACTCGACCAACCGCCTGGCCGACTCCCTGGCCCGGGAGGGGGCGCAGGAAGGGACCGTCGTCGTGGCGGAGGGACAGACCGCGGGGCGGGGCAGGAGGGGCCGCTCGTGGTTTTCCCCTCCCCGCCTGGGCATCTACGTCTCCCTGATCCTGCGCCCGCCCATCGATCCCGGCGAGGCCCCACGCCTGTCCATCCTCGCGGCGACGGCGGCGGCGACGGCCGTGGAGGATGTCTCGGGCCTCGGGGTGTCGATCAAGTGGCCCAACGACCTCCTGACGGGCGGGCGGAAGCTGGGGGGTGTGCTCACGGAGCTGGCGACGGGGGGTGAGGAGATCCGTTACGCCGTCGTCGGCTTGGGCCTGAACGTGGCCGTCCCGCCTCACCTCTTCCCCGCCGGGCTGGCCGGCGGCGCCACGAGCGTCCTCGCCGAGAGGGGCGCCCCCGTCTCCCGTCTCGCCCTCCTCTGCCGCTTCCTCGACGTTTTCGAGGAGGGCTATGAGGCCCTCCTGGCCGGCAATTTCGGCCCCGTCATGGAGCAATGGCGGAGGAGGACCAACTGCCTCGGCAGGAGGGTCACGGTGGAGGGGATCGGCCGGACCTGGTCGGGGACGGCCGTGGATCTCGACGCCAACGGCTTTCTCCTTCTCAGGGACGACGAGGGGCGGATCCGGCGCCTCTCGTCGGGGGATCTGACCGTGGGGGCCGAGGGATGAAAGGGGAGGGCAACCTCAGGGGTCTTGTCTACGCCGCCCTCTTCGGCGCCCTCACGGCCGTCGGGGCCTACATCGCCATCCCCATGCCCCCCGTCCCCATCACCATGCAGACCTTCTTCGTCTCTCTGGCCGGCGCCCTTTTGGGGGGCGTCCTCGGGGCCATGAGCCAGGTCGTCTATCTCCTGATGGGGGTCATCGGCCTCCCCGTCTTCGCCGGTGGGAAGGCGGGCTTCGGCGTCCTGCTGGGACCGACGGGGGGGTATCTCTTCGGTTTCATCCTCGGGGCCTACGTCACGGGGCGCCTGACGGCCATGAGGAAGGAGGCGGGTCTCTGGTGGCTCATGGGGGCCATGCTGGCGGGCTACGTCTTCATCTACGTCCCCGGTCTCCTCCAGCTCATGGCCGTGGCGAACCTCGACCTGGGCCGGGCCGTGGCGGTGGGGCTGGTACCGACGATACCGGGCGGCGTCGTGAAGATCGTCCTGGCGGCCCTTGTCGTCAGGAAAGTGCGGGGGTATTTCAAGACATGATCGTTCTTGAGGGCGTCACCTTTTCCTACGACGGCGGTCCTCCCGTGTTGAAGGACGTGGACCTCTCCGTCGGCGAGGGGGAGTATCTGGGCCTGGCGGGGCCCAACGGCTGCGGGAAGACGACCCTGGCGATGCACCTCAACGGCCTCCTGCGGCCCCGGGCGGGGACCGTGACCGTGGACGGCCTCTCCGTCGCGGACCCCTCCTCCCTCCGGAAGATCCGGGCCCTCGTGGGGATGGTCTTCCAGGACCCCGATTCCCAGATCGTGGGGATGACGGTGGAGGAGGACGTGGCCTTCGGGCCCCTCAACCTCGGCCTGCCGCCCCGGGAGGTGCGCCGCCGCCTGGAGGAGAGCCTCGAGCAGGTGGGGATCGCCCATCTGCGCCGGAGGTCCCCCCACACCCTCTCGGGGGGGGAGAAACGCCTCGTCGCCGTGGCCGGCGTCCTGGCCATGAGGCCCCGCTACATCGTCTTCGACGAACCGGCGGCCTTCCTGGACCAGGCGGGGAGGGCCCTCGTCCTGGGGGTGATGAACCGCCTCCACCGTGAAGGGATCACCATCGTCCACATCACCCACGATCTGGCGGACCTGGTCGCGGCCGATCGCCTCGTCGTCATGGAGGCGGGGACCGTCACCCTCCAGGGGCCGCCTCCGGAGGTCTTTGGGGCCCTCATGGAGGGAGAGGGCCCCCTGGCCCCCCCACCCCTCGCCAGGCTCCTCTGGGGCCTGAAAAGGGACGGCTTCCCCGTCCGGACGGACGTTCTCACCGTCGACGGGGCCCGTCTGACCATCGGCGCCCTCTTGGGGGGTCGTTGAGGATGCTGCGCTTCGGCGACTACACCCCCCGGGACTCCCTCCTCCACGGCCTCGACGCCCGGGTCAAGATCGCGGCCTCGGCCATCTTGAGCGTCGTCGCCCTTACGGGCGGCTGGTCGGGCCTGGCGGCCCTGACCATCGCCGGGGCCCTCTCCCTGCGCGGCGCCGGTCTTTCCTTTAAGGAGGTCCTAGGCGCGATGAAACCCCTGTTGTTCTTCGCCTTCCTCCTCTTCACCATGCACGCCTTCTTCCACGAGGGGCGGCCCCTGATCGACGTCACCGGGGCGGGCGTCCTGGCGGGCCTCTACACGGCCTGGCAGTACCTGGCCCTCGTGGCCGTGGGGATATTCCTGACGGCGACGACTCCCCCCTCGGAACTCGTCGCCGGTCTCGGCCGCCTCCTGAGACCCCTCGAACGCTGGGGGGTCCCCGTGGGGGACATCTCCTTCATGGTCGCCGTCTCCCTCCGCTTCATCCCCCTCCTCCTCGGGGAATACGAGCGCCTGCGGGCGGCCCGGGCGGCGCGGGGGGCCGACTGGGAGGGGGGGGTCGCAAAACGCCTGGGCCTCGCCGTCGGTCTCGTCATCCCCCTCCTCCTCGGCGCCTTCCGCCGGGCCGACGACCTCGCCGTGGCCGTGGAGGCGCGCGGTTACGGACACCGGGCCCCTTCGTCCCTGCGGGGCGGGGAGATGGGATCCCCGGACCGGCGTTTCCTCGCCGCCGTCGCCTCCCTGGCCCTGGTCGTCATTGTCCTCCACCACGCCCTGCCCCTCCCCTGAGGGTTTTTTCGCCGAAAGACGCCCCACCGCGGCCGGAGACGTCAAAATCCACCTTGCCAGTCCGGCGATTTGCTGTTATGAAACCCCCCAATCCATATTGTTTTTCGCGAGGTCAACCATGGGAGAAGGGATATCGGATTACACGAAATTCTGTGTGGATCTCAGGCGCCACATGTGGATGGCCGGGGTGGAGCTGGATCTTAGGCGCCTCATCTGGCAGATCGCCGTGACGGGCAAGTACATCTCCGCCAAGATCCATGAGTCAAACCGCAAGCTGGCAGGATTCAAGAACATCTACGGCGAGGAGCAACTCGCCCTCGACAAGAGTTCCGACGAGATCCTGAAGAACCAGCTCCAGTTCTCCGGTTTCGTCAGGGAATACGCCTCGGAGGAACGGGACCAGGTCATCACCATCGGCCAGGGCCAGGAGAAGTATTTCGTGACCGCCGATCCCCTGGACGGGTCCTCCCTGGTGGACACCAACCTCGCCATCGGCACCATCATCGGCATCCATAACGGGACCATCCTCGGCAAGGGGCGGGACACGATGGTGGCGGCCCTCTACATCACCTACGGCCCCCTCATCACCATGGTCTACTCGGCGGGCAAGGGGACCCACGAGTTCGTCCTGAACCGGGAGGGGGAGTACGTCCTTTCCCAGGAGAACATCCGCCTGCGGGACAAGGGGGACATCTACAGCCTCGGGGGCCTGAGGCGCGACTGGACGGAGGCCCACCTCAAGTTCGTGGAATACCTCGAGCGGGAGGGTTACAAGCTCCGCTACAGCGGCGGTTTCGTACCCGACATCAATCAGATCGTCATCAAGGGCGGGGGGATCTTCACCTATCCCGCCCTCCGCAAGAGCCCGGAGGGGAAGCTGCGTCTTCTCTTCGAACTCCAGCCCATGGCCTTCCTCGTGGAGCAGGCCGGGGGCGTGGCCACGGACGGCAACAACCCCATCCTCGATATCCCCGTGGAGAAACTGGGCCAGAGGAGCCCCATCTACATCGGCAGTCGTTTCGAGGTGGAGACGGCCCGGGCCTTTCTGAACGAAAAACAGGAGGTGCAAGGATGATCTTCGCCGGTTTGGGCGCCCTCCGCGAGGGCGTGGCAGGTACCCTCCGCATCACCGACGGGGGGCTCGAGGTTTTGGACGAGAAGGTCCTGCGGGAGTCCCTGATCGACGACCTGGTCTACACGGCCGTATTCGGCCCCGACGAGGCGACTCGGGATGCCGCCCGCTGGCTGGTCCGCCGCGCGGGTGCCGCCCTGGGCGTCATCCCCGCCTCCATCCAGGGCCTGTACGAGGCCATGGGACGAGGGGAGGCGGGGGGATTCACCGTCCCCGCCATCAACATCCGGGCCCTCACCTACGACACGGCCCAGGCCGTGTTCCGGGCCGCCATGACCCTCTCCGTGGGACCCGTGATCTTCGAGATCGCCCGTTCGGAGATCGACTACACCCGCCAGCGGCCCGAGGAGTACACCTGCGCCGTGACGGCGGCGGCCGTCAAGACGGGTTACCGGGGTCCCCTCTTCCTCCAGGGGGACCACTTCCAGGTCAACGCGGGCCGCTGGGCCAAGGACCCGGAAAAGGAGGTGAAGGCCGTCAAGGACCTGATCTGGGAGGCCCTGGAGGCCTCTTTCTACAACATCGACGTCGACACCTCGACCCTCGTCGACCTCTCCCAGGGGACGGTCAAGGAGCAGCAACGCCTGAACTACTCCCTGGCGGCGGAACTGACGGCCATGATCCGGGACCTGGAACCCGAGGGCGTCACCGTGTCCGTGGGCGGTGAGATCGGCGAGGTGGGGGGCAAGAACAGCACCGTCGAGGAGCTGGACGCCTTCATGGAGGGTTACGGCGAGGAGTTGGAGAAATTCGGCCCCGGCCTGAAGGGGATCAGCAAGATCAGCGTCCAGACGGGGACGACCCACGGCGGCGTCCCCCTCCCCGACGGCACGGTGGCCCAGGTGAAGCTCGATTTCGAGACCCTGAAGAACCTCTCCGAGGCCGCCCGGACCCGCTACGGCCTGGCCGGGGCGGTCCAGCACGGGGCCTCCACCCTTCCCGACGAGGCCTTCGACCGCTTCCCCGCCGTGGGGACGGCGGAGGTGCACCTCGCCACGGGCTTCCAGAACATCGTCTATGAGAGCCCCCACCTCCCCGCCGACCTGAGGGAGCGGATCTACGACCACCTGCGGAGGGAGTGCGCCCAGGAGCGTAAGGAGAAGGACACGGAGGAGCAGTTCCTCTACAAGACCCGCAAGAAGGGCTTCGGGCCCTTCAAGTACGACCTCTGGCACCTGCCGGCTCAAAACCGCCTCGCCCTGGGGCGGGAGCTGGAGGATAAGTTCGCCTTCCTCTTCCGGAAGCTGAACATGGCGGGGACGAAGGATCTCCTGGGGCGTTACGTCCGGGCCGTGGACGTACCCCTGCCCCTACAGGCCGGCCTCAGGGCTTGATCCGGGGCGCCTGAGGCCCATCCAGAACCTGATGGCGTGGATGGAGACCACCGCCGCCACGAGGCGGGGGAGGTAGAGCCACAGGGGGTTGAGGCCCAGGGAGAGGAAGAGGAGGGGGTCCTCCACCATGGAGTGGTTGATCCCGATGGAGAGGTGGAGCATCTCCAGCTCGTCCCTGGAGAGGTGCTCCGCCTTGGCCTCCTCCACGATCACGGCCCCCCCGTAGGCCAGGCCGAAGACGATGGCCGTCATCCAGAGGAAACCCACCTTTCTGTCGAGACCCATGACGGTCAACAGGGGGCTGAAGAGCCTCACGAGGTGGACGATCCAGCCCTTTTCCTTGAGGACCTCCAGGACGATCATGATGGCCATGATGATGAAGAAGATCTTCACGCAGAGCCAAAAGGTCGTCTCGACCCATTCCCCCAGGACCGCTGTCAAGGGGGGTGAGGGGGGAGGGACGAGGGGGACCGCGCCCCCCACGGGTCCCGGATTCCCCAGCCAAAGGGCGGCGACGGCCGTCGTGACGCCGGCGGCGATGATGCGGAACAGGGTCGCCTTGAAGGGGTGGATGCCCGACTGGCCCTGGATGATACCCTCCTGGATGAGGTTGTGGGCCATGAGGAGGAAGATGGCGATGAGGGTCATCTGGCCCCGGTCGAGGGGGAGGACGACCATGGCGGCAATAGCCCCGTAGATGTTGGCCAGCATGCCGATGAGGAGGGGAAGGGCCGCCTCCGGGGGCAGACCCATCAGGGAGGTGAAGGGGCGGATCAGGGCGTCGAGGTAAAAGAGCCACCCCGTCCAGACGAAGAGGGTCGTCAGGAAGGAGACGGGCAGGACGATCTTCATCATCCAGACGAAACCGCTCCACCCCTTGGAGAGGCCGTTGGTGAGGCCCACCCTGAGGGAGCCCGCCGGTGAAGACGCCGTTTCCCGTAGATCGCCCATCTGACCTCCCGCGGATCCAGGCCTCTTTATCACTTCTTGCGGGTCTATCAAGACTTTTCAATTCCCCCCTTCCTTACCGATCCGTGTTGTGGTAGGCACTGGGCCATGAAATGGACCATCGGCCGTAAGATGTTGGCCAGTTACCTGGCCATGGCTTTGCTGACCATGCTGGCCTCTTCCTACGCCATCTTTCGCCTCAACAATCTCAACAGCCTCGCCCACCGGATTATCAACGACGACTTCACCGCCCTCGAGACGGCCCGCAAGGCCGGCGACACCCTCTTGGCCATGGAGGGGGCGGAGAAGAGATACCTCATCCTCAAGGACGAGGCCATCGCCCAGCTCTTCCGGAGCCGGAGCGCCGAGCTGGAGGGTCAGCTCGAACAGCTCTCCACGGCCTCCCCCGCCTTGGCCTCCCTCCTGAGACCCGTCAGGGACGCGAAGAGGCGCTACGACGGCCTCTTCGCGATGGAACAGGAAATGATCGCCCAAGGACGGCCGGAGGAGGCGGCGCGTGCCTCCTCGGAAGAGGGCCGGAAGATCCTGGAGGCCATGACCTCCGGTGTGCGGGCCGTCCAGAGAAAGATGGAGAGGACCATCGACGCCCGCCTCGGCGAGATCAACGCGGAGACACTGCGCGCCGCCCGGGTGACCATGGCCCTGACGGCCGCCGCCCTCGCCGTCGGCGTCCTCTTGGCGGTCCTCATCACCCTCGACATCTCCGTCCCATTGAGACGCCTGGAGAAGGCCACGGGTCTCGTCGCCGAGGGCCGTTTCGACGAGACGGTTACCCTGGAGCGGGGGGACGAGATCGGGAGCCTCGGCCAATCCTTCAACGTCATGATGAAGCGCCTCAAGGAACTGGAGGCCCTCCGCCTCGACGCGAGTCCCCTCACGGGCCTCCCGGGCAACCGGGCCATCGAGGAGGAGATCGACAAGAGGCTCGCCTCGGGACGGGTCTTCGCCTTGTGCCACGTCGATCTCGACAACTTTAAGGCCTTCGCCGACAACTACGGCTACGCCTGGGGGAGCGAGGTGATAAAGGAGGTGGCCAAGATCATGACCGAGGCGGCGGCGGAACTGGGGGGGGAGGACATGTTCATCGGCCATATCGGGGGTGACGACTTCATTATCATCGGCGACCCCGAACGGGGCCGGGCCGTCGGCGAAAGGCTCGTCAGGGAATTCGACCGCCGCATCCCCGCCTTCCTCAACGAGGAGGACCGCCGGAGAGGTTGCATCGTCTCCCGGGACCGTCAGGGCAACGAGCGCTCCTTCCCCCTTCTGTCCGTTACCGTTTCCGTCGTCACGGGGGACGGCCTGACGTACGCCAATCCCCTGGAGATGGCGAAGATGGCGGCGGAGGTGAAGAATTACGGAAAGACCCTGGCGGGGAGCAACGTGGTCACGAAGGAAGAGATGGACGGGGCATCGTGAGAAAACTCTCCGTCATAGGCGCGGCCGTCCTGTTCGCCCTCGCCCTCTCCTCCTGCGCCTCGGGACCCAAGCCGCCCCCCCCGCCGCCCGGCTCCCTGGAGATCGTCCTCCGTTCCGATGCGGCCCTTTTCGAAACCGGGTGCGATTGGCTCGGGATGAAGGGGAACGTCAGGGACTACGCCCAGGCCCGTCAGGCCTTCACCACCCTTGTGGAACGCTACCCGCAGAGCAAGTGGCGCCCTTTTGCCGAGGCCTTCGTGCGCCTCATCGACGAGGTTGAACGGTCCCGGCGGCAGGCGGCGGATTTGGAGGCGGCCCTGGGGGCGGCAAGGGAGGCCGCCGCGGAGGCCCGGAAGGAGGCGGGGAACCTCAGGGGCCGCCTCGCCGAGGAGGAAAGAAAACGCAACAACGCCGCCGAGCTGGAGAGGCTGCGGGTCGAGAACGAGGAGCTGAGGAGGAATATCGAACAGCTCAAGAGGCTGGAGATCGAGCTCCAGAGGAGGGAGAGGCTCCTGCGCTGATAGGGGAGGTCACTCTCCCCAGGGCGTGTTCCCCTCCAGTCTCGCCAGGGCGAGGGTCAGGCCCAGGGCGGTCTTGACGTCCCGGATCTCACCGGCCCTGAGCATGGCCCGCGCCTCCGCCGCCGTGACGCTGCAGCAGGCGATGTCCTCGTCCTCGTCGGGGGGGAGGGGCGCCCTGACCAAGTCCGTGGCCAGGTAGAAATACATGTATTCGTTGCCGTAACCGGGCAGGAGGTAGCCCTCGAAGAGCTTCTCCAGCCTCCCGGCCTGGTATCCCGTCTCTTCCGCCAGTTCCCTCTGGACGCAGGCCTCGACGGAGGTTTCTCCCACGTCGATGCTCCCCGCGGGGATCTCGATAAGGGCCCCCCCGGTGGGGTGCCGGTACTGGCGGATGAGGATGATCCTCCCGTCGGGGGCCACGGGAACGACGGCAATGCAGGGGCGGTGATCGATCCAGCTTTGGCGGCTCACCCGGCCGTTGGGGAGGTCAACGTCCTCTTCGAAGACCTTGAAGATACGGCAGGTATAGACGGGGGTGCGGTTTTGGGCCACCGGGGGATTCCTTTCAGTTTGTCTTGATGAGGGTCAGGAGGTGTTCCTCGATCTCCTCCGCCGGGAGGGCCCCCACGAGGCGGTCCCTCAGTTCCCCGCCGCGGAAGAGGAGCATCGTCGGGATGCTCCTAATGTCGTAACGGGACGCCGTAACGGGGTTTTCGTCCACGTTGATCTTGACGAATTTCACCCCCCCGACGTAGCGGGCCGCCAGTTCCTCGATGACGGGGGCCACGGTCCGGCAGGGGGCGCACCAGGGGGCCCAGAAATCCACCAGAACGGCCCCCGGTTCCTGGAGGACCTCCCGGAGGAAGGAGGCGTCCGTCACTTCCAGGGGCTCCCCTTTGTCGCCCGTGACGACGAGGGGGGAGCCGCACTTGCCGCAGAGGGGCCGGTCGTGGGGGCGTTTCTCGGGGACGCGGTTTTTCGTGCCGCAGTGGAGGCAACGGATGATGATCTCGTCGAGGGCGGCGCCGCACTTGCCGCAGGTGGGGCGGTCGTTGATGCGCTCTTTGGGGATACGGTTCTTTGTCCCGCAGTGGGCGCAACGGACGATGAGGTGATCCTTGTCCATGTCTGGCTCCTAAACGGCCACGTTCACGGGCGTCGGGTTCAAGAGCCGCACCAGGGCCGCGGGCGGGATCTCCATGAGGAGGCCCCTCCCCCCCGCGTTGATGAGGATGACGGGGAGGGAGAGGATGGTCTCTTCGACATAGACCGGCATGGCCCGCCGGGTGCCGAAGGGTGAGGTGCCGCCCACCTTGTAGCCCGTGTGCTTCTCCGCCACTTTTGGGTCGCAGGGATTTACGGCCTTCACGCCCAGGATACGGGCCAGGTTCTTCGTCGAGACCTGACGGTCCCCGTGCATGAGGACGATGAGGGGCCGGCCTTGATCGTCCTCCATCACCAGGGTCTTGACGACGATGTGTTCGTCCACGCCCAGTTCCCGGGCCGACGCCTTCGTCCCGCCCCGCTCCTCGTAGCGGTAGGGACGGAGGATGAAGTCCTCGCCCCTCTCCCTCAGCATGCGGATTGCCGGCGTCACCGGCAACCTCTTCTGAGAGGCCATATCTCCCCCCGGTCTAAACCTCCCCGTACATAAAACTCAGGACGGGGCCCCATTTCCCCGTGGTCCGGCGGAGACGGCCCGTCGTATCCCTGATCGCCCCCATGAGTTCTTCGCCGGGGACCGTGGGCGCGCCTCCCCCGTCGCGACCCTCGATCCTCCCCAAAAGCCCCTGTAGTTCACCGAGGGCGGCGAGGAGATCCGCCCGATCCCCTTCGTAAAGGGATTCGAGGGGTAGACGCAGGAGTTTATCCATGATGGCACAGGTCTGAGAGTTCCGGCCAGACCTCCTCCAGGGCCGCCTCCCAGGGCGTCGGGAGGGAAGAGAAGGCCCTGTGGTAGAGGGAAACGGTCTCGGCGACGACGGCCTTCACGTCCCTTGCCATCGCGGAACCGGCCCTTCAGTCCTTGAACACGGCCCCCGTGCTCGCCGAGGTCACCAGGCGGGCGTACCTGGCCAGGTAGCCGTTGGAGATGGAGGGCTTGAAGGGTTTGAGTTCCTTCTTCCTCTTCTTCAGCTCCCCCTCCGAGACCTTCAGGGTGATGGTCTGGGCGGGGATGTCGATGGCGATCAGATCTCCCTCCCTCACCAGGGCGATGGGACCGCCCTCCGCCGCCTCTGGGGAGATGTGACCGATGGCGGCGCCGCGGGTGCCGCCGCTGAACCGGCCGTCCGTGAGGAGGGCCACCGTCGTGTCGAGACCCATGCCGGCGATGGCCGAGGTGGGGGCGAGCATCTCCCTCATCCCGGGACCGCCCTTCGGCCCCTCGTAACGGATGACGACGACGTCCCCCGCCTTGATCCGGCCGCCCAGGATGGCCTCGATGGCCTCGTCCTCCGAGTCGAAGACCCGGGCCGGGCCCTCGTTGACGAGCATATTCTCCGCCACGGCGGATTGTTTGACCACGCAGCCGTCCGGGGCCAGGTTGCCCCGGAGGATGGCCAGGCCCCCTTCCTTCAGGTACGGGTCTTCGAGGGGCCTGATGACCGTCTCGTCCAGGACGGAGGCATTCTTGATGTTTTCCCCCACCGTCCGGCCCGTGACTGTCATGCAGGTCCCGTCGATGACGCCGAGGGCGGAGATCCTCTTCATGACCGCCGGGACGCCCCCCGCCGCGTCGAGGTCCTCGAGGTGATGGGTGCTGGCGGGACTCAGCTTGCAGAGGTTGGGGGTCTTCTTGCTGATCTCGTTGAAGATCTCCAGGTCGATGGTGATCCCGGCCTCGTGGGCGACGGCGGGGATGTGGAGGACCGTGTTGGTGGAACAGCCCAGGGCCATGTCCACGGCCACGGCGTTGCGGAAGGCCTGGAGGGTGGCGATGTCGCGGGGTCTGATGCCCTTCTTCAGGAGGTTCATGACGGCCATTCCCGCCTCTTTCGCCAGGCGCCGCCGGGCGGCGGTCACGGCGGGGATGGTGCCGTTACCGGGCAGGCCCAGCCCCAGGGCCTCGGTGACGCAGTTCATGGAATTGGCCGTGTACATCCCCGAGCAGGAACCGCAACCCGGACAGGCGCAGTCCTCGATGGCCTTGAGTTCCCGCATGGAGATCTTCTTGGCCTTGACCTTCCCCACCCCCTCGAAGACGCTGATGAGATCCACGGGCTGGCCCTTGTGTCGCCCCGCCATCATGGGCCCGCCACTGACGACGACGGCGGGGATGTTCAGGCGCAGAATCGCCATGAGCATCCCGGGGACGATCTTGTCGCAGTTCGTCACCATGACGAGGGCGTCGAAGGGGTGGGCCATGACCATGGACTCGATGGAGTCGGCGATGAGTTCCCGGCTCGCCAGGGAGTACTTCATCCCCACGTGGCCCATGGCGATACCGTCGCAGATCCCGATGACGGGGAACTCGACGGGTGTGCCCCCCGCCATCCTCACCCCCGCCTTGACGTCTTCCGTGATGGTCCGCAGATGGACATGACCGGGGATGATCTCGTTGAAGGAGTTACATACCCCCACGAGGGGTCGGCTCAACTCCTCGTCCGTGTAACCCATGGCCTTGAAGAGAGAACGGTGGGGTGCCCGTTCCAGACCCTTGATGATCAAATCGCTGCGCATCTCTCCCTCCTTAAGGAACGATTGCTCCTCGGTAACACAAAAAGGTCCTTCAATTCAAGATCTTCCGGAGTCTATCCCTTCTTGCGCCGCTCGGGCCGCAGGGACCTGAGAACGGCCCCGGCCTGCCACATCTCGCTGTTTCGCATCTCGTCCAACTCTTTCTGGAGGGTGTCGCGGTAATCCTCGGCCGCCCCGGCCTTGAGGACGATCTCCGTCTCCTTGCCCGCCGCCACGCGATCGTAAAGCTCCTTAAACAGGGGCGCCACGGCGTCCCGGAAACGGTTCTTCCAGTCCAGGGCCCCGCGCTGGGCCGTGGTGCTGCAGTTGGCGTACATCCAGTCCATACCGTTCTCGGCGACGAGGGGCATGAGACTCTGGGTGAGCTCCTCCACGGTCTCGTTGAAGGCCTCGCTGGGGCTGTGGCCCCGGCGGCGCAGCTCGTTGTACTGGGCCTCGAGGACGCCGGCGAGACAGCCCATCAGGACCCCCCGCTCGCCCGTGAGGTCGCTGTACACCTCCATCTCGAAGGTCGTGGGGAAGAGGTAGCCTGAACCGATGGCCACGCCCACGGCCAGGGTCCGCTCCAGGGCCCGGCCCGTGGCGTCCTGGAAAACGGCATAGCTGGAATTGATCCCGCTGCCGGCAAGGAAATTGTCCCGCACGGTCCGTCCGGCCCCCTTGGGGGCAACGAGGATCACGTCGATGTCCGGTGGGGGGATGACACCCGTCTGGTCCTTGTAAACTATGGAGAAACCATGGGAGAAGTAGAGGGCCTTCCCCTTCGTCAGGGTCTTCTTCAACTCCGGCCACATGGCCTTCTGCTGGGCGTCGGAAAGGAGGTACTGGACGATGGTGCCCCGCTCGGCCGCCTCCATGGGGGGAAAGAGGGTCTGGCCGGGGACGAAGCCTTCGTCGATGGCCTTCTGCCAGTTGTAGGGGCCTTCGCCCACGATTACCCTTATGCCGTTGTCCCTCATGTTCAGGGCCTGGCCCCGTCCCTGGACCCCGTAGCCCACGACGGCCACGATCTCGTCCTTGAGGACCTCCCGGGCCTTGTCGAGGGTGAACTCTTCCGCCGTGATCACGTCCTCGATCACACCGCCGATATTCAATTTCGCCATAACTCCCTCCTCCTCCTTTTTTTCAGGCCTGCCTCTCCAGGGCCACGATCCCTGTCCTGGCCATGTCGTCGATCCCCAGGGGTTTCAGACTCGCCAGGGCCCTCTCAATGACCTCCTTCTCGCCCGTGATCTCGAGGACGCAGTGATCGCCGTTCATGGTCACCACGCGCCCGTTGAAGGTGTCGATGATGAGGGCGATGTCGGCCTTGTTCTTGTCCGTCAGTTTCATCCGCACGAGCATCATTTCCCGGGACACGGACTCGACCTTGGTGAGGTCCGTGACCTTGTGGACGTCGATGAGTTTGATGAGCTGCTTTTCGATCTTGGTCATCGTCGTCTTGTCCTGGATGGTCGTCAGGATGATCTTCGAGTACGCCGGGTCGATCGTCGCGTCCACGCATAGGGTCTCGATGTTGTACCCCCGGCCGCCGAGGACCCCGGCCACCCGGGCCAGGACGTCCGGTTTGTTGCTCACCGTCAACGCCAGGGTGTGTGCCTTTTTTTCCATTGCCTCTCGTTGCCTCCTCCCGTTCTGTATCTTTCCTCATTCACCGGGTCATATCCCGTTAAGTCAGTTGGCCATCTCTCGGCCCAGGGTCATCTCGCTGATGGGTCCCCCCGGCCTCACCATGGGATAGACGCACTCCTCACGGGAGACGCGGAAGTCCATGATGACCGGCCCCTTGGCGCTGAGACCCCGCTTGAGGACCTCCTCCACCTCGTCGGGCCGCGTCGCCCTCAGGCCCGTCCAGCCGTAGGCCTCGGCCAGCTTCAGAAAATCGGGCTGGAAGGTCATGTCCGTCTGGGAGTATCGCTTCTCGTAGAAGAGCTGCTGCCACTGGCGGACCATGCCGAGGTAGCCGTTGTTGATGAGGACGATCTTCACGGGGATGTCGTACTGGACGGCCGTCGCCATCTCCTGGATGTTCATCTGGATGCTCCCGTCGCCGGCGATGTCGACGACGAGCTTGTCGGGGAAGGCGATCTGGGCCCCGATGGCGGCGGGGAATCCGTAACCCATGGTCCCCAGGCCCCCGGAAGACAGGAAGGTGTTGGGTTCCTCGAATTTGTAGAACTGGGCGGCCCACATCTGGTTCTGGCCGACCTCGGTGGTGATGATGGCTTTCCCCTTCGTGAGCTTGTAGAGGGTCTCGATGACGAACTGGGGTTTGATCTCCGTGTCGCTCGGGCAATAGGAGAGGGGGTTTTCCCTTTTCCAGGCCTCGATCTGGTCGAACCACTCCTTCCGCTGGTCGTCCTCCACCGTGAAGTTCTGCTGCTCCAACAGGGCGTTGAAGCTCTGGAGGGCGCTCTTGCAATCGCTGACGATGGGGACGTGGACCATGACGTTTTTATTGATGGAGGACGGGTCCACGTCGACATGGACGATCTTGGCATGGGGGGCGAAGTGGTCGATCTTGCCCGTCACCCGGTCGTCGAAGCGCATGCCGATGGCGATCATGAGGTCACAGTGGCTGATGGCCATGTTGGCGTAGTAGGTCCCGTGCATCCCCGGCATCCCCAGCCAGAGGGGATCGGTTCCCGGGAAGGCCCCGAGGCCCATGAGGGTCGAGGAGACGGGTATCTTGGTCCGCCAGGCCAGTTTCCTGAGCTCCTCGGAGGCCCTTCCCAGGATGACGCCTCCGCCCGAGAGGATCAGGGGGCGGGAAGACTCGGCGATGAGGTCCATGACGTAGAAGGCCTTCTTGGAGGCCGGTCTGGGGGGCGTCTCCTCCTCCCGGACGGGCGGCCGGGGCGTATATTCCGTCTGGGCCGCCATGACGTCCTTGGGCAGGTCGACGAGGACGGGCCCGGGCCTGCCGGAGCGGGCGATGTGGAAGGCCTCGTGAAGGGTCTTGGCCAGTTCCTCGACCCGTTTCACCAGGAAGTTGTGTTTGGTGCAGGGCCTGGTGATGCCCACGATGTCGACCTCCTGGAAGGCGTCCGTCCCGATGAGATGGGTGGGCACCTGACCCGTGAGGACCACGATGGGTATGGAATCCATGTAGGCGTTGGCGATGCCCGTGACGGTGTTGGAGGCACCGGGACCGGAGGTGACGAGGACCACGCCCACCTGTCCCGAGGCCCGGGCGAAACCGTCCGCCGCGTGCACGGCCCCCTGCTCGTGGCGGACGAGGATGTGACGGATGTGGCCCTTGTGGATCTCGTCGTAGATGTCCAAAAGGACACCCCCGGGATACCCGAAGATGGTATGGACCCCCTCCTCCTTCAGGACCTGGATAAGTATCTCGGCTCCCTTACGCTGCAATGTTGACACCTCCTTGGGATTGTTTTTTCGCCTCAATAAAAAAAGCCGCAATCTTTCCGAATGCGGCTTTTTCGACTGTTAAAAAAGCCGCGGGGTTCAGGGGCCCGCGGCTCGATCTTACGCCCTCAGACGCACCGAGCAGCGGTCCCCCCGCCTACGATAACGACTACGACACCCCGCGGTACGTCTATCTTCTTTGCCGTGAAAGTCATCTTTTGGACCAATTTTCAGAATGCAGGGCGTTTACGACTGTTTATCCCTTTTGTCAAGCTTTTTTTGGGCGGGGGCACAAACCCCTTGTCTATCCCTCGGAGGTCTGTTAATAAAAACCCATGGAAAAGAGGCATCGTTTCTCCCTTTGGTACGTCCTTCTCGGCATCTGGCTGGTATTCATCATCCAGGGTTACCTGGCCTCGCTCCTCGCCATCAAGACCATCCCCTACAGCCAGTTTCTCAATCTCCTCAAGAGCGGCCGCATAACAGAGATCGCCGTCTCGGCCAATCAGATCCAGGGGAAGATGAGGGTCGAGGGGGGTAAACCGGACGAGACGGTCCTGTTCAGGACCATCCGCGTCGACCCCGAGCTGTCGGCGATGCTGGAGAAGTATCCCGTCGTCTTCAAGGGGGAGATCGAATCCACCTTCCTGCGGGATCTCTTTTCCTGGGTGTTCCCGATTCTTCTGTTCGTCGGCGTCTGGTACCTGATGATGAGGCGCATCGGTAGCCAGCAGGCGGGATTCATGACCCTGGGTAAGAAGGCCAAGATCTACATGGAGGGGGACCTGAACGTCACCTTCAAGGACGTCGCCGGCGTCGACGAGGCCAAGCAGGAGCTGATGGAGATCATCGATTTCCTCAAGAACCCGGGGAGGTTCACCGAGTTGGGGGGGCGGATCCCCAAGGGGATCCTCCTCGTCGGCCCCCCGGGGACGGGCAAGACCCTCCTGGCCAAGGCCGTGGCGGGCGAGAGCGGGGTCCCCTTCTTCAGCATCAGCGGCTCCGAGTTCGTGGAGATGTTCGTCGGCATGGGGGCCGCCCGGGTCAGGGATCTCTTCGTCCAGGCCAAGCAGAAGGCCCCGTGCATCATCTTCATCGACGAGCTCGACGCCCTGGGCAAGGCCCGGGGGTTCGGAGGGATCGGGGGGCATGACGAGCGGGAGCAGACCCTGAACCAGCTCTTGGTGGAGATGGACGGTTTCGACCCCAAGGTGGGGGTGATCCTCATGGCGGCCACGAACCGCCCGGAGATCCTCGATCCCGCCCTCCTGAGGGCGGGCCGCTTCGATCGCCACGTCCTGGTGGACAGGCCGGACAAGAAGGGCCGCGAGGAGATCCTGCGGGTCCACCTGAAGAAGGTCCGCCTGGCCCCCGACGTGGACGTGGAGAAGCTGGCCAACATGACCCCGGGGATGGTGGGGGCCGACCTGGCCAACATGGTGAACGAGGCGGCCCTCCTGGCGGTGCGCCACAACAAGCAGGCCGTGGGTATGGCCGAGTTCGAGGAGGCGGTGGAGAGGATCATCGCCGGCCTCGAGAAGAAAAACCGCCTCATCAACGCCCAGGAACGGGAGATCGTCGCCTTCCATGAGATGGGTCACGCCCTGGTGGCCCTGTCCCTCCCGGGGACGGATCCGGTCCAGAAGATCTCCATCATCCCCCGGGGCATCGCCGCCTTGGGCTACACCATGCAGGTCCCCACGGAGGACCGTTTCCTCATGAAGAAGACGGAACTCCTCAACAAGATCGCCACCCTCCTCGGGGGACGGGCGGCGGAGGCCCTCGTCTTCGGGGACATATCCACGGGGGCCCACAACGACCTGGCCCGGGCCACGGAGACGGCCCGGAGCATGATCATGGAATACGGCATGAGCGATGCCCTCGGCCAGGTCTATCTAGCCCGGGAAAGGCAGAACCGCTTCCTCGAGATCGGGCCGCGGCAGGCAGGGGAGTTCAGCGAGGCGACGGCCCAGGCCGTCGACGCCGAGGTCCGGCGGATCATCGACGAACAGTACGCCCGCGCCCTGGCCATCCTCTCGGAGAAACGGGCCGTTCTCGAGGCGGGGGCCCGTCTCCTCCTGGAGAAGGAAAAGGTGGACGGGGAGGAGATCAAGGCCCTCATGGAGGGCCGCCCTTAGGGGGGTTATTCCTCCTCCTCTTCCCTCCTCGCCGGGCCGACGTCCCTTGGGCTGATGGGGGTCAGGTTCTCCGGCACCGTCCCCTCGAGGAAACACTCGTAGATGTAGCCCCTGGCCCCGCCTTCGGGGTCCCCCCTGGCGCCGACGCGGGCGAAGACGATGCCCTCCGGCACGGGGAAGGTCTCGACGGGGGTGCCCGCCAGGGCCTTCTCCATGAAATACAGCCAGATGGGCGCCGCCGCCCGGCCGCCTACCTCCTGGTGCCCCAGGGGCCGCTCCTGGTCGAAGCCGACCCAGACCCCCGCCACGAGGGAGGGGGTGAAGCCGATGAACCAGGCGTCCCGCACGTCGTTCGTCGTGCCCGTCTTGCCCGCCACGGGGCGGCCGATACCCCTGACGCGGCGCCCCGTGCCGCTCTCCACCACGTCCTGCATGATGTAGGTGGAGATGAAGGCGATGCGGGGGTCGATCACCTGTTCCACCTTGACCTGGTTCTCCTCGAAGATGTGGCCCGTCCGGTCGACGATCCTGGTGATGAAGAAGGGTGTGACTCTTCTGCCCTGGTTGGCCAGGACCCCGTAGGCCCTCACCATCTCCAGGAGGGTGACCCCCGAGGAACCGAGGGCCAGGGAGAGGTTCTTCGTCAGGGGGGAGGTGATCCCCATGTTCGCCGCGTAGGCGGCGGCGTAGTCCACGCCGATCTCCCTGAGGACCTTGACGGTCACGACGTTCCGGGATTGGACGATGGCGGTCCTCAGGGTGGTGGGACCGTTGTACTTGCCGTCGAAGTTTTTCGGCCGCCACATCCCGTCGGGACTCGAGGGGTCGGGGAATTCGATGGGCTCGTCCATGACGGTCGTCACGGGCGTCAGTCCCTTGTCGAAGGCGGCGGTGTAGATGAAGGGCTTGAAGGCCGACCCCGGCTGCCTCCGGGACTGGGTGGCGCGGTTGAACTCGCTCTTGGTGAAGTCCCTCCCCCCCACCATGGCCTTGATGGCCCCCGTCCGGGCGTCCATGGCCAAAAGGGCCCCCTGGACGAGGCCCCGTTCGTATTTCTGGCGGTCCTCTAGTTCCCTAAGACCCCGCTCGACGGCGTCACGGGCCGCCTTCTGCATGGAGATGTTCAGGGTCGTGTAGACCTCGAGGCCTTCCTTGTAGAGGACGTCGCTCCCGTAGCGGCTCAGGATGTAACGGCGGACCTCCTCGACGAAGTAGGGGGCGATCTTCTCCTTGGGCCGCACGGACCTGAGGACGAGGGGTGTGTTGAGGGCCCGCTCCCTCTCCTGCTGGGTGATGTAGCCGTCCTCGTACATCCTCTCCAGGACGTAGGCCTGGCGCTGGCGGGCCCTCTCGGGGTTCGTGAAGGGTGAGTAGGTGCTGGGGGCCTTGGGGAGGCCGGCGAGCATGGCCGCCTCGGGGAGGGTCAGCTGGCGGGCGCTCTTGCCGAAGTAACCCTGGGCGGCGGCCTCGATCCCGTAAGTGCCGTGGCCGAGGTAGATCTGGTTGAGGTAGAGGTTGAGGATCTCCTCCTTCGTCAGGTAGTGGTCGATCTTGTAGGCCAGGATCGCCTCCTTCAACTTGCGGGTGTAGCTCCGCTCGGGCGTCAGGAAGAGGCTCTTGGCCACCTGCTGGGTGATGGTGCTCCCCCCCTGGACGATCCGCCCCGCCCCCAGGTTCTTGAGAAAGGCCCGGGAGATACTCTGGGGGTCTATGCCCCGGTGCTCGAAGAAGCGGCTGTCCTCGGCGGCCACGAAGGCGTGGATGACGAACTTGGGCAGGTCGGCGACCCGGATGATCTTGCGGTCCTCGAGGAAGAACTCGTCCACGAGCTCGTTGTTGTCGGCGTAGACGCGGGTGGCGATGCTGGGACGGTAGTCCTTCAGGGTGGCGACGGAAGGAAGATCCACCACGAGGAGATAGACGAGCAGGGCCGCCCCGATGAGGATCAGGGAGACCACGGCCACGGCGGCGATGATGACGATGGTCGCAAAGCCCCTGTTTCTTGAATGATGTTTCATGAACCGACCTCGGAGGCTCCTTCTTTTTTACGTTCGGCGAAGCGGGCCAAAAGGACGCTGATCTCGTAGAGGACCATCAAGGGGACGGCGAGGAGGATCTGGCTGAAGGCGTCGGGTGAGGGGGTGAGGACCGCCGCCACGATGAAGATCACGAGGATGGCGTAACGCCTCTGTTTGACCAGGCCCCGGGAGGAGACGATGCCGATCTTCGCCATGAAGAAGATGAAGACGGGGAGCTCGAAACAGAGTCCGAAGGCCAAAAGCATCTTGAGGGAAAAGGAGAGGTACTCCCGGAAGGAGATCATCGGTCTGAGAAAATCCGTCGAGAATTCGATGAAGAAGGCGAAGGCCGGGGGCAGGGCCAGGAAGTAGCAAAAGAGGACCCCCCCGACGAAGAGGAGGGTCGAGGAGACGACGAAGGGGACGACGTAACGTTTCTCCGAGGGGTAGAGGCCCGGGGAGATGAAGCGCCAGACCTGATAGAGGGTGTAGGGGCTCGTGAGGAAGAGGGAGGCGAAGAAGGCGATCTTCATGTAGATGAAAAAGGCCTCGGGGAGGCCGGTGAAGATCATGTGGCTGTCCTTGGGCAGGACCTGGGCCAGGGGTCGGGTGATGATCTTGAAGAGCTCCTCCTTGAGATAGTAACAGGCGAGGAAGCCCACGCCGATGGCGACGAGGCAGTTGATGAGGCGCTGCCTCAGCTCCGCCAGGTGGGCCGTGAGGGGCTGTTTTTCCTCTTCTGGTCTCTCTGCCATGGGGTGAGGGGAGGTCAAGGGGCTCAGGTCTTGGGGGGGGCGTCGTCCGCCGCCGGGGCGGTCTTCCCTTCTTTCCCCTCTTTCCCCGTCTCTTCCCCGTCCTCCTCCTTGAGGGTCTCCTTCACGGACGTCGTCAACCCGTCGGCGGCCCGGCGAAACTCGCTCAGCCCCTGGCCTAGGGACTTGGCCAGGTCCGGGAGCCTCTTGGGTCCCACGACCAAGAGGGCCACGATGGCGATGACGATCAATTCCGGAAGGCCGATACCGAACATGGTCCGAATGTCTCCAAAAGAATCAGGGCGGAATCTTATATGGAGCCCCAAGGGGGTGTCAACAAAATTCGCGGGCCCTTTCCCTTTGCATCGGCGCCTCCTTTTGTGGTAGAAGCCTCCACGTCGTCGCGAGGGAGGCGGAAATGGAAAGAAGGACGGGCATCGTCAGGGACGATAGATACCTGCGCCACGGGGAGGGGTTTTACCACCCCGAGTCCCCCGAGCGTCTCGAGGCCATCTACGCCATGCTGGACGGCCCCGACATGAAGGGGCGGTTCGTCCCCCTGCCGGCGCGCCACGCCGACCACGACGAGATCGCCCTCGTCCATGACCGTACCTACATCGACTTCATCGCCTCCACGGCGAAGATGAACTACTATTCCCTCGACCCGGATACCCAGACCACCCCCGAGTCCTACGACACGGCGAAACTGGCCGTGGGCGGTCTCCTGAACGCCCTGGACGCCGTGATGGCGGCGGAGGTGGACAACGCCATGGCCCTGGTCCGTCCCCCGGGACACCACGCGAGCCGCCACCGCGCCGCCGGCTTCTGCATCTTCAACAATATCGCCATCGCCGCCCGTTACGCCCTGTCCAGGCACGGCCTGAAGAGGATCCTCATCGTCGACTGGGATCTCCACCACGGCGACGGCACCCAGGAAATCTTCTACGGCGACAACAGGGTCCTGTATTTCTCTGTGCACCAGTACCCGGCCTACCCCGGCACGGGGGGGGTGAGGGAGCTCGGGTCGGGCGAGGGCAAGGGTTACACCATCAACGTGCCCCTCAAGGCGAGGAGCGACGACGCCGTGTACGTGAGGGCCTTCACCGGTCTCCTCAAGCCCGTGGCCCTGTCCTTCCGGCCGGAGTTGATCCTCCTCTCCGCCGGGTTCGACAGCTATCACATGGATCCCCTGGGGGACATGCGGGTCACGGAGGACGGTTACGCGGCCATGACGCGCATCCTCCTCGACATCGCCGACGCTTCCTGCCGGGGGCGCCTCGTGGGCGTCCTCGAGGGCGGCTACCACAAGGGGGGCGTCACCTCGTCGGTCCGGGCGGTCCTGAGGGAGATGGCGGGCCTCCAGACCTTTCCGTCCGCCGAGATCGCCCGCCTGGAAGGGGAGGCGGCGGGGGAGAAGGAGGCCGTCATCCGGCGGGTCCGGGAGGAGATCACGCCCCTCTGGCGGGTCTTTTAGGAGGTGAGGATTTGAAGATTACCCAGGAAGAGGTCCGGCACGTCGCCCACCTGGCGCGCCTCGAGTTCCCCGAGGATCAGATCGGTAAGTTCACCATCCAGCTCAACGACATCCTCATGTACATGGAGATGCTCAACGCCCTGGACACGAAGGGCGTGGAGCCCATGACCCACGCCACGGTCCTCTACAACGCCTTCCGGGACGACGAGGTCAAACCGTCCCTCGGGGAGGGGGAGTCCCTGGCCAACGCCCCGGATCCCCGGGGACAGTTCTTCCGCGTCCCGCGGGTGATCGAGTGACGGGGTTGTCATGGAACTTTACGAACTGACGGTCCACGAGCTCCACGAGAAGCTCGTCTCCGGCGAGACGACGGCCCGCGAGGTCCTCGACGCCTATTACCGGCGCATCGAGGCCGTGGAAGACCGGGTCCACGCCTACATCTCCCTCATGAAGGAGACGGCCTACGCCCAGGCCGAGGAGGCGGACCGGTCCATCAGGGAGGGGCGCATCGGGCCCCTGACGGGGGTCCCCATCGCCCTCAAGGACATCTGCTGCACCCGGGGCTTCCCCACCACCTGCGCCTCCCGCATCCTGGAGAACTTCCGCCCCCCCTACGACGCCACGGTCGTGGCGAGGCTTAGGGCCGCGGGGGCCGTTTTCACGGGTAAGACGAACATGGACGAATTCGCCATGGGCTCTTCGACGGAGACGTCCTACTTCGGCGTCACCCGCAACCCCTGGGACCTCGAGCGGATACCGGGGGGATCGAGCGGCGGATCCGCCGCCGCCGTGGCCGCCGACGAGTGCGCCGCCGCCATCGGCTCCGACACGGGGGGCTCCATCAGGCAGCCAGCCGCCCTCTGCGGCGTCGTCGGCATGAAACCGACTTACGGCCGCGTGTCCCGGTTCGGCCTCGTGGCCTTCGCCTCGTCCCTGGATCAGATCGGGCCCTTCACGAAGGACGTTCGGGACTGCGCCATCCTCATGAACGTCATCGCCGGGCACGATCCCCGGGAATCGACCTCCGTGCCCGTGGAGATCCCGGACTACCGGGCCTTTCTCGACCGGTCCGTGGAGGGCTGGAAGATCGGTATCCCCCGGGAGTACTTCATGGAGGGGATAGACCCCGAGGTGAGGGCGGCCGTGGAGGGGGCCGCGCGGGCCCTGGAGGGGAGCGGGGCGAAGCTGATCGAGGTCTCCCTCCCCCACACGAAGTACTGCGTGGCCGTCTACTACATCATCGCCCCCGCCGAGGCCAGCTCGAACCTGGCGCGGTACGACGGCGTCCGTTACGGTTTCCGCGCCGAGGATCCCCGGGATCTTTTGGAGATGTATAAGAAGACCCGTTCCGCCGGGTTCGGGGCCGAGGTGAAGCGTCGCATCATCATCGGCACCTACGTCCTCTCCTCGGGCTACTACGAGGCCTACTACAAGAAGGCCTCCCAGGTCCGGGCCCTCATCCGGGAGGATTTCGACCGGGTCTTCGCCCTCTGCGACGTGATCCTCACCCCGACGACACCCACGGCGGCCTTCCGCCTCGGGGAAAAGCTCGACGACCCCATACAGATGTACCTCTCCGACATCTTCACCATCTCGGCCAACCTGGCGGGCATCCCGGGCATCTCCGTCCCCTGCGGCTTCACCGGCGAGGGGCTGCCCGTCGGCGTCCAGTTCCTGGCCCCCCATTTCGAGGAGGGGAGGCTCATCCAGATCGGGTCGGCCCTTTCGACCCTCATGCCCCGCGAGGTAAGGAGACCGAGACTGTGATGGAATACGAACCCGTCATCGGCCTGGAGGTCCACGCCCAGCTCCTGACGTCCTCCAAGATCTTCTGCGCCTGTTCCACCGCCTTCGGCGCCCCCCCCAACACCAACACCTGCCCCGTCTGCCTGGGGATGCCGGGGGTCCTGCCCGTCCTTAACAGGAAGGTGGTGGAGTTCGCCGTCAAGATGGCCCTGGCCACCAATTGCCGCATCAACACCTACAACCGCTTCGCCCGGAAGAACTACTTCTACCCCGACCTCCCCAAGGGCTACCAGATCTCCCAGTACGCCCTGCCCCTGGCCGAGGACGGTCACCTCATCGTCGAGACGGCGGCGGGGAAGAAGAGGATCGGCATCACGAGGATCCACATGGAGGAGGACGCGGGGAAGCTCATCCACGACGAGCATAACCCCTACAGCTACGTCGATCTCAACCGCACGGGCGTCCCCCTCATCGAGATCGTCAGCGAACCGGACATCCACAGCGCCGAGGAGGCGGCGGCGTACCTGCGGGCCCTCCACGAGATCCTCGTTTACCTGGGGATCTGCGACGGGAACATGGAGGAGGGGAGCTTCCGCTGCGACGCCAACGTCTCCCTGAGGCCGAAGGGTCAGGAGGCCTTCGGCACGCGGACGGAGCTCAAGAACATGAACTCCTTCCGCAACGTCCAGCGGGCCCTGGAGTACGAGATCAAGCGCCAGGAGTACATCCTGGAGGGCGGCGGGGAGATCGTCCAGGAGACCCGCCTGTGGGACGACAGCCAGGGAGTGACCAACCCCATGCGGGGCAAGGAGGAGGCCCACGATTACCGTTACTTCCCCGACCCCGACCTGGTGACCGTCCATATCGACGAGACCTGGATCGAGGAGATACGCAAGACCCTCCCCGAGCTGCCCATGGCCAGGAGGGAGCGCCTCCAGAAGGAATACGGCCTCCCCGCCTACGACGCCGGCGTCTTGACGTCGAGCCGGGCCCTGGCCGACTATTACGAGGAGGCGGCCCGCCTCTGCGGCGCCCCCAAGATCGCCGCCAACTGGGTCATGGGGGATCTCCTGAAACTCCTCAACGAGGAGGGTAAGACCTTCGACGCCTGCCCCGTCGGGGCCGCCTCCCTGGCGCGGATGATCCGCCTCATCGAGGACGGGACCATCAGCGGCAAGATCGCCAAGGAGCTCCTCCAGGAGATGTACGCCGCGGGGAAGGAACCGGAGGAGATCATCGCCGAGCGGGGCCTCGTCCAGATCACCGACGAGGGGGCCCTGAAGGCCGTCATCGAGGAGATCCTCGCCGCCAATCCCGCCCAGGTGGCCCAGTACCGGGCGGGCAAGGAGAAGGTCTTCGGGTTCTTCGTCGGCCAGGCCATGAAGGCCACGGGCGGCAAGGCCAACCCCCGCCTCCTCAACGACCTCCTGAAGAGGATGCTGGCCCCTTAGGAGAAAACGTGACGGCACCGATCCGCACCGTCTTCTGGGAGAACGAGGCCGTCGTCATGGTGGACCAGCGGGCCCTCCCCGGCGAGGAACGCTACGTCCGCTGCGACGATTACCGCCGGGTCATGGCGGCCATCTCCGATCTCACCGTTCGGGGGGCCCCCGCCATCGGCGTGGCCGCCGCCCTGGGCATCGCCCTCGGGGCCAGGTCGTTCGGGAACAGTTCATGGGAGGAATTCCGCCTCGAGACCCTGCGGATCTGCGACGACTTCGCCCGGACGAGGCCCACGGCGAGGAACCTCTTCTGGGCCATCGAGCGGATGAAACGGCGCCTTGCGACCCTGCCGCCGGACCCGGCGCGGGCGGGGGATCTCCTCCTAGCGGAGGCCCTCTCGATCCTCGAGGAGGACATCGAGGTCAACCGCCGCATCGGCCTCCACGGCCGGACCCTCATCGACGACGGCGACGCCGTCCTCACCCACTGCAACGCCGGTGCCCTGGCCACGGCGGGTTACGGCACGGCCCTGGGGGTCCTGAGGGCGGCCCGGGAGGAGGGCAAGAGGTTCGTCGTCTACGTGGACGAGACCCGGCCCGTCCTCCAGGGGGCGCGCCTGACGGCGTGGGAACTGGCGAGGGAGGGGATCGAGGCCTGCCTCGTCACGGACAACATGGCGGGCTGGCTGATGAAGTTGGGTCGGGTCCGGAAGGTCGTCACCGGGGCGGACCGTGTCGCCGCCAACGGTGACACGGCGAACAAGATCGGCACCTACTCCCTGGCCGTCCTCGCCCGCCACCACGGGATACCCCTCTACATCGCCGCCCCCCGCTCCACCATCGATCTTTCCCTTCCCGACGGCACGGCCATCCCCATCGAGGAACGGGACGCCGAGGAGGTCAGGGGGTTCGGCGGCCTCCGCTGGGCACCCGAGGGCTTCCCCTGCTTCAACCCCGCCTTCGACGTCACGCCGGCCGATCTCGTCAGTGCCATCATCACCGAGGACGGGATCGTCTCCCCCCCCTTAGGGGAGAACCTCCGCCGCCTCTGAAGACCGGGCCGTGGGCAAGCTCCTCCTCTTCGATTTCGACGGCGTCCTCGTGGATTCCCTGGAGATCTACACCCGGGCCGTCGAGTGGTGCCTCAAGCGCGTCGGCATGCCCATCGTCGTGACGGTGGAGGACTATCTCGAGCTCTTCGAGGGCAACTTCTACGAGGCCCTCCGGGAGAGGGGGGTGGACCTGGACGCCTTCGCCGCCGCCCTGAAGGAATACTCGGCGCGGGTCAACTACTACGGGGACGTGAAGGCCGTGGCGGGGATATCACCCGTCGTCGAGGCCCTCGGGCGCGACCACACCCTGCTGATCATCTCTTCCAATTCCGCCCGGGCCATCGGGCGCATCATCGCCCGCTTCACCTGGAACGGTTCCTTCCGGGCGATCCTCGGCTCGGAGGACGCCTTCAGCAAGCGGGAAAAGATCGACAGGGCCAGGAAACGATTCGCCTTTCCCCCCGGGGAGACCTACTATATCGGCGACACCGCCGGCGACATCCGGGAGGGGAAGGAGGCGGGCGTGGTCACGGTGGCGGCGACGTGGGGTTGGCACACCCGGGAGCGCCTCCTGGCGGCGGGCCCCGACCTCGTGGTGGATAACCCCCGGGAACTCTTGACCCTCTTCGGCGCGGGACAGGGACGATAAAAGACTGGCGCCGCCTCCCGGGGGGTGATAAAAGGGGGGAAGAGATGACGAGGGCGATCTATCACACCTTCCTCCTCGACGAGTGGAACTGGCGGGCCTCGGGGATCTACATCGACCCCCGGACGAGGATCTACCCCGTGGAGGGGGAGACCCGGGTCTTTCACCAGGAGGGCCTCTGGATCATCGAGGCGACGATGAGGATCGTGGGGGACGAGGGCATCGAGTTCACCAACCGCTACGAGGTGACCCCCCTGGGGGAGGGGGCGGATGTGACGACCTGGCGTTCCTACAACCCCGCCCTCGGCCGGATGGAGGGATGCTTCGTCCTCGTGGACGACTCCGTCATCTCCCTCTTCGAGACCGAGGACGGGAGGATGCGGGGGGGAGAGTATTTCCGCCTCATCGATGACGACCTCTACTGGAACCGGGGGACCCTCACCTCGGGGGGGACGAAGGTCTCCTCCTGGTCCGTGGAGCTGAGGAGGCTCTGATGAGGTACGCCGAGGCGTCCTTGGGGAGGGTGTTCATCCTCCGCCTCGAGGACGGGGAGGTCCTCCACGAGACCGTCGAGGCCTTCGCCCGACAGCGGGGTGTCACCTCGGCCGTCGTCTTCTGCCTGGGGGGTGCCGACGACGGGAGCCGCATCGTCGTCGGCCCGGAGGAGGATAGGACCGTGCCCGTCGTCCCCGTGATGACGGCCCTGGCGGGGGTCCACGAGATGGTCGGCGTGGGTACCGTCTTCCCCGACGAGAAAGGGGAGGTGGTCCTGCACCTCCACGGGGCCTTCGGCAGGGGAGGGGAGGCCCGGGCGGGTTGCTGCCGCACCGGTGTCAGGACGTGGCACGTCCTGGAGGTCATTGTGTTGGAGCTCACGGGTAGCCGGTCGCTTAGGAGGCGGGAGGCCGCCTCCGGTTTCAGCCTCCTGCAACCCTTATGAAGGAAAGGAGGTACGGCGATGGATCTGGGAGACGTGGTGGTGGTGGACCACCCGAAGCATCCCTTCTACGGGAAGGTGGGCAAGATCATCGGCAGGAGAGGCCTGTACGCCGAAGGCGACCCCTGGTTCCTCATCTACGTCCCGGCCAACATGAGGAGTTTTCTCATCCCCCAGTCCATGCTCTGCCTCCACGAGAACCCCTCCCTGGCCGTGGACGCCTACAGCCACCGCCTGCAGTGAGAGGCTTGCAAGGTCCTAAATGACGCGAGATCCGTAAAGAGGCGCCCCGCGGGGGCTCCTGATGTGGTCCTCTGCGTCTTTGGCGTTGACTTTTTGCCTTTTTTCGCCTATGGAGGCGCCGCCCGGGGGGGCGGCGCCTCTCTTTTTTTGCCGTCCGCCGCCGGGCGGTGGAAGGTCAAAAATAACAAGGTGGAGGTAGAGAGTCCGTTATGAACGACAAAGTGGCATCGAAGATCAAGAAGGTTTCCAATCTGAAGTACGACGCCGCCCTGGCGGAGGAACCCTTCGAGTGGTGGGGGCCCAGCCCGGAAGAGGCCCGCAGGGTCATGTCGGCCAAGAGCAAGGGTATGCACGACAAGCGCACGACCCTGAAAGAGGCCGTCGCCAAGTACGTCAAGGACGGTATCAATATCGGGATCGGGGGTTTCGTGAACACCCGCGTCCCCGTGGCCATCGTCCATGAGATCATCCGCAAGGGGGCGAAGGACCTCACCCTCTCCTTCCAGTCCAACTCCATCTGCGCGGAGCTCCTGGCGGGGGCCATGATCCTGGACCCCGACCACGTCTCCATCAAGAGGGTGGAGCTGGCCTGGTGGGGCTACGAGGTCATCGGTATCGCCCCCCTCTTGAGGTACCTCACCTCCCGGGGGATGATCCGCCTGGACGATTACACCAACTACGGCATGTCCGCCCGCTTCAAGGCCGCGGCCATGGGCGTCCCCTTCATCCCCACGCGGGACCACGGCGGCTCGGACATGGAGCTCGTGAACCGGGGAAAAATGGTCGTTTGCCCGTTCAGCGGCAAGAACGTCTATCTCGTCCCGGCCTGTCACCCCGACGTGGCCATCGTCCACGTGACGGCGGCGGACATGTACGGCAACTGCCGCATCTTCGGGGCCCACTGCACCTGCCCCGAGATCACCATGGCCGCCACGTACAGCATCGTCACGACGGAGCGGATCATCCCCAACGAGAACGTCCGCACCTACCCGAACCTCACGGAGATCCCCTACGCCGCCGTGGACGCCCTCGTGGAACAGCCCTTCGGCGCCTATCCCGGCGCCTCCTACGGTTTCTACTGGTTCGACATGGAACACATCCTCAAGTTCCGCTCCCTCTGCGAGGAGTTCCGCCGGACGGGCAACAAGGACAACCTCAAGAGGTACTACGACGAGTACATCTTCGGCTGCGACACCTTCGACGATTTCCTCGGCCGTCTCCCCTACAAGACCCTGAGGAAGATCAAGGACATGGACGGCGGCCAGCCCATCATCCTTTCATAGAAAAGCACAAGGAGGTCAAGACACATGCCTGAATATACACCCTTTGAGATGATTGCCTACACGGGTTCCCGCGTCCTCGAGGACGAAAAGATCGTCTTCGTCGGGACGGGACTGCCCATCATCGCCTCCATGCACGCCCAGTTGACCCATGCCCCCAACTTGGCCATGATCTTCGAGTCGGGTCCCCTGAGCCCCATCCTCGAGATGGGGATGCCCCTCTCCGTGGGCGACACGAGGGCGTGCCGCAAGGCCTGCTACCTCAAGGGCCTCTGCGCCGTCTTCGAACTGACCCAGCGGGGTTACTCCGACTACGCCTTCATCGGCGGGGCCCAGATCGACATGTACGGGAACGTCTGTTCCACCTTCGAGGGGGGGACCTACGACCGCCCCCAGACCCGCTTCCCCGGGAGCGGCGGCGCCGGGGCCATGGCGGCCAACTGCGAGCGGTCCATCATCATCATGGCCCTCGAGAAGCGGCGTTTCGTGGAGAAGGTGGAGTTCTTGACGAGCATCGGCTACGGCGACGGCTCCCCCGACTATCGCGAGAAGGCGGGGGTCATGGGTCAGGGACCCTACCGGGTCATCACCAACCAGGCCCTCTTCGGTTTCGACGAGGAGACGAAGCGGATGGTCCTCCTCGAGGTCCTGCCGGGCAAGACGGCCAAGGACATCCAGGACCTGGTGAGCTTCGACCTCCTCGTCTCCCCGGACCTGAAGGAGATGGCCGAGCCGACGGCCGAGGACCTGCGCCTGCTGCGCGAGGTGTGCGACCCCGACGGCTACTTCCTCAACCGTAAGGTGAAGTGACCGGTATCCCCCTCTCCCCCCGGAGACCGGGGGGAGAGGGGCCTTTCGTTACCCCTTCAGAGAGACCCCTGGCGGCCTTCGTGGAAGGTGGCCATGGCCTCCGGCGGGAAGACCCCCCGCATGGTGACGACGGCCGTGATGAGCCCCGGGGGGGTGACGTCGAAGGCCGGGTAGCGGGCCTTTACCAAGGGGCCCGTGATGGGCGCGTCCTGGAAGGTCAGGACCTCGGCGGCGGGGCGCTCCTCGATGGGGATGTCTGTCCCCCGGGGGGTATGGCGGTCCGGCCCCCCGTAGCCGAGGATGTAAAAGGGGATCCCGAAGTGGTTCGCGCAGACGGCGAGCTGGAGGGTCCCGATCTTGTTGGCGGCGCTCCCGTCGAGGGCGATGCGGTCCGCCGCCGTGAAGACGGCCTGCACCTCCCGGCGGGCCATGAACCAGGCGGCCATGTTGTCCGTGATGAGGGTCGTCTCCACCCCCATCTCCGAGAGGGACCAGGCCGTCAGCCGGGCCCCCTGGAGATAGGGTCTCGTCTCCGTGCAGAGGGCCTTGAGGGTCTTGCCTCCCCTGGCGGCCTCGGCGAAGAGGTGGAGGAGACCCGCCCCGGCGAAACAATGGGTCAGGATCGTGTCCCCGTCTTTGACGAGGGACGCGGCCTCCCTCCCCGTCGCCTCCGAGATCTCCCCCTGCCTCTTGACGGCCCGCTCCACGGCGGCGAGGATCACCTCCGACGGCGGCCTCTCGGGGGTTTCCCGCACCCGCGCCAGGATCCTATCCACGAGGGCCGCGAGGTGGAAGCCCGTCGGGCGCGTCGCCTTGAGGAGGGCGGCCGCCTCTTCGAGATAGGCCATATCGGCCTCGTAACCCCTGTTCTCCCGGTCCCGGGCGGCGAGGTAGAGGCCGTAGGCGGCGGTGATGGCGATATCGCCCGCCCCCTGGACCATCATCTCCTCGATGGCCCTCGCCACCTCGATGTGATCCGTCAGATAGACCCCCACCACCTTCTCGGGGAGGCGGCGGCGGTCGACGATCATGAGGGCGTCGGGTCCGTCGAGATAGACGGTGTTCTTTATGTTCATCAAGAGCGGTTCCTTCATCCCTGATCCCCCCGTATCGATATCGGGCCTTCTATAACACGGCCTTGCCGCCTTCTCTATACAAATCATCCCCGGTCTTGACAAAGACGGCGGATCAATCCATTATCCAATCCTCACCAGGGGGCGCTCATCCATGCCGGAAAGGGCGGAAAAGGGGAGGGGAGGATCGGGTCCCGTCCGTCGGACCTCCCGCTCGGAACGGGAAAAGGCCGTCATCCTCGACGCCATGACGGAGCTGGTCCTCTACCTCGATCGGGACATGCGGGTCATCTGGGCCAACAAGGCCATGCACGAGGCCTTCAACCTACCCCCCGGGAGCCTCGACGGCTCCCACTGCTACCGCACCCTCCACGGCCGGGACCGGATCTGCCGGGTCTGTCCCGCCGCCAAGACCCTCCGCACCGGCAGGCCCCACGAGGTCTTCGATCTCTCCTCCTACGGCAAGAACTGGGTCCTGCGCAGTTACCCCGTCCGGGACGGGGGCAGCGCCGTCACGGGGGTCGTGGAGATCGTCACGGACATCACGGACCGCCGCCGGGCCGAGGCGGCCCTGAGGCAGTCGGAGCGTCAGTACCGGGAACTCTTCGAGAACGCCAACGACGTCATCTTCATCCTCGACCTGGAGGGCCGGATCCGGTCGTGCAACGCCGCCGCCTCCCGGACCTACGGCTACAGTGCCGAGGAGTTCCGGCGCCTCTCGATCGCCGATCTCGTCCATCCCGAGGATCTGCCCCTCGCCCGGGAGTTCCTCCAGCAACGCCTCGTCCGGGGCGACGACGAGGCGACCCAGGAGTTTCGCACCCTCACCAGGGAGGGGGAGACGGTCTGGCTGGAGGTCAACGCCCGCATCGTGGCGGCGGAGGGACAGCCGACGGCCATTCACGGCATCGCCCGGAACATCACGGAGCGGAAGAAGATGGAGGAGGCCCTCAGGAGGCGGGAGCGGGAGCTGGAGGAGAAGTCCCGGAACCTCGAAGACGCCAACACGGCCCTCAAGGTCCTCCTCAGGCGCCGGGACGAGGACCGGGCGGAGCTGGAGGAGAAGGTCGTCCACAACATCCGGGAGCTAATCCTCCCCTACGTGGAGAACCTCAAGGCCTCGCCCCTCAACGCCCACCAGGCCAACCAGCTCGCCATCCTGGAGCGGCACCTCAACGAGATCACCTCTCCCTTCCTCAGGACCCTCTACTCCCGCCACCCCGACCTCACACCCATGGAGCTGAAGATCGTCACCTTCATCAAGGAGGGCCGCGCGACGAAGGAAATGGCGGAACTCCTCGGCATTTCCCCCCGGACTGTCGACGTCCACCGGAACAACATCCGTAGGAAGGTGGGCCTGAAACACCGTAAGGCCAACCTCCGTTCGTACCTCATGGCTTTGTAGATGGCATCTTATTTTGCCTCGGTAATTTATAAGCATACTTTAGGCGTTGCATTTGTTTGACGGCGGTGTCACCATCCCCGCTGTCGGGGTAAAAGGCGGGGTATTACTGAAAAAACAAGGAGGTGCACGGCATGACGCGGGAAGAGAAGATCGAGGCGATCCGCCAGCGGGCCCGGAAGAATTTCTCCCTGGGTTACAACTGTGCGGAGTGTGTGACCGAGGCGGTCTTGAGCCTCGCGGAAACGGGGCTGCCCCCGGAGGTGAAGAAGGTCGCCACGGGTTTCGGCGGGGGCATCGGCCTCTTCGGCGACACCTGCGGGGCCATCGCGGGGGCCGTTTTGGCCGTGGGGGCCGTCCACGGCCGGAGCGCCCTCCCCGAGGGGGAAGGCAAGGAGCTGGTCAAGAAAGCCACGGAACAGCTCTACGGGAGACCGGGTCTCTACCGGTTGTTCAACGTCATCCCCAACCATTTCTACGAGAAGCACGGCAAGACCCTCTGCCGGGACTTAACCGCCCAGTGGCAACACAGCTGGCTCTGCCGGGATCACGCCCTCTTCTGCCGGGAGCTGATCACCGAGGCGGCGGGCCTGGCGGCGGAGCTGATCTATACCGACCGGGATGAGGCGGCGTCGCGGCCCTTCGGGAAGAACGTGGAGAACCTGAAGGGTTGAGATCTCGTCCGGGATCGAGGGTCCCGGCGTCGATACCGATGCAAACCCGGATCCGTCAATAAATCCGTCAATGAAGGAGGTAAAAATGGGTCGAAAATTGATTGTCGTCGGCGGCGGCACCGCCGGACCGTCCACGGCGGCGGAGGCGAGGCGGCGGGACAAGTCCCTGGAGGTCACGATGATCGAGGCGGGGGAGTTCGTCTCCTATGCCGCTTGACCGATGCCCTATTACATCGGCGATGTAATAAAAGACTACAACAAGCTGGTGATCCGGACTCCCGAGGCGTTCGGGAAGACGGGGATCAAGGTCCTCACGAAGACGCGGGTGGAGGAGATCGACGCGGCCAGGGGTGAGGTCCGCCTCGCCGACGGCTCCCGCCTCCCCTACGATAGCCTGACCATCGCCACGGGGGCCCGGGCGACCCGCCTCGACATCCCCGGGGTGGACCTGGACGGCGTCTTTGTCCTGCGGGATCTTTCCGACGCCCTGCGCATCAAGGACTATCTGAACGGCAGGGCCTGCCGCCGGGCCGTCATCGTCGGCGGCGGTTTCATCGCCATGGAGATGTCCGAGGCCCTGCGCAACCTGGGCATCGAGACGACGGTCATCGTTAGGCGGCACCGGCCCGTGCCCCGCTGGGACGAGGAGTTCTGCGCCCCCATCCTGGAAGAGTTGGAAAAGAACGGTGTCCTTTTTCAGGGTGGTACCACCCCCCTCTCCATCGAGAGGAACGGGGAGGGCCTCGTGGTGAAAACCAACTCCGGCGACCTGGGGGCCGATCTCGTCCTCATGGCCGTGGGTGTGAGGAGTAACACGGAACTCGCCGCGGCCGCCGGCGTCGAGATGGGGGAAAGCGGTGCCATCAAGGTGGATTTCCGCCAGCAGACCTCCGTCCCGGGGATCTATGCCGTGGGGGACTGCTGCGAGGTCTTCCACAAGGTCGCCCGCCGCTGGGTCTACATACCCCTGGGGGACATCGCCAACAAGCAGGGGCGGGTGGCGGGTCAGAACATCGGGGGACGGCCGGCGGAGTTTCCCGGCGTCGTCGGGGCCCAGTCCTTCAAGGTCTTCGACCTCGAGGTGGCGGCCGCGGGCCTCAACGAGAACGAGGCGGTCAAGTACGGCTTCGCCCCCGCAAGCGCCTTCATCCAGGGCCTCCCCGTGGGCCGGCCCATAGCGAGGGGCGAGAGGCTCCTCGTGAAGCTCACGGCCGACAAGACCACGGGCCGCCTCATCGGGGCCCAGTGTCTGGGCGCCAAGGGGGCCGTCCAGAGGATCTTCGCCCTCTCCGCGGCCCTCTGGAACGGCATGACGGTGGACGAGGTGGGTTATCTCGACCTGCCCTACGCCCCGCCCTTCGGGGGGGCCTGGGACGCCATCCACGTGGCGGCCCAGGAATTGGCAAGGAGCCTGTGAGGCCATGGAAAAGACGCCCATCTCGCCCCTGGGCGAGGGAGACACGGAGGTCATCGCCCTGGTCGTAAACGGCCAACTCTGGGGCCTATACGAGGGTTTGGCCGGTACGTTCGCCAGTTTCGCCTATGCGTGCCTCGCCAAGAACACCCTCCCGGGGTATGCCGCCGAGGATATCCTCGCCGGGGCCGACCGGGCGGGGAGGCGCCTGACCTTGACCATCCGGGGACGGCGGTCGCGGGAGGAGCTGGCCGCCGTCATGGACAAGGCCCTGGTCAACATCGTGGCCTTCCCCGGCGGGAAGGGCGAGGCGTGCTGCGTCATCGAGGCGGCGGCGGAGACGTGACGGCCCGGGCCCGGCGGCGGGTTAACGGAGAAGGTCTTCATAGCATAAAAAGGAGGAGCGTTATGGCACTGAAGACGGAAAAGGAATACCTGGACACCATCAGGAAGATGAAACCGCGGGTCTACATCGGGGGCAAGTGGGTGGACAACCTCCTGGACAACCCCGTGACCCGCTCCATGGTCCTGGCCAACGCGGCCATCTACGGTCTGGCAGAGGACCCGGCCCACAAGGAGGTCATGGTGGCCTCCTCCCACCTCACGGGGGAACCCATCAACCGCAACCTCAACGTGGCCCGCAGCATCCACGACCTCGACATGCGCCAGGAGATGGCCCTCCTCACCAGCCAGACCGTGGGGACGTGCAACTACCGCTGCGTGGGCTGCGACGCCCTCAACAGCCTCGCCTCGACGACCTGGGAGATGGACCGCGATTTGGGGACGAACTACAACGAGCGGTTCAACAAGTGGCTCGCCTACGCCCAGGCCAACGACCTGGCCGTGTCGGGGGCCATCACGGACGCGAAGGGGGACCGGAAGAAACGGCCCTCCCAGCAGGACGAGATCGACACCTTCGTCCATCTCGTCGAAAAGCGCGACGACGGGATCGTGGTCCGGGGGATCAAGGTCAGCCAGAGCGGCGCCATCGGTTCCCACGAGACCCTCGTCCTCCCCGGCGGCGCCCTGCGGGAGGGGGAGGAGAAATTCGCCCTCGCCTTCGCCGTCCAGAACAGCGCCCCCGGCCTTTCGTACATCTGCCAGTACAACGCCTACTCGGCGGAGAGGGAGATGTGCGACGACGAGTACGAACTCGGCAATCCCCTCTACGGCCAGCGGGAGACGTCGACGATGTACTTCGACAACGTCTTCATCCCCTGGGAGAGGGTCTTCCTCTGCGGGGAGACGAAGTACTGCGGGAGGATGGTCACCCGCTTCGCCAAGGCCCACCGGATGAACTGCGGCGGGGCCTGCAAGGTCGGTTTCGCCGACCTCATCATCGGCGGGACCCTCCTGGCCGCCGAGTACATCGGCGTGGACAAGGTGCCCCACATCCAGGAGAAGATCATCGACATGTTGCGCTACAGCGAGACCTCCCACGCCTGCGCCATCGCCGCCGCCATGAGGGGGAGGGAGGAGCCCAAGGGCTCGGGCGTCTATCTCCCCGACGACCTCTTCGGCAACGCCGCGAAGCTCAACATCGCCCACGGCTTCTGGGAGATCATCAAGAACGCCGGCGACATCGGCGGCGGCCTCGTCGTCACCATGCCGCGGATCAAGGACCTCGAGGACCCCGAGGTGGGCCCGGCCCTGAAGAAGGCCTTCGGCGCCGTCGCCCCGGCGGAGAAACGCCTCAAGGTCGCCAAGTTCCTCCAGCACTGGTCCGCCGGCCTCCACGGCCCGGGGACGTGGCACGGCGCCGGGGCCCCCCAGACCCAGCGGTTCATGTTCACCGTCCTGACGGACTTCGAGGCCAAGAAGAAGATGGCGAAAAAGATCATGGGTTTGAAAGATTGACGCGCGGCGGGCCGCGGCGGGGATCGAAACCGGCAGGCCCGCCGTGACGCCGCAGGACGACCCCTCGACCGCCCCCCTTCTCCCGCAAGGCCGGGAGACGCGGGGGCGGCTTCGTATCGGCCCGTGCCTTTTCCCTTGACAAACCTGACGAACCGTAATAGCAATTCAGTGGGTAGAAAAGTATCTCGGCCATGCTTCCTCTCGCCTTTCAAAGTACATGGCAAATCACAGCTTCCGTTCAGCCTACGCCTCGATCGGTCCGCGGGGAGATCTTGCCCGTGGGGGTCCTGGATCGGGTACGGATAAGTTTTTGGGGGTTTTTTGAGGTAGGCATTAAAATCTATCGTGTAAGGAGGGTGTAGTTATGTACTTTGCAGCGGAAGTGCTGGAGAAATCCAGCGTACTGAGGCAGAAGTGGGAGGATGAGGTGCGCCGGGTCATCGCCAAGAACCCGGACCAGAAGCCGGACCATCTGTGGTCCACCGTCTCGGACCTCAAGATCAAGCGCCTCTACGGTCCCGAGGACATCAAGGACATGGACTTCGAGCGGGACATCGGCTATCCGGGCCAGTTCCCCTTCCTCAGGGGCAACCAGGTGACGGGCTACCGGGGGAAGTACTGGACCTTCCGCATGTTCTCCGGCATGGGGGACGCCAAGACGACGAACGCCCGCTGGCACCTCCTCCTCAAGGAGGGGCAGACGGGCCTGAGCACGGCCTTCGACTTCCCCACCCTCATGGGTTACGACACCGATTCCCCCAAGGCCAGGGGCGAGTGCGGGAAGTGCGGCGTCGCCATCGACACCCTGGAGGACTTCCTCACCCTCGTCGACGGCATCCCCCTGGACAGGGTCACCACCTCCATGACGATCAACCCGCCGGCGACGGCCCTGTGGGCCATGTACTGCGCCGCGGCGGATCTGAAGGGCATCCCCCTGACGAAGATCGGCGGGACCATCCAGAACGACATGCTCAAGGAGTTCATCGCCCAGAAGACCCTCATGTGCCCCCCCGAGCCGTCGGTCAAGCTCATCAGCGACACCGTCGAGTTCGGCACGAAGTACGTCCCCAAGTGGAACACCATCTCCATCAGCGGCTACCACATCCGGGAGGCGGGCTCCACGGCGGTGCAGGAGCTGGCCTTCACCCTCAGGGACGGCATGGAGTACGTGGAGGACGTCATCCGCCGCAAGGGCCTCGACGTCGATTCCTTCGCCCCCCGCCTCTCCTTCTTCTTCAACTCCCACATCGACTTCTTCGAGGAGATCGCCAAGATGAGGGCCGCCCGGAGGATCTGGGCCAAGGCCATGAGGGACCGCTACAAGGCGAAGGATCCGCGCTCCTGGTGGATGCGCTTCCACACCCAGACGGCGGGCTGCTCCCTCACGGCCCAGCAGCCTTACAACAACGTCATCCGCACGGCCACGGAGGCCCTGGCGGCCGTCCTGGGCGGTACCCAGTCCCTCCACACCAACTCCCTCGACGAGGTCCTCTGCCTCCCCTCGGACCACGCCGTCCAGATCGCCCTCAGGACCCAGCAGATCATCGCCGAGGAGACGGGCGTGGCCAACACCATCGACCCCCTGGCGGGCTCCTACTTCGTCGAGGCCCTCACGAACGAGATGGAGGAGAAGGCCTGGGAGTACATCCACAAGATCGACGAGATGGGCGGCATGATCGCGGCCATCGAGAAGGGCTTCCCCCAGCTGGAGATCGCCGACGCCGCCTACAAGTTCCAGCGCCAGATCGACGCGGGCGAGAAGATCATGATCGGCGTCAACAAGTACGTCAGCGAGGTCCAGGAGCCCATTCCCCTCGTGGAGATCGACGACCGGGTGGAGATCGAGCAGATCGAGCGCCTCAACGCCGTCCGCCGCAAGCGGGACAACAAGGCCGTCAAGAGATGCCTCGAAGACCTCAAGAACGCCTGCAAGAAGGGCGAGAACGTCATGCCCTACTGCATCGAGGCGGTCAAGAACCTGGCCAGCGTCCAGGAGATCTGCGACGTCTACAGGGAAGTCTACGGTGAATACCGTGATCCGGGTCTCTATTGATATTACGAGTGCATGAGGAGGGAACGACGCTTATGGCAGAGAGAAAACTGCGCGTGATGGTCGCGAAACCGGGTCTGGACGGTCATGACCGGGGTGCGAGGGTTCTGGCCCGCTGTTTCAGGGACGCGGGGTTCGAGGTGATCTACACGGGTTGTCACCAGACGCCGGAGCAGATCGCCGCCGCCGCCATTCAGGAAGACGTGGACCTCGTGGGTTTGAGCTGTCTCTCGGGCGCCCACCGCTACCTCTTCCCGGCGGTGAAGAAGCAGCTCGTGGAGCGCGGCGCCGACGACATCATGGTCATCGGGGGCGGCATCATCCCCGACCAGGACTTCCAGTACCTCTACGACAACGGCATCAAGGCCATCTTCACGCCCGGGGCGACCCTGGACAGCATCGTCGAGTGGATAAACAATAATGTCAAACCCAGAGAATGAGAGCGAGGACATGGAAAAGGTAAAAAAGATCAAGGCTGGGGACGTGAGGACGGCTTCCCGCCTCATCAGGAACCTGGAGGACGGCGTCAAGGAGGCCCGTTCCACCATCAAGCACCTCTTTCCCCTGACGGGCAAGGCCCAGGTCGTGGGGATCACGGGGTCGCCGGGGGCGGGGAAGAGCACCCTCGTCGACGGTCTGGTGGAGCAGTTCCGCAAGCGGGGCAAGACCGTGGGCGTCCTGGCCGTGGACCCCACGAGCCCCTTCACGGGCGGTGCCATCCTCGGCGACCGGATCCGCATGCAGCGCCACGCGGAAGACTCCGGGGTCTTCGTCCGCAGCCTGGCGACCCGGGGCGCCCTCGGCGGCCTGGCGAAGGCCGTGGGTGACGCCATCCACGTCATGGACGTCATGGGCATGGACGTCATCCTTGTGGAGACCGTCGGCACGGGGCAGCAGGAGGTGGACATCATCAACCACTCCCACACGGTCCTGGTCGTCCTGATCCCCGGCATGGGCGACGAGATCCAGGCCATCAAGGCGGGGATCATGGAGATCGCCGACGTCTTCGTCATCAACAAGGCCGACCGGGAGGGGTCGTCCAAGCTCCGCCGGGAGATCATGGCCATGCTGGACATGGCCCCCCCCGAGACGTTCGCCTCGGGCTGGCGGCCGCCCATCGTGCGGGTGGAGAACGCCTTCGAGCCCGATTCGTTCGGGAAGAGCATGGAGGAGTTGACGGACACCATCGCCAAGCACCACGAGCACCTCGTCGCCAAGGACCTGCTGGGTTCGCGGATCCGGCGCAAGGCCGCCGTGGAGCTCCACGAGGCCATCAGGTCCTGCGTCCTCGAGCCCATCCTCAACCACCTCGTGGCGGAGGGGGAGATCGAGGGGATGATCCAGAAACTGATGGACAAGAAGACGGATCCCTACACCCTCGCCGAGGAAGTGGCGCGGCGCTTCCTGAAGGAGGGCGTCTGAGTCCCGGCGGACTCGGGGTTTGAAAGACGGAAGGCCCGGGGCGGGCGAAGGCGGTCCCGGGCCTTTTCCATGGGGGGAGGTTCTATGACGGACAGGCTCATCGAGGAGGCCACAAGGAGGCACAACCGGGGGGTGATCTACGTCCTGACGGGGAACGGCAAGGGCAAGACGACGGCCGCCATGGGTCAGGCCCTGCGCGCCATCGGCCACGGCAGGAAGGTCCTCATGATCCAGTTCATGAAGGGGAAGAAGTACGGCGAGGTCCTGGCGGCGGAGAAGTTCCTCCCGGACCTCGTCATCCGCCAGAGCGGCCTGGACAGCTTCGTCATGCGGGACAACCCCGCCCCCGTGGACGTGGAACTGGCCCGGGAGGGTTGGAAGCTGGCGAAGGAGGCCATGGCCTCGGGGGCCTACGACATGATCATCCTCGACGAGCTCAACGTGGCGCTGGATTTCAAGCTCGTGCCCCTCGAGGACGTCCTGGGGGAGCTGAGGAACAAGCCCGCCGCCCTTGACGTGATCATCACGGGCCGCTACGCCCCGAGGGAGATCATCGAGCTGGCCGACACGGTGAGCGAGGTCGGGGAGGTCAAGCACCACTACGCCCAGGGGCTCAAGGAGCGGGCGGGGATGGAGTACTGAGGGATGAAGACCCCGGGCGCGGGCGGGGGGGCGGCGGCCGTCGCGGAGGTCCTCCTCGCGGCGGGGGCCTCGGCGGCCCTGCCCATGGCCGCGGCGGACGTCGTCTGCGACGAGCGGGTCCGCCTCAAGTGCCAGATACCCATCTGCGACTCCTTCCGCCGGAACCTGACATGCCCCCCCTTCGTGATGACCGTCCCCGAATTCCGGCGGGCCCTGAGGAGGTACCGCGAGGGGGTCCTCATCCAGGTCAGGGCCCCCGCGGGGGCCTCCCGGGAGGAGGTCTTCGTTCCGGCCAACCGCCTCCACGACCTGGTCAACCTGGGGGAGAGGGAGGCCTTTCACCGGGGTTATCGTTTCGCCGCCGGCCTCATCGGCGGCTGTTGCCGCCTGTGCGAGACCTGTGTCGCCGCCGAGGGAAGCGTCGCCTGCCGCCACCCCTTCCGGGCCCGGCCCTCCATGGAGGCCGTGGGGATAGACGTGGCGGCGACGGTGGAGAGGGTGGGACTGCGTGTCCCCTTCCCCATGGGCGACACCGTCGTCTGGACGGGCTTGATCCTATTGGAATGACGGGAGTTGGATGATGAACCTGCTGAAGGAAGGGGGAATCCCCATCGGGAGGATGCTCTTCATCCCCAAGGAGGGGGGCGTGACGAAGGACGACCTCGAGATCGAGGCAAACGGCCAGTACACCCTCATGGAGCGGCCGGACTGCTTCATCATCAAGAACGCCGAGTGCTGCCGGAGCATCCTCGTCAAGGTCTTCAAGAAAGACTGAGGACGCCCGCGGGAGGGGAGGCCCGGCGCCTCATTCCTTGGCCGCTTCCTGCTTCTTCGCCGCCTCTTTCTTCGTCGTGTCCTTCTTGGCGCCGTCCTTCTTGACGGGGCTCTGTAGGCTGTAGCCCGCCTCCTTGGCCTTGTAGCCGCCGTAAGCCCCCGCCCCGGCCGCCGCGACGTACCAGCAGCCCCCGAGGAGGGGCAGGGCCGCCAGGACGGCGACGAGGGCCGCCGTTTTGCCGAGTCTCATCAGACGCATCCCAGGCCTTTGTCGCTTTTCGCTCCCGGGGATACTGACACAGAAGGGGCCTCATGTCAAAGAGAATCACCGTCGAGGACGTCGTTCGGATCCTGGACGACCTTTCCCTCCTCGTGGAGATGAAGGGGGAGAACCCCTTCAAGGCCCGGGCCTACGCCAACGCCGCCCGGACCCTCGAGACCCTGGGGGAGGATCTCGAGGGGGTCATCGCCCAGGGGCGCCTCTCCGCCCTCCGGGGCATCGGGCCGGCCATCGCCAAGAAGATCGAGGAGCTGGCCGCCACGGGGACCATGAGGTATTACGAGGACCTCAAGGCCTCGATCCCCCCGGGGCACTTCGAACTCCTGAAGATCCCCGGCCTGGGGCCGAAGAAGATCCGCCTCCTGTACGAGAAGATGGGGATCGAGACGGTGGGCGAGCTGGAGTACGCCGCCCGGGAGAACCTCCTCCTCGACCTGCCGGGGTTCGGGGAGCGGATGAGGGACAAGATCCTCGAGGGGATCGAGGCCGTCAAGGGCTACCGGGAGCGGCGCCTCTACCCCGAGGCCCTCGCCGAGGCGGAGGCCCTCCTGGGGGCCCTGCGGGCAGCCGGTCTGACCGACAGGGTCGAGATGGCCGGGTCCCTGCGCCGGGGGAGGGAGACGGTGAAGGACATCGACCTCCTCGTCGCGACGGACGAACCCGTCCGCCCGGCGGCCCTCTTCGCCTCTCTACCCTCCGTCCGGGCCGTCACGGGCCGGGGGGACACGAAGGTGAGCGTCCGCCTCCAGGGGGGGATCAACGCCGACTTGCGGATCTCCACCCCCGGCGAGTTCCCCTTCATGCTCCACCACCTGACGGGGAGCAAAGGGCACAACACGGCCCTGCGGGGCCGCGCCAAGGGGCTGGGGATCACCATGAACGAGTACGGCCTCTTCGCCGGCGACCGCCTCATCCCCTGCGCCTCGGAAGAGGAGATCTTCGCCGCCTTGGGCCTCCGTTTCATCCCCCCGGAGCTCCGGGAGGACATGGGGGAGATCGAGGCCGCCGCCGAAGGCCGTCTGCCCGACCTGGTGACGGAGGGGGACGTCCGGGGCCTCCTCCACGTCCATACCCGGGCCAGCGACGGGGCCCTGGAGATCGAGGCCCTCGTCGCCGAGGCCAAGAGGAGGGGCTACGCCTACCTGGGCATAAGCGACCACAGCCGCAGCGCCGCCTACGCCGGCGGCCTGGACCGGGAGGCGATCAAGAGGCAGCACGACCTCATCGACGCCGTCAACGCCGCCGAGGGAGGGGCCTTTCACGTCTTCAAGGGTATCGAGGCGGACATCCTCCCCGACGGCCGCCTCGACTACGACGACGAGATCCTGGCCGCCTTCGACTTCGTCATCGCCGCCGTCCACTCCCACTTCACCATGTCCGCCGAAGAGATGACGAGGCGCGTCTGCCGCGCCCTCTCCCACCCCCTGACGACCATCCTCGCCCACCCGACGGGGAGGCTCCTTTTGGCCCGGGAACCCTACGCCGTGGATATCCGGAGGGTCATGGACGAGGCGGCCGCCCGGGGGGTCGTCCTGGAGATCAACGCCCACCCCCAGCGCCTCGACCTCGACTGGCGCCACTGCCTCTACGCCCGCAGGCGGGGCTGCCTCTTCGCCGTCAACCCCGATCTCCACACCCGCGAGGGGTTCTCCTATCTCCGCTGGGGGATCATGACGGCCCGCAAGGGTTGGCTCGAGGCCAAGGACCTTGTCAACTGTCTGGGGACACAGGAGCTGAGTGCCTTCTTCGCCCGTCGCCGGGCCGCCGCGGGCCTGTGATTTTCCCTTGACAGGGACCGCCGGACCCGTTAGGGGTACCAAGTTAACATTGCGTTAAAACGTTAAGGAGAATCCTGACCTTGCACCTGGATAGGGAGAAGATCCTCGAGGCCGCCCGGGTCGTCTTCGGCCGCCACGGCTATCGCAAGGCCTCCCTGGCGGACCTCGTCCGTCCCCTGGGCGTGGCCAAGACGGCCATCTATCACCACTTTCCCCGGGGCAAGGAGGAGATCTTCCGCGCCCTCATCGACCGGGAGGAGGGGGCCGTCCTGGGGGAGATGGAGCAGGCCGTCGCCTCCGTCGCCGATCCCCGGCATGGTCTCCGGGCCCTCTTCCTGGCCAAGGTCACCCACTTCCAAGAGCTGAGGAGGCTCCTGTGCGTCCCCCGGGACGTGGGCGAAGAGGTGGCGGCCCTCTACGGGGCCCACGGGACGACCTTCCGGGAACGGGAGCGGTCCCTGATCGCCGCCTTCATCAGGAGGGGCCAGGAAGAGGGCCTCTTCCGCCCCGGCGATCCCGACCGCCTGGCCAGGACCGTCCAGTCCGTTTTGAACCGCCAGGAGCTCGCCCTCGTCTTCGAGGAGACGCCGGAGGTCATGACCCGGGAGGTGGACGAGCTCCTGGACCTCATCCTCTACGGCATCATGAAAGAAGGATACGGAGATGATTGAGTTTTTTCGTGCCAAGGAAAGGGGGCGGAGGGTCGTCGCCATCGTCCTCGTCGTCGTGGGGGCCGCCGCCCTCGTCTGGTCGGGGAGGTGGCTCTACTGGCGTCTCAACCACGTCACGACGGACGCCGCCTACGTGAAGGCCGACATGGCCAACATCGCCCCCGAGGTCCCCGGGCGGGTCCTGAAGATCGAGGTGCGGGAGGGGGAGACGGTCCGGGAGGGCCAGGTCCTCTTCCGCATCGACCCGGAACAGCTCGAGCGACAGGTGAACGTCGCCCGGGCCGACCTCGCCTCCCTGGAGGCGACAAGGGAACGCCAGAAGGCCGACCTCGATCAGGCCAGGCAGACCGTGCCCGCGGCGGTGGAGGCGGCGAGGGCGGCCCGGGAGGTGGCCCTGAGGCAGGAGGCCAAGGCCCTGGCGAACCTTGAACAATGGCGCCGTCAAAACGAGCGCTTCCAGAACCTCTACGAGAAGAAGACGATCGGCAAGGCCCGCCTCGACGAGGTGGAGACGGCCTTCAGGGCCGCCGAGGCGGATCACGCCGCCGCCCGCGCCCAGGTCGCCCTCGCCGAGGCCCGCCTGCGGGAGGCGGAGGCCTCGAGGGCCGTCATCGCCAAGGCCGCCGCGGCCCTGAGGCAGGTGGAGGACGGGGTCACCAAGGCCCGGGAGGCCTACGGTATCGCCTCCCTGAACCGGGCGCGGTGCGAGGTCAAGGCCCCCTTCGCGGGGGTCGTGGCCCGGGTCCTCGTCCGCGAGGGGGACTACGCCGTGCCGGGGAGGCCCGTCGTCTACCTCTATAACCCCGAGACGCGGTATGTCGAGGCCCGTTTCGAGGAGACGAAGATCCGCTACATCACGCCGGGCAAGAAGGCCGACATCAAGGTGGACAACCTCCCCAACCGGCCCTTGACGGGTACGGTGGTGGATCTGACCCCCGCCGCCGCCGCCGAGTTCGCCCTCATCCCCCGGGACATCTCCGCCGGTGAGTTCACCAAGGTCGTCCAGCGCGTCCCCGTCCGCATCGCCGTCGACGACCTCAAGAACCGCCCCGACCTCCTGCCGGGCCTCTCCTGCGAGGTCTCCATCAGGCGATGATGGCCGGTAAGCGGACCACGGCCATCCTGGTCTCCATCGGGGTCTTCATCGCCCTCTTGGACACGACCATCGTGGACATCGTCCTTCCCAAGATGATGTCCGCCCTGGAGACGGATATCTACGGTGTCCAGTGGGTGGTCATCACCTACTTCCTCGGGGCCGCCATCGCCATGACGGCCGTCGGCTGGGTCGCCGAGGCCGTGGGTCACCGTGACACCTACATCTTCGGGATCAGTCTCTTCGTCGCCATGTCGGCCCTGGCCGGGATGGCCGAATCGCTGGAGATGATGATCACCGTCCGCTTCATCCAGGGGCTCGCCGAGGGGACCATGATGCCCGTCAGCCTCCTCATCCTCTACGAGGCCTTCCCCCCCGAGGAGCGGGGTCTGGCCATGGGGGTCTACGGCATCTCCGCCTCCTTCGCCCCCGCCCTCGGGCCGACCCTGGGGGGGCTCCTCACGGAGTACCTCAACTGGCGCTGGGTCTTTTACATCAACGTCCCCATCGGCATCGTCGACGTCGTCCTCATCTGGCATCTCATGGGGAACGTGAAGAGGGAGAAACTCCCGCCCTTCGATTTCGTCGGCTTCATCCTGGTCTCCGTGTCCCTCTCGGCCCTCATCGTCTTCCTCGGCAAGGGCCAGGAGTACGGCTGGCTCCACTCCGACTACATCGTCAATCTCATCATCGTCTTCGTGGTGACGGGGGTGGCGGCGGCGCTGTGGGTCACCTTCGGTAAGAACCCCCTCTACCCCCGGCGGATCATCGCCCACCAGCCCTTCCGCCTGGGTGTCTGGTCCATGATGCTCTTCTCCGTCACGGCCTATGGGTTCTTCTTCCTCCTGCCCATCTATCTCCAGCGGGTCCACGGTTACACCACCCTCGATGCCGGCCTGATCCTCCTCCCCGGGGCCCTCTTCGCCGGGGTCGCGACCCTGCTGTCGGGATTCGCCTCCGACCGGGTCAACCCCAAGGCCGTGGCGGCCGTGAGCCTCATCGGCGCGGCGGCGGCCTCCTGGTACTTCCACACGGACATGGACACCCCCCGGGGGATCCTCTACGGCGACTACATCTTCTGGGGTTTTTTCGTGGGCGCCACCTTCGCCCCCGTCACCCTCCTGTCCCTGGGGACCCTCGCGGAGGAGGACGTGTCCAACGGCTCGACGCTGGTAAACATCGCCCGCCTCATCGCCGGTTCCATCGGCACCTCCTACGCCACGTCCCTCCTGTCGGTGAAGCGCGACACCTTCACCGAGGCCCTGGGGTCGAACCTGACGTGGGCCAAGGGGGCCGTGGCGGATTTACTGGGGCGCCTCTCGGGAGCGGGGGTCACGGGGGAGACCCTTTTCGACCCCGACCGGTACACCCGGGCCGCCGCCGTCCTGCAGGGTTACCTCTCCCTCCGGGGGGCCAGCTACGCCTTCGAGGCGGCATACCAGTACCTGGCCCTCTTCCCTCTCGCCGCCCTTTTGTTTGTCCTCCTCGTGAAGACGAAGGGAGACCGCAAGGCGGGGCCTGCGGTTGTCCACTGACGAGGTGTAATAATATGGGTAATTTATTAGCAAAGTATCTGATATCAATCGTAATAGCTGTGATCATGGCGGCGACGACGGCCGTCGAGGGCCGCGGCGCCGAGGGTCCCCCGGGGGCCCTGACCCTGCCCCAGGCCGTGGAGACGGCCCTCCGGCACAACGGCCTCGTCCGGGCGGCCGGGGAGGGTGTCGCCGGGGCCGAGGCCCGCAAGAAGGAGGCCTTCACGGCCTTTCTCCCCCGCCTGAGCACCTCCTGGGCCTATCTCCGCCTCAACGACGACCCCTGGGTCTATTCCCCGGGCTACAACCTGAACCTCTTCGGCACCCCCGTGGTGATTCCCCCGGGACCCCAGGTCATCGGGACGAAGGACAACTACACCTGGAACCTCGAGTTCCGCCAGCCCCTCTTCGCCGGCGGGGCCATCGTCGCCCAGTACCGGGCGGGGCAGAAGGGGGAGGCCCTGGCCCGGGCCGAGGACGAGGCGGCCCGCCAGGCCCTCGTCGAGGAGGTGAAGACGGCCTATCTGAACTGCCTCAAGGCCGAGCGCCTCCTCGAGGTGGCCCGGAAGTCCGTGGAACTCCTCGAGGCCCACTCCCGGGACGCCCACCACTTCTTCTCCGTGGGCCTCATCCCCCGCAACGACCTCCTCCTGTCGGAGGTCCGCCTCGCCAACGGGCGCCAGGACCTCCTGAGGGCGGAAAACGCCCTGGAGCTCGCCCGCAGTCGCCTCAACGTCCTCATGGGCCGCGGCGTCTCCGAGGCCGTGGCCCTGGAGGACATCCTCGTCTATAGCCCCTTCGCGGGGGGCCTCGAGGAGTGCCTGAAGACGGCCCGGGAGAACAGGCCCGAGGTCAGGGCGGCGGCCCTGAAGGCCGAGGCGGCGGGACACCTCGTCGAGGCCGCCCGGGGGGAGCTCTTCCCCACCCTCAGCGCCCTGGGGCGCTACGAGCGCTTCGGGGACACGGCGGCCCTCGCCGGCAGCACGTATCGGAGCATGGAGAACTGGTCCCTCATGGCCCGGGCGGACTGGAACTTCTGGGAGTGGGGGCGGACGAAGTACCGCCTCGACGCCGAGAAGGCACGGCAACGCCAGGCGTCCCACCTCCTCGACCAGGAGCGGGACCGGGTGGCCCTGGAGGTCAAGGCGGCCTACCTGATGCTCCGGGAGGCCGAGCGGCAGGTGGAGATCACCCGCCGGGCCGTCGAGCAGGGGGAGGAGAACTTCCGCGTCAGCCGGGAGCGGTACGCGGAACAGCTCACCTCCTCGACGGAGGTCCTCGACGCCCTGACCCTGCTGACGAAGGCCAAGAGCGACCACTGGGCCGCCCTGGGGGACTACCTCATCGGCCGCGCCCGCCTGGAGCGGGCCATGGGGGTGGTTCGGGCCCCTTAGGGTCTTTTCTGCTACGTCAAAGGAAAAAACCGAGGGAGGTTTAACCATGGAGACGAAGGATCTCGAGCGTTACTGCCGGGCCGCCGAGGGCTTCGGCGCCACCGCCGCGAAGGTCATCGACCCCCGCACGGTGGTGACGGCACCCTGGGTCCGTTTCAAGTGTCTCTTCGGGTGCCAGTACCGTCACCGTTACAGCTGCCCCCCCCATACCCCCACGCCGGAGCAGACCCGGGCCTGCCTCGATTCCTACCGGCGGGCCATCCTCTTCCACGTCGCCGCCCCCTACTCGAAGGAGCGGGGGAAGAACATGACGGCCTACCTCGAGTCCCTCGTCCGTCTCGAGGGTGAGGCCTTCAAGGACGGCTACTACAAGGCCTTCGTCATGCTGGCGGGCCCCTGCGTCCTCTGCAAGGACTGCGGCCTCACGGAGGGGATCCCCTGCCGTTTCCCCGCCCGCACGCGGCCCTCCATGGAGGCCTGCGGCATCGACGTTTACCAGACGGCGCGCAACAACGGCTTCCCCATCGACCCCCTGCGGGAGAAGACCCAGACCCAGAACCTCTTCTGTCTCCTCCTCGTGGATTGAACGCGGCCTCAGAGGACCTCCCTCGCCAGGCGCTCCCCCTCAGCGACGTCCACCCCCCTGAGGAGGACGAAGGCGGCCCCGAAGAGGAGGAGGAGGGTGAGGATGCCGAGGCGGTTGTCCGCCGTGACGTACGTCGCCGCCCCTACCATCCCCGGGCCGACGACGGCGGCGAACTTCCCCGTCATGTTGTAGAAACCGAAGAACTCGCCTGCCCGGGCGGGGGGTATGAGGCGGGCGTAGAGGCTCCGGCTGATGGCCTGGATGCCCCCCTGGAAGGCCCCGATGGCGCACGCCAGGGCCCAGAAGTGCCACGGGCGGGTCATGGCGGCCCCGCCGACGGTGATGAGGCCGTAGGCGGCGACGGCCCCCAGGAGGGCGGCCTTGGGTCCCGTCTTCCCCGCCAGGCCGTTGAAGGCGAGGGTGCAGGGGAAGGCGACGAACTGGACCAGCAACAGGGCGGCGATGAGGTCCCCCGGGGGCAGGCCGACGGCCATCCCGTAGTCCACGGCCATGCGGATCACCGTGTCCACCCCGTCCATGTAGAACCAGTAGGCGGCCAGAAAGAGGCCCACGACGCGCAGGTTCTTGATCTCCCTGCAGGTCCTCCGCAGGCGGGCCCACCCCTGAGGAAAAGCCGCACCGAGGCCGGGGGCCGCCCCGACGCCCCTTTCCCTCACCCGGAGGAAGAGGGGGAGGGAGAAGAGGCCCCACCAGAGGGCCACGGTGAGGAAGGAGGCCCTGACGGCCGCCGTCTCGTCGGGGAGGCCGAAAAGGCCGGGGTGGAGGTACATCAGGACGTTGACGGCGAAGAGGACCCCGCCGCCGAGGTAGCCGAGGGCGAAACCGAGGGAGGAGGCGTAATCGGCCTCCCGGCCGGAGGCGAGGCCGGGGAGGAGGGAGTCGTAGAAGATGTTGCCCCCCGCAAAACCGAGGGAGGCTAAAATGAAGAGGGCGGCGGCGAGGGGCCACAGACCCGCCCCGACGAGGGCCAAAGCGGCCGTGGCGGCGACGCCGAGGGCCGCGAAGAGGAGGAGGAACCTCTTCTTCATCCTTCCCCCGTCGGCCGCGGCCCCGAGGAAGGGGGCGCCGGCGGCGACGAGGACGGCGGCCAGGGAATTGGCGGCGCCGAGGTAGAGGGTGCTCTCGTGGGCGGCGGCCCCGCCGGCCCAGTAGGTCTTGAAGAAGAGGGGGAAGAAACCCGCCATGACCGTCGTGGCGAAGGCCGAGTTCCCCCAGTCGTAGAGGGCCCAGGCCCAGATCTCGCCCCGCCTTGCCTTCATCGCTCCTCCCCCGTTACGCCCCGTCCTTGCGGCCGCCGACGGGGACGGGCAGGACCATCACAATCCACAATAAAACTGCTATTATTTTCCGATATTTTGCCCATCAGGCCCGCCGATCGGCGGCGGAAAATTAGTCACTAATCAAAGTTAAATTATTGAAATCATTGGGTGAATATGGACAGTGCGGTAATCATTGGCAAATTCTGTAACCAACGGTAATTAAAAGTGATTATGAGATATTTCGCCCTAATCAAATTACCGAAGGAAATCGTCAATAAATATCAGTATTGACCTATAGTCTGATCCGTTTCTCCCCGGCGCCTGTCGGTCAGAACAGGACGCGGCAGGGGATGGCCGCCTCGCGGGCCTGGCGGGTCAGGAGGGCCTTCAGCTCCCGGAAGTAGGCGTCGTTCAGGAATCCCTCGAGGCCGTGGCGGCCGTAGAGGGGGCGGGCGTAGTGGTAGTTCATCCGGTCCACGTAGATGTAATCCACCTTGCCCGCCAGGAGGGGGACCAGGCCCTCCGCCCCCGGGAGGAGGGGGGCGATCATGGCGTAGGTCCCCACGCCCCCGGCCCGTAGCCGCCCGAGGGCCTCGATCCTCACGGCCGTCGCCGGGGCCCGGGGCTCGAAGATCCGCCGGATCGTCTCGTCGGCCGTGGAGAGGGAGAGGCCGACCTCGACGTCGGCGCCCCCCCGGAGGAGATCCAGATCCCTCAGGACCAGGTCGGACTTCGTCTGGACCCGCACGGGCCAGCCTTGCCCCAGGAGGGCCTCGAGGCAGGCCCGGGTGACGCCGTAGGTCTCCTCGAGGGGCTGGTAGGGGTCGCAGACACCGCTCACCCAGACCTCGCCCCTCCTCTTCCTGGCCAGTTCCCCCCTCAGGAGTTGGGCGGCGTTGACCTTGACGTCCACGAAGGCCCCCCAGGCCTCGCGGTGGCCCGTGAAGCGCCTCATGAAACGGGCGTAGCAGTAGGCGCAGGCGAATTGGCAGCCCCGGTAGGGGTTGACGACGTAGTCGTAGACCCGCGAGGGGGAAAGGACGGACTTCGCGACGATCTCCCTCGTCACCACCCCCTCCCTCGCCCGGCCGCCCGGATCGTTCATGTCCTCTCCCCGCCCGGCCCCTCGGGGGAAGCAGGTCCTCGTGCCCGACCTCCCCCGGCGGCGCCTATGATACATAACTCACCCTAACACCGCCGGCGGCGAAAGGAAAGGCCTGTCCCTCGGCCGGTGGGCCAAGTTCGTTTTGACAAGGCAAGGGGAATTGTGACAGGGTAAGGGAACTCTCTTGAGGATGTGTCGCCCCCGGCGGGGGGAGGGGACCGTGGAGGTAAGGGTATGGAGATAGAGAAAAGGAAGGAGGGGGGCGTCCTGATCGCCTCGGTGCGGGGGCGGATCGACGCCGTCACGGCGCCCGATTTCGATCAGGCCGCGGCGGAGATCGTGGCGGCGGGGGAAAAGACCCTCATCCTGGAGACGGGGGGCCTCGAGTACATCAGCAGCGCCGGTCTGAGGAGCATCCTGGCCCTCGCCAAGGCCCTCAAGGCCCGGGAGGGCCGGGTCGTCTTCGCCGGCCTGACGGGGGGACCGAAGAACGTCTTCAAGATCTCGGGTTTCGAGACCATCTTCGGCGCCTACGATACCGTGGAAGAGGCCCTGAAGAACCTCTGAGGGGCTTTCGGCATGGAGAGGGACAGGCGCCTCAGGGCGCCGGCCAGTTTGTCCTCCCTGGGGGACCTCTCGGCCTTCGTCGCCTCCTGCCTGGAGGAGGGGGGGCATGAACCGCGCCGGGTCGGGGAGGTGGGGCTCTGCGTGGAGGAGGCCCTCGTCAACATCGCCTCCTACGCCTACCCCGAGGGTCCCGGCGAGGTGACCGTCACCTGCCGGGAGACGGCCGAGGGCGACCTGGTCATCGAGATCGAGGACGAGGGGATCCCCTTCGACGTCCTCGCCCGGGAGGATCCCGACGTCCGGGCGGGCCTCGACGAGCGGCAGCCCGGGGGCCTCGGCATCTACCTCATCAAGCGCCTCATGGACGTCGTCGCCTATCGCCGCGAGGGGGGGCGGAACATCCTCACCCTCGTCGTCAAGGCCCCCCCGGGCCGTCGTAGCGCAGGACCAGGATCGTGATGTCGTCCGACTGGGGCGCCCCCCCGGCGAATCCCCTGACGGCGGCCAGGACGGCGCCCGCCACCTCCTCGGGGGTCCCCCCGGCGCGGGCGGCCACCGTCGCCAGGAGCCTCTCCTCGGAGAACATCTCACCCTGTTCGTTCATGGCCTCCGTGACGCCGTCGCTGTAGAGGATGACGAGGTCGCCGGGCCTCAGGCGGAGGCGCGCGGTCCCGTAGGCGGCCCCCGGCTGGACGCCGAGGAGGATCCCCGGGGGGTTGTCGACGAAGGAGGCCCGGCCGCCCGCGACGACGACGGGGGGGTTGTGGCCCCCGCTGGCCAGGGTCATTTCTCCCGTTTCGTAGGCGAGGACCCCGCAGCCGATGGTGACGAACATCGTCGCCTCGTTGTCTTCGCAGAGACGGTCGTTGAGGTTCCCGAGGGCGCCCTCGGGGGTGCCGCAGCGGGAGGCCGCGTCCTTGAGGAGGGTCTTCGTCACGGCCATGAAGAGGGCCGCCGGCATCCCCTTGCCCGAGACGTCGCCCACGGCGAAGAAGAGACGTCCCCCTTCCAGGAGAAAGAAGTCGTAGAGGTCCCCCCCCACCTCCCGGGCCGGTTCGACGACGGCGAAGACCCTGAACTCCCGCCGCTCGGGGAAGGGGGGGAAACGGCGGGGGAGGAAGCTCATCTGGATCGACCGGGCGATCTTCAGCTCGCTCTCGATCCGCTCCTTCGCCGCCGTCGTCCGGGTGAGGTCGCGGATGTAGACCTTCAGGGAGTCCCTCATGTCGCGGAAGGAACGGGCCAGGTCCGCCACCTCGTCCCGGGAGGAGACGACGGGGACCTCCGTGTCCAGGTTGCCCCCGGCGAGTTCCCGGGCCTTCCCGGCGAGGCAGACCAGGGGTTGCGTCACGCCGCGGGTGACGCTGATGATGACCAAAAGGAGGGCCACGAATCCCGCCCCCCCGAGGAAGAGGGTGACGGCCGCCAGCTTGCGGACGCCCGCGAAGAGCTTGTGGGCCGGGAAGACGACGCCCACGGACCAGCCCAGGGAGGGCAGGGGGGCGTAGTAGAGCCAGGCCCGCTCCCCGGCGAAGTAGTCCTTCAGCTCCACGAAACCCTTCCCCCCGGCGATCATCTCCCGGCCGATCCGGCGCAGGTCCCCGTCGCCGTGTTCCTCGGCGATGCTGAAGATGCTCTGGCGCATCACGTATTCCTCCCGGGGATGGGCGACGAAGACGCCGTTTCGGGAGACGAGGAAGGAGAAGCCCGCCTGGGAGGGCGTGAGGTCCCGGACGGCCTGGGTGAGCCACTGGAGGGAGATGTCGGCGGTGACGACGCCCAGGAAGGCCCGCTCCCCCTCCCGCCAGGTGTAGAAGGGGACGGAGTAGGTGGCCATGAGGATGTTGCCCCCCCCTTCGTCGAGGTACGGTTCGCTCCACGCGGGCCGGCCCAGTTCCCGCGGTATCTGGTACCAGTCGAGGTAGAAGTACCGGTAGTCGTCCCCGCCGAGGAAGGTGGGCGCGAGGCCCCCGTAGGGGCTCCGGCAGACGTAGGGGGCGAAATAGAGGGATTTTTCGTCGTAGCCGTAAGGTTCGTAGGCCACGGCGGAGCCGAAGATCTCGGGGTTCGTCTGGAGGAGATCGATGATCTGCCTCTGGATCTCCCTAAGGGGCGGTTTCGTTCCCTCGAGGCGGCGGGCGAGGAAGGCGGGGGGCCGCTCCACGCCCTTGAGGATGACCTCGACGCGGCTCACCGTGGCCATGGTGACGCTCTCGGCATCCCGGCCCGCGTCGTTCAGGATGAGACTCCGGATGTAGAAGTAGCTGTACCCGAAGGCGAAGAGGAAGATGCAGGCCGCGGCCGTGAGGACGGGGAAGGAAAAGCGCCAGGCCAGGCCCCGCAGGGGGCGGATCTCAAGGCCGCGAAAGGAGGGGGACATGAAAGTCACCGTAGGGGGGTGAGGCCTTGATGAGGCCGTTTTTCTCCAGTTCCTCGGCCACCCGCCGGTAGTCCTCCCGCCGGAGGACGCCCAGGGGGGTCCCGGAGTCACCGACCCCCATAAGGTCCCGCATCCGGTTCAGCATCCAGCGCTGGTGTACCCGGTTGCCCATGACGTTCGCCTCCTCCATGGCCTTCATGACGATCTGAAGGGCCTCCTCGGGGTGGCCGAAGGCGTACTCCCAACCCTCGAGGGTCGCCGCGACGAAACGGCGGCAGAGCTCCGGCTCCCTGAGGCACGTCTCCCGGCGGGCGTAGATCCCGTCCTCGGGGAAATTCAGGCCGTGGCGGTCGAAGAAGAAGACCGTCAGCTCGTTCTCGTCGATCCCGGCGCTGAGGATGGTGTGGTATTCGTTGTACCACATGGCGCAGGCGGCGTCCACGCCCCCCCGGAGGAAGAGGTTCACCGTGGAGCCCTGGACGACGGGCCGGACCTCGACGCCGTACCGCCTGAAGAAGGCCAGGGGCTGGGTCTGGAAATCCGTCCAGAGACTCACCTTTTTGCCGTTGAGGTCCTCGGGCCGGACGATCCCCCGCTGCCGGTTCGCCACGAGGATGAAGCCGGAGCGCTGGACGAGCTGGGCGATGTTGACGAGGTCAAGGCCCCGGTCGCGGAGCTTCAGGGCCTCGGCAAGGAACAGGGTGACGAAGTCGGCCCGGCCCGCCGCCAGGGCGGGGCCGGCGGGGAGGTCCGGTCCCCCCTTGAGGATCGTGAGATCGATGCCGCGGGCCTTGTAGAACCCCTTGGCCTGGGCCACGTAGAAACCGGCGAACTGGGCCTGGGGGAGCCATTGGGGGAGAAAGGTCGCCCGGTAGGCGTCGGGCGGCGAGGGGAGGCCCTCACCGGGGGAGACGAGGAGACAGACCGCGAGGAGGAGGAAAAGGCCCAGGGGTCGCCCGAAGACACAATGAAGGTTCCACCCCCTGGCCCCGTGATCTCTTATCATCCCCGTCCTTTCCCGGAAGCGCGCCGTCCGTGAGAACATAGAGGGTCGATGTGTCCCTGTCAAGGCCGCCGTGGTGCCGTTGCCCCGGGGAGGGCCCCTGGGTCCGCAGGCGGCCGTCGTCTTGCCTTCCTTGACAAAGGGGGGCGATTGGTTTACGGCCCAAGACCGGGGGTGATTCCCCCCGAACTTCGCGCAGGGAGGCGGGAGATGGAGATCGTGGTCCTGAACGGCAGCCCCAAGGGGGAGTTGGGCGTGACCCTCCAGTACCTCCGTTTCGCCGAGCGGAAATTCCCCGGCCACCGTTTCCGTTACCTCCACCCCGCCCAGGGCATCCACCGCCTCGAGAGGGACGAGGGGGCCTTCGCCGCCGTCATGGACGCCGTCGGGAAGGCCGACGGCGTCGTCTGGGCCTTCCCCCTCTACTACATGCTCGTCTGCTCCCAGTATAAGCGCTTCATCGAGCTCGTCTTCGAACGCGGCGGCCGGGGTGCCTTCGCGGGGAAGTACGCGGCCGCCGTCTCGACGTCCGTCCATTTCTTCGATCACACGGCCCACGCCTACATCCACGGCATCTGCGACGACCTGGGCATGGCCTACGTGGGGGGGTACTCGGCGGCCATGTACGACCTGGCCCGCCGGAGGGAACGGGAACGGTGGCTGACCTTCTTCGACTCTTTCCTCGACGCCGCCCGTCGCCGCGCCCCCACGGCCCGGGTTCACCCCCCCCTCCCCGAAGGCGCCCCCTTCACCTACCGCCCGTCACCCCCCGCCGAGACCCTGAACACGGGGGGGATGAGGGTCCTCGTCGTCAAGGACGGCCGCCCCCCCGGGGGGAACGTCGACGCCATGGTGGCGGGCCTGGTCTCCTACCTGGGCGGGGGGGCGGAGGTCTTCGACCTGGCCCAGATCGACATCAAGGGGGGGTGTCTGGGCTGCTGCCGCTGCGGCCTCGACAACACCTGCCAGTACCTGGGGCGGGACGGGTACATCGACTTCTACGAGCACAAGGTCAAGAAGGCCGACGCCCTCGTCTTGGCCGGGGCCGTCCATGACCGCTATCTGTCGGCGCGCTGGAAGGCCTTCTTCGACCGCTCCTTCTACAACACCCACGTCCCCACCCTGACGGGGAAGAGACTGGCCTACCTCGTCTCCGGCCCCCTGGGTCACCTCCCCAACCTGAGGGAGATCCTCAGCGCCTACGCCGAGTTCGAGGAGGTCAACCCCGTGGGTTTCGTCACGGACGAGGCCCAAGACGGTGAGGTCATCGACGCCCTCCTGGGGGAGACGGCCCGCCGCCTCGTCGACCCCCGGACGGCCGCTTACCGGCCCCCCATGACCTTCCTCGGCGTGGGGGGGCACAAGATCTTCCGCGACGAGATCTACGGGGATCTCCGCTTCGTCTTCCAGGCGGACCACCGTTACTACGTAAAGAACCGTCTCTACGACTTCCCCCAGGGACGCTACCGGACGCGGATGCGCAATCTCGTCATGATGACCCTCCTGCGCATCCCCGCCTTCCGCAGGCGCTTCCTCAAGGAGATCAAGAAGAAGATGGTGGAGCCCCTCCAGAGGATCGCGGAGACCAAATAGACCTCGTCACGACCTCCCATGACCTGCCGGAGCCTCGTCATCGTCGATTACTCGGGGACCCTCAGTTGCGCGGCGGCCCTCTTCGCCCTACCCCACCGTCTCGAGGGGGAGCTGAGGGCCTCCGGTCTCGCCGCCCAGGGGGTGAAGGACGGGGCGTCCCTCTTCGCCCGGGTCGTGAGGCCCACGTGGCAGGAGGCCACCACTACCGCCCTCGGTTATGGGGGCGCCATCGTCGCCGCCCTCGGGGGGGAGGACGGCGACGGCGAGGAACTGCGCCGGGCCGCCGGGACCTTCGTCGGTCGATACCTCGCCGCCTCGACCATCGAGGAGGCGTGGCTCCCCCTCCTGACGGAACCGGCGCGGCGGCCGGGCCTCTTCCTCCTCGTCGCCACGGATCACTACGCCGAGGCCACGGGGGCCATCCTGGGCCACCTTGCGGCCCTCGGGCTCGCGGGGGCGGCGGTGAGGGACTGGGGGCGCAAAGGCGGACCTCCCCTGGCGGTGGCCAATTCCGCCGATCTCGGTTTCCCCAAGGAGAGCGAGGGGTTCTGGGAGGCGTGCCGCTCTTTTCTCCCCCTGGGGGGGGTGCGGAGGATCGTGGTGGTGGACGATTTCGGGGCCAACGAGGCCTACGCAGACCCGCGGGACGTCCCGAGGCGGCGCCGCGCCGTGGGGGAGGCCGTCGGGAGGGTCTTCGGTCTGAGGCCCGAGATCGTCTTCTTCCGCCTCCCCTCCCCGCCCTGGGAGGGCGATGTCGTGGCGGGGGCCGTTTCGGCCAGCGTCGCCGAGGTCCTCGGCCTCCTTAAGGAGGTGTGAGGCCGTGTTCAGCGTCTCCCTCGTCAACGACCCCTTCGGCGACCCCGCCGTCTTCTTGGAGTTCAAGCACCGGCGCCGGGCCATCCTCTTCGACCTGGGGGACCTCCACCCCCTCCCCGCCCGGAAGATCCTCAAGGTCGATTACGTCTTCGTCTCCCACACCCACATGGACCACTTCATCGGGTTCGACCACCTCGTCCGCCTCTGCCTGGGCCGGGACCGCCGCATCTCCCTCTTCGGCCCCCCCGGTTTCATCGACCAGGTCCAGAGGCGCCTGGGGGCGTACAGCTGGAATCTCGTCCTCCATTACACCAACGATTTCGTCTTCACCGTCACGGAGACGGACCCCGGCCGGGGCCGCCGCCGGGCCCTCTTCCAGTGCCGGACGGGGTTCGTGCGGGAGGACGAGGGGGGGTGGGAGGCCGACGACGACGTCCTCGTGGACGAGGGTCTGTTCCTTGTCCGCCGCGCGTTTCTCGACCACAAGATACCCTCCCTGGCCTTCTCCTTCGAGGAGCGCCAGCACGTCAATATCAAGAAGAACGTCCTGAGGGAGATGGGTTTCGACACGGGGCCGTGGCTCAACGAGGTGAAGGAGGGGATCGTGAAGGGGTACCCCCCCGAGACGCCGATCCTCGCCCGGTGGCGGGACGAGGGGGGGGTGAAGGAGCGCGAGGTCACCCTGGGGGAGATACGCCGGCAGGCCGTCAAGGTGACTCCGGGTCGCCGCGTGGCCTACGTGACGGACGCCCTCTACAGCCCCGACAACGTGGAGCGGATCACGGCCCTGGCGGGGGGGGCGGAGATCCTGTTCATCGAGACGGTGTTCCTCCACGAGGACCGGAGGCGGGCGGCGGAGACCTATCACCTCACGGCCCGCCAGGCCGGCGAGATCGCCCGCCTCTGCGGGGCGAAGCGGATGGTCCCCTTCCATTTCTCCCCCAAGTACAAGGGGTCGGAGGACCTCCTCGTCCGGGAGGCCTTGGCGGCCTTCGCCGGTTGACGGCGCGCCTTGACACGGCCTTCGCCTTCCTTTATCCAGGGCGGGGAGAACACGGAGGCACGGGGAGATGGCGGAAGGATCACGGGAGGGCGCAGGCGGCCTTTGGGTGGAGACGGCGGCGTTTCTGGCCCTTTTCTTCGACAACGTGGGCTCCCTGGTCTTTTTGAGCTCCCTGCTCGTCTTCACCTTCAACTACCCGGCCGAGATCGTCGTGACCCGCATGATCCCCGGAACGGCCGTCGGGGTCTTCCTGGGGGATTTGGTTTACACCTTCTTGGCCCTGCGCCTCCGCAGGCGGACGGGTCGGGCGGACGTCACGGCCATGCCCCTCGGCATCGACACGCCCTCGACGATCGGCCTCGCCTTGGCCGTCCTGGGCCCCACCTACATGGCCACGGGGGACGCCTGGCTCACGTGGCATGTGGGCATGGGGACCCTCTTTCTCATCGGCGTCGTCAAGGTCGTCGCCGCCTTCGGCGGCGAGGCCGTCCGGCGGGTCGTCCCCACGGCGGGCCTCCTGGGTCCCCTGGCGGGCATCGGCCTGCTCATGCTGTCCTTCCTGCCCCTCCTGGAGATCTTCGCCTCCCCCATCGTCGGTCTTGTCGCCCTGGGCCTGTCCTTCAGCGTCCTTTTGGGGAAAGTCCGTCTGCCGGGGCGCCTGCCCGGCGTGCTCCTGGCCGTCCTGGCGGGGACGGTGATCCACCTCCTCCTGGGGTACGCCGGGATGCTGCCCGAGTTCCACCCGCCTAGGTGGGAGGTGAGGGCCTCCCTGCCCTGGCCCTCCGTCGCCTTCCTGGGGGACCTCCACCGGAGCCTCCCCTTTCTGCCCCTCGCCGTGCCCTTCGGGATCATGACCATCGTGGGGGGCATCAACAACGCCCACAGCGCCCGTCTCGCCGGCGACGACTATCGGACCCGCGACATCCTCCTGACGGAGGCCGTCACCTCCCTCGTCGCCCCCTTTTTCGGCGGCGTGGCCCAGACGACGCCCTACATCGGCCACCCCGCCTACAAGCGGATGGGGGCGACCCATTGGTACACGGCCATGACGGCCCTCATGATCGGCCTCGCCTCCGTGGCGGGCCTCCTCTCCCTCCTGTGCCTCCTCATCCCCCAGGCGGCCCTGGCCCCCATCTTCCTCTTCATCGGCTTCGAGATCGTGAGGCAGGCCTTCGCCGAGGCCCCGCCGGGCCATGCGGAGGCGGTGAGCATCAGCATGCTCCCCGCCGCGGCCGTCTGCGTGATGATCGTCCTCAACCAGTTCCTGGGGGCCCTCCCCCCGGGGCGGTGGGAATGGCCGGCCCACCTCAAGGTCGTCCTGGCGTCCCTGACGACCCTGTCCAACGGGTTCATCGTGACGGGGGTCCTGTGGGGGACCATGACGGCCTTCCTCATCGAGGGCCGGACGGGGAAGGCGGCCCTGTGCGCCCTTTTGGGGGCCCTCATGACCCCCTTCGGGCTGATCCACTCCGTGCGGGCCACGGGGGAGGTGTACCTTCCCTGGGGGGTGGAGGGATCCGCCCACCTCACCCTCGCCGCGGGCTACTTGGTCCTGGCGGCGGTGTGGCTGGCGGCGGGACGGGGACGAAAGGACAAGGACAGAGGACCCCTTTGATGACGATCCGGGAGGGAACATGCCCTATTTCGTGACGGATGACCACGTGCGCCTCTACTACGAGGAAAGGGGAGAGGGGAGACCGGTGGTGCTGATCCACGGTCTGACGGCCAACCGCCGCCACTTCCGGAAACAGGTCCCGGCCTTGGCCGGGCGTTTCCGGGTGGTCACCCTCGACCTCAGGGGGCACGGCGACTCGGAGGCGCCGCGCCACGGCCTGACGATCCCCCGCCTGGCGAGGGACCTCCGGGAGCTCATGGCCTACCTCGGCCTGGAGGGGACCGCCCTGGTGGGCTGGTCCATGGGGGCCCACGTCATCTTCGAGTACGTCCGACAGTTCGGCTGCGAGGGCCTGGGGAAGGTGGTCATCATCGACATGTCCCCCCGCCTCATGAAGGCCCCCGACTGGTCAGGGGGCCTGCCGGGTCTCTTCAGCCAGGAGGCCGGTGATTTCGGCCCCGAGGACAATCTGAAGATGCTGGAGGCCATGCTTACGGACTGGGGGGAATACAGCCGCGTCGTGGTCCAGCGGATCCTGGGGCGACCCCCCCGGGACGACCGGTCGGAGGAGGCATGGGCCCGCGAGGTCAAGGGCGGTGACGACCTCCCCTGGCTCTACGCCGAGGCCCTCCGCAACGACCCCCTCGTGGTCTTGGCCCTGTGGGTCTCCATGACCTCCCGGGACTACCGGTCCGTCGTGGGACGGATCACCGTCCCGTGCCTCGTGGCCTACGGGGCCGACGGCGGCTACTACCCCCTTAAGAACTACGACTTTTTGGAAAAGGAGCTCCCCCGGGGGAGGGTGGTCCCCTTTGCCGGCTGCGCCCACGCCCTGCACATCCAGGACCCGGAGGCCTTCAACGCCGAGCTGATCGCCTTTCTCGAGGCGCCGGAGGAGGGGAGATGAAGAAGGATCAAGAAGGATCCATGACCCTGGAGCGGGCCGGGGTCTTCAAGATCATCCTCGATTCCATCGCCGACGGGGTCTTCACCGTGGACCGGGATTGGCGGATCACCTATTTCAACCGGGCGGCGGAGAGGATAACGGGCGTCTCCCGCCGGGAGGCCGTCGGCCAGCTCTGCCGGGACGTCCTCAAGGCCGACACGTGCGAGCGCCACTGCTGCCTCAGAACGACGATGAACACGGGTCAACCCATCGTGGACAAGGGGGTCTACATCATCGACGCCCGGGGCAGGAGGGTCGCCCTCAAGATCTCCACGGCCCTCCTGCGCGACGAGGAGGGGCGCATCCTGGGGGGCGTGGAGACCTTCCGGGACGTGACGGTGGAAGAGGACCTCCGGAAGGCCATCTCCGCCCGCTACACCTTCGGGGACATCGTCTCGCGGAACGAGAAGATCCTCGCCTTGATGAAGATCCTGCCCGATGTGGCCCAGACCTCCAGCACCGTTCTCATCGAGGGGGAGAGCGGCACGGGGAAGGAGCTCTTCGCCCGGGCCATCCACCGCCTCAGCCCCCGCCGGCGCTTCCCCTTCGTCGCCGTCAACTGCGCCGCCCTGCCCGACGCCCTCCTGGAGTCGGAGCTCTTCGGCTACAAGGCCGGCGCCTTCACGGACGCCAAGCGGGACAAGCCGGGCCGTTTCCAGCTGGCGCAGAACGGCACCCTCTTCCTCGACGAGATCGGCGACATCTCGCCGGCCATGCAGGTGAGGCTCCTGAGGGTCCTCCAGGAGAAGACCTTCGAGCCCCTCGGGTCCACCGAGAGCGTCCGCCACAACGCCCGGGTAATAGCCGCCACCAACAGGGACCTGGCCGACCTCGTGGCCCGGGGTCTCTTCCGGGAGGACCTCTACTGGCGCATCAACGTCTTCAAGATCACCCTCCCCCCCCTGCGGGAGAGGATGGAGGACGTCCCCCTGCTGGTGGAGCGTTTCATCGCCCACTTCAACACCCTCCAGGACAAGAACGTCACGGGGGTGAGCGAAGAGGCGATGAGGGTCCTCATGTCCCACGACTACCCGGGCAACGTGCGGGAACTGGCCAACATCATCGAGGGGGCCTTCATCCTCTGCAAGGGCGGACTCATCGAGAAAAAACACCTCCCCGTGTTCACCCCGGGCCGTCGGGCCGGTACCGTCCCCGCGGGCCGTTCCCTCGACGACACCCTGGCCGTGTGCCTCCGGGAGGCCCTGGCGGCCAGCGGCGGCAACGTGGCGAAGGCGGCCAGGCAGCTCGGCATCCACCGCAGCACCCTCTACAGGAAGATGAAGGCCCTCGGTCTGAAGCCTCTAACCTGAGACGACAAATGTCGCGTAATGCAACACTGTTGCGACGCTGTGTCGCATATTAGGACTTAGCAGCCCGTCACCGACAACCGTCCCTTTTGCAATCTCTTGAATTAATTGAAGTATTATCATGTCCACCCCTGGCATCGATATTGCGTATGTAAAGGCGGCATGACAGGGAAAAGCCCCATGAAGATCGCCTTATCGGTATGGAAGGACCGCATCTCCACCGTCTTCGACGCGGCGGACCAGGTCCTGATCGTGGAGACGGACGGGGGCGGTAACATCGGGACCCGGACCGTCCGCATCCAGGAGGGCGACCCGACCCTGCGGGCGAAGCGGATAGCCGATCTCGGTGTCGAGGCCCTCGTCTGCGGCGCCATATCGAGACAGCAGATGGGGGCCATAGCCGCCTTGGGTGTCGGTGTCATCCCCTTTGTCAGGGGAGAGGTCCGGGAGGTGGTGAGGGCCTACGTCAACGGGGATTTGCAGAAGGACGAGTACGCCCTCCCCGGCTGCAGGGGGAGAAACACGATGATCCGCTGCGGCCGCGGCCGGTGCCGTCGTCACGGGGGTAGGGGCGGTACGACATGAACCTGGAAAGGGGAGAGAGGGATGTACGGACAAGGTAAGGGAAACAGGGGCGGCGGCGCTGGGTCGGTCCCCGGGGGCGGCCCCGGTCGGCAAGGCGGGCGCGGTCAAAAGGGAGGACGGGGCGCTGGTCCCGGAGGCTTCTGCGTCTGCCCCCAATGCGGCCGACGGGAACCCCACGAGCGCGGTGTCCCCTGTTTCGAGAGGACGTGCCCCCAGTGCGGCACGACGATGGTGAGGGAATGATTACAAGAGAAAGGAGGTGTGGTATATGCCTGCAGGCGACGGGACGGGTCCCTGGGGAATGGGGCCCATGACGGGTCGCGGCGCCGGCTACTGTGCCGGCTACGGGGTCGCCGGCTGCTACAACCCCCTGCCCCTCCGGCGCGGCGGTGGTTTCGGGAGGCGTCACCGCTTCTGGGCCACGGGGATGCCGGGTCGCTTTTGGCGATGGTTCGGCGCCCCTGACACGGCCGTGGAGAAGGAGCTCCTCGAGGGCAGGATCAAGGTCCTCGAGGGGGAGCTCGACGCCCTGAAGAGGCGCCTGGGGGAACTCGGGCCCCAGGGCGCGTGACGAGGCCCCCCGGGGAAGCGGTAAGGATGGAAAAAGGTGAAGATCGCGTTTACCACCAGCGGTGAAAACCTGGACGCCCCTCTGGACGAACGTTTCGGACGGGCGTCCAAGTTTCTCGTCTATGACCTCTCTGGGGATAATTATGAGGTCGTGGACAACGAGAAGAACATGAACGCCTCCCAGGGGGCGGGGGTGCAGGCGGCCCAGCGTATCGCCCGGACGGGGGCCAAGGCCGTCGTGACGGGCCATTGCGGTCCCAAGGCCTTCCGGGTCCTGACGGCGGCGGGGGTCAAGGTCTACAACACCGAGGCCAAGACCGTCCGCGAGGCCCTGTCCCTCTATCGGGAGGGCCGGTTGAGGGAGGCCGCCGCCGCCGACGTGGACGGTCACTGGTCATGAGCGAAGCCGAGGCCTTCACCTATCGCCCCATCGGCATCATCCACAGCCCCCACACGGACCCGGAGGCGACCCCCGTCCAGGGGGCCTTCGCCCGGGGCGTCCGGGGAGTGGTAGAGGTGTTCCCGCCTTACGCCGCCGGCCTGAAGGACCTCGAGGGTTTCTCCCACGTCTATCTCCTCTACCATTTTCACCTCAGTTGCGGTTTCAGCCTCCTCGTCAAGCCGTTCCTCGACGTCGTCGAGAGGGGGCTCTTCTCCACCCGGGCGCCGAGGCGGCCCAACGCCATCGGCCTGAGTATCGTCGCCCTGAAGGGGATCGAGGGCCGCACCCTCCACGTGGAGGATGTGGACATCCTCGACGGTACCCCCCTCCTCGACATCAAACCCTACGTCAAGAGGTTCGACGAGGTACGAAACCCCCGCTGCGGCTGGCACGAGGGGATCGACGAGGAGACGGCGGCAAGGTGCGGGGGGCGAAAGTGAGGATCGCCGTGGCCTCGGGCAAAGGGGGGACGGGCAAGACGACCGTGGCCGTCAACCTCGCCGCCGTTATGGGCGCGGGTTGCCGCCTCTATGACTGCGACGTCGAGGAGCCCAATGCCCATCTCTTCCTCCGGGGAGAGAAGGTGGGGGAGGAGGTGGTGACCGTACCCCTGCCCGTCGTCGACGAGGGGCTCTGCGACCGCTGCGGGGCCTGCGCCGATTTCTGCGCCTACGGGGCCTTGGTGATTCTGGGGACGGAGGTCCTCGTCTTCCCCGAACTGTGCCACGGCTGCGGCGGTTGCCGCCTCGTCTGCCCCCGGGGGGCCGTCACGGAGGTGCCCAGGAGGATAGGCGTCGTGGAGACGATCCACGCGAGGGGGATAACGCTTCGGGGCGGACGCCTGGATGTGGGAGTCCCCATGGCGCCTCCCCTCGTCAGGGCCGTCAGGGCGGGCGGCGACGGCGGCGGGATCGCCGTCATCGACGCCCCCCCCGGTGCCTCATGCCCCGTCATCGCCGCCGTCCGCGACACGGACCTGGTCCTGCTGGTGGCGGAACCGACCCCCTTCGGCCTCCACGACCTCGAGATCGCCGTGGAGACGACGAAGGCCCTGGGCCTTCGGGCCGCCTGCGTGATCAACAGGGCGGGCGGAGGTGACGGGGGGGTGCACGCCTATTGTGGGGGGGAAGGGATCCCCGTGTTGATGGAGATACCGGAGGACCGCCGCGTCGCCGAGATCTATTCCCGCGGCGGCCTGGTCGTGGAGCACGGCGGGGATCATAGGGCCCGTTTCGAGGACCTGGCGAAGATCATCCTCGCGGGCGATGGGAGGAAGGAGTCCTGATTATGCCTACCTACGAGTACCTTTGCGAGGGGTGCGGTGCCGCTGTCGAACGCCGTCAGGGGATGATGGACCCTCCCCTCACGGTGTGCCCCCATTGCGGGGGACCTTTGAAGAGGCTGATCAGCGGCGGCGGAGGATTTATCGTCAAAGGGTCCGCCGGGAGGCACCCCGACCGGTCCGGGGCCTGTTCCTTCGCAGATGCGGGCACGACGTGCTGCGGGCGCCCTGACCCCTGCGAACACCCCGGCTGCGGGGCGCGGCGGTGAAGGAACTGATCGTCATCAGCGGCAAGGGAGGGACGGGAAAGACGAGCGTCACCGCCTCTTTCGCCGTCCTCGCCGGTGGGGCGGTCCTCTGCGACTGCGACGTGGACGCCTCGGACCTGCCCCTCGTCCTCGCTCCGGAGATCAGGGAGGACCACGATTTCTACAGCGGCCGGGAGGCGCGGATCGAGGCCGATCTCTGCACGTCCTGCGGCGTTTGCGCCGACCTCTGCCGCTTCGATGCCGTAAGGATGGGACAGGGGGGCGTCTTTACGATCGACCCCCTGTCATGTGAGGGTTGCGGCGTGTGCGTCCGTTTCTGTCCCGCCGCGGCCGTCACCTTTACCGAGCGGTACTGCGGGAAATGGTTTGTCTCCGAGACCCGGTGCGGACCCCTGGTCCACGCCCGCCTGGGTATCGGGGCGGAGAACTCGGGGAAGCTCGTATCCCTCGTCAGGAGGGAGGCCAGGAGACTCGCCGGGGAGAGGGGGATCGACAGGGTCGTCTGCGACGGCCCACCGGGGATCGGTTGCCCCGTCATCGCCTCCCTGACGGGAGCGACGGCGGCCCTCGTCGTCACCGAGCCCACCGTGTCCGGGGTCCACGACCTCGACCGCGTCCTGGCCCTGACGGCCCATTTCCGCATCCCCGCTTATGTCGCCGTCAACAAGTGGGACCTCAACCCCGGGATGACCGAGGCCGTGGAGGAAGAGGCCGTGAAGGCCGGGGCGATTGTCCTGGGCCGCATCCGCTATGACGGGGGTGTCACGCGGGCCCAGTTGGCCCGAAAGGCCGTGGTGGAGACGGACGCCCCCTGCGCCGAAGATATCCTGAAGCTATGGGAAAATTTGGATTTTTAGGAGGTTGCGGACAAGATGAAGGATGAAGGGGTAGAGAGGGAGAAGATACAGAGCCGCCTGAGTCGCATCCGACACAAGATCATCGTCCTCTCGGGCAAGGGAGGGGTGGGGAAGAGCACCGTGGCCGTGAATCTGGCGACGGCGGCGGCCGTGGCGGGATACGCCGTCGGTCTCCTCGACATCGACATCCACGGCCCCAGCGTCCCCACCATGCTGGGTCTGGAAACCCCCTCCCTCACGGGCCGGGAAGGGGAGATCCACCCCGTGCGGCTGGGGTCCCTGAAGGTCATGTCCCTGGGTTTCCTCCTCCAGAACCCCGACGACGCCGTCATCTGGCGCGGCCCCCTCAAGATGGGCGTCATCCGCCAGTTCCTTTCCGATGTCGATTGGGGTGACCTGGATTACCTCATCATCGACGCCCCCCCGGGGACGGGTGACGAACCCCTGTCGCTGTGTCAGCTCATCCAGCCCCTGGACGGCGCGGTGATCGTCACGACCCCCCAGCGCGTGGCCGCCGTGGACGTGCGCAAGTGCGTCTCCTTCTGCCGCCGCCTCTCTGTGCCCGTCCTGGGGGTTATCGAGAACATGAGCGGTTTCGTCTGCCCCAAGTGCGGCGAGATCACACGGATCTTCCCGGGGGAGGGGGGACGGGAGATCGCCGCGGACAAGAAGGTGCCCTATCTGGGATCGATCCCGATGGATCCCACCGTGGCGGAGGCGGGCGACAAGGGCAAGGTGTTCGTCTACCATTACGGGGCGACGGCCACGGGGAAGATCATGCAGGGGATCCTCGCGGCCTTGTTCGGTGACGAGAAAGATAAGAAGGATTGACACGGAGGAGATCATGAAGTTTGCCGTACCTGTTTACCGGGGGCTGCTCTGCGCCCATTTCGGTCACTGCGAGTCCTTCGCCGTCATCGAGGCCGATGAGGCGACGGGAGAGATCAGAGGGAGGAACGACCTGGCGGCACCGCCCCACCAGCCGGGGCTGTTGCCGAAATGGCTCGCCGGGGAAGGGGTTGACACCGTCATCGCCGGCGGCATGGGTCAGCGGGCCCTGGGTTTATTTTCCTCCTACGGCATCCGGGTGATCACCGGCGCCCCCGCCGCCCCGCCGGAGGAACTCGTCCGCCGCTTCCTCGCCGGTAACCTCGAGACGGGGGAAAATGCCTGCGACCACTGAGGGCCTCAAAAAAGACGAAAGAAAGGAGAAAGAACGATGAACATGACCCCCAAGGCCGTAGATCAGGTGGAGATCCTGACCTTGCAGGACAATTATATCGACATCACCGCGACGGACAACACGGAGGTCGTAACGAGGGCGATTCCCCTGAAGGAAGGCGAGATCAGGGCGTCGATCGTCGCCGAGCACGGTTTCTCGGCCCTGGTGACGACTTCGTCTCAGGGGCGGTCCCGCTGTCTTTTGTTCGATTTCGGTTTCTCCGAGGACGGGGCGGCCAGGAACGTCAAGACCCTGGGCGTGGACCTCACGAAGATCGAGGCGGCCGTCCTCTCCCACGGCCACAGCGACCACACGGGGGGTATGAAGGCCCTCGGCGCCCTCGCCGGCGGGAGAAAGACCCCCCTCTTCGTCCACCCCGCCGCTTTCAAGAGCCCCCGCTATCTCAAGATGGGGCCCGCCCTGAGGGTCAACTTCCCGAAACTCACCAAGGAGATGGTCGAGGAGGCGGGTTTCACCCCCGTGGCGACGTCCGAGCCGCGCCTCATCCTCGACGACACGGTCCTTTTCCTGGGGGAGATCCCCCGGAAGACGGACTTCGAGCGCGGCTTCCCCATCGCCTACTGGGAGGACGGGGGCACGGAAAAATGGGACGCCATCGAGGACGATACCTCCATCGTCATGAACGTTAGAAACAGGGGCCTCGTCATCCTTTCGGGGTGCGCCCACGCGGGGATCGTCAACACGGTGCGCCACGCCGTGGAGGTGACGGGGATCGACAAGATACACGCCGTCATGGGGGGGTTCCACCTGTCGGGCCCCCTCTTCGAACCGATTATCGAAAGGACCACGGAAGAGCTCATGAGAATGAAACCCGACTACGTCGTGCCCATGCACTGCACGGGCCGGAAGGCGATCATGGCCATGGAGGGGGCCATGGGGAAGGCCTTCCTGCTGAACATGGCGGGGACGAAGACCACCTTCCGGGCGGCGTGACCGCCGGGTTGCAGGGGATAAACAAATCAGGAGGTGAACATGTTTCACGAGGAGAAATGTGATTATTGCGGCATCTGTTTGGCGAAATGTCATTATCTCGCCTTCGACGAGGAAGAGGGCGGCGAGGCCTTAAGGCGCCTCGCGGCGGGAGAGAAATCGCCCTGGCTCTACGACTGCGTGACCTGCATCGCCTGTAACGAGTACTGTCCGAAAGGCGCCCGGCCCTTCGACCTGATCCTCAAGAGGATGGAGGAGCTGGGGGATTTCACCGACCCGGCCTTGAGGGCCCAGATGGCGGACCGTTTCAAGGCGGAGGGGGAGCCCCGGCCCATGGAACCGAAGGAACGGGTCATGTCCCTCTGCGTCATGGAGGGGAGCATGCCCTGGGCTATCCAGGGGAGTATCTTCTCCGCCCTGCCCCTCCTCAAAGGGCGGCATTACTTCTGCAACGTCCTGTTCGCCCACATGGGCGACGAGTCCATCATGCGGGACCGTCTCCAGGCCCTCGTCGACAACCTCGCCAGGTCGGGGGCCAAGGAGATCGTCTTCGTCCACGAGGACTGCTATGCCCTCCTGATGGGTATCGCCCCCGAGTACGGCATCAAGCTCCCCTTCCGACCCGTCTCCATGCCGGAATACCTCGCCGGCTATCTGAATGAGCACCGGGACCGCGTCATCAAGCTCAACATGAAGGTCGCCTACCAGCGCCCCTGCGCCTCCCGTTACACCCCCGAGAAGGAACACTACGTGGATGAGGTCTTCTCCCTCATCGGGGTGGAGAGGGTCCCTCGGGAGTACGACCGGGAAAACGCCCTCTGCTGCGGCGTCGAGGTGGCGGGACCGAACCTGAAACTCTTCCCCCGGGGGAAGAACTTCGAACCGTTCCGGGAGCGGAACATCGCCGACGCCAAGAAACAGGGGGCCCAGGCCATGGTCTATCTCTGCCCCATGTGCTTCCGGACCTTGGGGAAGAAGGCCAAGGAGGCGGGTTTGGCGAACTACATGATCAGCGACATCTGCCGTCTCGCCCTCGGCGAGGAACTCCCCGAGGACAAGCCGGCCTGAGAGAAAAAGGGCAAAACGTCGATTCCGGTCGTCCCTGACCGGGGTGTCGCGTAAAAAAAAGAAAGGGGGCGGCCGTCCTCGCGGACGGCGCCCCCGATCACTTCTTTTTTACCGTGTTGCTATGCCCTTTTGACGGGTTTCAACATGAACCAGGCGATGACCATGCCGACAACGGCCAGACCCGCCGTGGGATAGAAGGCAAAGGTGAAGGAACCGAAGGTGTCCTTCGCCTGACCGGCGATGATACCGCCCAGGATGGCCCCGATGCCGTAGGCGAAGTAGACGAGACCGTAGTTCTTGGCGTAGTTTTTCACCCCGAAGAAGATGGTCGTCGCCGTGGGGGCGATGGCCAGCCATCCGCCCAGGCAGAGCCAGAAACCGACGAAGCACAGCGTGTAGAGCATCACGGCGCCGGGACCGGCGGCGAGCATGCCGAGGGAGCAGACGAGGATGATGGCGAAGGAGAGGACGGCCGCCGTCTTCGGGGAGAGCTTGTCCGTCAGGGTCCCGAAGAGGGGTCGGCCCACGCCGTTGAAGATGGCGAACACGCCCACGAGGGTCGCCGCCGTGGCCGGCGCGATCTGGATCACCTCCTGGGCGACGGAGGCGGAGATGCCGATGGCCATCAGGCCGGCGAGGCAGCCGATGGTGTAGCAGAGGAAGAGGCCCCAGAAGGTGGAAGTCTTGACCATCTCACCCATGTTCAGGTCGATGGCGCTGGCCGCCGCCGTGGCCGGGGGTGTCCAGCCGGCGGGTTTCCAACCGTCGGCGGGGAAGCGGAAGGGAATGAAGCAGACGGCCAGGATGACCAGGAAGGCCGCTCCCATGTAGAAGAACGTCGACATGGGACCGACGGCTTTGATGAGGGCCGCGGCCACGTTGGCCGACACGAAGGGCGAACCGCCGAAGCCCGCCAGGGTGAGGCCCAGGGCGAGGCCGCGCTTGTCGGGGAACCACCGGCCCACTACGGCCAGGGGCACGCCGTAGGCCAGGCCGACGCCGCCGCCGCCGATGATGCCGTAGGTGACGGTCAAAAAGATGTAGTTCGAGGAAAAACTGGCCAACATCCAGCCCACGCCGACGATGACGCCGCCGATGATGCCCAGCATCTTGGGGCCGAGCTTGGCCATGACCTGCCCGCCGAAGAAGACCATCGTGGCGAACAGGGCCAGAAACACCATGAAGGGCATCCCCGCCTCCGTGGCGTTCATGTTCAGCAGCTTCTGAACGGGCCCCCGAAAGACGCTGTAGGCGTAAACACTCCCCAGACAGATGTTGATGATGAAGCCGAGGACAACGAACATCCAGCGCCCCTTCTCGGCGGGCATCCCAAATACCTTCTCATCGCCCATGTTAAACCTTCCTCCTTCGCAGTGATGGTAAAAAAATGGATCGCGCCCCCCTGGGCGCAACCAAAAAACCGCGTCATCCCTACCGAAATCCACGGTAATTGTCAAACGAAAAAAAGGGACGGACTTCGGGCGATGATCAGCAGATCCTCTCCAGACACCTCCTCACGAGATCCCGGGCCTCCCGCAGGCCGTTTTCATAGGCCTCCGAGAAGAGGCGGTCGTCGCAACGGCAGGTGAGGAAGAGGGGGGTGAAGAGGATGCCCCGGAAGTGTTCAAGGAGGGGTGAGGCGGCCCCGAAGAGGCGGGATAGGACGCCCTCCGTCTCCTCCCGCCAGCGGCGGAAGGCCTCGTCGTAAGGCGAGGCGTTCCGGAGGTTTTCGATCTCCCTGAGGGATCTTTCGAGGAGGGCGGCGTCGCCGCGGGAGGTCATCTCCCCTCCGACCGACCCAAGGCCTCTCAATGGACGACCGTCCGCACGGCCTCCCGCAGGTCCTCGGCGGCCTGTTTCCAGATGATGTTGATGAGGTTGTCCACGAGGATCTCGTTCTCGCCCCGACTGCCGAAGGCCCCCATGGTCAGGGCCCCTCCCTTCTCGGCGGAACGGTTCGCCTGGGGGTAGAGCTCGAGCATCCTTAACCCCAGGGCCCCCTCCTTGTCGTTCTTTTTCATCGACATGAGGTGACCGAAGGCGGTGCCGAAGTCCTCCATCTTCTGGACCTTGATATTCCAGATTATCCTGGCGTTCTCATAGTGATCAACTATTTTCCTGATGCGATCGGCCAGGGCGGGATTCTGGCGGGCGGCGCTGCTCTCGAGATACATCGTCGTCTCCACCTTGGCGTCCGCCAGGGAGAAGGCGTACTCTTTGTAGTTAAGACCCACGGCGACGCGGCCCTCGAGCTTCTTGAGGGCCTTGACGGCCTCCAGGGCCGTCTGGGCCCAGGCGGTGCCGCCCAACAGTACTAAACAACACGCCAGCGTCAAGGTGATCCGCTTCATCGCCAAACGTCCTCCTTCGGCATCTTCTTACGATTTCATAAGATACGAACCGGCGGTTCTTGTCAACGGCGACGGGTGAAGGCGTCGCCCACCGTCGGTTCAGGATCCGCCCACCTGGACGAGGAGGCGGCGTTTCCGGGGCCGGTTGTCGAAATCTATGAGGACGATCTGCTGCCATGTCCCCAAGAGGAGGCGCCCCCCGGCGACGGGCACGGTGAGGGACGGCCCAAGGAGGGACGCCCTCACGTGGGCGAAACCGTTGCCGTCCCCCCAGCGGGCGTCGTGACGGTAGGGTATCCCCTGGGGGGCGAGACGCTCCACGGCGTCGATCAGGTCGCGGACGACGCCGCTTTCGTATTCGATGGTCGTCACGGAGGCGGTGGATCCGGGCACGAAGACCAGGCAGTAACCGTCCGTGAACCCCGACTTTTTCACGACCCCCGCGACGTCCGGGGTGATGTCCAGGACATCCACGCGGGCGGTGGTGTCGTAGGAGAGATCGAAGGTCTTGCTCGTCATCTCTCGCCTCCTGAGCAGACCTTGCGGGCCGTGGCCTCGGCCAGCTCCAGGGCCTCCCGGTGGGCCTCCACGTCCCCCGGGTCCATGACGCCGCAGACACGGATCAGTTCCCCCGCCTCGAAGCCGTACCAGCGGAAGAAGGCGTCGTAACGGGGAAAGACGTCGTCGAACTGGAGCTCGTCCGGTTGACCCTGGGTGATGATGAAGACGAGCCTCTTGCCGGGGTCGAGGCGGCTCGGGCGGGGGTTGGAGACGTAATCGGGTTTGAGGAAGGAAAAGGTCCGGTCGATGAAGGCCTTCATCTGACTCGACACCTCGCCGTAGTAGATGGGGGTGGCAAGGACGAGGACGTCGCACGTCCTGACCTCTTCCAGGACCCTGGCGAGGTCGTCGTTGAGGGCGCAGCTCTCCAGTTTTTTCTTGCAGGCCAGGCAGGCCTGACATCCCCGGTATTCCAGCTTGTTGAGGGAAAAGATGCGTACCTTGGCCCCCAGCCCCTTGGCGGTCTCGCAGAACCGATGGGCCAAAATGGAACTGTTGCCCTTCGGGCGGGGACTCCCGAGGAGACAGAGGATTTTCATGGGCCTTGTCCCTCCCCTTCGATTTTTCCCCTCCCCTTACCATAAAGGGCGCCAAAAGACTAACCCCTTGCATTTCCCTTCCTCGTACATAAAATATTGAAGCAAGGAGCAGCGGGAGGGGAAGGGTGACGGAGAGGGACCCCGAGGAATACACCGACATACTGCCGGATGTCACGGCGGAGACGGACCTGGAGGAGCCGAAACTTTACCGGGTGATCCTCCACAACGACCACTACACGACGATGGATTTCGTCGTGGAGGTCCTCATGAAGGTCTTCGCCAAGCCCGCCGCCCTGGCGACGAAGATCATGCTCGACGTCCATCGCCGGGGGCGGGGGGAGTGCGGCGTCTACATCTACGACGTCGCCGTCAGCAAGGTGAACCAGGTCCATGCCATGGCCAGGAGGAGAGGATTCCCCTTGAAATGCTCCTACGAGGCGATTTAAGATAATGCCGAGGGAAAGAAAATGAGGATCAGTCAGGAACTCGACCATATATTCCGGGCCGCCTACACGGAGGCGAAGATGCGCTCCCACGAGTATCTCACGCCGGAGCACATCCTCTTTGCCACCCTCTTTTTCGAGTCGTCCAGCGAGATCATCAGGGCCTGCGGCGGGGATATAAAGAGCCTCCAGAACCGCCTGGAAGAGTTCTTCTCCACCAAGATACCCCGGTCGAAGAAGGACGTGGAGCCCGTCCAGAGCGCCAGCTTCCAGAACGTCATCGAAAGGGCCGTCTGGCACACGACGAGCGCCCAGAAGGAAGAACTCGACATCGGCGACATCCTCATCTCCATCTACGACGAGAGGGAGTCTTACGCCGCCTTCTTCCTCCAGCGGGAGGGCATCACCCGTCTCGACCTCCTGAATTACATCTCCCACGGCATCACCGCCCCGCCGCGGGAGCGGCCGGACACGGAGGAGCGGGAGAAGAGGGTGGGGCAGCCCCAGAGGGACAGGAGGACCCTCAACTCCTTCGCCACGGAGCTCGTCGAGAAGGCCCGGAGGGGGGAGCTGGACCCCCTCATCGGGCGTGAGGACGTCATCGAGAGGACCATCCAGGTCCTGTGCCGCCGCTACAAGAACAACCCCATCCATGTGGGCGAGGCGGGGGTCGGCAAGACGGCCGTCACGGAGGGCCTGGCCCAACGGATCGCCCAGGGCAGGGTCCCCCGGCTCCTGAAGGACACGAAGATCTATGCCCTCGACATGGGGGCCATCCTGGCGGGCACGAGGTTCCGGGGCGATTTCGAGGAGCGGATGAAAAGGATCCTGGCGGAACTGGAGAGGATCAAGAACGCCATCCTCTTCATCGACGAGATCCACACCATCGTCGGTGCCGGCTCCGCTTCGGGGGGGTCCATGGACGCCTCGAACATCCTCAAGCCCGCCCTGACCTCCGGGCGCCTCCGCTGCATCGGGTCCACGACCTACGACGAGTATCGGAAATTCTTCGACAAGGATCGGGCCCTCTCCCGGCGGTTTCAGCCCATCGACATCGCCGAGCCGACGGTCGAGGAGACCTGCGAGATCCTCCACGGGCTCAAGGATCGCTACGGGCGTTTCCACAACGTCGTCTACACCGACGAGGCCATAAAGGCCGCGGCGGAACTGGCGGCGCGGCACATCAACGACCGCTACCTCCCCGACAAGGCCATCGACGTCATGGACGAGGCCGGCGCCCGGGCCGGCATCATCCGCGGCGACGGGACGGAGACGGTGACCATCACCCCCGGCGACATTGAGAAGGTGGTGGCGAAGATGGCGCGGATCCCCGAGAAATCCGTTTCTTCCTCGGAGAGCACGAAGCTCAGGGAACTCGAGGCGGATCTCAAGGCGAGGATCTTCGGCCAGGATCAGGCCGTCGAACTGGTCGTGCGGGCCATCCGGCGCTCCCGGGCGGGGTTCGGTGATCCGAACAGGCCCGTGGCGTCCCTCCTCTTCGCCGGCCCCACGGGGGTGGGAAAGACGGAGCTGGCCCGGCAGCTGGCCCAGACCTTGGGCATCGCCCTCCATCGCTATGACATGTCGGAGTACCAGGAGAAGCACACCGTCTCCCGCCTGGTCGGCGCCCCCCCCGGCTACGTAGGGTTCGAGGAAGGGGGGCTCCTCACGGAGGCGATCCGCAAGAAGCCCCATGCCGTTTTACTCCTCGACGAGATCGAGAAGGCCCATCCCGATATCTTCAACACCCTCCTCCAGGTGATGGACTACGCCACCCTGACGGACAACAACGGCCGGAAGGCGGACTTCCGCAACGTCATCCTCATCATGACCTCCAACGCCGGCGCCCGCCATATCGGTCGCACGGAGATCGGCTTCGGCGATCGTCGGATCAGCCGCAAGGCCGTGACCGAGGCGGTCAAGAAGATGTTCTCCCCCGAGTTCCGCAACCGCCTCGACGCCGTCGTGACCTTCAACCACCTCACCACGGAGGCCGTCATCGACATCGTCCGTAAGGATATCGGGGAGTTCCAGGCCCGACTCAGGGAGAAGGGGGTCTCTCTCGAGGTGACACCCGCCGCCGTGGCCTGGCTGGCCGAGCGGGGTTTCTCCCAGGAGTTCGGGGCCCGGGAGGTCGCCAGACTCATCCAGGACAAGGTGAAGAACTTCTTTGTGGACGAGGTGCTCTTCGGGCGCCTGACGAACGGGGGGTCTGTCCTGGCGGACCTGGAGGGGGACGACGTCGTCCTCAAGGTACTCCCCTGACGCGTCCATGCCCGTCTTCCAGCTCATCGACGAGCTCATCTTCCCGCCTCCCCACCTGGCCGAGAGAAACGGTCTTTTGGCCGTGGGGGGTGACCTGCGGCCGGAGCGCCTGATCCTGGCCTACCGGATGGGTATCTTCCCCTGGTACGAGGAGGGGGAACCGATCCTCTGGTGGTCTCCCGACCCCCGCTTCGTCCTTTTCCCGGAAGAGATCAAGATCTCGCGGAGCATGCGTCAGTTGCTGAAGAAGGACCTCTTCCGCGTCTCTTGGGACGAGGCCTTCACGGAGGTGGTCGAGGGGTGTCGGGCGCCCCGGGAGGGGCAAAGGGGGACCTGGATCACCGACGAGATGGCGGCGGCCTATGGAGAGCTCCACCGGTTGGGTCTGGCCCATTCCGTGGAGGTCTGGATGGGGGGTGAACTGGTGGGAGGCCTGTACGGCGTCTCCCTCGGCCGCTGCTTCTTCGGGGAATCCATGTTCACGAGGGTCAGCAACGCCTCCAAGGTGGCCCTCATCCACCTCGCCCGCCGCCTCAGGGAAAGGGGTTATGCCGTCATCGATTGCCAGATCTACACGGAGCATCTGAGGACCATGGGGGCCAGGATGATACCCCGGGTGGAATTCCTTCGCATCATCGCGGATGATGCCGTGCCGGAGGCCCGGCGGCGGGTCTTGTAATCCCTGGAAAAAGAAGGTAGGAGGGAGCGGAGGGGAAAGGAGGTTCGTCATGAGAAATGGCGGGGAGGATCATTTCAACGCCCTTTACGAGCTGGCCCGGGTGGTGAACGCCTCCCTGGAGACGGGTGTCGTCCTGGAAAAGGTCGTCACCTGCGTCACGAAGGCCATGGGCGTCAAGGCGGCCTCCATCCGCCTCCTCGACGCGAGGGGGAAAAGGCTGGTCCTGGCCGCCTCCTGCGGCCTCTCGGAGGGCTATCTCCACAAGGGTCCCGTCTCCGTCCATGAGAGCGGCCTCGACAGGAAGGCCCTGGCGGGGCAGACGGTCTACGTGGAGGACGCCCCGGAAAACAGGGATTTCCAGTACGGGGAAAGGGCCCGGGCCGAGGGTATCCGATCGGTCCTTGTGACCCCCCTCATCGTCGAGGAGGCGGCCATCGGGGTCCTGCGGATCTACACGGACGAGGTCCGGGCCTTCTCGGACCGGGAGATCAGATTTCTGGAGGCGGCGGCCAACCTGAGCGCCATCGCCATCGCCAACGCCCGTCTCCACGAGATGATAAAGACGAAGTGTGAATTGATGGCTCAGCACAAGTACCGCATCGACGACAATTGAGGGAAGGGCCCATGGTTCGCCTCGGCATCAACGGATTCGGACGGATCGGGCGGCAGGTCCTCAAGGCCGTCCTCGAGAGGTATCCCCAAACCCTGGAGGTGGTCGCCGTCAACGACCTCTTCGACGTGGAGACCAACGCCCACCTCTTCAAATACGACACCTGCTACGGCCGCTACGGGGGCTCCGTGTCCGTCGTCGAGGGCGGTATGATCGTCGACGGCAGGATGATCACGAATCTCTCCTTCCGCGATCCCGCCACCATCCCCTGGGACGACGTGGGGGTGGAGCTGGTCATCGAGAGCACGGGGCTCTTCACCTCCTCCTCCAGGGCGGCGGCCCATCTCGAGGCGGGCGCCCGGAAGGTCATCATCACGGCCCCCGCCCAGGGGGAGGACCTCACCGTGGTGGTCGGGGTGAATCACCTGTCCTACGACCCCTCACGTCACCACATCGTCTCCTGCGCCTCCTGCACGACCAATTGCCTGGCCCCGCCCGTTTCCGTCGTCCATGGGGCCTTCGGGATCGAGAAGGGGATGATGACTACGGTCCATGCCTACACCAACGACCAGCGGATCCTCGACCTTCCCCACAAGGACCTGCGCCGGGCCCGGGCGGCGGCCCTCAACATCATCCCCACGACGACGGGGGCGGCCAGGGCCCTGGCCTTGGTCATCCCCGAGCTGGGGGGACGGTTCGACGGTTATTCCCTCCGGGTGCCGACCCCGACGGTCTCCATCGTCGATTTCGTCGCCGAGCTGAAGAGGGAGACCACGACGGACGAACTGAGAAAGACCCTCCAGGAGGCGTCCCTCGACGGCCTGAAGGGGATCATGGCCTGCGAGGAGGAACGTCTCGTGTCCTCCGATTTCCGGGCCAACGACCATTCTTCCATCGTCGATCTCGAATTCACCCAGGTCTTGAGGGGTAACATGGCGAAGGTCGTCGCCTGGTACGACAACGAGTGGGGCTACTCGTGCAAGGTGCTGGAGATGGTGCGCGTGATGGCCGGCCGCTGAGCCGCCCGGCCATGCGCGCCGGGCATCGCTGGCTGCACCGCGGCGCTGCCTTGGCGTGGGCCGCCACGCTCGGCGCCGCGCCGCTGGCGCAGGCGGGCGAGGCCGACGGCGCCGTCCAGGCCCGCCCGGTCCACGGCCTGATCGTGCGGCTGCAGCAGCCGCCGGCGCACGAACGCCTGCAGGCGCGAAGCGGCGCGGCAGCGCACGAAGCGCAGCGCTGGCAGCGTGTGCTCGGGCAGGCCGGCTTGTCCGGCACATCGGGCCGGCGCGAGCCCCGTCTGCACCCGGTGGGCCGCGACCAGCAGTGGCTCGAATTCGATGCGCCGCTGTCGGCACGGGAGGCCGCGGCGCTGCGCGACAAGCTGCTGGCGCGCCCCGACGTCGATTGGGTCGAGCCCAACCAGCGCGAGCAGCGCCTGCAGGCCGCACCCGACGACCCGCTGTACCCGCAGCAGTGGTGGCTGCATGCGGTGTCCGGCAGCAACGCCAATGCACTGCCGGCGCGGCTGCGCGGCGTCGCCGGCTTCCAAAGCGCGTGGCTGCTGGCCGGCGCGGCACCGGCGGGGGCGCCGACGGTGGTGGCGGTGCTGGACACCGGCATCACGCCCCACCCCGAGCTGGACGGCCGCGTGCTCGCCGGCTACGACTTCGTCAGCACGGTCGAATACGCCAACGACGGCGACGGCCGCGACGCCGACGCCAGCGACCCCGGCGACGGCGTCAGCACGATGGACCTGAGCAACCGGCTGTTTGCCGGCTGCACGCCGGGCAACAGTTCCTGGCACGGCACCATCATCGCCGGCATGCTGGCCGCGCGTTCCGGCAACGGCGCGGGCGGCGCCGGCATCCACCAGGGCATCGCCATCGTGCCGGTGCGCGTGGCCGGCAAGTGCGGCGCCGAGTTGCGCGACATCATCGACGGCATGCGCTGGGCCGCCGGGCTGGCGGTGCCCGGCGCGCCGCCCAACCCGAACCCGGCGCGCATCCTCAACATCAGCTTCGGCGGCAGCGCCGCGTGCGGGCCGGCGTACCAGCAGGCGGTGGACGAGTTGCGCGCGCACGGCGTGGTGGTGGTCGCCGCCGCGGGCAACGACTGGTCGGCGCCGTCGCGGCCGGCCAGCTGCAACGGCGTGGTCGGCGTGGCCGGGCTGAACCGCGACGGCTTCAAGGCCAACTACTCGAACTTCGGTGCCGCGCTGCAGGCCAGCGGCATCGCCACCGTCTCGGGCGACGATGCCGACGGCAACTGGGGCGCCGATCTGGCCGACAGCGGGCTGGTCACGCTGACCAACCGCGGCAGCAGCGCGCCGGGCGCCGCCGGCTATGCGCGGTTCTACGGCACCAGTTTCGCCGCGCCGCAGGTGGCCGGCACCCTGGCGTTGATGCTGAGCCTGAACCCGGGCCTGAGCCATGCGCAACTGGTGCAAGGGCTGCGCGCGAGCGCGCGCCCGCACGTGGTGTCGCCGAAGATCGCCGCATGCGCGGCGTCCAACCCGGGGCGCTGCATCTGCACGACAGCCACGTGCGGCGCCGGCATCCTCGACGCCGAACAGGCGCTGCGCTACGCCGCCGCGCCCGACAGCTACGTCGCGCCGCCGCGCACGGCCGCGGTGATCGACAACGCCGATCTCGACGCCGCATTGGCGCGCGCGCCGCAAGACCGCGCGCAGCAGCCCGCGGCCGAGGCGGCCGACAGCGGTGGCGGCGGCGGCGCGATGGGCGGCTTGTGGCTGTTGGCGCTGGCCACGGCCAGCCTGACGCTGCGGCTGCTGCGCCTGCCGCCGCGCTGAGCGCGCCGGGATCAATCGGCGGCGCTGGCCGCAGCGGCTGCCGCTGCCGCCGACGCCGCGGCAGCGGCCACATCGGCCGGCACCACGCGCACCGCGTCGGCGTTGATCTGCGCGGCCAGGCGCTGCGGTTCGCGCGCGTCGTGGCGGCTCAGGCCCGCGTAGGGCAGCGCCCAGCCCTGCGCCAGCGCGAAGAAGGCCAGGTTGGCCAGCGCCAACAGCGCCACCAGCACGCGCATCGCCGAGTCAAGCGCCGGCCGGGCGCACGCTGACCTCGCCGCCGACCAGCGTAAACAAACGCCCGCGCGCGCGCACGAGCAGCGCACCGTGGGCGTCGATGCCTTCGGCGATGCCCTCGGGCACGTCGGCATCGGTGGTGCGCACGCTGCGGCCGTGCAGCAGGTCGCGCCGGCGGTAGGCGTCGACGAAAGGCGCCAGGCCGTCGCGCTCGAAGCGCCTGAGCGCGCCGGCCAGCGGTGCGGCCACGCAGCGCAGCGCCTCGGGCGGGTTGATGCCGGGCTGCAGCTCCTGCGCGCAGGCGCAGCCGCTGGCCAGCTCCTGCGCCGGCAACTGCGCCGGCAATTGCGCCGGCAGCGGCGGCCGCACGTTCAGGCCGACGCCGATCACCGCCATGCGCCGCTCGCCGACGGCCACCGTCTCGATCAGCACGCCGCCGAGCTTGCGCCCTTGCCCCGGCGCGTCGAGCAGCCACAGGTCGTTGGGCCACTTCAGGCCGATGCGCGGCGGCTGCGCCGGCATGCCGGGGTCCAGCGCGTCGGCCAGCGCCACGCCCACCGCCAGCGACAGGCCGGACCACTGCGGCGGCGCCAGCGGCAGCGACAGCGAGAAGGTCAGCGAGGCACCGGGGCTGGCATGCCAGGTGCGGCCCAGCCGGCCGCGCCCGGCGGTCTGCGCTTCGGCCACCAGCAGGCACGGCCGCACATCGTCGCCGCGCCGGCCGTGCGGCGTCGGCGCTTCGCGCGCGGCGGCGTCGAGCTGGCCGGGGGCGGTGACCGGGCCATCGCGCCGGCCGCTGCTGCGGCGCGCGCGCTCGACCAGCCGCGTATTGGTCGAGTCGGTGCTGGCGACGATCTCGATGCCGATGCCCGGCAGCAAGGCGTCGAGCTGCTGCCACAGCGCCTGGGCCCCCCAGCGCGGGTAGTGGCGCTCGATCTTCGGCGCGGGCATGGTGCTTCCTGGAGGGTGCGCGGCGCGCCTTCAGCGCCGTTTGGGCGCCAGCAGCGTGCCGCGGCAATGTGCGCTGCCGCAGTGGCAGGCGAATTCGCGCTTGAGCTTGGCGGTGTAGCGGGCCTCGATCACCAGTCCGTAGTCGTAGAACAGTTCCTCGCCGGGGTGGATGTCGCGCAGCGCCTTGATGAAGACGCGGCCGCCGCGTTCGTCGGCCTCGCAGTTGGCTTCGCAGGAATGGTTGATCCAGCGCGCCGCGTTGCCACCGACGTTGCCGTCGATCACCAGCGTGTCGTCGATGTGGAAGTAGAAGGTGTGGTTCGGCTGCGCCGGGTCGTGCGGATGGCGGCGCAGTGCTTCCTGCCAGCTGATGCGCTCGCCCACGTATTCGAAGATGGTCTGGCCGGCGGCGATCGGCAGCATCGCGAACACCCCCTTGCCGTGCACGCCGCTGCGCCGCACCTGCACGCGCCGGGCGTTGCGATGGCGGCGCGGGCCGGGTGGCAGCGTGTCGGCTTGCGCGCTGGTCTTCATTGGGTACATTGATCTTGTGGGCGCGCGCGTGTGCACGTGCGCGCGAGAGGCGGCGATTGTAGGCACGCCCCGGCGCCAGCCAGCCAGCCAGCCAAGGAGCAGACGAAGCGGACATGAGCAAGACGGTCATCATCGCGGAAAAGCCCAGCGTGGCGCAGGACATCGTGCGCGCGCTCACCCCCGTGGCGGGCAAGTTCGACAAGCACGCCGAGCACTTCGAGAACGACACCTACGTCGTCACTTCGGCGGTGGGCCACCTGGTGGAAATCAAGGCGCCCGACGAGTACGAGGTCAAGCGCGGCAAGTGGAGCTTCGCGCACCTGCCGGTGGTGCCGCCGCACTTCGACCTGGCGCCGATCGACAAGGCCAAGACGCGGCTGAACGCCGTGGTCAAGCAGGTCAAGCGCAAGGACGTGAGCCGCCTCATCAACGCCTGCGACGCCGGGCGCGAGGGCGAGCTGATCTTCCGCCTGATCGTGCAGTACGCGTGCGGCGCCAAGGGCCCGCTGGACAAGCCGGTGCAGCGCCTGTGGCTGCAGAGCATGACGCCGCAGGCGATCCGCGACGGCTTCGCGCAGCTGCGCAGCGACGAGCAGATGCAAGGCCTGGCCGACGCCGCGCGCAGCCGCAGCGAGGCCGACTGGCTGGTGGGCATCAACGGCACGCGCGCGATGACGGCCTTCAACTCGCGCGACGGCGGCTTCTTCCTCACCACGGTGGGGCGCGTGCAGACGCCCACGCTGTCGATCGTGGTCGAGCGCGAGGAGAAGATCCGCCGCCACGTGCCGCGCGACTACTGGGAGCTGCGCGCCAGCTTCGACGCGCAGGCCGGCCAGTACCAGGGCCGGTGGTTCGACCCGGCGTGGAAGAAGAACCCCGACGATGCCGAGCTGCGGGCCGAGCGGCTGTGGGACGAAGCCAGCGCGCAAGCCATCGCCGCGGCGGTGCGCGGCCGACCGGCCAGCGTCAGCGAAGAATCCAAGCCCACCACCAGCAGCTGCCCCGCGCTGTACGACCTGACCACGCTGCAGCGCGAGGCCAACTCGCGTTTCGGTTTCTCGGCCAAGACCACGCTGTCGCTGGCGCAGGCGCTGTACGAAAAACACAAGGTGCTGACCTACCCGCGCACCGATTCGCGCCACCTGCCCGAGGACTACCTGGGCGTGGTGAAGAACACCTTCGACATGCTGGCCCAGGAGGATCTGCCGGGGCCGTTGCAAGCGCTCGGCGGCCATGCGGCGCTGGCGCTGAAGGAGGGCTACGTCAAACCCGGCAAGCGCGTGTTCGACAACACCAAGGTGTCGGACCACTTCGCGATCATCCCGACGCTGCTTGCGCCCAAGAGCCTGAGCGAGGCCGAGGCCAAGCTGTACGAGCTGGTGGTCAAGCGCTTCCTCGCGGTGTTCTATCCGCCGGCGGAATTCCTGGTGACCACGCGCATCTCCACCGTCACGGTCGACGCGCAGCAGCACAAGTTCCAGACCAACGGCAAGGTGCTGGTCAAACCCGGCTGGCTGGCGGTCTACGGCAAGGAAGCGCAGGAAGAAGATGCCAACCTGGTGCCGGTGGCGCCGGGCGAGACCGTGCACACCGAAAGCGTGGACGTGCTGGCGCTGAAGACCAAACCGCCGGCGCGCTACACCGAGGCCACGCTGCTGTCGGCGATGGAAGGCGCTGGCAAGCTGATCGACGACGACGAGCTGCGCGCGGCGATGGCCGAAAAAGGCCTGGGCACGCCGGCCACGCGCGCGGCGATCATCGAAGGGCTGATCCTCGAGAAGTACATGCTGCGCGACGGCCGCGAGCTGGTGCCCACCGCCAAGGCCTTCCAGCTGATGACGCTGCTGCGCGGGCTGGACGTGCAGGACCTGACCAAACCCGAGCTGACCGGCCACTGGGAATACCGTCTGGCCGAGATGGAACACGGCCGGCTCGACCGCGCCGCCTTCATGGCCGACGTCGCGCGCATGGCCGAGCGCATCGTGATGAAGGCCAAGGAGTACGACCGCGACACCATCCCCGGCGACTACGCGACGCTGGCCACGCCCTGCCCGAACTGCGGCGGCGTGGTCAAGGAGAACTACCGGCGTTATGCCTGCACCGGGCCCGCCGCTGCGGGCGAGGGCTGCGGCTTCAGCATCAGCAAGATCCCCGGCGGGCGCAGCTTCGAGCTGGCCGAAGCCGAGAGCTTCTTGCGCGACAAGCGAATAGGCCCGCTGGAGGGCTTCCGCTCCAAGGCCGGCTGGCCGTTCAGCGCCGAGTTGAAGCTGGTGCGCGACGACGACATCGCCAACTGGAAGCTCGAGTTCGATTTCGGCGAGGACGCCAAGCGCGAAGCCGAGTCGGGCGAGGCGGTGGACTTCTCCGCCCAGCAAAGCCTGGGCGCGTGCCCCAAGTGCCGCGGCCATGTGTACGAGCACGGCACCAACTACGTGTGCGAGCACGCGGTGGGCGCGCACGTCACCTGCGACTTCAAGACCGGGCGCATCATCCTGCAGCAGCCGGTGTCGCGCGAACAACTGGGCAAGCTGCTGCACGGCGGCAAGACCGACCTGCTCGACGGCTTCGTGTCCAACAAGACGCGGCGCAAGTTCAAGGCCTTTCTCGCCTTCGACGACAAGGCCGGCAAGGTCGGCTTCGAGTTCGAGCCGCGCCCGGCGCGCGGCGCGGCGCCCGCCGCGGCGAAGAAGGCGGCGGCAGCGAAGAAGACGCCAGCGCGCAAGACGGCCTAGTGCAGTGTTCGACGCTGTGAAGCGCTTAAGAAAACCGATGGATTTGTCGTCCTGGCTAGACGCAAACCGCAGCGATACCCGAAGATATCGCGAGGATTTGCAACGACGCCAGGGCGGCAAAGACGCGGTTTTATGTGCTGCGCAGCGTCGAACACCGCACTAGTGCAGTGTTCGACGCTGCGCCAGCGCGACGACGGCGTGCCGTCCGATGACTGCCGCCGTCTTCTTCAAGCTGCTCGCCATCCTGGCCACCGTGGCGCTGGGCTGGCTGGCCGGGCGGCTGCGCTGGCTGGGTGCGCCGCAAGCCGACCCGGCGCGCGTGCTGTCGGCGGCGGCCTTCTACATCTTCGTGCCGGCGCTGCTGTTTCGCACCACGGCGCGGCTCGACCTGGCCGCGCTGCCGTGGCGCATGCTGGTCGCCTACTTCCTGCCGATACTGGCGCTGATGTTGGCGGTGCACGCCTGGCAGCGGCGGCGGCGCCGCCACGCGCCCGCGCTGCCGGTGGCGGCGCCGGCGGTGCGCGCGATCGCGGTGGGTTTCGGCAACAACGTGCAGATGGGCATCCCGATGGCCACTGCCGTATTCGGCGAAGCGGGCCTGGGGCTGCACCTGATGGTGGTCAGCGTGCACGCGCTGGTGCTGCTGTCGCTGAGCACCACGCTGGTCGAACTCGACCTGGCGCACGACAAGGCACGGCGCGAAGGCGGCGGCAGCCTCGTGCGCACGCTGGCCACCACGGTGCGCAATACCGTGATCCACCCGGTGGTGCTGCCGGTGCTGGCCGGGCTGGCCTGGAACGCCGCGGGCCTGGGCCTGCCGGCGCTGGCCGACGAGGTGCTGCAACTGCTGGGCAGCGCGGTAGTGCCGCTGTGCCTGGTGCTGATCGGCCTGTCGCTGGCCTATTACGGCGTGCAGGGCGGCCTGCTTGCGCCGGCCGCCATCGCCGCGGCCAAGCTGCTGCTGGTGCCGGCGCTGGTGCTGGCCAGCGCACGCTTCGGCTTCGGCCTGGGCGGGCTGCCGCTGGCGGTGATGGTGATGGCCGCCGCGGTGCCGGTGGGCGCCAATGCCTTGATCTTCGCGCAGCGCTATGCGGCGCAGCAGGCCGAGGCGACGGCGGCGATCGTACTGTCGACGCTGGGCTACATGGCGAGCGCGGCGCTGTGGCTGGGCGTGCTGGGCCGGCTGGGCCTGCTGCCGCAGTGACACCGCTTCGGAGGAAAATCCCGGCCATGAACCCCACCGACATCCCCGCCTACATGGCCCACGTGGGCACGGCCGCACGCGCCGCGGCCAGCACGATGGCGGCCGCGCCCACCGCGGCGAAGAACGATGCGCTGCGCGGCCTGGCGGCGCGGCTGCGCGCCAACGCCGACGCGCTGCAGCGGGCCAACGCGCTGGACCTGCACGCCGCACGCGCCGCCGGCCTGGCCGCGCCGCTGCTGGACCGGCTGCAGCTGACGCCGCCGATCATCGAGACCGTGGCCCAGGGCTGCGAGCAGATCGCCGCGATGCCCGACCCGGTGGGCGAGATCACCGAGCTGAAACGCCGGCCCAGCGGCATCAGCGTGGGGCGCATGCGTGTGCCGCTGGGGGTGTTCGGCATGATCTACGAGGCCCGGCCCAACGTCACCATCGAAGCCGCCTCGCTGGCGATCAAGAGCGGCAACGCCTGCATCCTGCGCGGCGGCTCCGAGGCGCTGCAGTCCAACCTGGCGTTGTGGCGCGAAGTGCAGGCGGCGCTGGTCGCCGCCGGGTTGCCGGCCGATGCGGTGCAGCTGGTGCAGACCACCGACCGCGCCGCGGTGGGCCGGCTGATCACGATGCCCGAGTACGTCGATGTGATCATCCCGCGCGGCGGCAAGAGCCTGATCGAGCGCATCAGTGCCGAAGCCCGTGTGCCGGTGATCAAGCACCTGGACGGCAACTGCCACATCTACGTCGACGAAACGGTGGACCTGGAACAGGCGTTGCGCGTCACCGACAACGCCAAGACGCAGAAGGTCAGCCCCTGCAATGCGGCCGAGTCGCTGCTGGTGCACCGCGCGGTGGCGCCGGCCTTCCTGCCGCGCCTGGGTGCGGTCTTCGCGGCCAAGGGGGTGCAGATGCGCTGCGACGCGCCCGCCAAGGCGCTGCTCGCGGGCGTGCCCGGCGCCGACGTGGTCGATGCGGTGCAAGCCGACTGGGCCGAGGAATACCTGGCGCCGATCATCAGCATCAAGCTGGTCGACAGCCTGGACGAGGCCATCGCGCACATCAACCGCTACGGCTCCAAGCACACCGATGCGATCCTGACCACGAGCCACCCGCATGCGATGCGCTTCCTGCGCGAAGTCGATTCCGCCAGCGTGATGGTGAATGCGAGCACCCGCTTCGCAGACGGTTTCGAGTACGGGCTGGGCGCCGAGATCGGCATCAGCACCGACAAGTTCCACGCCCGCGGCCCGGTCGGGCTGGACGGGCTGACCTCGCTGAAGTGGGTGGTGCTGGGCCAGGGCGAGATTCGGGGCTGAAGGCGCGGCGCTGCCCGCGTTATCGGCCGATTACCTAGCGTGCGGCCGCCGCACCGGGGCCCCCGTTATCATGCTGCACCGCACAAACGTTACGGAAGAGCCATGCCTTTGTCTGCCTCCAAACCCCTGCTCATCGACCTGGCCCTGCAAGGCGGTGGCGCGCACGGCGCCTTCACCTGGGGCGTGATCGACCGTCTGCTCGAGGAGCCGGGGCTGCAGATCGAGGGCATCTCGGGCACCTCGGCCGGCGCGATGAACGCCGCCGTGATGGCCAGCGGCTACGAGCACGGCGGGGCCGAAGGCGCCAAGGCGGCGCTGGAAACCTTCTGGAAGGCCACCGCCGACGCCGGCCGCTTCAGCCCGCTGCAGCGCAGCCCTTGGGCGATGCTGTCGGGGCAGTGGACGCTGCAGAACTCGCCGCTGTACATGGGCTTCGAGGTGATGAGCCGCATGTTCTCGCCCTACGACCTGAACCCGATGAACGCGCACCCGCTGCGCAGCATCCTGGCCGAGACGGTGGACTTCGCCTGCCTGGCCAAGGCGCGACAGCAGCTGTTCATCACCGCCACCAACGTGCGCACCGGCACCGGCCGCGTCTTCCGCAACGCCGAGATCACGCCCGATGTGCTGATCGCCTCGGCCTGCCTGCCGACCATGTTCCAGGCGGTGGAGATCGACGGCGAGGCGTATTGGGACGGCGGCTACGTCGGCAACCCGACGATCACGCCGCTGGTGCGCGAGACCAATTCGCACGACACCATCCTGGTGCAGATCAACCCGATCGTGCGCGACGCCGTGCCGAAGACGGCACGCGACATCCTGAACCGGCTCAACGAGGTCGCCTTCAATGCGCCGCTGGTCAAGGAGCTGCGCATGATCGCGCTGCTGCACAAGCTGGCGAACAAGGTGCCCGACGTGGGCGACGGCGAAAGCGCGCGCTGGGCGTCGATGCGCGTGCACCGCATCGCCTCGGACCGCGTCGACGAGGTCGACTCCAGCTCGAAGCTGATCACCGAGTGGCGCTTCCTGCAGGGGCTGCGCAACGAGGGACGGCGCTGCGCCGAAGTCTTCATGGCCGAGCACGGCGCCAACCTGGGCCACCGCTCGTCGCTGGACCTGGACGCCATGCTGGCCGCCTGCTGAGGGCCGCGCCATGGGACTGCTCGGCATCCTCGTCGGCCTGGGCCTGCTGGTGTGGCTGGCCTACCGCGGCTGGAGCGTGCTCGGCCTGGCGCCGCTGGCCGCGCTGGTGGCCGCGGCCTTTTCGGGCCAGCCGCTGCTGGCGCACTGGACGCAGACCTTCATGGGCTCGGCCGCCGGCTTCATCGCGCAGTTCTTCCCGCTGTTTCTGCTGGGCGCGCTGTTCGGCAAGCTGATGGACGACAGCGGCTCGGTCACGGCCATCGCCAACTTCATGACCGACAAGCTGGGCCCGTCGCGCTCGGTGCTGGCGGTGGTGCTGGCCGGCGCGCTGGTCACCTACGGCGGCGTCAGCCTGTTCGTGGCGATGTTCGTGATCGCGCCGATGGGCCAGGCGCTGTTCCGCGCCGCCGACATCCCGAACCGGCTGCTGGCACCCGCCGTGGCGCTGGGCACCACCACCTTCACCATGACCGCGATGCCGGGCACGCCGGCGATCCAGAACGCGATCCCGATGCCCTTCTTCGGCACCACGCCCTTTGCCGCACCGGGGCTGGGGATCATCGCCTCGGCGGTGATGCTGGGCTTCGGCCTGTGGTGGCTGGGCCGTGCCGAAAGGCGCGCGCGCGCCGCGGGCGAAGGTTTCGGCGGGCCGATCGCGGCACCGGGCCAATCCACCACCGACACCGTGGTGCGCGAGCGCGCCACCACCGCCGCCGCCTTCGACCCGGCCGAAGCCGCCCACGGCCGGCGCGCCATGGCGCCGCCCAGCATCGTCGTGGCGATGCTGCCGCTGGGGGTGGTGATGGCGGTCAACCTGACGATGTCGCTGCTCGTGCTGCCGCGCATGGACACCGCCTTCCTGGCGCTGCCGCAGTGGGGCGAGACCTCGCTGTATTCGGTGGGCGGCGTGTGGTCGGTGATCGTCGCGCTGGCCGCGGCGATCGTCGTGCTGTACCTGCTCAACCGGCCGCGCCTGAACGCGCTGCGCGAAAGCGTCGACGCCGGGCTCAACGCGTCGGTGCTGCCGGTGATCAGCGTGGCCAGCCTGGTCGGCTTCGGCGCGGTGGTCGCGGCGCTGCCGGCGTTCCAGGTGGTCAGCGACTGGGTGCTGGGCATCGAAGGCGGGCCGCTGGTCGGGCTGGCGGTGGCCACCAACGTGCTGTCGGCACTCACCGGCTCGGCCTCGGGCGGCATGACCATCGCGCTCGCCGCGCTGGGCGAAACCTACATGGAGCTGGCCGCCGCGCACGGCATCGACCCGGCGCTGCTGCACCGCGTGGCGGCCATCGGCGCCGGCTCGCTGGACAGCCTGCCGCACAACGGCGCGGTGGTCACGCTGCTGGCGGTGTGCGGCAGTTCGCACAAGGACAGCTACTTCGACATCGTGATGGTCGGCATCGTCAGCGCGCTGCTCGCGCTGGTCACGGTGATCGTGCTGGGCTCGGTGTTCGGCTCGTTCTAGGCGCCGGCCAGCGGCGAATGCGATGGACACCCCGCAGTGGCTGCTGATCGCCCTCGCCGCGCTGGCGGTGTTCTGGGCGCTGGGCGCGCACAACCGGCTGGTCGGCCATCGCAACGCCATCGTCGGCGCCTGCGCGCAGTTCGACGAGCCGCTGCAGCGCCGCGCCGCGGCGCTGCGCGCGCTGCTCGAGGCGCTGCGCGAGCCGCTGGCGGGCGAAGCCGGCGCGCTCGATGCCCTCGCCGCCGCCCAGGCGCGCGCCCAGGCCGCGGCCGAGGCGTTGCGCGCGCGCGCCGCGCTGGCGGCCCACGCCAGCGCCTTTGCCGCGGCCGACGCCGCGCTGGCCGCGGCGCAGTCGCGCGTGCTGGCGCTGGCCGAACAGCAGCGCGAACTCGCCGCCGACGAGGGGCTGGCCAAGCTGCGCGCGGTGCTGGGCGACGCGGCGCAGCGCCTGGGCTTCGCGCGCCAGTTGTTCAACGACGCCGTGCTCGCCTACAACGCGGCGGTGCGCCAGTTCCCGGCGCGGTTGCTGGCGGCGCTGTTCGGTTTCGGCCCGGCGGCCCCGCTGTAGCGGCGCCGGCGCTCAGAGCCTGTGAAGCATTCCGGCGCGCCCGAGCGGGCGTCGCGAAACGGTGTCGATCCAGGCGCAAAGCGCAGCCATAGCCCGAGCTATGGCGAGCATTTGCAACGACGAGCGGCGCCGTTTCCGGCGCGCGAGCGGGTGTGGCGGAATGCTTCATAGGCGCTCAGGCCGGGCTCACGCGCATCACGAAAACACCGCTGTCGCGCCGCGCCTGCAGCACCAGGCCGTGCAGCGCGGCGATGCGCGTGGCGATCGACAGCCCCAGCCCGCTGCCCGCATGCGCCTGGCCGGGCAGGCGGAAGAAGCGGTCGCCCAGGCGCGGCAGCAGTTCGTCGGGCACGCCGGGGCCGTGGTCGATGACCTCGATCGCATCGGCCGCCAAGCGCAGCGTGACGCGGCCGTGCGGCGGCGAATGGCGCAACGCGTTGTCCAGCAGGTTGCGCAGCATCAGCGTCAGCAGCGCGCTGTCGCCGTGCACCAGCAGCGGCGGTTCGCCGCGCGGCGGCCACTGGCATTCGAGTTCGGCCTGCCGCGTCTCGGCCAGCGGCAACAGCTCGCCGAACAACTGCTCGACCAGCGTGCTCCAGTCGATGGCGGCGCGCTGGGCCGGCGCGTCCAGGTGCTCCAGCCGCGCCAGCGCCAGCATCTGCGTGACCAGCCGGCTCAGGCGGGCCAGGCCCTCGCCGACCTTGGCTTGGGCCGGCGTGGCCGCATGGCCCGCGCGGGCGGCTTCGAGCTGCGCCGTGTCCCACTGCGCCTGCAACGCGGCCAGCGGCGTGCGCAGCTCGTGCGCGGCGTCGGCGGTGAAGCGGCGCTCGTGTTCGATCTGCTCGCGCACCCGCGCCAGCAGCGCATTCAGTGCCTGTACCAAAGGCTTCAGGTCGTCGGGCAGCGCAGTGTCGTGCAGCGGCTGCAGCTCCAGCGCGCGGCGCTGGCGCAGCTCCTCGCCCAGGCGCCGCAGCGGCTGCAGCGCCTGGCGCAACGCCGCGGCCATCACCAGCAGCAGCGCCGGCAAGGTCAGCACCCAGGGCAGCAGCTGGCCGGCCAGCAAGGCCTGCACCAGCTCGTCGCGCTCGTCGCGCTGCTGGCCGACGGCGACCAGCCATTCGCCCGATGGCTCGCGCAGGTAATACAGCCGCCAGTCGCGGCCGTCGATGCGGTGGTCGACGAAGCCGCCGCCGTCGCCGCGGTAGGGCAGCTGCACGCCCTCGCGGTCGGCCAGCAGCAGCCGGCCCGAGCGGTCCCACACCGCGATCGACAGGTCGTCCTCGTCGGCGGCGCCCTTGGCGCCGCCGGGCGCCTGCGGCAGCGCTTGCGCTTCCATCTGCGGCGGCAGCGACGGCAGCAGCGCCATCACCTGCCGCGCCAGCTGCAGCTGCTGCGTGTCGAACAGCTCGTTGATCTCCAGGTTGGCGCTGCGCAGCCCGAAGGCCAGCCCCAGCGCCCACACCAGCGGCGCGCTGGCCAGCAGGAACAGCATCACGCGGCGCTGCAGCGTCATCTCGCGCTACCCGCATCGGCCGGCCCCAGCGCATAGCCGACGCCGCGCACCGTGCGCACGATCGCCGGGTGCAGCTTGCGCCGCAGGTGGTGCACGTGCACTTCGAGCGCGTTGCTGTCGATGTCCTGCTCGAAGTGGTACAGCCGCTGCTGCAGCGTGGCGCGCGACAGCACGCGCTGCGGGCTGGCCAGCAGCAGCTCGAGCAAAGCGGTCTCGCGCGGCGCCAGCTCCACCGGCCGGCCGCGCCAGAACACGCGGCGCGAATCGGTCTCGAAGCGCAGCGCGCCGTGCGTCCACACCGGCTCGGGACGCGCGTGGCTGCGCCGCAGCAGCGCACGGATGCGCGCCGCCAGCTCGGCCAGCGGCACCGGCTTGACCAGGTAGTCGTCGGCGCCGGCGTCCAGCCCGGCGATGCGTTCGGCCAGCTCGCCGCGTGCGGTCAGGATCAGCACCGGCACGCGCTCGGCGCGCCGGCGCCAGTGCCGCAGCCAGTGCAACCCGTCTCGCCCGGGCAGCCCGAGGTCGAGCACGATCAGGTCGACGTCGCCTGCGGCCAGCGCGGCGTCGGCGGCGGCGCCGTCGGTCAGCCAGTCGGCGCTGAAGCCCGACGCGCGCAGCCCCTGGCACAGGCCGTCGCCCAGCAGCCGGTCGTCCTCGACGATCAGGATCCTCATGCCGCGGCATCGTAGCGGGCGCACACCGCAACACCTTAAGGCACCCTTACTCAGCAGTCAGTAATATAGGCAACAGATGGATGCCCGAAGAATGACCGCACAAGGTCCGGGTCTTCGGCCATCGACTGAAGCTTCGCATCGACTCGATCCCTGATCTTCTCGCCCTTGCGCAATGGGTTGCGCGCCATCCCCGTGCGCTTGGCGTGACTCCATACCAGTTCGTC
>JAKPCH010000026.1 GCA_029553375.1 Deltaproteobacteria bacterium | reverse complement strand
CAAGTATTTTCTCGATTATTCCTAATTGTCAGGAATTAGTTATCAAATCCTTCTTTTTCCGGAACAGTTCCTCGTGCCCCCGTTCGGAATTCGCGAAGATACGGAAGATTTCGGCTATTTCGACGAAACCCTCCTCCCGGGCCGTCCGCTCAAACTCGGGGTAACGGGCCGTCCACGTCGCGTTTTCCCCCCTGATCGCGGCCTCCAGGTTGCTCTTCGTGTCCCCCCACCCAGCGGCGGGAAACGTCGCGGTCACCTCCACCGCGCCGCCGGCGAAAAACTTGGAGAGAGCCCTCGCGTGGCCTTTCTCCTCCCCGGAAACCTCCCCAAAGGCGTCGGCGATCTCTTGGTACCCTTCTTTTTCGGCAATTTCGGCGAAATAGAGGTAACGATTCGCCGTCATGGACTCCCCGGCAAAGGCGATCATCAGATTTTGTTCCGTTTTTGACCCTTTGATCTTCTTCATCTCATTGTCCCTCGCCGCTTCTTGTAAGACGATATTCCTCCTTCAGGGCTCCCTATACCAGAGAGATCCCCCACCGGCCGGGTTTAACGCTGCCCACCGATCTTCACATCACGGAAAACCTCCGCCGTGGACGCCAAGACCGGAGGCCGTGACCGGGGGGATACGCGGCGATCGGACCTGTATGTCGAGGGGTGGGATGGCATCGGCAGGGGCGGGGCGGCACAAAGACAGCGTCAAAAAGGCCAGGTGAGGGAGAAAATCCATGTATCCGTCTAAGGGGGTGCTGAACGTAGAAACCCTGACATTACCGGGTTGACCGCCGACGGGTGGACCTTACCGAAATCCCAGCAGAATGTCAATAAGCGGTCCGGGGCGGCCGAGGTGGCGCGACCCGGGGCAATACTGATATATATTTGATTTTATTTGGTATATCGTTAGACGGAGGGGGTCATTATCTCCCCCCGGAGGCTCAGGACGACCTCTTCCAGGGGGACGGAGACACCCGCCGCCGCCATGCCCCTCTTCACCGCGACGGGCAGGCCACAGCAGCAGGGGACCTCCATGACGACGACGGTGACGCGGCGGATGCCCGCGGTCTTGAAGACGGCGGCGAATTTTTCCTCGTAACCCCCCAGGTCGTCGAACTTGGGGCATCCCATCATCACGACCTTCCCCCTGATGAAATCACGATGGAGGGCCGGGTAGGCGGCGGCGGTGCAATCCGCCAGGACGAGGAGGTCGGCCCCCCTCAGGAAGGGGGCGTGAGGGGGGATCAGGCGGATCTGAACGGGCCAGTGGTTGAGGGCGGACACCGGCGGGGCCTCTCCCCGTCCGGCAGGTCCGTCACCCGCCCCGGCGGGAGACGGCCGGGCCAGGAGCTGAACCTGCGCGGACGGACAGCCGCAGGGGAGAAAGGCATCTCCCTTGGGGGCGCCGTACCCCGGGAGTCTCTCCTCAGCAAAGGGCTCCACCTCGGCCTCGACGATCCGCAGGGCCCCTTGGGGGCAAGCCCCGATGCAGGCCCCCAGGCCGTCGCAGAAGGACTCCGAGATGACCCGGGCCTTGCCGTCCACGACTTGCAGGGCCCCTTCCGCGCACTCCGTCACGCACAGCCCGCAGCCGTCGCACCGCTCCTCGTCGATCTCGATAATGTTGCGCCGCACCCGCCCCATGAGACACCTCTTCCTTGCCGCCCCGCCGGGCGGGATTAATTCGGGGACACGACCACCCTTTTCCCCGATAAATTATCCAATGATATCCGGGTGTTCGGAATTAGGTATCATGTCGTTCGATTGATCATGGCCTTGATGTCCCCCTGGACATCGCCGATGGGTTTGAGGTCGAACCTCTCCACGAGGATCCCGGCGACGGCGGGCGACAAGAAACCCGGCAGGGTCGGGCCGAGGCGGATCCCCTTGAAGCCCAGGGCGAGGAGGGCCAAGAGAACGGCCACGGCCTTCTGCTCGTACCAGGCGATGTCGAAGGAGACGGGTAGGGCGCCGAGGTCTTCGAGGCCGAGCCTCTCCTTGAGTTTCAGGGCGATCAGGGCCAGGGAGTAGGAATCGTTGCACTGACCGGCGTCGAGGACCCGGGGGATGCCGCCGATGTCCCCCAGGGGGAGTTTGTTGTACCGGTACTTGGCGCACCCCGCCGTGAGGATCACCGTGTCCCCGGGGAGGTTTCGGGCCACCTCGGTGAAGTAGCTCCGGCTCTTGTGCCGGCCGTCGCACCCCGCCATGACGATGAACCTCCTGACGGCCCCCGAGCGGACGGCTTCGACGACCTTGTCCATCAGGGCCTCGACCTGGTGATGGGCGAAACCGCCGACGATCCTCCCCGTCTCGATCTCCCGGGGCGGGGGGCACCTCTTGGCGAGGGCGATGACGGCGCCGAAATCCTTCATCCCCCCCGCCGGCCGGTCCGGGATGTGGACGGCCCCGGGATAGCCGACGTTGCCCGTCGTGAAGAGGCGGCCGAGATAGGTGTTTTCCTTCTTAACGGGGATGAGGCAATTGGTAGTGAGGATGACGGGGCCGTTGAAGGTCTCAAAGTCCTCATTCTGATGCCACCACGACGAGCCGTAATTCCCCGCCAGGTGCCCGTATTTCTTGAAGGCCGGGTAGTAGTGGGCGGGCAGCATCTCGCCGTGGGTGTAGACGTCCACCCCCGTGCCCTCCGTCTGCCTCAGGAGGTCCTCCATGTCCCGGAGGTCGTGGCCGGAAATCAGGATGCCCGGATTGGTCCGGACCCCGATGGGGACCGCGGTGATTTCCGGGTGGCCGTAGGTCTCGTTGTGGGCCTGATCCAGGAGGGCCATGGCGGTCACGGCCGTCTCCCCCGCCTTCATCACCAGGGCCGCCAGGTCCTCCTCGGGGAGGTCCCGCGTGGTGGCCGCCAGGGCGGTGAAGACGAACCGGTAGATGTCGTCCCTCTCGTAGCCCAGGACGGCGGCGTGATCCGCATAGGCGCAGATCCCCTTGAGACCGAAGACGATAAGGGAGCGGAGGGAACGGATGTCATCGCTCGGGGAGGCGTTGATGCGCACCTCGTCGGCGGCCGCCTTGGCGAGGATGTCCTCCCGGCCCCGGGGCTCCCACACGGCGCAGTCGGGCAGCCCCCCCATGTCCGCCGCTCCCGCCGCGGCCCGCAACCCTTCCCTCACCTCCAGGGCCGCCTCGATCTTTCCGATGATGGCCTCGTCGTCCCAACCCACGTTGGTGATGGTGACGAACAGGGCCTCGCAGACGAAACGCCCGGCCTTTCGGTCCACCTCGTCACGCCTCTCGGCGTAAACGGCGATCCCCTTGCAGAGGTAGATAAGGAGATCCTGGAGATTAGCGGTGACCTCGGGCTTGCCGCAAAAGCCCCTCACGGTGCAGCCTTGGTTCCTGATGGTCTCCTGGCACTGATAGCAAAACATGGGGCACCTCCCGCTGTGATTTCTTTCCGAAGGTATGTATAACGAAAACGTCCGCCGTTCCTTGACCTAAATCAAGAAAGCGATTTTTTTCGGGGGGCTCAAACCATGAAGAAAAAACGGGACGCCCTGGCCGCCAGCCGCCTCTTCGGCGGCCTGGCCGCAGAGGATCTGGAGCAGCTGGAGGAGATCGCCGTGGAGAGGCATTTCCTCAAGGGAGAAACGGTCTTCCTCGAGGGCGACGAGGGCCGGGGCTTCTACCTCGTTGCCGAGGGCGCCGTGAGCGTTTACAAGGTCTCCGCCGAGGGGAAGGAACAGATCCTCCACATCCTCAGGGAAGGCGAAACCGTCGGGGCCGTTCCCGTCTTCCTGGGCGGGTCCTTTCCCGCCAACGCCCGCGCCCTCGCCAAGAGCCGCCTCCTGTTTTTCGACCGCCGGGATTTCATCCGCCTCATCGGCGGCAAGCCGAATCTGGCGCTGAATCTCCTGGCGGTCCTCGCGGCGCGCCTGCGGGAGTTCACGATCCAGGTGGAGAATCTCGCCCTCAAGGAGATACCCGCCCGGCTCGCCTCCTACCTCGTCACCCTGGCGGAGGAGCAGGACAACGAGGACGTGGTGAGGCTCACCATCTCCAAGGCCCAGATCGCCGGCCTCCTCGGGGCGACGCCGGAGTCCCTCTCCCGCGCCCTGGGCGCCATGAAGGCCAAGGGGCTCATCCGGGAGGAAGGGGACGCCGTCCGGCTCCTCGATCTCCCCCGGCTCCGCGCCCTCGCCCTCGGGGGACACGATGCTTAATTACCATAGGCGTTTGAGCAGGAGGGACGCCGAAAAACTCAACCGGCAAAGCTGGGACAGGCGGGTCCCCATAGATGGAGGACCGCAAGGATTGTTTATGCTGCTGCCGCCGGACCTGATCTTTTTCCATGTCTATCACGCCGCGGTTCATCACACGGCCTGGATCTACGAATCGCCCTACACACTCCTTGAGTTCATCGCCCTCACGCGTTATTTCAGGATCGATGGGACGGATGAACTTCTGAAGGAAGCGGCCGGCGTCGGGCTCAAGCCTTTTTTCCTGCTCTTTCTCTATGTTCTACAGGTAAAAACGGGCTGGCATGGCCATTCCCAGCTGCCGATCTCCAACAAACTGAGAACGACCTTCGATAGATACATCCGGCGAGAAACCCTCTTTCCGGCCTGGCACGGCCTTCACATCCGGCGCTTGATCCTGGGAGGATTCGAGGGGGGTATCGGCGCGCGTCTCCTCCGTCTCCGGCAGATGATAAAACCGGCGACATGACCAAATCGTGCTCCCGTAAGGGATAGTTATTACTTACCCCCGAGGCGGAAGTCCACCCGGCTGTCTCTCACCTTCTCCTTCTTCTCGGGCACCAGCTTGTCCGCCACGAGGAAGAGGCGGCCTTCCTCCACGGGACCGGCCTTGAGGATATGCGCCTTGACCGCCTCCGCCCGGCGGAGGGCGAGGCGCTTCAGGTCCCCCTCCGTCACGGGGGTGTGCGCCAAAAGGATCCGTTCCATCTCGGCGGGGGGGATATCCTTGGCGATACCCAAAAAGTTGCGGGGTTTCGGCACCTTCGCGTCCCCGTAAACCCGGCGGAGGTAGCGCTCGTACTCACCGGGGCCGAGTTTTATCTCCTCGACGGGCACGGCGGGTTTCCCGGCCTCGAGGAGGTCGTCCAGCTTGCGACCCTTGACCTTCCTCTCGAGGTCCTTTCTCTTCAGGGCCTCGGGGTCCTTCTCCGGGTCCACGCGGCCGGCGATGTCGAGGCGGACGTTGGGCTTGTCGTACATGGCCTTCGCCAGGACGTTGAGCTTCTTGACCGCCTCGGGGGTCAACTCGGCGCTGCCCGCCTCGAACTCCACGTAGCTCAACTCTTCGCCGCCCCCCGCCAGAGAGGCGAGGAGGGAGAAGGGGGCGGTCAGGGCCTTGACGAAGATGTTCTTTATCACCTGCCACACGATGGGCCAGAGTTCGAACTGGGGATCGTCCAGGCTGCCCGAGACGGGTATGTCGAGGTTGATCTGGCCGTGGCGGTCCTTCAGGAGGGCCACGCCCAAAGAGACGGGGGCGTTGATGACCTCCGGCCCCTCCACCCTATCCCCGAGGGTGAGCTGATCGACGAAGATCTTGTGAGTGGCGTTCAGTTTGCCCTGTTCCACCAGGTACGACACGTCGAAGGTGAGTTTCCCCTTGAGGATGGGGTGGCCCAGGTACTTCAGAGTGTAGGGCGTGACGGGGACAAGCTCTATCTCCTTGAACTGCAGGGAAATATCGGCGTATTGATTCCTGCTGAGGGGATTGGCCCGCCCCCTGATGAAGATATCCGCGCCCCGCTCGAGATTGCCCCTCAGATCCACGGCGGCCCGGGCGATCTCCTCGGAGGAGAGGCCGATCACGCTCCCTTTGAGGTTTAGCATCTTGGCCGTGTAATTCGGTTTGATGAAGTGATCGGTGAAATCGACGGTGCCCCCCTCGAGGTCCACGCGGCCCACCTTGATATCCTCCGGGAAAGACGCCTCCTTCGCCTTGCCCGCGGGGGCGGCCTTTTCGGAGACCCCGTCTTTCCGGGCGACCTCCGCCCCCTCGACTGCCTTCGGCCCCCCCTCGGGCGTCAGGCCCTGGAGATTGAGGGAGCCGTCGGGGTTGATGATGATGCGGGCGAAATAGTCCCGAAGGCCTATCTTGCGGATGTGGACCTTCAGGGGCGGGGTTTGGACGTCCATACCCTCCAGGGAGAGGGCCCGCCAGGTGACGAGATCGTTACCGAACAGGCGGTCACGGCAGGCGAAATCGGCGACGGACGCCTGGCCCCTGTACCGCACCCTCACCTGACCGGCCTGGTTCGTCTCCCCCTCGAGGACCCCCGTGGCAGAAAGGGCGCCCCGGGCCAGCCTGATGAGGACCTTGTCGGCCAAATAGGGCTCCAGGGGCCGCAGGGGGAGGCGGCGCAGGGCCACATCGAGACGCAGGTCAAGAGGGTCGATGGAAACGGGGCCCTTGACAGCCAAGGTCCCCTTCTTGTCCACGGACAACGACAGCTTGAGGGCCGCCTTGCTGCCCTTGGCGAGGGTGAAACCCTCCAGGAGGAGATCGACCTCGGACAGTGAGATCCTCACCGGCTCGGGGGTGGAATCGTCGGCGAAGGATACGGCGGCTCCGTCAACGGCGAGGCGGTCGACACGCACGGACGGCGCGGGGGCAGGCTTCGCCTTGTCCTCCTTTTCCTTCTTACGGGCCGGCTCCTGTTTCCCCTTTCCCCCCGGGATCAGGTCGGTCACCTGGAGGCGGCCGCCGCGGTTCCTCCGCAGGACCACATCCGGCCTCGTCAGGGTCAGGGAGGCGATGTGGTAGGACGACCCCAGGGGTTCGAGTGAGGCGGCGACCATCTCCGCCCGGGGCAGACGGAGGATGGGTCGCTTCTCGAGGTCGTCCACTTTCACCTCCCTCAAGACGAGACGGCCCGAGAGGCGGATCGTGGGTCTTTCATGGAGGGGGGCGAGGAAGGAGACGGAAAACTTGGCGTCCACCTTCGCCGAGGGGACCGCGAAGGCCGTCTTCATGGGGAGGTATTTCAGGTAATAGGGCAGGTCGAGGTCCTGGATATCGACCTCCAGACTCGTCTCCCTCTCGGGGGAGAAGGGGCGGGTGCGGCCCTCGAGTACATAGAGGTCGCCGTTGACGACGGCGCTGAAACGGGGCTCGACATACCTGGCCGACTGGTACGGGAGAGTGGAGATGAAGGGGATGGCGATCTGGAGGTCCCGGACGCGGTGAAAGACGCCCACGGGTCGATCGTCGAAATCGAGGGCCCCTCCCGACACGGTGATGTTGTTCAGGGAAAAGCCGGCGGCCCCTTTCTTTTCTTCCTTATCCTTCGTTTCACCGGGGGGGATGAGATCGGAGAAGTTGTAGGTCCCGTCGGCGTAGCGGACGAGGCGCAGGCGCGGCCCCACCAGGGCGAGTTCGTCGAGGACGAGGGCCCGGTGTCTCAGGGAGGCGAGGCCCGCCAGGTTGATCCGCACCTCGTCCACGGCGACGAGGGCCTCTTTCCCCTCCCCCTCGCCGATGGCGAGACCCTTGAGGCCCACCGCCAGGGAGAGGGGGTTGAAGGAGAGGGCCTCCAGGCTCACGGGGCGTTTCAGGGCCTGCGCCGCCTTGTCCAGAAGGAGGTTTTTCCCCAGGGTGGGAACGAGCAACAGGGAGAAGACGGCCACGACGGCCGCGAGGATGCCGAGACCGACGAGGATCGGACGGAGACGTTTCATGGCGACCACCTCCTACATAAGACCCTGATAGTGCATCACCTCCCAGGGGTCAACTGAAATTACGGGGACACAATACCTATTTCTCTCCGCAAAATAGACCAACAAATACGATAGCTTATGAATTAAGTGTTGTGTCCCCGAATTTTTGTTGCATTTTTTTCGTCCCTGGGACATAGGCGGGGGCCATGGGCAAACTCCTCGCGCACCTGATGGTGTTTCTCGGGGCCTTTCTCCTCTTCGGGATGGAGCCCGTCACTGGCCGTCTCCTCGTCCCCTACTTCGGCGGGGCCGTCCACATCTGGCTGGTCTGCCTCGTTTATTTCCAGTTCCTCCTTCTCCTGGGTTACCTCTACGCCCATCTCCTGGCCCGCCGCCTCGCGGGACGTCACCTCCTCGTCCTCCTCCTGCCCCTCGTCAATCTCCCCCTCCAGATCCAGGCGAACTTCTCCCCCACGGCGGAGACCACGGCCCTCCTGGCCACTCTGACGAGACACATCGCCCTGCCCTTCACGGTCCTCTCGACGACGGTGGTCGTGACCCAGCTGTGGGTCGTCCAGGCCTCGGCGCGCCTGACCTTCAACCCCTACCACCTCTATGCCACCTCCAACGCCGGTTCCCTCGCCGCCCTCCTGGGATACCCTCTCCTCGTGGAGCCTTTTTTCGGCCTCAAGGTCCAGAGCCTCGCCTGGAGCGGGGGATACGTCCTCTACCTCCTGGCCGCCGTGGGGGTATGGAGACACCTGAAACCAAGGTTCCCCGACGTCTCCCCACGGGAGGCGAAGGAGGGGGGAGAGGAAGAGGCCGCGGCACCGGCGGAGGGCAAGGGGGGCGGCACCTTCTGGCTGCTGCTGAGCTTCCTCACCTCGGCCCTCCTCGTGACGGTCACGAACCTCATCGCCATGGAGATCGGCTCCTTCCCCCTCGTCTGGGTCCTGCCCCTGGCCCTTTACCTCGCCAGCTTCATCATCACCTTCCGGGACACCGACCGCTTCTCCCTCCAGGTCATGTACCTATGGCCGGAGGTGATCATCCTCGCCTTCATCCTCTTTCTGATCCCCGCCAGCCGCTGGATCTTCCACCTCTTGCTCCTGCTGGTCTTCTTCGTCCTGTGCGTCATGATCCACGGCGATCTCTACCGCCGCCGCCCCCACCCCTCCCGCCTGACGGGCTTCTACCTCGCCGTCGCCCTGGGCGGCTTTCTGGGGGGTATGGCCGTCACCCTGGGGGCCCCCCTCGTCTTTAGGGAGATCTACGAGTACCCCCTCATGCTCGTCTTCCTCACCGTTTTCTTCGGGTGGCGGTATCACCGTTTCGTCCTGCAATCCTGGTCGGTCCGGTCGATCCTCGTCGTCGTCAGCCGCCTCGGGGCGGCCGGTGCCCTTTACACCATGCTCTTCCTCGTCTCGGGAGCGAATTTCGCCGGCGAGAAGAAAGAGTCCCACCGCAACTACTACGGCGTGAGCCGGATCCTGGACTACCCCCCCGACAGGGACGCCCCCGGGGGCGTGAGGATCCTCGTCCACGGCTCGACGATCCACGGCCTCCAGTACCGGGACCGGGAACGGGAAAAGTGGCCCACCATGTACTATCACCCCAAGGCGGGATTGGCGGAGGTGATGGAACTCCTGCCCGGGTCACGGCGGATCGCCGTCCTAGGCCTGGGGACGGCCACCTTCGGGATGCTGACCGCCCCCGGCGACACCCTCACCTACTACGAGATCGACCCGGATATGGAGAAACTGGCCCGACGCTGGTTCACCTACCTGGACAACACCCCCGCGAGGGTACGCCTCGTGACGGGCGACGGACGCCTCAACCTCCAGGGAAGCCGAGAGACCTACGACCTCCTCTTCGTGGACGCCTTCAGCGGCGACGGCATACCCACCCACCTCCTCACCAAAGAAGCCCTGGAGATCTACCGCGACCGCCTGGCCCCGCGCGGTCTCCTCATCCTCCACCTCACGAACCGCTACTACGAGCTGCGGGGCGTCGTGAAGGCCATCCTGGAGGTCCTGGGGCTCCCGGCGGTGACGAAACGTTTCATCATGAAGAGCGAGGACACCTATCTCCCCCTGGCCACGGTCTACCTCGTCGTCGCCCGAGACTCCCAAGAGCTGAAACCCCTCATCGCCAAGGGCTGGACACCCCTGGGGCCGAGTGACGGACTCCCGAGGGCGAAACCCTGGACGGACGACTACATAAACGTCCTGGCCCCGGCGGCGGCGAAATTACTCGCCCCGTCCGGCTCGTGACGGGGAGGTGGAAACGGCCTTTCTGATCGGGGTGGGAGGGCGGCAGGCGCCCAAAAAGGACAAGGGGCCGGAAAACTCCCCGTAATCTCTTCTTTTAATTGCTTATGATTGATCCCAATTTTTTGCAACGGCTTAAATCAACCTCTAAATAGGCGGCGCCGCGGAGGGATGCCCAGCCAGATATAGCCATCATCCGGCGAGAAGTGTAAGGCCATGTCTCGGTTATATGCTTTCTCCGTCCAGGCGCAATGCCGGTAGGCATCACTGAGGAAGATAATCCGCTGGTTTGCCGAACCACGCCACATCTCGTTGTGGTCCTCCTCGATGATGTATGGCCCGTCCACCAGAATATCCGTTACCGACAGGATTCCAGCCACGGTGGCGTCCACGGCGGCAGCAGCCTGCATATCTTCACACAAAAAGCCCGTGTAGAGCATGACCGTCCTGCCTCCAGCCTTTACCGCCGCGAGGAGCCGCGCCAAGGAATCAGGGTCAATCACAAGCGGGTTCATTGCCTCATGAAGAAACACGGCCTTATGGCCACGCAGACGGTCCATAAGGCCAAAAGAACAAGCCAGAGGATCAAACCCAGGGCCCAGAGGCCCGCCTTGGAATGGTTGGCGGCCATGTGTTCGCACATCCCCAATAAAGGCGAGCAGATGGTGAGATACTACCTGAATTCCCGTTTTATTGTAACGAGGCTGGTGGAGTAACCCCCAGTTTGTGAAAGAGATCTGCCTGGTGTTTGGTTACTTCGCCGACCTGAAGTTTTTGGCCGGGGACTTCGAAACATTCGATCATGTCGAGATCATCA
>JAKPCH010000093.1 GCA_029553375.1 Deltaproteobacteria bacterium | reverse complement strand
TTGGGTCCAGTATTTTCTGGGAGCGGGTCTGGGTGCCCTCACACCCTTCTGTTCCTGCTCCACCGTCCCCATCACCGCCGGCCTGCTGAAGGGCGGCGTCCCCTTCGGGCCTACCATGGCCTTTCTATTTTCCTCACCCGTACTGAACCCGATCATTATCGCCCTGCTCCTCTCCCTCCTGGGCTATAAGGTTACGGTCCTTTATGTGACCATCACCTTTTTCGGCTCCATGGGCGCCGCACTTCTCCTGGCAAAACTCGGGATGGAAAACCAGGTCAAAGCACTGGTTGATATCCAGCCATCGTGTTGCGCCGGGGAAGCGAATCCAGCCCCCCAGGGGGTTATAAACCGGCCCGCAGCCGCCGCTTGTTGTGCCGCCGACAGCGGCGAACCCTCCCTGCCCCCGCTGAGCTTTCCCATCCTGCCGGCGTCCGGCGCCTGTTGCCTCCCGACACCGGCCTTGACAAAGGAACAGGCAACGGCCTCGTCATGTTGCGAGATCAACTTCGCCGCGGACAATGGGGCCGCCGGCAGGGAGGAAACGTCATTCCGGGATAAATTGAAAAGGGCCTCAGCCGCGGCGATGGACACCTTCAAGGACGTCTTCTGGTACCTGCTCCTCGGCGCCGCCATCGGCGCCTTCATCTACGGGTTTTTCCCCCAAGAAGTCGTGATGCGATGGGCAGGCCCCGACAATCCCTGGTCCATACCCGTCGCCGCGTTGATCGGCGTACCCATGTACATTCGGGCGGAAACGGTGATTCCCATCAGCGCCGCCCTGGTGGGAAAGGGCATGGGCGTAGGCACGGTCCTGGCCCTCATCATCGGCGGGGCGGGGGCGAGCATCCCGGAGATGATCATCCTCGCCTCCATGTTCAAGAAGAGACTGATTATCGCCTTTGTCCTGAATGTCTTCCTCGTTGCCGTCGCTGCCGGCTACCTCGTGGATCTCCTTATGTATTGAGTGTTATCAGGGGCTTAAAGTTCTTTCATTGCCCCTCTCTTTCCTCTTCATAGCGGCGGCGCAACTCCGGCGATTCGGTCCGCGTGGCGGCTTCCTTGCCGCCTCCGTCCAAAAGAACCTTTCCGAACTGGATGGGAACGCCGTAATTTCCCCCCAGAAATTCTTCCAGGTAGGCGGAGTTCACCCCGATGACCGTCCCGCGCCAATCGAGGATCGGCCCGCCGCTCCCGCCGCCGCTTGTCCGGGCGTCGTAAACGAGGAGGTGGGGCAGAACGTCCCACAAAAACCCGCTGGTGATCGTCGGCCGGAGCCGCTTCTGCTCGGAAAGACGCTCCACCGTCTCAAAGGTGCATTCCCCTGTCTCCTCTTCCAGATCCACCCGCTCCTCTTCCTCCAGCTTGGCCAGGACCGCTTCGAGTCCCGTCGGGTAGCCGATAATGAGGATGCCCTGACCCTCCTGATCCGGGCCGGGTTGGGCAAGGAGATGCAACGGTCGTGCCGTCGGCGCCCAGCCCACGGTCCGGACCAGGGCGATGTCGTGCCTTTCGTCGATGCAGAGAACCTCGATGGGGACGCTTTCCACCCGCTCCTGGAAGAAGGCCCGCAATCTTATGAATACGGGCTTCAAACCCGCCGCCAGGAGGGGATCGCTCTTTTCGTCCTCCCACCACGGTTCGGCGATATGGCGGTTCGTGAGCAGCAGGCCGCCGGGACCGGCGAGAAAGGCGGTTCCGCAGTAGTTGGATACGGCGAGCGGCCCCGTTCCCTTAACATCCACCAGGGGAAATCCCTGGGGGTCCGCCACCGGGACGCCAAGTTCATTGACGACATGACGGAGGGGCCGGCCCTCCTTGTCCACAAAGGTATAGGTACCCCAAATATAGGCCACGGCCCCCCGGGCTTGGGCCAGGATGTCCGTCATGTTCCGCTGGCGCGATTCGAGGGCTTCCAGACGGCGGGAGATATCCGCGTACTGCCTTTTGAGTTCGGCCGCAGTGTTTTCCCCGCGGCCCGTCCATGCTGCGCAACCGGTTAAAAAGAACAGCGCCGTCATTATGCCGATCAGCCGGCAACCGGTAGGGCGGGTCATGGCGTTCCCTCTCGTTTCTCCTCCTTCTGGAAGCGTTTTTTCGACGTCCAGAGGGGGCGGCCGTCTTCATCACGCAGGGTCAGGATACGGCCGGTCCGCAGGTTTTTTATCACGGCCGCCGCAAGATAGACCTTCCCTTCCCGGGTCTTGGTCTTCGCGCCCTTGACTGTCAGTTGGTCGCCGGTCTTTATATCGACATCCTGGCGGCGAAGATACCAAACCGGCCCGAGGGTGACAGTGACGGACTCTCCCTGCGCCGCCATCTGCAAAGAGGCGCCCCCCCTTTGGGGCGACATGTCGACATGCAAGGCGACACCTTCCATCTCCACGACCGCCGTGCGGTCATAACCGGGGGCCACGGGCGACCCCCAGTACCATCCCTGGGCCGCCGCCGTTGTGGGTGCGGCTGACAACCATAACGCCAGAAAAACCACCGGGACTCTGATCGGGGCCCCCCATGACATTCGTCGCCATAACGGTTCAGTTTCTGAGCGACTGCTTTTCCTAAAAAAGGCCTTCATCTCCATCACCTCCTTGCCTTCCCCAAATAATAATGTCCGCTTCGGCAGGCCAGTCATTAAAATTATCCATACCCTCAAGTAACTTCGCAGTTTACGGCAAGTTACTTTACGATAAGTCGCCCCAGGGATGTGGATCGCTATTCAGTAGCCGTTACTCTTGATATCCTTTTCCGCCACGGGGCCGAATCTTTTCACCTGCTCCCGCAGGGCCGCGGCTTTGCCGATGAGGACAAACTGCAGGTTGTCTCTGGGGAAACGGCGCGCGATGACCTCTTTGGCCTTCGCAACTGTGACGGCTTCCACGTTTCTATGGTAATCGTTGACATAGGCGGCGTCGAAGTCATAGATGAACATGGCGGCCAGGAGGTTTGCCAAGCTGCCCGGCGTTTCGTAAAGCAGGGGATATTGTCCGAGCAGATACCCTTTGGCGGCCCGCAGCGTTTCCTCATCCACCCCCTGGGTGTGGAGGCGCATCAGCACGTCCCGGGCCAGCGTGAGGGCGGCGACGGTCGTATCCGTCGGCGTGAAGCTGCTGATGGCGAAGGTGCCGGAGGCCTTGAAGGCGTCGAAACTGCTCCCGACGCCGTAGGTCAGGCCGGCGTCAATACGGAGGGCGTCGCTCAGCCAGGAGGTGAAACGGCCGCCCAGGATCGTATTGACCACCTGCATCGCCACATAATCGGGATGATTGCGCTCGATGCCCAGGCCGCCGAAGGCAAACCGGGTCTCCGCGGCGTCGTCTTTATTGACCAGCAGGACCCGAGGACTTGTGAAAACCGGCGGCGGCGGTGTCGCCGGCGGTTCCGGCGCCTTGCCCTTTCCCCGCCAGGCCCCAAAGTGTTGCTGAACCAGCCCTTTCATCCGGGCGGCCGAAAAATCGCCGACAAAAATCAGGGCGGCCCCCTCCGGACGGTAATAGGCCCGGTAAAACGCCCGGGCGTCGGCACTGCGGATCTTGCTTACCGTGCCGTACGTCCCGAAGAGGGGGTTGCCGTAGGGGTGTCGCCCGAAAATGAAACCCCGGTAGTAAGGGTCCAGGACAAGCTCCGGTTGTTCCTTGACCTGGGTGAGCTCATCGAGGAGGCGTCGTTTCCGGTTGTCGAACTCCCCCGGCGTGAAAAGGGAATCCTGGATCACTTCCCTCAAGATCGGGAAGAGTCCCTCCAGATCGTCTTTGATAAAGGTCAGGGAAACCCCCGCCGCATCGAGTCCCGCATAGGAGGAATAAACGACGCCGTGGCGTTCGAGCTCCTCTTCGAGCTTCCCTTTCCCGTAATGTTTCGTCCCTGAGAAAAGCGACTCGGCAGTAAGATAGGCCAACCCGGATTTGCCGCCGTCCCTGGCCGCACCGGCGGGAAAGACGGCGGTGGCGTAGATGAGGGGCACGGCGCGGTGTTCCATCAGATAGACCGTCAGGCCGTTGGTCAGAGTGAATTTCTCGAAAGGGGGCAGGACGAATGATTTGCCTGTCCGGGCAAGGGCGGTGGACTCTCCTGCCGTTGCCCCGTCGGCGGCGGCCGAGACCGGCGGGCAGACGAGCGCCATGACCGCCGCCAGGGAAAGGACGCTGCGCATAACAGGCATAAAAATTCTGATGATGGTATCGGTAGGGAAATACATCTTCTCGTTTCCTTTGAAAGATCTTCACCTCGACATGCGATCTTTATCCCTGCTCCCTCAAATCACCCCATCCTCCTCTTGATCTCCCCTCTTGAAGGGCGAGAAATATAAGGATTTCCCCTCCCCTTGGAGGGGGAGGATCACTGATCATGCCATTCACTACCGGCCCTTCATCATGATCCCCACGGTCCGGTTGGCCGGACGGAAATACCGGGCCGCCGCCGCTTTGACCTCCCCGGCCGTCACCTTTTCAAGTGCCGCGGCGGTGGAAAAGAGCCGCGCATAGTCACCGAAAAAGATCTCATAGGTCCCCAGCAGATCGGCCTTGTCGCTCATCGTTTCCAGGGAGCGGTAAAAGGAGACGATGGCTTTGCTGCGGGCGTTTTGGAGTTCCTTTTCCGTAATCCCTCGGGTGGCGATCTTGTCAATCTCAGCGAGGATCGCCTTTTCCATGGCGGCGGCCGTCACCCCCCGGGCACCCATGGCATAGATCTGAAAGAGGGTCGGATCGAGGGCCTGGGGAAGATAAGTCCACGTTTCCGTTGCCAGTTTCCCCTCGCTGACCAGGGCCCGGTAGAGACGGGAGGTTTTGCCGCTCCCGAGGATGATCCGGAGGAGCTCCAGGGCGTAATAATCGGTGCCCCCCGTCTCCGGGACGTGGTAGGCGACAAGGAGCCGGGGAGAGGAGACGTCCTTTTCCACCACCAGCCTTTTCTCCCCCCGCTGCGCCGGCTCCCGGAGGTGGACGTGGCGGGGGACGGGGCGGGAAGGCAGTGGTTCCAGGAATCTTTCCGCCAGGGCCTTGACCTCCGCCGGGGTCACGTCTCCCACCACGACGGCCAGGGCGTTGTTCGGTCCGTAATAGCTCCGGAAATAATCCAGGACATCGCTCCGCCGCCAGTTCCGGATATCGTCTTCATAGCCGATGATCGGCCAACGGTAGGGGTGGACCTGATAGGCCACGGCACGCAGTTGCGCATCGAGGAGTTCATAATCGCTGTTCTCGTAACCGGTGGTGTATTCCGACAGGACTACGCCCCGTTCATTTTCCAACACCTTTTCGTCCAGGGCCAGGGTCCCGAGGCGGTCCCCTTCCATGGCGAATATCAGGGGGAGCACGGATTTGGGCACCCAATCCTGGTAGGCCGTGACATTTTCCGTCGTATAGGCGTTAGTGGCCCCCCCGGCGTTTTCCAGAACGCGGTCGAACATCTTCGGACCGTATAGGGCGGCGCCGTTGAACATCATGTGTTCGAGGAAGTGGGAAACCCCCGTAATCCCTGGATACTCATTCCGGGAACCCACCCGTAAGAAGATCTGCAGCGTTACGTTGGGGAGGGCGTGATCCTCCAGCACCAGGACCTTAAGCCCGTTTTTCAGGGTGAAGGTTTGGACGTCGGCGGCGGCAGGCAGGGCGTGGAGGGCGTAGGGCACCGTCAACAGCCACAGCACCGACAAAACGGCGGCAATATGCTTCATGGGGCGTCCCCTCTTGTTACATGCCATTCCTGTTGCCCTTCCAGATCAATTGTCCGAATTTGCTTCCCGACAACACGCCGCCGCGGCGGTTTGAGTCGCTCAAGCGTTATGGAGGGGTCCCTTCCCGGCCCGACGGGTTGATCCCTTCGATGAAGGCCCTGGCCCGATCGCCGCGCAGATGCTCGGCCAGCCCGAGGAGGCCTTCGACCAGGTAGCGGGAGCGGTAGCCCTTCAGGGTCAGATAGGTCCTGGCGATCTCGGCCCGGTCGTAGTGGGGGCAGACGGTAACGATCAGTTTGCCTTTGTCCAGCTCATTCAGCCGGTCCGGAAGCTCGTTGATGGGGATGCTCTTGATGAAGCCGAAGCTCCAGGCCCGCTGTTCCTCCGGGAAACGGACATCGACGATCTGGGCCTGTCCCTGCCGATAAAGCTCCAGCATCTCGGAGATGCCGATCTTCATGGCGCTCCGTTCCCGATAATCAAAGAAGCGCAGGTAATCGTCAAAGCTCGCCGACTCCGCCGCCGGGGCGGTGGCGGCGATGATGGTGCACGCCAACAAAGCGGTCCAAAACGATTTCATGTTCCCGATCCCTCCCAAGAATCCCCATGCCCGCAGGCGGTCACAACGCTACGTTTCTAAAATCAGCTACTTGCCGAGATTTTCATGTCCGGGGCTGCGGCAATCTCCCCCCTGTTTTCGGGGCCTCAGTAATACAGGGGCAGAACCGACCCCCGGAAGAACAGCCCAAAGGCCCCGATCCCGGCGACGAAGGCGGCCGCGGCGAGATACCTGTTCATGCGTGGGAAATTCGCCGCAAAGAGGGTGAGAAGGCAAAGGCCGAAGGCCAGGCAAAAGGGGCAGTGGGTGTCGTTGACGATCTGGAAGCGGACAAGGAGGACCTCGCCGCCCATGGCCCCGGAGAGCATCATCGTCCGCAGGTGCTCCATTTGGCGGGCGAGGGCCGGCCTGCTGCCGCCGGGCAGCGTCCCCAGAAACACGGCCATGAACAGGACGCCCACGATTTTCAGATCGATCCCCAGCAATGTCCCCCGGAGGGAAGAACAGGAGGTGTCGCAAACCTCGTAGAAGATCAACAGCCCGATGCCGATGACGGGGATGACGAGATTCATCCATTTCCTGAGCCCTTCCTGTTTCATGATGCCTGGTTATCTCCTGAGATGTTCTTTTCCCGCCCCTCGTTTCTTGTCGGCGCCACCCGGCGGCTGTGGCTGTACCATATCTTTTCAGTTTCTCCCCCTCCCAGGCAGAAAAGGGGGCAAGGACAAAGCAATAAAATCTCTGTGTCCTGTTACGGCTGCAACCCTTTCAGGGCCTTGATGATGTCCGGGCCGCCGACGAATTTCTCCTTCCGGACCGACCGCATGATCACGCAACTCGGCGTGGCATCGACATGGTCCTCCTTGATCAGGGCGTTGTAGCGATCGAAGGCGCGGGCGGGATCAAATTCCGTAAAGGGGATGCCCTTGCTTTTAAACAGTCCTTCGATCCGCTCCTTGGTTGTGAAGTGGCGGTTGGCTGCCGCCTCAAAGAGGGTGTTACGAACCGTCAGGGCGTGCTCGAAAGAGTCGCGCCGGTTCTGTGCGTAGAGAAAATACCGGGCATAGAGAGGGCTGTATTTGCTGAAGGGGGTGTCAACGAGGGTCAGGGTGATGATCCCGCGGTCGATGAGCTTCCGCAGCAGGGGTTCTATCTCCGGCTCCATGGCCCGGCAGGGAGGGCAGAAGTAATCCGTATAGATCCGCACCTGTATCGGACCCGTTCCATAGGTGGGAAAGGGTTCTCCCCGGGCCGGGACGACACCGCCCGTCAAGGTCCCTATGGCAATTACAATACTAAACATGACCGATACCAACGCGGCGCTAAATTTCATCTTCATCTCGCTTAATCTCATGCAGAGGCATTCCTTTCCGTTGTCAACCTGCCTTCGGCCCCAGATACTCTTCAAGCTTTTCGTAACCCTCCGCGACCCTGGCCTTGAAATCGTCCCGGTTCTTCTTGTAGGTCTTCACCCATTCCGCCATGGCCTTTCTGCCTTCCGCAGGGAACCACGGGTTCTGATCCATCCACATGTTGAACATCTTTTCCGCCTGATCCTGCATGACCACCACCGCGGCAAAGGATCTTTCAAAGACCGTCTTGTGGAAGTCGAACATCTGTTTGGAAAGCTGTTTGGGATCCATAGCCTTACCTCCTCCTGGGAAAGTTTATAGAGCCGACCGGCAGCCCTGTTTTGTTTGGATGACCATAACGACAAAATCCTTCCGGCGCCCCTTTTATGTCAATTTCCCGCCTGCTGTGAAACCAGATATTCCATGCCTTCGACGGCTGTGGCAAAGGTTGTGGAGGCCAGGGCAAAACGGGTGGCAACAAGCGTCTCGGCTATCTCCTCATTGGTTACGCCGGCGCGATGGGCCAGCTTGATAAAGGTCTCCGTGCACAGGTGGCAGCCCACGGCGGTGGCTGTAGCGATCATGATTAGATGCTTGTATTTGGGCGGAATGTTGGGCAGATCCATCACATATTTACGTTCCTGGGCCTGCCGGGGGATCCATTCGGGCAGCAGCTTCGACATCAGGACCATGGGTGTCGGTTCTTCCCCCAGATTCGCCTCCATATGTTTGAGGATCTGCTCGACGGTGGGTTTTTGTTCTTCCATTCTACAACCTCCTATGAATGTTGAATTTTATTTGACCAGTCCGCCGTCCGTGTTTTGCACGTCCGCCGGCACATGACCGCCACTAAGATGATTTTCTTTGAAATAGCGCCTGATCCGGTGCGCCGCCTTCAGATAGAGGACGAGAAAAAGTATTTGAAAGATCGGCATCGTGGCCGCCGGCACCGCCACGAGGGGTGAAAACGCCGTCGCGGCAATCGCGATGGCTGTGCCGTTGTTCTTGCCCGTGCTGGCGAAGACCACGGCCATATGTTCCCCATAGGACAGATGGAGACGCCGGTTCAACCAAGTGACGGCAATCAGCGTCAGGGCGACAAAGAGGGCGTTCGGTATCAAAAGGATAAGCACTAATTGCCATTTATCCACAATCACCGTCGCCTTGGCAAGGAAAATCAGTAATATGAGTACATAAAGCCCCATCAGGGACAAGGCCGGGAAAAGCGGCTGCAGCTCCTGGAATTTCCTTCCCCCCAGCCCCCGCACGAGGACCCGGCGGGTCAGGTACCCCAGGACCATCGGCGCGATCAGGACCGTCAGGATGGACATGAGCATATCCCGCAGGGGCACGGCGACGGCATAGTGGGACGCGAAAAACATCATCCAGATGGGCACGGCGAATACGGCCAGGACAAAACTCAAGGCGACCGCCACGGTCGCCAGTTCAATGTCCCCCTCCGCCAACCCCGTGTAGGCGATGCTCATACTGGAGCAGGGGACCACCATCACCAGGAGAAAACCCAGGGCCAGCAGGGGATCGCTGAGGAAAATCGCCGCCAGCGCCACGCCGATGAGCGGTGCCCAGACAAAATTGTATAGAACCGTCAACGACAACCCTCTGATGTTTTTCCCGGCCTTGAGGAGCGCCTCCATCCTCAGGTTAACCATCATGGGATAGATGACGAAAAAGACCGCCAGGGTGGTCAGGTTGCCGACCAGGGGTTGATGGGTTTCCGTCCACCCCGCATTGGGATAACCCGCCAGCAAGCCCAGGAGCATTCCCATGGAGGTGTACAGCAAAAGCCATTTGTTCAGATGCTCCTGCAGCGTCTTCAATCTTTGCATTTATGAACACCCCTGCTTCTTTCCCAAGGCTTGCCACGCCCTTTTCCCCCGCGACGCGGGCAGCGCCTTGGCGCCCAGATACTCCAGGTGCGCGACGATGGGGGCGAGGAAGGAGGCGGGAAAACCGATGATGGATTCACCGTCAGCCAGATCGGTCGCGTCCCGGCAGCCGTAACAGCCGAAGCCGAAGTTCAGCCGGCCCTCTAAATAGGGGATGATCGTCCCATCCACGCAGGTGGCCTGCAGGACCGCCGTAGTCGCCTCCACCCGCGCTCCTCCCGTGGCGTGAAGATAACCCAGGACCAGCCACATGAGCTTTTCCACCTCGCCCTCGACAACGATCATCTGGGGAACGGCGTCGGCGCCATCCAAGGGAAAAAGTTCAAGATGATGGATCCGGCCGGCTTTTAAATGGGGCATCCGGGCAAACATCTCTCGACCCACAAGGGGGTCGGCGACGATCCCGAAACCGACCAGTCCCTTTCCGGAGCGCAGTCCCTCCGGCAGGGGACGAAACCCGAAGGCGGCGGCCGCCGCCGGACAGGCCATGCCTTCCCCGTCCAAAAAGACCTTCTGTCCCCGGCGGGCCAGCATGAGGGCCTGACAGTAGCGATGGCTTTCCAGGCGCCGATACTCCGGGGCAACCGGGGCGGGGTCGGAAACGAAGACGACGCCCACGGGGGAAGTGGCAAGACCGAGCAGCGCGATCATGCGACCGCCATGCTCCCGCACCTTCTCTGTGGTCAGCGGGGCCGATATGTTTGTCTTTTCCATCTTTATTCCTTCAGTCATTTATAGCCTCCTTAAGGATGCCGCCGTTTCATGAAGGCGATTCAAATATGAATCCCGAAATAGAGGAGAATATATTTCAGGGAAACATACCCGGGTTCGACGGCGCCAGGTAAACGATTCGGTGATTGCTGAGTTATTGCATGCATTTACGTTATGCCTGTTTTTCGGTCGTGTGCCTATGGATTTCGGGGGCGCATGGGATGCCCTGAATCCGCTTGGGTCGATCTTGATACTGCCGTCCTTGAGCCGCCGGAGGTATCTCCCCATCGTCCGGTGGGCCAACCACTCGCAGACACTCTTCTTGTGGATCCTTCCGTCAAGCGACATTTATTTTGACCCCTTTTGGTCATCGAAAAATGACCCCCCATCTGTTCATGCCTGTTCGATCTCCGGTTCCCGGATGAGGCCGGCCTTGACCTTTTCCATGAGCCGGTTA
>JAKPCH010000053.1 GCA_029553375.1 Deltaproteobacteria bacterium | reverse complement strand
AACGCCGACGGAGATCGTCCGATCTTCCGCCCCAGCATTCCTGGACCTTTTGAAAGGCATCGCAGATGCCCAGCGGATCCATCCTTTCCTACCTCTTGAGGGCGGCGGCCATCTTCTGGGGATCCGTGAGATAGACGGCCAGTTCGCCGATGGTCGTCTCCGCATTCAGGATCTCCAGAAAGACGGTGGTCTTGAAGACCTCCTCCAGGTAGGTCTGGAGGTTGACGGCCGCCATGGAGTCGAAACCGGGGATGGCACCCAGAGGGGTGTCGGCGTCGAGGGTCAGATCGCCGACCTCCGGGAAGAGTTCCACAATACCGGCGATGATCTTTTCGATAGCGCTCATGGTCCCTCCTTTATGAAATCGATCTTCAGAGTCTAATGAGGTTGGCGCCCCAGGAGAGGCCGCCGCCGAAGGCGACGGTGACCACCAGGTCCCCCCGACGGACCGCGCCTGATCTCAGGGCCTCGTCGAGGGCGATGAGGACGGAGGCGCTGGCGGTGTTGCCGTAGCGGTCAAGGTTGACGAAGAAACGTTCCAAGGGGATATCCAGTTTCTCCGCAATGCCCCTGATGATGTTGATATTGGCCTGGTGGCAGAGGAAGCAGGAGACCTCGTCCTTGGCGACGCCCGTTTCCTCGAGGAGACGCCGGATGACGGCCGGGCCCTTATCGAGGGAAAAGGCCAAGACCTCTTCACCCCGCATCCGGAAATAGGCCTGGCGCGGCGAGTTCATCTTCTCGAAGGGGAGCATCGTCCCTCCCCCGGGGACGGTGATGACGTCGGCCCTTGTCCCGTCCGTCCCCAGGCAGGAATGGATGACCCCCGCCTCGCCCTCGCCCCGGGAAAAGAGCACGGCCCCCGCCCCGTCCCCGAAGAAGGGGTAGGTGGAGAAATCGCGCCGGTTCAGGATCCTTGAGTACACCTCCGCCCCCACCAAGAGAATGTGACGGTAGGGACCCGAGCGGACCAGGGCGTCGCAGAGGGCGATGCCGAAGGCACTTCCCGAACAGACGGAATTGATGTCGAAGGCGAAGGCCTCAAAGGCCCCCAAGAGGGCTTGGAGACGCGTGGCCGTGGCGGGCTGCATCCGGTCGGGTGAGGAGGTGGAAAGGACGATGCCGTCGAGATCACCCGGCGATACTCCGGACTCCTCCAGACAACGACGGGCGGCCTTGACGGCGAGGTCGGAGGTACTCTCCCCCTCCTCGGCGTAACGCCGGCATAAGACACCCGTCTTCTCCCCGATCAGCCGCCGTGCCTCCGGGGAGAATTGGTCCAGTTCCTCGTTCGGACACGAAACAGAGGGCAGGTAACTCCCCGTGGCGGTGACAATCGTCACGCTCATCTTCTATCCCCCCATTTTTTGGGTTCATTAACACGGGGCGGCAGAACTGTCAAAGTCAAAAGGGCGTCCCGGGGCGCCGGCCGGGGGATACAAATCGAAGGGGGACGATATAAATTCGCTCCAGGTCTTTGCAGAAAACGAAGTTCCCTTCAGACCCTTTTCCCGATACTCTCCGTGACGACGCGGACAAACTCGTTGACCTGGAAGGGCTTTTGGACGAAGGCGATGCAACCCTTCTCGATGAGCGTTCTCGCCTTTTCGGAGACGCTGAAGCCGCTGTAGAGGACGACACGGACGGCGGGATCGATGGCCTTGAGGCAGTCGAAGGTCTCGCCGCCGTCCATGTCGGGCATGACCATGTCAAGGATGACCAGATCTACCTCGTCCT
>JAKPCH010000013.1 GCA_029553375.1 Deltaproteobacteria bacterium | reverse complement strand
GGGCGTCGTGTCTCTAAAGAGACGGCCGGGGGCGTTACCCTGGAGGATCTCCCTCGTCCCGCCGACGGGCGTGCCCAGGACGGGGGTGCCTGAGGCCAGGGCCTCAAGGGTCACCAGGCCGAAGCCCTCCAGCTCCACCGTAGGCAGGACGAACAGGTCCGCTGCACGGTAGTAGTCGGGAAGGTCCTCTTCCGGGATGAAACCGGCAAAGCGGATGTGCGGCGTCAACCCCAAGTCGTCCCGGAGGCGGACGAGGCCTTCCCGCAGGGGTCCGGTGCCGCCGATAACGAGGATGGCTGCGGGTACGGACCTGACGACATCCCCCATGGCGGTGATGAGGTTCTCCAGGCCCATGCGGGGGACGAGGTTGCGGACCGTCAACAGGACGAGGCGGTCTGTCGGGAGCCCCAGGCGCCGGCGGATCTCCGTGCGATCCTCCGGCGCGGCCGGGTGAAAACGCCCGAGATCGACACCCCCCGGGACGATCGCAACCTTTCCCTCATCGATGCCGTAGACCGCGCGCAGTTTTTCCTTCGTGAAGGAACTCAGGACGATGATCCCCGCGGCCTTCTTAAGGACGGTTTTTTCGATCTTTTTCCGGAGATGGACATTGATGGTATCGAGAATTCTTTGCCGTCGGCCCAGGGCACGGCGGCGCGAAAGGTATTCCTCGAAGGAGAGGGAGTGACAGGTATAGACAAAGGGCCTTTTGCCCAACCCCCCGCGGAGGGCCGCCCAGGCAGAGAAGGGTTGATGGGCGTTGACGGCGTCGAAACCCACCCTTTTTTCGAGGTCCCTGAAGAGGCGGGCGCCGTTGAAAAGTGTAGTAAGAAGAAAGGACAAGGGATTTTGTGCTTTGACATCATAGCGCCACTCACGGACCCCGCAGATATCATCCGCCAGGGCCTCATGCGTATCCAGGCGCCTCGTCATGACGTGCACCTCGTGTCCCAGGCGCCGCAAACCCACGGCCTGCTCGTAGAGGACCCGCTCGGCCCCCCCGATCACCTGATGGATGGAAACGTCGGAAATGAAAAGGATCTTCATCGGTTCCGGTCCGTGTCCTTGGCGGCAAGGACCTCCAGGGACGGCCCGATCAGGATCCACCCCCGGGAGATGATCTCCCCGAGGCGGGCGACGGCATAAACACTCCGATCGAGAACCGCGGCGGGACGCGATGCGGCGTCGGCCCCCCGGGATCGGTACCCCCCAGCCAGGGGGGCGTTTTTGATGGTCATGGTCGTCAGACCCGCATCATGGATGAGTCCGCGGAGGAAACGGGGGGTCAGGGAGCATTGATGAAAAATACAGAAGCGACGAAGGGGCCATAAGATCCGGGCCGAGGAGGCGAGGCGGAATACGGAAGTGTGGAAGAGGGTGTTGGGAACACGCAGGTAGAGAAAACCGCCGTCCTGGAGCAAGGCGGCGGCGCGGGTAACGGCCTGGCGTACGTCGGGGAGATGGTCCAGGACATTGATCATGGTCACCACTTCATAGATGCCCGGGGGGTCAAAGTCGTTCAGGGTCGTGCAAAATACGCATCCTTTCAAAACCGTTGCTGCCTCACGAATCGAGTCAAGGGAGGGGTCGATCCCCTGGGCCGCCCATCCCCGCCGCGCCGCGGCCCGCAGAAAAGCCCCGCGGCCGCAGCCCACATCGAGAAGAGTGCCGGGCTCCCTCGCCTTCTCGAGCAGATCGAGGATTTTCTCATGGATTTCCAGGCGCGGCGGACTGAGCTGATCGTCTGCGGAGGCATCGTAATAACAATCTCGGTAGTGGCGGATCGACGCCTCGACGTCTTCCTTGGAAAGGGGGGAAAAAATCAGATCGCACCGGTGGCAATGAAAGTAATTTTTCCCGGCGTAGACGAACTTGGGATGTCCGGGAGAACAACAGTAGGGGCAAGGGATAAGATTAGGGTTCAAAAAGGGGCACCAAGAAAATTATGGTCGGTCCTTTCGGTGTGAGTTTGAAATCGATCAATTGCTTCAACACGAACTCTATGCCTCCCTAATACTAATACCCCTGTTGTGGTCGATCTGGTACGTACTTTCACCGGTTAAAGAAACTATTTGTTATTTTAAAAACTTTTGCTGGTTTGATCGACCTCATGCACTCATGGGTCTTGATGGGGCAGGATCCGCGGCCGCAGCCGATACAGGGCAGGTCGTCCCTCCTCAGGACGATGTGGTCATCGCCGATGGGATACCAGCGGTCCCGGTCCGTCGGTCCCATGAAAGACACCGTGGGGATGCCGAGGGCCGTCGCGCAATGGAGGGGGCCGGAATTATTGCATACCAGGAGGCGGCAACGGGCGAGAAGGGCC
>JAKPCH010000007.1 GCA_029553375.1 Deltaproteobacteria bacterium | reverse complement strand
CGAACAGGTCCGGGAGGACTGCCTCAAGGAATGCCTGAACATCCTCGGCGGCGCCTTCCTCCAGCACCTGGATCCCGAGCGGTACTACCGTCTCTCCCTCCCCGCCCGCCGCGCCCCGGAAGAGATCGAGGGCCAGACGGCGGCGGACGAGACGGCGATCACCCTCGCCTACGACGTGGAAGGCCGGGCCTATCTGGAGGCCATAGTCCGTATAAAGAGCGGTTGACGAACATCAGAGGAGGTGACATGGACAAGAACATCAAGATCCTCGTCGTGGACGACTTCGCGACGATGCGCAAGGTCATCAGGAACATCCTCAAGCAGATCGGCTTCGAGAACATCGTCGAGGCCGAGGACGGCGTCGCCGCCCTGAGGATATTGAGATCCCAGCACATCGACTTCATCATCGCCGACTGGAACATGCCCAACATGACGGGCCTCGAACTCCTCAAGGAGGTCCGGGCCGACGCCGCCCTCTCCAAGACCCCCTTTCTCATGGTCACGGCGGAGGCCCTCCAGGAGAACGTCATCGCCGCCGTGAAGGCCGGGGTGAGCAACTACATCGTCAAGCCCTTCACGCCGGAGACCCTCAACGAAAAGATCAGCAAAATACTCGGTTGACGGCCGGGGGAGGAAAGGAAAGATTCATCATGAACGTGGCATTCATCAATCCCTTCCTGGAGGCCACCGTCGAGGTGTTGAAGACGATGGCCTTCGTCGAGCCCGTGGCGGGCAAACCCTACCTGAAGAAGGACAACCTCGCCAAGGGGGACATCTCGGGCATCATCGGCATGACGGGGGACGCCCGGGGCTCCCTGGCCCTGAGCTTCAGCGCCGGCGCCATCCTCCAGATCGTGGGCAACATGCTGGGGGAAGAGATTCAGGATATCAACGGGGACATCAAGGACGCCGTGGGCGAGTTGACCAACATGGTCTCGGGGGTGGCGAGGAAGAAGCTCGAGGCGGCGGGCTACAATATCACCGCCGCCATCCCCACGGTGGTGTCCGGGAAGAACCACTCCATCCTCCACGTCCTGGGGGGACCGAGCATCATCATCCCCTTCGAGACCGAGGCGGGTTCCTTCGTCGTCGACGTCTGCCTTAACAGGGGTTAGGGGGTTTGAGTCAGATCAACTCGAGGGTTTCGTCAACTCCCCCTGATGGGAGAGGACGATGATACTGATGCGCCGGTTCCGGGGATCCCGGGGGTTGTCCTTCACGAAGGGTTCCTGGTCGGCGAAACCCACGACCCGGGCGATCTTGGCGGGGTCGAAGCCGTTCTTCTCCAATTCCCGCCGGGCGGCGGAGGCCCGGGCGGAAGAGAGTTCCCAGTTGGTGATCTGGGAGGACCGGAAGGGCGCCGAGTCCGTGTGACCCTCCACGGCCACCCGGTGGGGGAGGTCCTTGAGCTGATCCGCGATGACGGCGATGATCTGCCGGGCCCGCGGCGTCGGCTCGGCGCTGCCGAGGGGGAACATGACGCTCCCCTCCGTGTCCACCACCTGGATCCGCACCCCCCCCTCCACGATATCGATGTAGATCTGGTCCTTGTAGGACCCCAGCTTCTCGTCCACGACCCCTTTGAGACGCTCGGCGAGGAGCTGTTTCTCCTGTCTCGCCTTTTGTCTCAATTCCGTAGCCCCCGCCATGGCCACCTTGGGCGGGCGGTCCCCCACCAGTCCCTGCTGCTGCGCCGTTATCCCCCGGCCGGCGGCAACGGTCTGTTCCTTGAAGAGGTTGAAGTTCCGGAAATACTCCGAGAGGGCGAGGCGCTTCTCCGGTGAGACCATGGTGATGAGCCACAGGAGAAGAAAGAAGGCCATCATGGCCGTGACGAAGTCGGCGTAGGCGACCTTCCAGGAGCCGCCGTGGGCGTCGTGGCTGCGGCGCTTCTTGACCCTCCTGATGATGGGTTGCTGCTCCATGACCCTTCAGGACCCTCACTTCTTCATCTGTTTGAGGACCGCCTCGACCTCCTCGAAGGGGGGCTTGACGTCGTGGGGGATGACGCGGCGCCCGAACTCCACGGCCACCTTCGGGGCGGCCCCCCCGACGAAGGCGACGAGGGCCGTTTTGAAGACGGTGAGGTACTGGGTCTCCTCGTGGGCGACGTGTTCCAGGTGACGCCCCAGGGGGCCGACGAAACCGTAGCAGAGGAGGACACCCAAAAAGGTGCCCACCAGGGCGGCGCCGATGCTGTGCCCGAGGACCTCGGGGGGAGAGCCGATCTTCCCCATGGTGAGGACGACGCCGAGGACGGCGGCGACGATACCGAGGCCGGGCAGACCGTCGGCGACGAAGCCGATGCTCTTGGAGGGGGAGAGCAACTCCTCGAAATGGCCCTCGATCTCGTTTTCCAGGAGGGCCTCCAGCTCGTGGGGGGCGATGGTGGTGGTCATGACCATCCTCAGGGTGTCGGTGATGAGGCCCAGGGCCCGGTGGTTCTTCATGACGCTCTCATAGCGGTTGAAGAGGGGGCTCTTCTGCGGCTCGTCCACATCGGCCTCCACGGCCACGAGGCCCTGCTGTCTGATCTTGTAGAAGATCCCGTTGAGGAGGGCGAGGGCCTCGAGGTAGTCCCCCTTGGTGTAGACCTTGTTCTTCAGGAGGCCTGCGATACCCTGGACGGCGGCCTTGAGGATCTTCATGGGGTTGGAGATGATGAAGGCCCCAATGGCGGCACCACCGATGATCAGGATCTCCGCCGGCTGGACGAGGACGGAGAGGTTGCCCCCTTCGAGGAGGTAGCCGCCGATGACGGAAAGGGCGACGACGGCGAAACCTACGATGATGAACATGGAAACCCGGTCCCCTTACTTTCGTTTTTCCCTCAGGATCTCCCGCTCCCGCTCGAAGACGAAACGGACGATCTCGTCCCTGATGGCGTCGTCCATCCTGATGAAGCGGGCGGCGACGATCCTCCCCGACGTCTGCTCCTCCACCTTGAGGACCTCGGCGTAGACGTAGAGATAGAGGTTGGTGAGCCTCGAGCCGGTGATGATCATCTTCAGTTCGATTATGTCCCCCAACCTGACATCCTCGTGGACGGTCAGGCGGATGCCGCTGCCGCTGATGTTCACCGCCCGGTAGGGGAGGGTGTGGAACCCCTCCCCCTGGATCGTCAGCAAACGGATGATCGTGTCCAGCTTGGCGTTGAGGATCCGCAGCCACTCGTCGAGCATGGTGTCCTCCATGTCCGGATAGACATGGACGTTGGGGACGGAGGTCTCGCCGAAGAAACGGCTGTGGACCAGGGGTCTCTCCTCCGGCGGCACCACCCTCACGGCCAGGGGGACATAGGCATAAACCCGGGAATACTCCCTACGGTTCTCCAGCTCCGATTCCGACGGCGACACGGGCAAGTCCTCCTCTTGGGATCATCGCACAACTTTTAAGCAAAGGGGGTGCCACACCGTCGGCGGCCCCACGTTGGTATAGGTATTGCAAATTTCTCAGCGAGACCAGGCCCCGAGCGGGTAAAACCTCAAGAGACCCATGGAGATGCGCAACCCTTTCCTTTTCATCCTGTGCGCCTTGGCGGCGGTTGTCTTGATCGCCGGGGGTGATAAAGCCCTCCCCTCCCCTCCCGGGCAGGGGGAAGCCGCCGCCCCGGGGATGGAGTCACGTCAGAATATTGACGCCGTTGGGACGGCCTTCGAACGGGCCACGGCCCTGTTCGACAAAGGGGACTACAATAACGCCGCCGCCCTCTTCCAGGAGACCATGCGTCAGGGGAACGTCGATCCCGCCCTGTACGAGAGGGCCGCGAGAAAGGCGGCGGACTGTTACCACCGCCTCGGCCAACACCTCGCCGCCGTCGATCATTACAAATACATATTGAGGCAGTACCCCGACCCCCGGGAGGGCAACGACGAGGTCTACCTCCGTCTCGTCGTCAGTTACGAGACCCTTAAATTCTACCACGAGGCCGTGGCCGCCTCCCAGAACCTCCTCAAGTTCTACCCCACTTCGGCCCATGGCCCGGAGGCCCTCTTCCGCCTCGCCTCGGACCTCGCCCTGATCGGTCGGTACGAACAGGCCGCCGAGAGGTACGAGGAGTACCTCAAGGGGCATAAAGACGGGACCTTCGTCAAGGCGGCCCTCCTGGGCCTGGCCTCCGCGTCCTTCAATCTGGGGCGTTACGACAAGGCCGCCGAGATTTTCCGCTCCTATCTCAAGCAATGGCCGGCGTACCAGGAGGTGCCCCAGGAGGCCCTCTTCCAGATGGGTGTGACGGCCTTCCAGGTGAAGGAGTTCCCCGAGGCCGTCGAGTTCCTCAGTTCATTTGTGAGCCTCTACCCCCAGGAGCCCCGGGCCGGGAAGGCCCTCTACCTCCTCGGGCGGTCCCTGGCGGAGACGGGGCGGGTCAAGGCGGCCGCCGCTGTCCTCTCCCTCCTTCTGGACCGCCACCCGAACGGCGAGGAAGCCCGCCGGGCCGTCGTTTACCTGGCCGCCCTGGGGATGAGGCACCCCCAGGTACGTGTCCCCCTCTACCTGACGGGTCACGCCCCCTACACCGATCCCCTGGGGGCCTGTGAGGGCCTCCTGTCGTCGTCTTTTCTGCCGCGGGACCTGGAGGAGGAGGTCCGCTACCACATCGGCGGGGCCTTCCTCCAAAAAGGACGGTCCGCCGAGGCCCTGGCGGCGGATATGGCCTTCCTCCGCCGCTTCCCCGAGGGACCATACGCAAAGGAGGTGCGGGGACGTCTCCGGGAGACGGCCGTCGGGCTCCTGAAGGAAAAGCACGCCGCCCAAGACCACCTCGCCGTGGCGGCCCTCTACTTCCGGACGGCCCCCCTGGGGATCTTCGGCCGCGACGAGGCCGAGACCCTCCTCGAGGTCGCCGACAGCCTCGGCGTTCTTTCCCTTAGGGAGGAGAGGGACCGACTCCTGAACTATCTCCGGACGGCCGTCAAGGACAAGAAGATCCTGGCCCGCCTCGCCGAGGCCGTCAAGGGGCCGGAAAAGACCCCCGGCGGCGACTTCGAGAACAATGAGGAGGTCCCGGGGGACCCGGCGGCCCTCGAGGAGGCCCTCCAGAAGACCCAGGGGGAGGGGCGGCGGTGGATCATCTACCGCATGGGGCGGAGCCTGGCGAAGAAGGGGGATTGGGAGGGGGCCGAAAAGGTCTTTTCCCGCCTGAAAGAAGGCACCGCCGACCCGTTCTGGACGAAGCTCGGCGACCACTGTCTGGCCGAGGTCAGGTGGCGCCGGGCTCACCCGGATCTATGAGGGGCAGAGGGGACATGGCCGCCGAGGAGACCATCCGGATCCTCCACGAGTTCGCCCAGGAGGTCGCCCACGGGATCCGCAACCCCCTGGGGAGCATCGAGCTCATGGCCTCCCTCCTCCTCAAGGGCCAACGGAACGAGACGGACCGCCAGCGCCTGTCCCAGATCATCGAGGCCGTCCGCCTCATCGACCGGCGGATCACGGAGTTCATGGCGGCCAGCAAGCTCCTCGGCCTCAGCCGGGAGGAGGTGGACCTCAACGGCCTCCTCAAGGAGATCCTCGGCGCGGCGGGACCGACGGCCGGGGATTCCATCCCCTTCCTCACGGTCCGCTACGGCGAGGGGGGGGCCGTCGTCCGGGGGAACCGGGAGATGCTCAAGCACCTCTTCATCAACCTGATCTTCAACTGCCTGAACTCCCTCCCCGAGGGCGGCCGTCTCGGGATCGAGACGGGGGTTTCGGGACCGGGCCCGTCGTCCCACGTGACGTTGAAGGTCTCAGAAAGCCCTACCGGAGAGGGCGTCTTCGGCCCCTCGCCCATCGAGGTCTTCCTCTCCGGATCGGACCGGGGGGCGGGTCTGGGCTTCGCCGTCCTCCACAGCATCGTCGCCTTTCACGGCGGCGCCTTCACCTTCGCGGCGGAACCAGAGGGGGGGGTGTCCATGACCGTGGCCTTCCCGCCCGGTGACGCCCCGTTCTTCCCGGGGCGGAGACAATTCATGGAGGGGGTGGATCACCCATGAGAAGGGTCCTGATCGTCGATGACGAAGACACCATGAGGGCGGCCCTGGCGGAATCCCTGGCCGCGGCGGGCTACGAGGTCACGGCGGCCCGCAACGGCCAGGAGGCCGTCGAACTCTTCGAACAGGACGACTACGCCGTCGTCGTGACGGATATGCGGATGCCCAAGATGGGGGGGATGGAGGTCCTCAGGAGGATCAAGAAGATCTCCCCCCAGACACCCGTCATCATCATCACGGCCTACGGCACCGTCAAGACGGCCGTGGAGGCCATGAAGGAAGGGGCGGCGGAGTTCCTCATGAAACCCTTCTCCCTGGACGACCTGGAGTTCACCGTGAACAACTGCCTCGCCTCCCAGACGGGGCCGGGGAAGGAGGCGCCCCACCCCATGGAGGGGAAATCGTCGCCCACGAAGGAGATCATCACCGTCGAAGCCTCCATGGAGGCCCTCCTGAAGCGCCTGCGGGCCGTGGCCAAGAGCCGGGCCACGGTCCTCATCCAGGGGGAGAGCGGCACGGGGAAGGAACTCGCGGCCCGGTACATCTACCTCCACAGCGACCGGCGCCATCGCCCCTTCGTCGCCGTCAACTGCGCCGCCATCCCCCAGAACCTCCTCGAGAGCGAGATGTTCGGCTATGAGAAAGGGGCCTTCACGGGGGCCGTCCAGAGGAAGATCGGCAAGTTCGAGATGGCCGACGGCGGGACCCTCCTCCTCGACGAGGTGAGCGAAATGGATGTCCAGCTCCAGGCCAAGCTCCTGAGGGTCCTCCAGGAGGGGGAAATCGACCGCCTCGGGGGCAAGGGCCCCATCCCGGTCGACGTGAGGGTCATCGCGACGACGAACGTCGATCTGAAGGCCGCCGTGGAGGAGAAGCGGTTCCGCCAGGACCTCTATTACCGCCTCAACGTGATCCCCGTCGTCATCCCCCCCCTGAGGGAGCGCAAAGGGGACATCCCCGTCCTGGCGGAGCACTTCGTCAAGAAATTCTCCTTCTTCTCCGGGAAGGACCGGCCGTCCCTCTCCCGGGAGACCCTGGAGTTCATGAAGGCCTACGACTGGCCGGGGAACGTCCGGGAGCTGGAGAACGTCATGGAGAGGGCCGTCCTCGTCTGCGAAGGCCCCGTGATCCGTCCCGAGCACCTGGGCCTCGACGGCACCTTTGCCCCCCCCCTCGACACCTCAGAAACGGAGGATACCCCGTCCCGCCTCCCCGAGGCCCTGACGGCGGGGGGCAACATGACCCTCCGGGACCTGGAGAAGGCCGTCATCATCGACACCCTGAACCGGGTGGGGGGAAACAGGACCAAGGCCTCCCAGATCCTCGGGATCTCCGTCCGGACCATGAGGAACAAACTCCACGAGTACCGCCTCGAGGACCTGTGACATGGTACGTCCCTTGCAATCGAAGGGGTAAACAGGAGGTCCGACCGTGCCGTCCCTCTTCAACAAGACCGTGGCCGTCCTTTCGGGGATGCTCGATTACCGGGCGAAACGACACCAGGTCCTGACGTCCAACATCGCCAACCTCGACGTGGCCGATTACCGCGCCGCCGACGTCGCCCTCCGGGGCGAGGGGTCGGGCAAGGCCGCCCCCCTCTCCCCGCGGACGACCCACCCCCGTCACCTGCCCTTCACCGGCGTGAAGGGGGAAGAGGCCGTAGCCACGGAGGTCGAGGTCTCCCCGGATCGTCCCGTTCTGGACGAGCAGATGGCCCGCCTGTCGGAAAACCACCTCATGTACAACGCCGCCATCGAGATGCTGGCGAGGAAGTTTCGCACCATCAACGCCGTTTTGAAGGAGGGCAAGTAGTATGGACCTTTCCACGACCTTCAAGATCTGCGCCGACGGCATGTCGGCCCAGCGCGCCCGCCTCGACGTCGTGGCGAGCAACCTGGCGAACATCGACACGACCCGGACCCCCGAGGGGGGACCCTACCGCCGCCGGAGCCTCGTCCTCTCCTCCGAGAAGGTGGCCTCCCCCTTTGCCGGCGCCATGGAGGAGGCCCTCAAGACCGTCAAAAAGGAGACGGTCGTGGAAGACGCCGGTGGGGGGCGTCAGGTTTACGATCCGTCCCATCCCGACGCGGACGCCCGGGGGATGGTGACCCTGCCGAACGTCAACGTCGTGACGGAGATGGCCGACATGATCTCGGCGAGCCGGTCCTTCGAGGCCTGCGTCTCCGCCTTCGACGCCACCAAGAGCATGACCCTCAAGGCCCTCGACATCGGGAAATGATTTGTTTGCGTAAGAGCCGGACACCAATGAGAGGTAGGGAACAATGAAGACCATGTCCATCAAACCGGCCATGATCACCCCCGCCGCCGGGGGCGCCAAGGGGGGGGCGCCGTCGGGCGCCGCCGGCTCCTTCGGGGAGACCCTGAAGGCGGCCGTCAGGGAGGTGAACGACCTCCAGAACCGGGCCGACGAGGCCGTGGAGAGGCTCCAGCTCCAAAACCAGGGCAGTATCCACGAGGCCATCATCGCCCTCGAGAAGGCGGACATCACCTTCCGGACCATGCTCCAGGTCCGCAACAAGGTCCTCGACGCCTACCAGGAGATCATGCGCATGACCGTGTAAGGAAGCAGGCGCCGCCATGAACCCCTTGGATACCATAACCGGATTTATCAATAATTTCAATAAGTTACCTGCGAAAACGAGGATTGGGATCGCCGCGGCGGGCCTCGTCTCCCTCCTCCTCGTCGGCGTCTTCGCCTACCTGACCAACCAGGCGGACTACCAGGTCCTCTTCTCGGGCCTCACGAACGAGGACGCCTCCGCCGTGGTGGCGAAGCTCCAGGAAAAGAAGGTCCCCTACAAGGTCTCGCCCCGCGGCGACGCCGTCTATGCCCCCGCCGACCGCATCCCGGAGTTGAGGATGGAGATGGCCGCCTCCGGCGTCATCCGGGGCGGCATCGTGGGCTACGAGATCTTCGACAACAAGAGCCTCGGCGCCACGGAGTTCGAGCAGCAGGTCAACCTGCGCCGGGCCCTCCAGGGAGAACTGGCCCGGACCATCAACGGCATGGACGAGGTGGAGCAGAGCCGGGTCCACATCGCCTTCCCCCGGGACACCCTGTTCGCGGACCAGCAGAAGAAGGTGACGGCCTCGGTGACCATCAAACTCAAGGGGGGGCGGACCCTCAGGGAGGGGCAGGTCGACGGTATCACCCAGCTCGTCGCCAAGAGCGTGGAGGGCCTCAGCCCCGACGACGTCATCGTCGTGGACACGAAGGGCAACATCCTCTCCCGCAACCCCGGCGACGCCAAGACGGCCCACCTCTCCAACACCCAGGCGGAGTACCGGCGCAACATCGAGCGGGAGACGGCCGCCCAGGTCCAGAGCCTCCTGGAGAACGTCGTCGGCAAGGGCAAGGCCGTCGTCCGCGTGGCGGCGGACCTCGACTTCCGGGTGACGGAGAAGACGGAGGAGACCTACGACCCCGAGTCCCCCGTCGTGCGGAGTTCCCAGCGCCAGACGGAGAAAACGTCCAGCAGCGCCCCCGGCGCCAAGGGACCGGCGGGGGGGCAGGAGCGGGAGAAGGTGGACGAGGTGGTGAACTACGAGATCAACCGTGTCGTCAACAAGACCGTCATGCCCGTGGGGGAGATCCGGAAGCTCTCCATCGCCGTCCTCGTGGACGGGATCTACACGAAGGACGACAAGGGCAAGGAGGTCTATCAGGAGCGGTCCAAGAAGGAACTCGAGTCCCTCGAGGAGCTCGTGAGGAAGTCGGCGGGTTTCAACGCCGCCCGGGGTGACCAGGTCGTCGTGACGAGCATGCCCTTCACCAAGATGGAGGCCGACGCCGCCCTGACCGGCGGCGGTTGGCAGGAGGCCCTGCGCAGCGCCCTGCCCCTCGTCAAGTACGTCTTCATCGTCGCCGCCTTCGTCGTCGTCCTCCTCTGGGTCGTGAGGCCCCTCGTGAGGGCCGTCGCCGCCGTCCCGACGACCTATGTCGCCCCGGCGGCCGGGATGGGGACGGCGTCCATGACCGCCCCCTCCTTGCCCGGAGGAGAGGGCGTGCCCCTCGTGGGCGCCCCCGCCGAGAAGGCCCCCCAGACGGAGGCGGAGATCGTGCGCCAGCTCGCCGCCGCGGACGCCAAGAGGTTCGCCGAGATCCTGAGGAACTGGGTGCGTTAGGAGGTCGGGGATGACGAACGAAGAGAAGGCGGCCATCATGCTCCTGACCCTCGACGTGGACGTGGCGGCGGAGGTGATGAAGAACCTCCGCCCCCAGGAGATCAGGCGCGTCGGGAAGTACATGAACCGCATCACCACCATCCCCGACGACGTCATCAAGTCCGTCGCCCGGGACTTCCTCACCCTCGCCAAGGAGGCGGGGGGGACCATCGCCGTCCAGGACGGCGTGGCCAAGCACATCGTCATGAAGGCCCTCGGGGAGAAGAACGCCCAGCAGATCCTCGACGACGTGGACAAGGTGCGGGGGGGCGACAACCCCATCGTCGACAAGCTCCGGGACATCGACCCCAAGGTCCTGATGGAGTTCACCAAGTCGGAGCACCCCCAGACCATCGCCCTCATCCTCGTCCACCTCAAGCCGGACCAGGCGGCGGAGATCCTGGAGAACTTCGGCATCGAGATGCAGTGCGAGATCGTCCGCCGCATGGCGACCCTCAAGAGCGTCCCCCACGAGTTCATCGAGGAGATCGCCAAGACCCTGGAGAAGGAGATCGCCTCGGGGGGGGTGAGCGACCTCCAGGTGGGGGGCGTGAAGGTGACCTCCGAGATCCTCAACCGCCTGGGCCGAACCGTCGAGACGGCCATCATGGACGCCCTCGAGGAGAGGGACCCCGAGCTGGCCAACACCATCAGGAGTCTCATGTTCACCTTCGACGACGTCCTGAAACTCGACGACCGGAGCCTCCAGGAGATCCTCAAGGAGGTGAGCGGCGAGGAGCTGGCCAAGGCCCTCAAACTCACGGACGAGACGATGCGTCAGAAGATCTACCGGAACATGTCCCGCCGGGGGGCCGAGATGCTCAAGGAAGACCTGGAGATGATGCCGCCCATCCGCGTCTCCGAGGTCGAGGCCTGCCAGCGGGCCATCCTCGAGATCGCCAAACGCCTCGAGGCCGAGGGCCGCATCGTCATCTCCCGGGGCGGCGAAGAAGACGAGCTCGTGTGAGATGAAGGTCATCAAGAGGGAGCAGGTCACCGTCGTCGGCCCCGCCCCGGTGAGAGGGGGGGGATTCCAGAGGACGAGCTTCGACGGCGGCGAGAAACCTTCTTCGACCACCACCCCGAAGAACGACGAGCTCCTGGCCCTGAAGGAGACCCTCCTCAAGGAGGCCCAGGCCCGGGAGGCGGCGGCCTTCGCCCGGGGAAAGGAAGAGGGCCTCCGGGAGGCCCGGGAGGGCTACCGCCGGGAGTTGCAGCGGCAGGTGGAGGCCCTGGGGGAGATCGTCGCCGCCCTCGCCGCCTGCCGCCGGGACCTCGTCGCCGGGGCGGAGAGGGACATCCTGGAACTATGTCTCGCCATGGCCCGGAAGATCATCCACCACGAGGTGACGACAAACCCCGAGGTGATCCGCCACGTCCTCCACGGCGCCATCGAGCAGCTCCTGGACAGGGAGGACATGGTCATCCGCCTCCACCCGGAGGACCACCGCTATCTCATGGAGATCAAGGAGGATTTCCTCAGGGGCATCGACGGGATGAAGAACGTCATCCTCCAGTCGGACCCCGCCGTCGGGCGAGGGGGCGCCGTCGTCGAGACCCGCTTCGGCGAGGTGGACGCCCGGGTCGAAGAGCAGTTCGAGGTCATGAGGGATGCCCTCCGGTCTTGACGCCGCCCTGAAGATCGACCTAAGCCGGTACCACCGGATCCTCGATACGGGGAACTTCATCCAGATCCACGGCAAGGTGAGCGAGATCGTGGGGCTCATCGTCGAGGGCCACGGGCCCGCCGTGTCACTCGGGGAGGTCTGCGCCATCTACACCGCCGGCAGGGAAAAACCCGTCACGGCCGAGGTGGTCGGTTTCCGCAAGGGCAAGGTCCTCCTCATGCCCCTGGACACCATCCAGGGCCTCAGCCCCGGCTGCCGCATCGTCTCCCTGGGCAGACAGGCCTCCGTGGGGATCGGCCCCCAGTGTCTCGGCCGGGTCCTGGACGGCCTCGGCCAGCCCATCGACGACCAGGGCCCCGTGACCCCCGAGGTCACCTACCCCATCTACGCCGACCCCATCAACCCCCTCAAGAGGGGCCGGATCACGGAACCCATCGACCTGGGCATCAAGGCCATCAACGGGGTCCTCACCTGCGGCAAGGGTCAGAGGATGGGCATCTTCGCCGGGTCGGGGGTGGGCAAGAGCGTCCTTCTCGGCATGATCGCCCGCAACACCCAGGCGGACGTGAACGTCATCGGCCTCATCGGGGAGAGGGGCCGGGAGGTGAGGGAGTTCCTCGAAAAAAGTCTCGGCCGGGAGGGCCTGGAGCGCTCCGTCGTCGTCGTGGCTGCCTCGGACAGGCACCCCCTCATCCGCATGAGGGCCGCCTACGTGGCCACGACCATCGCCGAGTACTTCCGCGATCAGGGGAAGGACGTCCTCCTCATGGTGGACTCCCTGACCCGCTTCGCCATGGCCCAGCGGGAGATCGGCCTCTCCGTGGGCGAACCTCCCACCACGAAGGGCTACACCCCCTCCGTCTTCAGCCTCCTGCCGAAGCTCCTGGAGCGGTCGGGCAAGCTGGAGGGCAAGGGGAGCATCACGGGTCTCTACACCATCCTCGTCGAGGGGGACGATTTCAACGAGCCCATCGCCGACGCCGCCCGTTCCATCCTCGACGGTCACGTGACCCTCACGCGGGAGTTGGCCAACGCCGGCCACTACCCCGCCGTGGACGTCCTCCAGAGCATCAGCCGGGTCATGATCGACGTGGTGGACAAGGAGCAGCTCCAGATGGCCGGGCGGATCCAGAACATCATCGCCACCTACAAGAAGGCCGAGGACCTCATCAACATCGGGGCCTACGTCAAGGGGTCCAACGCCGAGATCGACTACGCCGTCAGCATGATCGACGGGGTCAACGAGTTCCTCCGCCAGGGGATCAACGAGAAGGTCGATCTCGCCCGGACGAAGAGATTGATGCAGGACCTCTTCCGGGGTAGGTAAGCATGTTCGTCTTCAAGCTCCAGTCCGTCCTCGACGCCCGCAAGGCCAAGGAGGACCAGCTCCTGGGGGAATACAGGGAACTCGCCCGGGCCCTGGAGGCGGAAAAGGACAGACTCGCCGCCATGGGAAGGGAAAAGGAGCGGATGCTTAACCGTCTCCGGGCCAAACATCCCGAACCCCAGCCCGCCCAGGAACTGGAGATGGAGGTGACCTATCTCAAGGTGTGGAACGCAAAGATGGACACCCAGGGGGCCCTGGTCGCCCGTCTCCGCGAGGAGGTGGAGGGGAAGCGCCGGGCCCTCATGGAGGTCATGAAGGACCGCAAGATCCTCGAGAACCTCAAGGAGAGGCACTTCGAGGAATACAAGCAGCTCCGGGCGTCCCTGGAGAGGCTGGCGGCGGACGAGACCGCCGTCCTGAGACACGGGAGGAAGGAACCATGAAAAAGACCCTCATCATCATCCAGATTGTGTGCGTCGCCCTCGTCTGCCTCAAGGTCGTCGCGACGGGGCAGCTCTTCGGCAAGACCATCACCGCCCCCCCGACCCCCGGCGCCTCCGCGGACGCCGTCCGTGACACCGCAGCCGACGACCTCGCCAAGGAGCGGGACCTCTACAGCCTCCTCGAGAAGAAGATGGGGGAGGTCAACGCGAAGGAGGCGGCCCTGCGGGAGGAGGAGGGCCGTCTCGCCGCGATCAAGAAGGAGATCCAGGACCGCATCGACGCCCTCACGGAACTCGAGAAGCGCCTCGACGCCAAGCTGGCGGCGGAAAAGGCCGAAGACCTTAAGCGTTACAAGGACTTGGCGAAGATCTACGAAAACGCCGCCCCCGCCAAGGCCGGGGCCATGATGGAGAAGCTCGACACGAAGACGGCGGCGGGCATCGCCATGAACATGAAGAAGGACAAGGCGGGGACGGTCCTCTCCCACGTGCCCGTCGCCAAGGCCGTGGAGATCACCCGGGAGATCGTCCGGGTCTCCCCCGCGGCCCCCGCCAAGGAGTGAAGTCCCCGGGCCTTGTCCCGGAACTTTTCAGGTATTGAGACACCGTAGCTTCACCCCTCCCCACCCCCGGGCGAGACCCCTCGACCCGGGGTTTTTCTATCCCCGCGACGGCCCGCTTGCCTTCAGCCCCGCCGCACCTCGGTTATTTTCCCAGGCCGACGGTTGCCCCCACTGTAACCCCTTGGGATGAAAACGTTTTTTCCGGCCCGCGGACGGCGGGAGGAGGTGGATAGGGCCCCCCGGAAAAAAATTAGTCGCTAATCAAACTTAAGTTATTGTAATCATTGGGCGAAATGCTACGCTGCGGTAATCATTGAATTTTTTCGATTATTCGACGAATATGCTATGATTTCGATAAGTTGCGTGCTCATCATTACTAATCACGGCGATCATCAATCATCCCCCAGGACGCCGTTGACGCCCCCCCAAAAAACGCCCGTCCCCGGCGCCGGGCCGGTTGTGGAGACAAGAGGAGAAACAGCCCGGTTACATGGAATCAAATCGGCCCGTCGGCTTGATGGGGCGGCGGAAAAAATTTCCGCCGGCGCCGTGTTCCGCGACGGCAATAAATTATTGAATTTACTCGGCGTTATCGAAAAATAACGCCTGGCATGGGCGTTGCACAATATTGGGCAAACGAAAGCGAACGGGCATTTCATGCAAGATATATCGATCCAGACCGGCATCGCCACCCCCCCAGGCGGGGCGGATCTCTTCTTGGGAACGACCGCGGCGGGACCCCAGGTCCCCGGGGGTCTCCTCCCTGATTTCGCCGTCCTCCTCGCGGCCTGCCTGACCCCCACGACCATCGCAGGGCAAGGGGGGCAGGGCGTCTCCGCCCAAGACGGCGCCGTGGAAAACGAGGTACAGGTCACGGACGGCAACCTCCCGTCAACGGCTCCGCCCCTGGCGGTTTTCCCTCTTCAGGGAGGCCCGCTGTCCCCCGCGGCGTCTGAGGGAGCCCCCCTCGAGACCGTCACCGGCGGGCCGACCCCCGCACCCGCCGCGGCGGCCCCCGCGGAGGGCCTCGCGGAGATGATCGGGGCATCCGGGGAACCCCTGCCGGGGTCCGCGCGGCCCCCCGAGGGACGGGAGGCGGTCTCCGGGTTTAAGAACTCTCAGATGGGTTACGTTTACGTGTCGCGGCTCGGGGAGGAAAAACTTTCTCCCCCCGTCCCGGCGGGTCTAACCCCCGAGATCCAAGAGGCCTCGACGGAACGTCCCGCAGCTCAAGCCGCCGACGCCCCTACAATCAACCGCCGGCCGGCCGGGGAAACTTCGATCGCCGTGTCGATGCCCGCGGAGAAACCCTTTACCCTCCACCAGGACAAGACGCCCCCGATGGATAGTGAAGGCGCCGACGCCAAGACAGCCCCGGGAGACCTCGCGCGCCCCATCGCATCCCCTCCAGGCCGAGACCACACCCTGGCCGGGACCGCCCCGCCGCCGCCTGACGCTGTCCAGGCCACGGAGCCCGATCTTCCTGTCGGCCCCCGGGAGACCTTGAAGGCCGCCTCTCCCGAGCGCCCCGGTGTCAAAACTACTACTGCCGGCGTTACCGAAATAAACGACAACCGGGTCACCCCCTCCGCCGGGCTAACCCAGGCCGTAGTGGGCAACCGCCGGCCGGCCGGGGAAACGACAGGGGCCAAGGCGATACCCGCCGGTTTGCCGCCGTTCTTCACCGGGGCGAAAGAGGGCCGATACGTCGCGGAGGCGGCGGAAAGAGGCAATGGTCCCCAGACCAGCCGGGGAACACGACCTGCTTCCCTTTTCGACCGGATCGTCCTTTTCGAGACCGTCTCCAACAACCGCACCGGCGTCACCGTGACGGACGAGAACCGGATCGCCCGCACCGCCGGGGACGACGCCGATGCCGCGGCGGACAACAACCTGCCTGCCGCGAAAACGACAGGGGCCAGGCCAATGCCCGAGGCGGAGACCTTCACCATCCCCGGCGACACGGAACCGGACGGTGGCGCCACCACCGCCAGGACCGCCCCGGGAGACCTCGCGCGCCCCATCGCACCCCCTCCAGGCCGAGACCACACCCTGACCGGGACCGCCCCGCCGCCTGCCGCTGTCCAGGCTGCCGCGCCTGATCTTTTTGATCCCCGTCAAACCGCCAAGGCCGTCCCCGTCCCCGAAGGGGGGATCGCCGAACGCCCCTCCCCCGGGCCGATGGCCTTCCCCCACCAAAACCCCGTCGGGGAGGGGACCCACGGGAAGGCGGCGGAAAGGCCGACGCCCCAAGCCGCCCCGGAAGGTAAAAGCGGGGAACGGTCCCTCCCCTTCGCCGGTAGTGTCACCGCGCCCGTCCGGGGCGACGGCTCCGGACCCTTCCCTTTCCGTGACGGGGAGGCCGGCCGCCCTGACGACGACGCCGGGCGCTCCCCGACGACGGCGGTCTTCACCCCCGATACGGATTTCTCCAAAACCGCCCCGGCCCAGAAGGGCGAGGCCGCCGCTTCCCCCCGACCCGTCATCGCCCAGGTCATGGACGGCCTGGCCGCCTTCAGGGGCGAGGGGGGAAGGGTGCGCCTCCGTCTCCAACCCGAGAGCCTGGGGAGGGTCACCATGGAGGTCACCGTCCGGGGCCGCCAGGTGGACGTCACGATGAGGGTCGAAAACGAACAGGTCCAGGGCCTCTTGAGGGGACACCTGGGGGACCTCGAGGATAACCTCCGGCATCAGGGCCTCCAGGTGGGCTCCATCGACATCGTCTACGACCGCCCGGCCGATACGGGTAACGGCGGCGGCGCCCATACCTTCAGCGGCTCGCCGGGCCAGACGGGCGGCGAAGGTCCCGCCGGCGGCTGGTCCGGCAAAGGACAGGACAAGGGAGGCGGCATCAACCAACCCGCCCCGTCATACCAGGACACCCCCCCGGGCCCCGGCACGGGGACGCTCAGTCTCTTCGCCTGAAAAGGAGGAAGATAAGATGGCCGATATCAACGGGATCGACAACATCATCAGTCAGTACGCCAAGACCTCCACGACGACCCAGGCCACCGGCCAGACCCTGGGCAAGGAGGACTTCCTGAAGATGCTCGTGGCCCAGCTCAAGAACCAGGACCCCTTGAACCCCATGAGCGGCACCGATTTCGCCGTTCAGCTCGCCCAGTTCTCCAGCCTCGAGCAGCTCTACAATCTCAATACGGGCATCAAGAACCTCGGGGTCTATCAGATGAGCCAGGCGAACCTCCAGGCGGTGAGCCTCATCGGCAAGGAGGTCTCCGCCGCGGGGGGCGACACCTTCGAGGCCGCCGGCGGTCCCGTGGACATCGCCTACGACCTCGCCGGCGACGCCGCGGCGGTGACCCTCACCATCCAGGACGAGGCGGGCCGCCTCATCGACACCATCAGGCTCAACGACCAGCGGGGGGGTCTCAACACGGTGACGTGGGGCAACGGTTCCTCCCGGACGGGGACCCACAAGGTGCGCATCACGGCGACCAACGCCGAAGGGGGAGTCGTCACCGCCACGCCCCTCGTCCAGGGCAAGGTCACGGCGGTCAGTTTCAAGGATCAGGCCGTCTACGTGACCGTGGGGGGCAAGGAGATCGCCTTCACGGACATCAAACAGGTCAAACAAGGATAAAACTTCCCAAAGGAGGACGAAAGATATGTCAAGCGCACTCTGGATCGGAACGACGGGCCTCTCGGCGAGCAACAAGCAGCTCGACGTCATCGGCAACAACCTGGCCAATGCCAACACCATCGGCTTCAAGTGCAGCGACGCCAGCTTCGCCAGCATGCTGAGCCAGAGCCTCTCCGGCGGCACCTCCATGCAGGTGGGCCAGGGCGTGGGCGTGGCGGCCGTCACCACCCAGTTCGCCCAGGGCTCCTTCCAGTCCACGGGCAACGCCACGGACGTGGCCATCGACGGGACGGGCTTCTTCATCGTCAAGAACCCGAAGGAGGACCTGACCTACTACACCCGGGCGGGATCCTTCTACATCAACAAGGACGGCGACCTCGCCGACACGAGCGGCTACCTCGTCCAGGGCCACATGATCGACAACAGCGGGAAAGAATCGGCCTCCATGACCAACATCAACCTCACGGGCCGCAAGTCGAAACCCCAGGAGACGACGCTGTTCCGTCTGGGTCTCAACCTCAACGTCGAGACGGAGGCCACGGACGCCACGAACTACTTCACCGCCTCCCAGAGCATCTACGACTCCACGGGCCAGAAGCACTCCCTGACGGTCCGCTTCGACCGGGCCGTGGAGACCCAGCGGCTCTGGTGCCTCTCGGCGCAGATCGACGATGGTGATTCCGTCATTCCCGAAAAGGGCTGCTGGATGGAGTTCGACGACGAGGGCGCCCTGGTGACGGACAAGACCCGCCAGATCCTGGCCGGCGACGTCGTCTACACCACCGCCGCCCACGATACGGCCGTCACGAAGGACACCCTCTTCGGCACCCTCTACGATAAAGATGGAGCGGCGTACAACCTCTCGACAGGGAAGACCATCGTCTACTCAGGAACTGACCACGACGGAAACGCCGTGGCCGAACAGACCTTCACCATCGCCGCGGGTAACACCATCGCCGACCTCCTGGACGACATCGAAACCAATTTCGGCGGCAGCGACAAGGTCGAGGCCAACCTCGTCGGGGGGAGGATCGTCCTCATCGACCGGGTGACGGGGAAGAGTTCCCTGGATTTGGTCTTCGACGGCGTCAAAAGCACGGCCGAGGTCGCCGTCTTCGGCACCCCCTCCTTCACCAACCCCCTGGGCCAGGTGGGCAACGAGGACCTCGAAAAGGCCGACATCGACTTCGACTTCTCCTCCCAGAACGAGTCCTGGGGCAAGGACGGCATCATCACCTGGGACCTCACCTCCGACAAGGCCCCGGAGATCACGAGCTACGCCCTCGACTCCCGCGTGACCTCCTCCAGCAACGACGGCTACCCCGCCGGTCTCTTGAGCTCCATCGACATCAGCGCCAACGGGATCATCCAGGGCTTCTTCACCAACGGACAGCAACAGGAACTCGCCCGGATCCTCACGGCGAGCTTCACGAATAACGGCGGCCTCTTCAAGGTCGGTAGCTACTTCACCGAGACGGCGGAATCGGGGGCCCCCACCGTCGGCAACCCCTCCGAGGGCGGCATGGGCAAGCTCCAGTCCCACTCCCTCGAGATCTCCAACACCGACGTGGCCAGGGAGTTCATCAAGATGATCGCGGCCCAGCGGGCCTACCAGTCCAACTCCCGGATCATCACCGCCGCCGACGAGATGCTCCAGGAGCTGATGAACATCAAGCGTTAAGGATAAGACCACCGGGCGGCGGCATGAATGATGCTAAATAAATCCGTGCCGCCGCCCTTGACATCCCGGGGAAACTGTGAACATCGTGACCAGGTAAGGAGCGGCGGCGTCACGGACCGGGTCACAGACAACCTAACCATTCGTTCTTCTTATGAATGTAAAGGCGACCGTTCCCACCGCCTATACCGAGCGGCCCCAGCCTGCCGCACCGAGACCCTACCGCCAGGGCGAGGTCCTGGAGCGCCAACGGGGTGTCGGGGCCGTCGCCCGGGAAGACATCGTCGATATCTCCTCCTGGGATGAGACCGGTACCGAGGCGGCGGGCACCCGGCGGCCCCCGGCAGCCCCCGCTCCCCCCTCCCCCCGTCCCTTCACCCCCAAGGGTTCCATCATCGACACCTGGGCCTGACAGCCGCCGACTGTCAAGATAATGACATCGCGCCGTACCACCCCCGCGGCGCCGCCGTTCCCAGGACCGTCAGCTCCCCGTCATCAAACCCAAGGCATTGATTCAAATAACCTTTTCCATATCCCCGATCAATGGCACCCAACTTGCTATTCAAGAATGCCGGGAGGTGGCCGTTCACCCCCACAGCCTTCGAGGTACCTGAGCGTTGGACTTCGCGACCCTGATCGGCATCTTCGTGGCCTTCGCCCTCGTCGTCACCGCCATGGTGTCCGGCGGGGGCCTCGGCTGGTTCATCGACGGCCCCGCCGCCATGATCGTCCTGGGGGGGACCTGCGGCGCCGTCCTGATCAACTACCCCCTCCCGGACGTCCTGAGGGTGTTGAAAGTGGCCAGAAACGCCTTCTTACAGCGGGAGCACCGGGCGGAGGACTTCATCCCCGTCATGGTGGAGATGTCCCGCATGGCCCGCAAGGAGGGGCTCATCGCCCTCCAGGACCCGTCGCGTTTCTCCCGGGACCCCTTCCTGAAAAAGGGCATCGACATGGTCCTCGACGGGTACGAACCCCACACCCTGGCCAACATCCTGGAGACGGAGGTGGACTACATCGCCGAGAGGCACCGCCTGGGGGCCGAGATCTTCACCAGCATGGGGAACTTCGCCCCCGCCATGGGGATGACGGGGACCCTCATCGGCCTGATCCAGATGCTCATGAAGATGAACGAACCGACCTCCATCGGTCCCTCCATGTCCGTCGCCCTCGTCACGACGTTCTACGGCGTGATTCTGGCCTACCTCTTCTTCCACCCCATGGCGGGCAAGCTGAGGCGGAGGAGCGCCGAGGAGATCCTGTGCAAGCAGTTGATCATCAAGGGTGTCCTATCCATCCAGGCGGGGGAGAATCCCCGGATCCTGGAGCAGAAACTCCACTCCTTCATCTCCCCCAAGATGCGGCGTTCGAGGTTCTACAGTGGTTGAGAGGGTCCCCCAAGACAACAAGGTGAAGCGGGAGTCCTACGGCGGGCAATGGCAGACCGTCTACGCCTCCCTGATCATGGTCCTTCTGGTCTTCTTCGTCACCCTCGCCGCCCACTCCACCCTGGGGGTGTCCCGCCTCACGCAGATGAGGGAGACGGCCCTGGGAAAGCATAAGGGGGGCGGCCCCTCGGAGGTGGAGGTCCTGGCGCGCCGCCTGCCGGGCCCCGACGGGGGGATCTTCGTGGAAAAAACGGACGGGGGGGTGAGGATCCGCCTCGCCAGGGGGGTCGTCTTCGCCCCGGGCCTGGTCGAGCCCCTCCCCGGGGCCCGTCCCCTCGTCAGGGAGCTGGCCCGCCAGGCCCTGTCGAACCGTTACCGTGTCCACGTCACGACGGCCGCGGAGTGCCGTTCAGGCGAGGGGGGCAACCCCCGGCCCGACTGGGAGACCGCCGCGGCCCGGGCGGAGTTCCTCTGGAGCCTCTTCGTCCGGGAGGGGGGCGTTTCCCCCGCCATGGTCACGGCCGGGGCACAGGGGAGCCCTTGCCCGGGCGACGCCGCGGGGGGAGAGATCATGGTCCTTTTGACCACATAAGGGCGATTGGTGAAGATGTATCCGACACTGAGAAAGCCAACGAAAGAGGCGGGTGCGACCGGGCAGGCCGAGGGCTGGCTCGTCACCTTCAACGACCTCTTGACCCTCCTCTTTACCTTCTTCGTCCTCATCATCGCCTTCTCCAGCGTCAGGGGCGAGTTCCTGAAGGACGCCGCCGCCTCGGTCCGCCGGGCCCTCGGGGCGGAGACCGCCGGGGCGGCGAGGATCCTTTCGCCCCTCGTGGGGCCCCTGTCGGACCGGGGGATCGAGACGGAGAAGGCGCGCCGGGAGGCGGAGAGGGAACTCAGGCTCGCCGCTCTCCACGAGGGCCTCAAAACGGTCCTGGCGGGGCACCCCTACGTCTTCTGCGCCCGGATCCCCGGCAGCGTCACCATCAGGATCCCCGCGGCGGCCCTCTTCGATCCGTCTTCGGCGGCCCTCACGGACCACGGCGCCGCCCTCCTGGCGGCGGTCTCCGGTCCCGCCCGCGGCGCGGGGGCCTTCGTGACCCTGGAGGCACCCCGGTCGGCGGGGGATGCCCCTCACCGCGCCGGCGCCGCCGTGGCCGACTTCCTCACCGCGGGGGGCGGGTTGAGCCCGGAGAGGATCAACCTCACCGTCACCCCCCCGTCGCCTGAGGGTGGGGAGGACTACCGGCCCGTGACGATGACCATAACGATGGAAAAACCTTGAAGGAGGCAGTGATGGCCAAAGCTGGTCGTGACGAAGAACAGGAAGACAAGGGGAAACAGGAACAGGAGGGCAAGAAGAAGCCCCTCGTCAAGTGGTTGATCATCGGCGCGGCTCTCCTCGTCGTCGCCGGTGCCGTCGCGGGCGGGGCCTACTACTATCTCGTCATCCTCGCCCCGACGAAGAAGGCCGCTTCACCACCGCCCGCCCAGATCGGGACCGTCTGGCCCATGGATCCCTTCATCATCAACCTCCGGGACGCCAACGCCGAGCGGTACCTCAAGCTGGTCATCCAGCTCGAGATCTCCGATCCTCAGGGCGTCAAGGAGCTGGACCTTTTGAAACCGAAGCTCAGGGACAACATCCTCGACCTCCTGTCGGCCAAGACCTACCAAGAGCTCATGGACGTCGCGGGGAAACAGCGCCTCCGGGAGGAGATCGCCATGCGCCTCAACAGTTTCCTCAACACCACCAAGGTGTCCCGCGTCTACTTCACCGAGTTCGTCGTCCAATAGGGGAAAGGCGGCATGAACAGGATCCTGACCCAGGAAGAAGTCGACGCCCTCCTGAGGGGTATCTCCGGGGGTGAGATCGAGACGGAGACGGAGGATCTCCACGACCCTTCCGAGGTGGTGCCCTATGACCTGACGAGCCAGGACCGCATCATCCGGGGGCGGATGCCGACCCTGGAGATGATGAACGAGAAGTTCGCCCGCCTCTTCAGGGCCACCCTCACCTCCCTCCTGCGGAAGGTCACGAGCGTGACGGCCATCTCCATCGACATGATCAAGTTCGGCGAATTCCTCAAGACCCTGCCCGTGCCCACGAGCATGCACCTCTTCCGCATCGAGCCCCTGAGGGGGACCTCCCTCTTCGTCGTGGAGGCGAAGGTCATCTTCATGCTCGTGGACATCCTCTTCGGGGGGACGGGTCGGGACACCTTCAAGGTGGAGGGGCGGGAGTTCACGGCCATCGAGAACAACATCATCCGCCGCGTCGTCATCAACGCCCTGGCGGACCTGGAAAAGACCTGGAAGGGCCTGACGGAGGTGTCCATGGTCTACCAGCGTTCCGAGGTCAACCCCCAGTTCGTCCAGATCGTCTCCCCCACGGACGTGGTGGTGGTCGTAAACTTCGAGGTGGAGGTGGAGTACTCCTCGGGCCTCATGACCCTCTGCATCCCCTACGCCTCCCTCGAACCCCTGAGGGAGAAGCTCCAGGCGGGTTTCCAGAGCGAGGAGCTGGAGGTCGACCGCCGCATGATCGACCGTTTCGTCAAGAATTTCATGAAGGCCGAGGTTGAGGTCGTCGTCGAGCTGGGCAGCACCCAGCTTTCGGCGGGGGAGGTGGTGCGCCTCCAGCGGGGCGACATCATCCCCCTCGACCAACCGGCGGGGGAACCCCTGCCCATATACATCGAAGGGGTGAAGAAGTTCGCCGGCTTCCCCGGGGTCTACAAGGGGGCCCAGGCGGTACAGATCGCCGAGATCATTTACAGCGAAGAGGATTGAGACATGGAACAGAACGAGATCGACGCCCTGTTGAAAGACATCGAACAGGAGACGGGCCAGGAAGGAAAGGGAAAGAGTGACGACGAGCTCACGTGGGACGACGTCGCCGAGGAGATGAAGCTCTCCCAGCAGCCCGCCCGCAAGACGGAGGTCAACGCCGTCTCCTTCGAGGAGGTGAAGAAGACGGACGGCCCCGCGGGTAACCTGGATCTGAACTTCATCCTCGACATCCCCCTGAACCTGACGGTGGAGCTGGGGCGGACCCGCATGCTCATCAGCGAGCTCCTCCAGCTCGGCCAGGGGTCCGTGGTGGAGCTCACGAAACTGGCGGGCGAACCCATGGACGTCTTCATCAACAACCGTCTCATCGCCCGGGGGGAGGTGGTGGTGGTCAACGAAAAGTTCGGCGTCCGCCTGACGGACATCATCTCGCCGGCCGAACGGGTCAACAAGCTGAAGTGAGGCCCGTTACGGATGGAACCATCCTATCTGACCTCATTCTTGAAGATGCTCTTCGCCCTGGCCCTGGTCTTGGGGATCATGGTGGGGGCCGTATACCTCTTGAAGCGCCTCACGGGCCAGACGGGGCCGGGCCTCGGGGAGGGGATAGGCATCGACGTCGTCTCGGCCCGCCCCATGGGTCCCAAGGGCGCCGTCATGATCCTGAGGGTCCTGGACCGCGTCCTCGTCGTGGGGGTCACGGACCAGGCGATCAACCTCCTGGCGGAGATCGCCGACGAAAAGGGCCTGGAGAGGCTGCGGCGGGAGACGGTAAACTCTTCCACGCCCGCGGGCCTGCGGCCGTCGCCCCTCCTCGACCTCTTCAAGGGCCTGAAGGGGAGGTGGGGGAGATGATCGACCGCAGGGGCAGAGCCATCTTGTTCACGGGGGCCATCGCGGCGGCCCTCATCCTTATCTTGACCTCCGCCGCCGGGGCGCAAACCATGCCCATCCCCAACGTGAGCCTCACCATCGGCGGACCCGGGGGCGGACCGGCCAAGACGGCGACGGTCATCCAGCTCCTCTTCATCCTCACGGTCCTCTCCCTGGCGCCCGCCATCCTCCTACTCCTCACTTCCTTCACCCGGATCGTCGTGGTCCTCTCCCTCCTCCGCCACGCCCTGGGGACCCAGCAGATCCCCCCCAACCAGGTGATCATCGGCCTGGCCTTGTTCATGACCTTCTTCATCATGGCCCCCGTTTGGAACCAGGTCCACACCGAGGCCCTCAAGCCTTACTACGACGAGGAGATCTCGGGCGAAGAGGCCATGGATAGGGCGGCCGTACCCATCAAGGGGTTCATGCTCAAGCAGACGCGGGAGAAGGACCTGGCCCTGTTCATCAAGATGAGCCAGGGGGAGAGGCCCCGCAAACCGACGGACGTACCCCTGACGGCCCTGATCCCCGCCTTCGTCATCAGCGAGCTCAAGACGGCCTTCCAGATCGGTTTCATGATCTACCTCCCCTTCTTCGTCATCGACATGGTCGTCTCGAGCATCCTCCTCTCCATGGGGATGATGATGCTGCCGCCCATCATGCTGAGCCTCCCCTTCAAGCTCCTCCTCTTCGTCCTCGTGGACGGCTGGAACCTGGTGGTGACCTCCCTCGTCAGGAGCTTCCAATAACGAAAGGAAAGGGGAAGACATGACCGCAGATCTCATCGTGGGCCTCATGGCCGAAACCGTCAAGGTGACCCTCCTGACGGCGGCGCCCATCCTCCTCGTCGGCCTCCTCGTGGGGGTCTTCGTCAGCCTCATCCAGGCGGTGACCCAGGTGCAGGAGATCACCCTCGTCTTCGTGCCCAAGATCGTCGCCTGCCTGGTGACCCTCGTGGCCACCTTGCCGTGGATCATCCAGGTCATGATCGACTTCACCACCCGCCTCTTCCAGAACATCCCCATGTACGTCCGCTGACGGGGGGAGGGATGAGCTTCCCCATCGTCACCCCGGAACAGGTCTCGGCCTTCATCCTGATCTTCTTGAGGGTCACGACCATCCTGGTCATGATCCCCGTCTTCGGGGACCGGGCCGTGCCGGCCCGCGTGAAGGGGGGTTTGGGGATCCTCGTCACCCTCATCCTCTATCCCCTCATCAGGATCGAGGTCCCCGACCTGTTCACGGCCGATCTCTTTTTCCTCGCCACGGCCATGTCCCAGGAGGTCCTCATCGGGATCCTCATCGGCTTCGCCTGCCGCTGCCTCTTCATGGCCATCCAGGCGGCGGGGGAATTGACGGGTCTCCAGATCGGCCTCAGCATGGCCAACATCTTCGATCCCCTGACGAGCGTCCAGATCACCATCGTCTCCGAGTTCCTCTATCTCATGGGGGCCCTGGTCTTCCTCATGGTCGACGGCCACCACATCTTCCTGGCCGCCCTCAGGGACAGCTACCAGTACCTCCCGCCCTTCGCGCTGTCCCTCAAGGGGTCGCTGATGACCATGCTCCTGCGCCTCACGGCCGACGTCTTCCGCATCGCCCTCCAGCTGAGCGCCCCCGTCCTCGCCGTGGCCGTTCTCATCAACGTCTCCCTGGGCGTCATCGCCCGGACGGTCCCCCAGATCAACGTCTTCATCGTGGGGTTTCCCCTTCAGATCGCCGTGGGACTGATCTTCCTGGGGTTGGGGATTCCCCTCTTCGTGAGGCTGACGGGGCAGCTGTTCCTCGGTCTCCAGAAGGAGCTGCGGGTCCTGTTCCAGATCGTCCAATAACATGCTGAATATCTGACGACACCGTCATAAAACGGACAGGGTTATGGCCGAGGGCGACCGGGACCAGGAACGAACAGAACAAGCGACACCCAAGCGCCGCGAGGACACCCACAAGAAGGGGCAGGTGGCGAAGAGCCGGGAAATCCCCTCCGTGGCCATCCTGGGGGGCGTCCTGGTCTTCATGTATTTCAACGCCTCGGACCTCCTCCGGAAGCTGATGTCCATGACCTCCACCATCCTGAGCCGCGCCGCCGTCACCCCCCTCAACGCCCAGGACGTCCTCCCCCTCTTCGCCTCCGTCGCGGGGGGGGTCCTCGTCATGCTCCTGCCCCTTTTCCTGGTCGTCGTCACCGTGACGATCCTGGCCAACCTCCTCCAGGTGGGGTTCATCTTCTCCGCCGAGCCCGTCCTGCCCCGCCTCGGGAAGATCAACCCCCTCAAGGGGGCCAAGAACCTCTTCGGTCCCCGGGCTTGGGTGGAACTGACGAAAAACACGGCCAAGATCTGCTTCGTCGGCGTCGTGGCCTATCTCTCCATCCGCTCCGAGATTCCCGGGATCCTCCCCCTCATGGCCCAGGGTCCCTGGCAGGTCCTGAGCTTCTTGGGGACCAATTCCTTTGTCATCCTCGGCAACGTCTGCTGGCTCCTGCTGGTCCTGGCCGTGGGCGACTACCTCTACCAACGGTGGGAACACGAAAAGAACCTCCGCATGACGAGGCAGGAGGTGAAGGACGAGCACAAGCAGACGGAGGGCGACCCCCTCGTCAAGGGCAGGATCCGCCGTCTCCAGCGGGAGGCCGCCAGGAAGAGGATGATGGCCGCCGTGCCCAAGGCCGACGTGGTCATCACCAACCCCACCCACCTGGCCGTGGCCCTCAGGTACGACGCCGCTTTCATGTCCGCCCCCGTCGTGGTCGCCAAGGGGGCGGGCCACGTGGCGGAACGGATCAAGGAGCTGGCCCGGGAGCACCGCGTCCCCGTCGTGGAGAACAGGGAGGTGGCACGGGTATTGTATAAGCTGGTGGATGTGGACGGGGCGATCCCCGAGAACCTCTATCGCGCCGTCGCCGAGATCCTGGCTTACGTTTACGCCCTGAGGAACGGGCGGGTTGGATGAGGACATGGCCGTTTCCCTTTCCGCCAGAAACAGTTTTTTCACGGACCTGACGAGGAGCAGCGGTTTCGCCCTCGCCCTGGGCGTCGTGGGGATCCTGACGGTGATGATCGTCCCCCTGCCGACGGTGGTCCTGGACCTCCTCCTCTCCATGAGCATCGCCGCCGCCATCGTCATCCTCCTCATGGCCATGTCCGTCCAGAAACCCCTGGACTTCTCCGTCTTCCCCTCCGTCCTCCTCATCGCCACCCTCATGCGCCTGTCCCTCAACGTGGCCTCCACGCGCCTCATCCTCCTGTACGGGAACAAGGGCACCGACGCGGCGGGCCAGGTCATCAAGGCCTTTGGGACCTTCGTCGTGGGGGGGAACTACGTCATCGGCTTCATCGTCTTCTGTGTCCTGGTCCTGATCAACTTCGTCGTCATCACCAAGGGGGCGACGCGCATCGCCGAGGTGGCTGCCCGCTTCACCCTCGACTCCATGCCGGGCAAGCAGATGAGCATCGACGCCGACCTGAACACGGGCCTCATCACCGAGGCGGAGGCCCGGCAGCGGCGGCGGGCCATCGAAAACGAGGCGAACTTCTACGGCGCCATGGACGGCGCCAGCAAGTTCGTCCGGGGCGACGCCATCGCGGGCATCATCATCCTCCTGGTCAACATCGTCGGCGGCCTCGTCATCGGCGTCCTCCAGAAGGGGATGGGCGTCGCCGACGCCGCCCGGACCTATTCCCTCCTCACCATCGGCGACGGCCTCGTCACCCAGATCCCCGCCCTGATCATCTCCACGGCGGCGGGCATCCTCGTCACCCGGTCCTCCGACGCGGCGGAACTGGGGGAAGAGATGAAGAACCAGCTCTTCTCCCAGCCCAAGGCCTTCGCCTTGACGGCCTTCTTCGTCTTCGTCTTCGCCCTCGTTCCCGGCATGCCCAAGGCGGCCTTCATCGTCGTGGCCGTGGCCATGGCCTTTTTGGCCTACCGCATCGGCGGGAGGGAGGTGGAGAGGAAGGAACTGGAACCGGCCCCGCCCCCCGCCCCGGAACCCGTGGACACCCTCGAGGCCCTGACGCCCCTCGATCCCCTGGGCCTGGAGGTCGGCTACGGCCTCATCCCCCTCGTGGACGTCTCCCAGGGCGGGGAACTCCTGGGGAGGATCAAGGCCCTGCGGCGGCAGCTCGCCCAGGAGATGGGCTTCGTCATCCCGGCGATCCACATCCGGGACAACCTCCAGCTCAACCCCAACGAGTACAGCCTCCTCATCAAGGGGACGGAGGTCGCCCGGGCGGAGCTCATGCCCGGTTATCTCCTCGCCATCACCCCCGAGGGGACGGACGAGAAGATACCCGGCATCCCCACCCGGGAACCCGCCTTCGGTCTCCCCGCCGTCTGGGTGCAGGAAAGGGCGAAAGACCTCCTCCAGGCGAAGGGGGTCGTCCTCGTGGACCCCGCCACGGTCCTGACGACCCACCTCACGGAGATCATCAAGGGCAACATCGAGGAGTTGGTGGGGCGCCAGGACGTCCAGGCCCTCCTGGACAACCTGGCGAAGACCTACGGCAGGGTCGTGGAGGACCTGGTCCCCAAGGCGGTCCCCCTGGGGATCCTCCAGAAGGTCCTCCAGCGCCTCCTCAGGGAGCGGGTCTCCATCCGGGACCTCATGACCATCATCGAGACCCTCGCCGACTACGTGCCCCTGACGAAGAACGTCGATATCCTGACGGGATACGTCCGTCAGGCCCTGGCGAGGTCCATCACCCGCCAGTACATGGACCCCCAGGGGAACATCACGGCCGTCATGCTCTCCCCGGAGATCGAGGACATCATCCACCAGTCGGTGCAGCACACGGAACACGAGTCCTTCGTCTCCGCGGACCCCAAGGTCGTCAAGGGCATCATGCAGAAGATCCAGGGATTCGTAGGGGAATTCATGGCCCGGGGCCTCCCCCCCGTCATCCTCTGCTCCCCGAACGTGAGGATCCACTTCAAGAAGCTCCTGGACCGTTTCTTCCCCAACATCGCCGTCCTGGCCCACAACGAGATCAGCCGGGAGGCCACGATAACCTCTTTCGGTTTGGTGGAGATATGACATGCAGGTGAAACGTTACGAGGCGGCCAGTATCCAGGAGGCCCTCCAGAGCATCAAGAACGACCTGGGGCCGGAGGCGGTGGTCCTGTCCACCAAGACCCTCCGCAACACCAAGCCCCGCCTCATCGAGGTGATCGCCGCCGTGGACCGGGGTGACCCACCCCCGGCCGGACGGGCGAGACTGGAAAGGACCGAGCCCCCGAAACGCCCCGGAGAGGAGAAAGAAGATCGGCCGGAGGAAGGCCGGCACCACAAGGTCCAACGGGGAGCGATTCCGGACCTCGACTCCTATAAAGACCTCCGGGAGGATCTCGCCCAGATCAAGGAGGGCATGGAGACCCTTTTGGACTTCATGGGTCAGGGGTGGTCGAAGACGGGTGACGAACCCCTCGTCAAGGTCTATCGGACCCTCATCGACAACGGCGTCGGCAAGACCCGGGCGGCGAGGCTCGTCGCCATGATCCTGAAGGATCCCCGTTTCGCCGGGGCCAAGGGGGGCGAGGAGATCTTCGCCATCGCCGAGGATCTTTTGGCCTCCGTTTTGCCTTCGCCCCCCAAGGACACCGGTAGGGGTCGCATCAAGGCCTTCGTGGGCCCCACGGGGGTCGGTAAGACGACGACCGTCGCCAAGATGGCGGCCCGTTACCACCTTAACGAGAAAAGGAAAACGGGCCTCATAACCACGGACACCTTCCGCATCGCCGCGGTGGAGCAGCTCAAGGTCTATGCCAGGATCATGGGCGTGCCCCTCGCCGTCGCCGAGGACCCCGAGGGTTTCCGTCGGGCCCTTGACGGTTTCGCCGACCGGGAGATCATCCTCGTGGACACGCCGGGCAAACCCCTAAGGGACGGGGATCACCTGCGGCGCCTGAGAGAGATGTTTAGAGACCGCGGGGCCGTGGATGTCCACCTCCTGCTGTGCCCCACGGCGGCACGGGATCACCTCAGGGAGACGACGAGGTCTTACGAGGCCCTGGGGTACGACGAACTACTCTTCACGAAGCTCGACGAATGCCGGACCTTCGGCGCCGTTTTCGAGGTCCTCGCCGCGACGGGCAGGCCCGCCCGTTACGTGACGACGGGACAGGACGTCCCCCGGGACATCGAGGCGGTGGGACCCGCCAACCTGGCGAGGCTCATCTTGAGAAACACCCTTCATTGAGCCCAGGAGGCACGGTGGATCAGGCGGCATCACTCAGGGAAATGGTCAACACCGCGACAGGGGAAGGGGAGAGGAGAAGAGCGCCCATGGGGGAGCGGAAAAGGGCCATCCGCGTCATCACCATCACCAGCGGCAAGGGAGGGGTGGGCAAGACGAACATCGCCGCCAATCTGGCCTACGTCCTGGCCACGATGGGGCTAAGGGTCATGGTCCTGGACGCCGATATGGGCCTGGCCAACATCGACCTCGTCGTCGGTCTCGCCCCCCGTTACAACCTCTACCACTTCCTCAAGGGGGAAAAGACCCTGGAGGAGATCATCGTCCGGGGCCCGGGGGGGATGATGATCCTCCCCGCCTCTTCGGGGATCGAGGAGATGGCGGAGCTGTCGAGGGGACACAAGCTCACCCTCCTCGACGCCCTCAACGGCCTCTCAGAACGTCCCGATTTCCTCATCATCGACACGGCGGCGGGGATCTCGGGCAACGTCACCTACTTCAACCTGGCGGCCAAGGAGATCGTCGTCGTCGTGACGCCGGAACCGGCATCCCTCACCGACGCCTACGCCCTCATGAAGATCATGTACCAGAACTACGCCCGCAAGAGGTTCCGCATCCTCGTCAACATGGCCAGAAACAACCACGAGGCGACGGAGATATTCAAGCGCCTCCGCCAGGCGACGGACCGCTTCCTGAACATCCAGATCGAGCTGTTGGGTTTCATCCCCTTCGATCCCAAGTTCAAGGAGGCGATACGCCGTCAGAAGGCCCTGGCGGAGATCTTTCCCCACACGACGGCCAGCCGCTGTCTCATGGTCCTGGCGGAGAAGATCCGCGACGAGAAACCCATCTTCACCGACGAGGGAAACCTCGTTTTCTTCGGCGACGGCGTCATCGACCATGGCCTTGGATAAAGGGAAGCGCAACGAACTCATCATGCAGTACGCCCCCCTGGTGAAGAACGTCGTGGCGCGCCTGACGGCCCGCATGCCCCTCGACGGGGCGGACAAGGAGGCCCTCGTGAACGCCGGGATCATCGGCCTCATGGATGCCCTCGACAAGTTCGACCCGTCCCGGAACATCCGTTTCGAGACCTACGCCAAGTTCCGTATCCGCGGCGCCGTCCTGGACGAGTTGCGGTCCTACGATTTCGTACCCCGGTCCGTCCGGGCGAAGGATAACAGGATGGAGAAGGCCTTCCAGACCCTGAGGAAGGAGCTCAAGCGGCCGCCGACGGAGGAGGAGGTGGCCGAGCATCTCGGGATCGACCTCGACGAGTACCACGAACTCATAAACGAGGCCCAGGCCTTCACCTTGATCAGCGCCGACGAGGTCGCCCCGGAATACATCGACAACCATGCCGACGACAACTGGCTCGATACGGTCGATCGGGGCAACCCCCTCGACCTGCTGGCGAACGAGGAGATGAGACACGCCCTCGTCAAGGCCATCGAGGACCTCCCGGAAAAGGAGCGCCTCGTCATGTCCCTCTACTATTACGAGGAGTTGACGATGAAGGAGGTGGGGCAGGTCCTGAGGCTTACGGAATCCCGGGTCTGCCAACTCCATTCCCAGGCCATCCTGCGCCTCCGGGGAGCCCTGAGGGCCTTCACGGGGGAAGAGGCGTGAGGTGACGAAACCGTGTCCGCCAGGCGCAAGGCCCAGATAGACGTCATCGACATCCCCAATCTCGAGGGGGGGACGACGGAGAAACCCGTCCCTGCAGAACCGCCGCCCGAGGGGGGAGAGGAACGCCGGGACACCCCAAAACGGCGCCGGTGGTTCTGGATCGCCTTGGGGGTGGCCGCCGTCGTTGCCGTCGGCGGTCTTATGTGGTACCATCTCTCCCCGGCCCCTATTACCACAACGGCGGAAAAGACACCCCCCCCGGCGGCAGCGGTCGTCCAGGGGGGGCGTTACGAGTTCGACGACTTCCTGCTCCCCCTGCGGGACAAGGAGGGGAGGACGCGGATCCTCCACTGCGGTTTCGTCGTCGAAACGGACCCGGGCCGGGCCGCCGCCCCGGCGGGTCGTCAGGAGGAGATACGCCGGGCCATCTATGGGGTCCTGAAGAACGCGCAGAGGGAAGATCTCCTGACCCCCGAGGGGAAAAAGGACCTGAAGAGGGAAATAGCCACGGCCCTGGAGACCCTCCTCGGCGCCGGGGCCGTCAAGGAGGTATTCACGAGCCGCTATATCCTCCTCTAAGAGAGGGAGAGAGCCATGGAAAGCACCCAGGAGAGACTGTACGGCGCCCTGGAGAGGGCCTTCACCGACACCTTCATCTCCGAGCTGATCCCCGGGATCATCCACAACTTCGCCAATCCCTTGAACGGGATCCTAGGCCGGGGGCAGATCATGAAGCGCCGCCTCGATCAGCTGGCGAACGGCAAAAAGGGGACCGACGCCTGGGAAGAGACCATCGGACGCCTCAGACAGGACGTGGTTTCCATCAACGGCGAGACGGAACGTCTCTGCGACATGTTCAGGGACGTGGCCGACAAGTTCCAGGGGATCGTCAACGACGAGGCGGATTTGATTGCCCTGGGCCGTCTCGTGGCGGCGGAGCTCCGCCTGGCCGACCACTACCTGGAGTTCAAACACCGCATCAAGAAGGAGGTCCACATCGAAGAAGAGCTCCCGCCCGTCAGGGGGCGCTACTGCTTCTATTCCCTCGCCCTCTGGGGGATCCTCCGGGCGACGGCGCAGGCCATAAGAGAGGCCGGGGACAAGACCCTCCAGGTATGGACGTCCCGCGAGGGGGATAACGTCGTCCTCCGTCTCCGCCACGCCACAGGGGCGCGGAATCCCTATCCTGACGAAGACGCCGAGGGTGCCGTCTTGTCGGGCGACACGGGCCGGATGGCCCTCTGCCTCCTTCGGACCCTGGGGGCGGAGACGGACATCGCCGACGGTGACGGCTACCGGGAGTGGATCATCAGGATCAGGCCCTAAAGTTTTTTCCCGCCGGGGCCGAAGGCCCCTACGAAGGGATGGTCGCCACATGGGTAGGAAAGGGGCAAGATACGGGAAAAGGGGTCCGCCGGGAGGTGGGGGGCGATGTTGAAGCCCGTCGATCTTCAGCAATCCATCGCCCAGATCCACGTGGCGGAGAAGATCCAGCAGGTCCAGCAGCAGCACCCGGACATGCAGCAGCGGCACTTCGCCCTGCAACTGAACGAGGAGAGGAAACGCCAGAAGGAACGGGTGCGGGACACGGACGAAGCGGAACTCCTCCGCCTCCGGGAAGAGGAGGAACGGGAGGGGAGAGGCAGGAAGGGGCGCCGGGAAGGCGGCGACAACCCTCAACCTGCGCCGGAGGGATCGCCGGCGGCGACCGCCCCGGGGGAGAAGGGTAAGGTCCATATCGACATCAAGGCCTGAGATGACCATCCATAACCTCCTCATCATCCAGCTCGTCCTCGACGTGGCCCTGTTGGTTCTGATCGGGGCCTTCTTCTGGTACGTCGGCCGTTCGGCAAAGAGAGACCGGACCCCCTCCGTCGCGAAGGAGGAGGTTACCGCCCTGAGGGACCTCGTCAACGAGTCCCAGAGGCTTAGCACCCAGTTTGTCGAGTCCCTGGAAGAGGGACGCAAAACTTTGAAATCCCTCGCCTTTTCCCTTGACGAGAAGGAGCGGCGCCTCAGGGACCTCGTCGAGAGGGCCGAGGACCTCCTGAGGCGCCTCGACGAAAAGCCGGATCGTCCTTTTCCCCCTGCGGAGGACGCCTATGGGGAGGTCCTGAGGCTCCGTGCCGCGGGACTATCGAGCCAGGAGATAGCCGGCCGCCTCGGCCTGACGGCGGGGGAGGTGGAGCTCATCACCCGCCTCCGCCAGGGAGGGGATACTAAAGAAGGGTCATGATCACCCCCCTCACACCCCCCAGCCCCGTACCCGGGATCTTCCGAATCACGACGGACACGCCGGAGCGCCAGGGGGCCCTCTTCGTCCGGGGCGCCCTCGTGGAAGGTCTCGTCATGGAGGACCTGGGGGGCGGCCGGGTCCTGATCCGCATCGGCAACCACCCCCTGACGGCCCAGACGGACCTCTCCTTAGGGGCGGGGGATAAACTCCTTTTGCGGGTGACCGAAACGGGGGCCCAGACGGTCCTCCAGGTCGTCCGGGACGCTTACCCCGAGGCAGCGACGGCGAGCCGCCACCTTCTCCTCCACCGCATGGCCCCCCAGGCCCTGCGGGACCTCTTCGCCCTCCTTCCCCAGGCCCTGACGGCCGAAGAGGCGACGGCCTGGCCGCCGGAGGTCGCCGACCTGGCCGGGAGGGCCCGGGACCTCCTCAACTCCCTCGTCCTGAGCCCCCAGGGTCCCGACGCGGGATCCCTCGTCGAGGATTTCGCCCGCCATCTGGGTCTCCTCCTGGAGAGGGGGCTCTTTCTCGCCCTCGAAAACCAAAAAGACCTCAGGAACTTAAAACGATACGAGGGCCTGAAGGGCATGATAGCCCGCCTGGAACGGGCCCTGGGAGACTCAGCGGCCCGGGGGGCGGAAGGCGCGGCCGAAGGAAAGGGGACGGCGGACCTCCTCGGAATCCTCAACTCCTCCCTCTCGGCCATCGAGACCCAGCAGGTCATAAACGTCTTGGCCAGGGAAGGGGGCAGCCCTTACCTCCTCTTCCTGCCCGCCGCCTTCCCCGGGGGCGTCCGCCTCCAGGAGCTCTACGTCGAGGGGGAAGGCGGGAACAGGGAGGGGGAGACAGACGGTTCCTACCGCTTCGTCCTTTTCCTCGACATGGACAACCTGGGGGAGATCATGGCGGAGGTGACCATGAGGGGCGACTCCCTCAGCTGCCGCCTCACCTGCGGCGACGAGGAGGCGGGGGCCTTCATCGCCCCCTTCCTGACGGAACTCCGGGGGGGCTTGGAGGCGGCGGGCCTCGAGGCCCGGGAGGTCCAACTCGCCGTCGACACCCGCCTCGGTCAACGCCGCCGTGAATACGCCGAGGGACACGTGATCAACCGCGGCCCCGCCATGAGCCTCTATGCCTGAGACGGGGAAAAGGGAGAAACGGCCTCCCCTCGCCGCCGCCCTCCGCTACGACCCCGGGAAGGACCGGGCCCCCAAGGTCACGGCCAAGGGGCGGGGGTTCATCGCGGAAAAGATCATCGCCCTGGCGAAGAAGCACGACATCCCCATCAAGGAAGACCCCCACCTGGTCCAGATCCTCTACCGCCTCGACCTGGACGAGGAGATACCTCCCAAGGTCTACCGGGCCGTCGCCGAGATCTTGGCGTTCGTCTACCGTCTGAACGAGAAGAGACGCCCCCATTCGTCAACGGATTGACACCATACGGTGGGAAAAGATTTCCCCCCTCCCATAGCCCTTCACGACGCCCCTGTATGACCAGCCAACGAAGCCCCCGACAGGCAGGGCAAAACCAGTAGAATCTATAGGTTACATCCTCCAGGAGGCCACGCCCTCCCCGTCGGAGAGATGGAGACGTGGCATACCTATTGCAAAAACTCAGGTTAAACGAAAAGGGGTGTGCAATGGCCTACGACGTTCAGGAGATCGCCCGTGCCTGTGACCTCGCCCTGAGGCGCCTGGACATGGTGACGGCCAACCTGGCCAACGCCCAGACGCCGGGTTTCAAACAGGAGTACCTCCTCGTCACCGGCGGCGAGGGGGGGACGGAAGGGGTCAAGGAGGAGCGGGTGACGGATTTTCGCCCGGGGGCCCTCCAGACGACGGGCAACCGCTTTGATCTCGCCATCGAGGGGGAGGGGTTTTTCGTCATCCAGCAGGCCAACGGCTTGGCCTACACCCGGCGGGGCGATTTCACCCTCGACCGGGATGGTTACCTCGTCACCCAGGCGGGCGAGAGGGTCCGGGGGACGGGGGGGCCGATTCAGATCACCGGGGGGGTGGTCGGTTTTGACCGGGACGGGACGGTCCTCGTGGACGGCGCCGCCGTGGGGAAACTGTCCGTCGTCCGCTTCAAGGACCAGCGCCTCCTGACCAGGAACGCCTCCGGTTACTTCGAGACGAACCAGCAGGGGGAGGAGGTCAGGGAACCCGTCATTAAAAGCGGTTTCCTCGAGGCCTCGAACGTCAGCGTCCTGAAGGAGATGGTGAACATGATCGACGTCCATAGAACCGTAGAGGCCTACCAGAAACTGATCCAGACCATCGACAACGAGGACAAGCAATCGACCGGCCGCGTCGGCAGGCTCGCCTGATCCTATCATTAGGAGGAAGAGATGATCAGATCCCTATTCACCGCCGCCACGGGCATGACGGGCCAGCAGATCGAGCAGGACGTCATCGCCAACAACCTGGCGAACATCAACACCGTGGGCTTCAAGAAGTCCCGGGCGAATTTCCAGGACCTGATGTACCAGGTCCTCACCAAGGCGGGTTCCACGTCGTCCACGGGCATCCAGCTCCCCGCGGGCATTGAGCTGGGGATGGGCGTCAAGGCCATCTCCACCCAGAAGATCTTTACCCAGGGAGACTACGTCCAGACGGGCAACAGCCTCGATCTGGCCATCGAGGGGGACGGTTTCTTCCAGATCGACGACGGCGCCGGCAAGACCCTCTACACCCGGGCGGGGAACTTCAAGATGAACAAGGACGGCAACATCGTCAACAGCGAGGGGCTCCTCCTCACACCGACCATCAACATCCCCTCCAACACCGTCGTCATCACCATCGACAAGACCGGCTCCGTCTCCGTGACGGACCAGCAGGGCACCGTCTCCCAGGTGGGGCAGATCCAGCTCGCCCGCTTCGTCAACCCCGCAGGTCTCACCAGCATCGGGAGGAACCTCTTCGACAAGACGGACGCCTCGGGCGAACCCATCGTCGGCAACCCCGGCGTGGACGGGCGGGGCACGATAAGCCAATATTTCCTCGAGATGTCGAACGTCAACGTCATCGACGAGATGGTCAAGATGATCGTGGGGCAGAGAAACTATGAGATCAATTCCAAGGCCGTCCAGACGGCTGATGCTATGCTTGGTATTATTAATAATCTCAAGGGCTGATCTCCTCGCCGCCGCCCCCCTCTCCCACCACGGCCGGGACGTCTCCCTGGGCGCGCGGGTCCAGAGGGCCGTCGAGGGGTACATCAAGAACACCATGCCCTGGCGGCCCGAGGAGGTGCGGATAACCTTCGCCGGCTTGGAGATCCCCGCCGCCGGCATCGATGAGGGGTCCCTCGTCCTCGAGGTGGAAAGGATCGGCACGGGAGAGTACGTGGGCGATCCGGCGTTTTTGGTCCGTATCGGCGACCGCCGGGGACCCCGCCGTACCGTGACGGTCCACGCCCGCATGGAGATCCTGAGACCCGTCGTCGTGGCCCGGGAATCCCTCGAGCGGAACAAGGTCCTCGACCACGGAGACGTGACCGTGACGAGGCGCTGGGTCCGCCGGATCGATCCCAAGACGGCGACGAGCCTCGACCAGGTCCTGGGCAAGAGGCTCACGAACAACGTCCCCGCCGGGGGGGAGATCAGCACCTATCTCCTCAGGGAACCGGTCCTCGTCAAGCGGGGCAACGTCGTCAGACTCCACCTGGAGAGGGGGCCGATTCAGATCGCCACCCTCGGGATCTGTGAGGAGGACGGCACCGAGGGGGCCATCGTCCGGGTGAAGAACATGTCCTCCCAACGGGTCATCTACGGGAGGGTCAGGGGTGAAAACTATGTGGTCATCGATTTTTAGGCTCCTTATGCCCTGTCTTGTCCTGGCGGTGACGGCCTGCGCCTCCGAACACGCCGTGAAAAAGGAGATCTACGAGTCCCTGCCCGCGGCCTCGCCGACCCCCTATCTCAAACCGGCCCCGGGGTCCCTCTGGGTGGGCGAGAACAACCGCAACATGCTCTTTGCGGACAACAAGGCCCGCTACGTGAACGACACGATCACCATCATCATCGACGAGACCTCCGACGGCCAGAACAAGGCCTCGACCAACACGAGCCGCGCCTCCTCCACCAACGCCAGTATCAGCGCCCTCTTCGGGATCGACACCTCCCTCATCAACAAGAACCCCAATCTCGGGACCTCCATCTCGGCGGGGGGCAGTTCCGTCAACGCCATGAAGGGCACGGGCGACACGAGCCGGGGCAACAAACTCCAGGCCCGGATCTCCGGCCGGGTGGTCCGCGTCCTGGACAACGGCAACATGGTCGTCGAGGGGCGCAAGCAGGTGACGATCAACGCCGAGGACCAGTACATCGTCATCACGGGCATCGTCAGGCCCCAGGACGTCTCCCCGGAGAACTACGTCTACTCCCAGAACATCTCCGACGCCCGGATCATCTACACGGGTTCGGGGGTCGTGGACGACAAGTCAAGGCCCGGGTGGGGGACCCGGATCCTCGACTGGGTGTGGCCCTTCTGACAACCCGGGTATGAGAGGAGGAAGGTCATGAGAAGGACACACCTTACGGTCGTCATCGCGATCCTCATCCTCGCCCTCGCCGCGCCCGTCCAGGCGGCGCGGATCAAGGACATCGCCGGCATCGGCGGCGTCAGGTCGAACCAGCTCGTGGGGTACGGCCTGACGGTGGGTCTCATGGGCACGGGGGACGACGTGAAGAACGGGTACACCCGTGAGACCATCGCCAATATGCTCAGCCGCCAGGGCCTCTCCATGAGGGACCGCATCGCCAACGTCAAGGCCAAGAACACGGCGGCCGTCATGGTGACGGCCAACCTCCCCCCCTTCGCCAAGAACGGCACGCGCATCGACTGCACCGTCTCGTCCCTGGGGGACGCCACGAGCCTTCAGGGGGGCACCCTGATCATGACCCCCCTGCGGGGTCCCGACGGGGAGATCTACGCCGTCTGCCAGGGGCCGGTGCTCCTCGGCGGCTTCTCCGCCGGGGGGGCCAACGCGGCGGTGACGAAGAACCAGACCAACGTGGGCATCGTCGTCAACGGGGCCCTGGTGGAGAAGGAAGTGGTGACGGATTTCGCCCAGTCACCCACCTTCACCGTCAACCTCTACAACCCCGACTTCACCACGGTCCGGCACATGGCGGCCCGCCTGAACGCCCTCATGGGCGCCCAGATCAGCGCCTTCCCCAAGGACTCGGGGACGGTGGTCGTCCGCGTGAAGGAGGCTTACCTCCCCCACATCATGGAGATCGTCGCGGAGATGGAGAACGTCGACATCCCCGTGGCGATACCGGCCGTGGTGGTGATGAACGAAAAGACGGGGACCGTCGTCATGGGGGAAAACGTGAGGATCTCCACGGTGGCTGTGGCCCACGGCAACCTGAGCATCACCATCAAGGAGAACCTCCAGGTCTCCCAGCCCCTCCCCTTCGCGCCGCGGCCGCCGGAACAGGGCGCGGGGGCGATCCGTGACGAAAAGAGCGGGACCGTCGTGGCACCGGGGGGCCAGACGGTGGTGACGAAGGACACGACGGTGAAGGTCCAGGAGGAAAAGAGGCAGTTGATGGTCCTCCCCCAGGGGGTGACGATCCAGGAGGTGGTCCAGTCCCTCAACGCCATCGGCGTCTCGCCGCGGGACCTCATCACCATCCTCCAGACCATCAAGGCCGCCGGGGCCCTCCAGGCGGAGCTGAGGGTCATCTGATGGCGGAGATAACGGCGGCGACCATGCCGGCGGCGGCGCCGGGGGAAAAAAAGAACCTCACCCCCGAGAAGGAGAGGCAGCTCAGAAAGGTGTGCGCCGATTTCGAGGCCCTCTTCACCTACGAGCTCCTCAAGCAGATGCGCCGGACGGTGCCCCAGGGGGGCCTCTTCCCCCAGACGACGAAGACGGACACGTACCACATGTTCCTTGACCAGCACATCGCCGAGGAGTTATCGAAACACAACGGCGGATTGGGGATCCAGAAGCTCCTCTACCGGCAGTTGCTCAAGACCGTGGCGGCCCAGGGCGGGAAAAGATAGGGGCGGGGATAAAGTTTTTTCCCCTCCGTGCCGATATAGGGTTTGAAAGGACCCGCGAGGAAGAGGTGAAGGCATGAAGGTATCGGACAGCAGGGACTCCCTCTTGCAGGTGATCCAGCAGTACCAGCGGGGTGAGGCCGTCAAGGCCGCCTCCGAAAAGGGGGCGCAGCCTCCCGGGGCCCTCCGGGAAGAGAGGGTGGACATCTCGGAGAAGGCGAGGGAATTCAGCGACATCAAGGCCGCCCTGAAGGACCGACCCGAGGTGAGGGAAGAGAAGGTCCAGGCCTTGCAGGACCGGATCGATCAGGGGCGTTACCGGGTACCGGCGGAGGACCTGGCCCGGAAGATCGTCGGCGAAAACCTGCTGGATCTCTTCGCCTGAGGCGTATCCGTCCATAGGAAAAAAATTCCCTACCCCCTGGCGGCCTCTCTGAGGCCGCCTCTTGTTTATCAAGCCGACGATATTTGCAAGTTATTGATCTTTATCAAGATATTTCCGCCTGGACGGGGCGGCGTCCCCCTTTGAAAGCCGGGCAAGTGGTATGACCCTTGCTTCTAAGTTTATCGAGGTCCAGACATCGGGTAGGAATGTGATCATGGATGAAAATCTGAATCGACTCTTCGCGACCCTCACGTCGGCCCTGAACCACGAACTGGAGCTGTACGACGAGATGGAGCGGGTCCTGCGGTCGGAGAGGGAGGCCATCGTCGGTTCCTCCGTCGGGGAACTCGTGACGAGCAACCGGACCAAGGAGGAGATCCTCCTCCGCCTCGAGGCCGTGGACCGCTCCCGACGGGACATCCTCCGCCATATCGCCCTCCACCTCAACACCCCTCCCCAGGGACTGACCATGACGCACCTCGTCTCCCGATTCCAGGGGGCCGAGCGGGAGCGCCTGCGTGGCCTCCAGGAGGAGCTGCGTCTCGCCGCGGTCCGAATCCGGACCCTGAACCACGAAAACCGCCGCCTGGCGGAAACGGCCCTCGCCTATGCACGGGGCTGGATGAACTACTTCCAGAGTCTCCTGTGCCCCGAGGCGGGATACCAGGAAAACGGCCGGATCCAAAACCGGCCCGTCAACGGCAAACTGATCAGCCGCAGGGGTTGAGACATGTCCATCGGCAGCATCCTGAACGTCTCCCTGAACGCCCTCTCCTCCTACCAGCTGGCCATCGACGTCACGGGGGGGAACATCGCCAACGTCAACACCCCCGGTTACACCCGCCAGCGGGCCGTCCTGACGGCGACGGGGTCGGTGAACGCCAGGAGCGAAGCCGCCCAGATCAGCGTCAAGGTGGCGGACATCGAACGGATCTTCGACACCTACACGGAAAACCAGGTGGCCCAGCAACAGCAAAAGGCGGGATACGGCGACACGAGATACTCTCTCCTCCAGAAGGTGGAGACGGTCTTCGACGAGACGACGGGGAACAAGCTCAACGACGCCTTCAACCGGTTCTGGGAGGCCTGGTCCGACCTGGCCCTCCACCCCGACGGGAAGGTGGAGAGAGACGCCCTCCTCGCGGCGGCCAGGACGGCGGCCGAGATGTTCAATTCATACGGGGACCAGATCTACGATCTCCAACTGGGCATCGACGAGGGTCTGAAAGACTCCGTGGCCCAGATCAACTCCCTCACCTCCCGGATCGCCGCCCTCAACAAGGAGATCTCCTCCCTCTCCGCCCGGGGGGGGGAGACGAACCTCCTGCGGGACGAGCGGGGCCTCGTCCTGAAAGACCTCTGCCGCCAGGTGTCGTGCCACTGGGTGGAAGACGCCAACGGGGCCGTCAACGTCTATCTCCCCAACGGTCAGGCCGTCGTGGAGGGCATCGGCAGCCGGGATTTGGCCCTCGTCAAGAACGGCCAGACGGGTTTCCAGGACCTCGTCCTGAAGGAGAACCCCCAAGTGGTCCTCAACGATTTTCTCGCCGGCGGCGGCAAAGGGGTCGTGGGGGCCTATCTCGACGTCCGGGACGGTCTGTTGCCGGACTACGAGGACAAGCTCAACGAGCTGGCCAAGACCTTCATGGACGCCGTCAACGACGTCCACACGGGGGCCTATGACGCCGACGGCAACCTCGGGGAGCGGTTCTTCGTCCTCACCGACGAGAACTCGACGGCCTACGCCCGCAACATCACCGTCAACGGCGCCATCCTCTCCGACCCCGCCAAGATCGCCGCCTCGGCCACCACGGCTCGGGACGGGGAGAAGGCCGCCGAGATAGCCGCCCTGAAGGACAGACTCCTCATGAGCGGGGGCAGCGCGACCCTGGGGAGCTTCTACGCCTCCCTCGTCGGGACCATCGGCCGGGACGCGGCGGCGGCCTCCCGGGACGCGGACTACCAGAACGCCGTCCTGACCCAACTGCAGAACCAGCGGGAGAGTGTCTCGGGGGTTTCCCTCGACGAGGAGATGATGAACCTCATGAAGTTCCAGATGGCCTACACGGCGGCGGGTAAACTCTGCCGAGTCGCCGACGACCTTCTGGAGACCCTGATGAAACTCGTGGATTAGGAGGCGGGACATGACGATCCGCATCACCGACGGCATGAGGTACGAGGCGACGATCCGCAACCTCTTCGTCGCCAACACCAATTACGGGGAGGCGATGACGAGGCTCGCCAGCCAGAAGCGGATCAACCGCATCTCCGACGACCCCCTCGGCGTCTCCCAGGTGTTGACCCTGAAACAGGCCAACGCGGATGTCGGACTCTACAGCGACAACATCGGGCAGACGAATTCCTGGCTCGCCGAGACGGAGTCCAAGCTGAACAGCGCCATGGACCTCCTCGTCCGGGCGTCGGAGCTGGCCGTCTCCCAGGCCTCCGCCACGGCCAACGCCTCCTCCCGGAAGATCGCCTCCCGGGAGGTGGACGTCCTCCTGGACGGTCTTCTTTCCCTGGCGAACGCGAAACTGGGGGACCGCTATCTCTTCGCCGGGACCAGAACGGACACGGAACCCTTCCGCAGGGACTACACCGCCGCCGCCGTCGACGGCCCCTACGCCGCCCCGGAGAACACCTACCAGGGGACGGTGACCAAGGGAGGCACTTACACGGGTACGGAGAACAGGACCTTCGTGGTGAAGATCGTCAAGGGGGGAGACGAGGGGGAGGCCACCTATCAGGTCTCCCGGGACGGTGGGAAGACGTGGTCCGCCGAGTCCGCCGCCGGGGACCTGCAAAACACCGTCGATCTCGGTGACGGCGTGACCCTGGATTTCTCGGCGGGGGAATTCGGCGCCGGCGACATCTTCCGCATCGAGGCCTACGCCGCCGGCTACTACCGCGGCAACGCCGAGGAACTCCGCGTCGCCGTCGGCAAGAACGCCTCCACCCCCTACGGCGTCACGGGGGCGGCGGCCTTCACGGCCCAGGGCGGCGGCGAGGTGGAGGTCTTCCAGGTCCTCAACGACCTCAAGAAGGCCCTGGAGGACAACGACGCCCAGGGTGTCGCCGACCAGATCGACAAGCTCAAGGCCGCCCAGGATCAGGTCAGTCTCGCCGTCTCCCGGTGCGGCGTCCGGGCCAACCGCCTGGAGATCGCCCGGAACAACCTCAAGGATCTCGAGACGAGCCTGGCCCAGAGGATCAGCGACCTGGAGGACGCGGACATCGCCGAACTGTCCGTAAAGTTCTCGGCGAAGGAGGCGGCCCTGCAGGCCTCCTACCTCGTGGCGACACGCCTCCAGAACGCCTCGATCCTCAACTTCTTCGATTGAGGGGACTAGATCATGCTGATCCTGACGAGAAAGACGGGGGAGGGGATCAACATCGGCAACGACATCAGGATCACCCTCCTGGAGATCAAGGGTAACGCCGTCCGCATCGGCGTCGAGGCCCCCCGGGAGGTGGCGGTCCATCGCACGGAAATCTACGAGCTGATCGTCGCCGAGAACCGGCAGGCGGCGACGGCCCCCGGGGACCTCGCAGAGGTCATGACCTACTTTAAGGAAGGAGAGATACCATGAAGTTCCATACCACCCGTTTCGGAGAGATAGAGGTGAAGGAGGAGGAGTTCATCTATTTCAAGGGCCCCATCCTCGGTTTCGAGAGACTCACCCGTTTCGTCCTCCTCCGCCCGGAAGACCCCTCGCCCCTCATGTGGCTCCAGTCCGTGGACGACCCGGCGGTGGCCTTCGTGGTCGTAAACCCCCGTCTCGTCAAGAGGGACTACAACCCCACCGTCTTCGAGAGCGACCTCAACCTGCTGGGGATCACGAGGGACGAGGAAGCGGCCCTCCTGGCCATCGTCACCCTCCGTTCCCAGCCCCTGAGGATGATGGCCAACCTCCGGGCCCCCCTCCTGATCAACGCCGTCAACCGCCTGGCCGCCCAGGTCATCCTCGCCGACGAGGAATATCCCCTCCAGTACGACATCCTGGATCACCGCCGGGACCTGGAGGCGGGGATGAGGGCGGGGGACGGAGAGGCGCTAAGCCTGGCCCGTTCCCTGGCGGCGGCCACATAAAAAAGGCCCCGCCTCCCGTTGCGGATCCCGAAAAAGGGTCTCGGATCGCCGTTGCGGGACCGATAAAAGCGACCAATTAACGAGCGGGGGGAAATTACAGAAGGGGAAAAAACCGGCGCCGGCGGGCCGGACATCGGGCGGGGGTAAGAGACGGTTAGGCCCGTCGGTCGAAGAGGATGCCTTGGAGTTCCTGGAATCTGAGGTAGAGCTGCTGGATCTCCTTGGGAGGGATCTCCCGGATCACCCGGCCCGTCTCCCGGTCGCTGACGACGATGGCGACCCTCTCCCCCTTTTCCCCGTAGGTGGTGTACTCCACCTTAAGATTCAGGCCGTTGACGCGGGCCTGCATCTCCTCCACGACGGAGGCGACGGCCTCCTCGGCGACCGCCGCGGCCCCACCGCCGTCATCCCGGCGCGGGGAACTGAAGTTCTCCCCGGCCTCCGGTGGCGGTTTGGTCAAACCGTCCTTGATGATGGTGTTCAACGCTCCGACCTGCATATACCGAAACCCCTTTTTCAATCCCTACATCGGCACGGGGGGGCAAAAACTTTAATCGAAGGGAATCAAGATCTTAGGCTCAAGAAGCGGGCCTGCCCCGGATCCCTGGCCCCGTAACGCCGCAGACCTTTCTCCCCCTTTTCGAGACGGGCGATCTCCTCCCGCAGGTGAAGACACTGCTGAGCCAGGAGGTCGGCGCAACGTTCGTTCTCCTCCCTTGCCGCCACAAGGAGACGTCTCATCTCCCGGATCTCCTCGTCTGCCGCCGGGGAGGCTGATAAAGAGGGCGCCTCGAGCGACCCATAACGGTCCAAGACGCCGATGACCCGCACCAGCTCATCCCGACGGTCCATAAGGGCCTCGGCGCGGCCGTAGTCCCCCCCCTCCAGGGCCTCCCTCAGCTCTCTCGTGGCGACGACGTACATCCCGAGGGCCTTGATCTTACGCCTGCGGATCTCCCGCGGATCGTGGCGTCCCCCGGTCATCGGATAAACCTCCCCGATCCCTCAGGCGTTCCAGGCCCTCACGGGCGCCGCCCTCAGGGCCCCCGCATCGAGGCGGGGTCTCTCCTCGGCCGCATCACCCTCCGTCCCCGCCGCCGCCAGGGAACGCCCCGCCGCCTCCCAGGCCGACTCCAGTTCCTCGAGGAGGGAGGCGATGCGGTCGAACATCTTCACGTCCCGCTTCAGGTCCGCCTCGATGAGGGCCTTGGTCATGAAGTGGTAGAGGTTGCGGAGATTCACGGCGATGGCGCCGCCCTTCTTCATGTCCAGGGAAGAGTCGAGCTCGTGGATGATGTCGAGGGTCTTCTGGAGGGCCTTCGCCTTCGTCTCGTATTCCCCCCGCTCATAGGCCTCCTTCGCCAGGCGGAGGCTGTTGACGGCCCCCTTGTAGCAGAGGATGACGAGCTTCAGGGGCTCGGCGGTGAAAAAGGTCGTCCTTCGGTAGGTGTTGAGGGCGTCTTCGTACATGATCTCATCTCCTCGTTATCTGGGTTCCTCCTCAATCTCCCCACATCCGGGAGAGGGCGTTGATCTGTCCCGTGAGCCAGGTGCTCTGGTTCTGGACCTTCTGGAGGGCCAGCTCCATCTTGACGTAACGGTTGAGCATCTCCTCCTTGCGTTTCGCCAGGCGTTCCTCCATGTCGCTGATCCGCCGGTCGTAGTCCGTGACGAGATCCTCGAGGGACTGCTGCTTGAGGGTAAGGTAGCCGTCGTAGGTGTCCGTGATGGCGTACAGGGCCCGGTCGAAGAGCTCCGCCACGCCGTAGGTGAGGGTGACGGTGCCGATATCCCCCGTTGCCGTACCCGTGTAGCGCAGGGAGAGACCGGCGACGTTGGGCTGGCCCTCGTCCCCCTTGAGGACCTGGCCCGTCCCCGTGGCGGCCTCCCCGTTGATCGTCCCCGCCACGTCCTTACCGTTGTCCACCGTCTGGTCGCCCCCCGTCCAGAGGAGGTTGTTGTCCTGGTGGATCGTGAAGGTGTAGGCCGACCCGTAGTTGTTGTGATACAGGACGAGATGACCACCCTCATCCTCGTAGGCCGTGATCCCCATGGCATAGCGGCCCCTGGTGCCGCCGTCGTTGTCCGGGGAGAGGGAGCCGAAATCGAGGTCGTGGGCCTGACTGAAGTCGAGGCTGAGGGAGAGGGAACTCGCGCCGGCGGTGCGGTCCGTGACGATGATCCTTCCCGAGGAGTCGATGTCGGCCGTCACCTCGTTACCGAAGGCCTCCTCGATGGCCGACAGGAGGCCGGCGACGGTGTCCGTGTCCGCGTCCCCGATGGTGTAGGAACCGCTCACGGAGGCCCCGTTCCTCTTCGTCCCCGTGAAGGTGATGACGTCGTTGTCCTGGAGGTTGGCGCTTTGACCCACGTCGTCATAGACGGAGGACCAGACGGTGGACTCCTGAAGGGTGGTCGTCTGGGAGGCGTCGGCGTAGAGGCGTTCGGACCCCGCCAGGGTCTGGGTGTAGACCTTGGCCAGCTCGCTGTTGACGGCGTTGACGATCCTCTCCATGGTCATGCCGCTTTGGAGCTCCACCCGGGCCTGCGCCGACCCCGAGGTGATGGTCAGGACCTCGTCTCCCCCGAGAGAGACGGCGTCGGAGGGCGCGGAGGTGCTCCGGGCCGCCGCCTGGGTGATGGTGACACCGTAGGTCCCCTCCTTTGTGTCCCGGCCGTGGGAGACATATTCGAGGCTGCCGGTGCTCGTGAGACCGGAGGCGCCAAAGAGCCGTTGGACATCGGTGAAGTAGGTGTTGAGGGAGGAGCGGAGCGTCGCCTCGTTCACGCTCAACTGGCCGTTTATGTCCACGCTGACCCCCACGGTGCCGAGGATCGAGAACCGGCTCGAGGCGTTCCAGAGGTTCCGGACGAGGATGGAGGTGAGGTCCGTCTTGATGGACATCAAGGTCCCGTCCCCGAAGAGGACCCCCCCCGCCTGCTGCTTTTCCGCGTCGTAGGACGTCTGGGTCTTGATGAAGGCGGCGACGTCGTTGTAGGCTGAAACAAAGCCGCTGACGAGGGAGACGACGGCGTCGATGTCCCGCCCCACCTTGAGGGTGACGGTGGTGTCCGTGTCCGCCTTGAGGAGATTCAGGGTGACGCCGGTGATGACGTCGTCGATGGTGTTGGTGGATCTCGTGACGGTGACGCCGTCCACCGTCACGGAGGCGTCGGCCCCGGTGACGAGTTCCCGTTTGCGGACCACCCCCGCCGTCCCCAGGTCGCCGTCGGCGTCGAAACGGAGGGTCGTGTCCGTCTCGCCGCCCGCGTCCTTGACGGAGATCTTCACGGCCAGGGAGGTGGCCCCCGGCGTGTCGGCGATGACCCTGATCTTCCCGTCGCCCGTGACGGAGGCGGTGACGGTGCCGAAGAGGGACTCGATGCGGGTGAGGAGGTCTCCCACCGTCGTCGTGTCGCCGATGGCGAAGGTGTTGTCGGAGACGGGATTGCCCGAGGTGTCCGTCCCCTCGATAAGGAGGTAGTCCGTCCCGGCCCAGCCCGTGTAGCCGTCGATGTCCTTGAGGAAGGTCGTGGCCGTGATGACCTGGCCCGAGGCGGTGTTGGCCACGTCCCCCGTGACCCCCAGGACGTCCGACAGGCCGCCCGTGAGGAGACCCAGGGTCTCGAGGATGTTGTTCTTGTCCGTGTAGGTGTTGGCGGACCCCTCCACGAGGAGGCGGTAGTAGGTCCGCCCCCCCTCCTCCTCCGTCGTGATCTTGGCCGCGACGCCCGCGGTGGTGAATTTCGTCAGGAGGCTGTCGAGGGTGTCCGTGGCGAGGTCGATCCCGCCGAGGGCGTGGCCGTTGACGACGATCTCTCCCGACGCCGCCGCCTGGGGGTTGCTCAGGCCCAGGAGGCTCCCGATAGCGACGGTGGTGCTCGTGAAGCGGTCCGTCCGGTCCCCCCCCGCCAGGGGGTTCTTCGCCGTCCGGCTCGTGTCCCAGAAACCGAGACCCCCCAGGAGGTCCGCGGCGCCCCCGTTCTTCAGGGAAATGCCCGCGGCGCCCGTGGCGTCGCTCGTCAGGATGAGGCGGTAGTCGCCGCTGCCGTAGTTGACGATCCCCGCCGTGACGCCCGTGGGGTTGGCCCCCGTGTTGGCGTTGTTGATCTTGTCCCGCAGGGTGGCCAGGGTGTCCTCGGCCGTGACGGTGACGACGACGCCGTTGATGACCACGTCCCCGGCGTAGTCGTTCCCCAGGGCCGTCACCGACGACGAGAAGGACCGGGAGGAGAGCTTCTGGGCCGTGGCCACGGCGTTGACCTTCAGGTTGTAGGAACCGGGGGCGGCCGTGGATGAGGCTGCGGCGGAGAGGAGATCGGCGGCCTCGACGGCGGCGCTGTCCGTGGTGAGGGAGGCGGTGAAGAGGTTGAAGTCATCGGGGTCCTTGAGTTTCCCCACGGCCGTCTTCAGGGTGAGGAGCTTGGTGTTGAGGGACTGCCACTGGGCGAGCTTTTTTTCGTACTCCGTCTTCTTGTCGGAGACGACTGTCACCCGCTTGCGTTCCACCTCGATGAGCTTGTCGACGATCCCGCTCCAGTCGAGGCCGCTGGCGAGGCCGCTGATCAGGCTGGTACTCGATGGCATGGACCTACCTCGACGCTGGTTCTCACCTTACCTATCGGCAAATCTTTCCCCTTTCTTTACCCCTGCAAAGGTTTTGCCAAAAAAAGGCCCCGCCCGGGGGCGGGGCCCGTTTTAACAACCCCTTTCCAACCCTCAGGACTTGAGGAGGGAGAGGACCTGCTGGGGCACGGCATTGGCCTGGGCCAGCATGGCCGTGCCCGCCTGGACGAGGATCTGGTTCTTCGTGAAGCTCGTCATCTCAGATGCCATGTCCACGTCGCGGATCGTGGACTCCGCCGCCGTGAAGTTCTCCAGGGTGATGGCCAGATTCGAG
>JAKPCH010000003.1 GCA_029553375.1 Deltaproteobacteria bacterium | reverse complement strand
CCATCGGGGTCAATGTGGAGAGGGAGGGGAGGAGCGTTCGGTATGGGGTTTCCTCACCGCTCCCCCTCCAAGGGTTATCGGTTTTCGGGGGTCGTTACGACCACCGCCTTCCTACCGGTCCCCGTTAACGACCCACTTGGGGGTCCGGGTTCCGATTCCGCCGATGCCGTTTGTGAGACCCTCGGTCGCTCACCTATCTCCGAGGGGCGTGGGGTCTCAGGCTGTCGTGCGGCCCAGATGACCGGGGGGGGTTCCACCCTCGACCTTCGCGGTCACGGCCCTTTGGGCTACGCTGGGCGGAGGGGGACACGGGATCCTCGTCCCGTCTATTTGTCTATAGTATATCACAAAAAAACAAATTGTCAAGTCTTTTTTTCATCACCCCTGCAAAAAAAATTCCCAACAATAACATGGACATACCTATTCCTCTGACAAGCCCATAAAAAAATGGGACATGATTTTTGATCGTGTCCCATTTTTTTCTTTCCCGGCCTGCGGGTTGTTATAGCCCTCCCCGGCGCAGGACTTCGCGGAGTGCGATGGCGGCGCGTGCGGGGGAATTGACCCCCGTATACCAATGCTTAATGCACGCCCCCGCCTCGGGGGTCCATATCTCAACCCCTTTCTTGACACGACGCACTCCGGCGGCACGGGCCGCATAAGAGTCCAGCCAGATCACCGTTCGCCCCCGCTGTGCGAGGGCAACGTAAATGTCTCCTGCATCCCAGTCGCCAAAGGCAAGCAGGATGCTATCGGCGGGGACGAGAGTTTCCCACCAGGAGAGTGTCCGGGGGAGCCGATCGGCGTCGCGGCGAGCGCCGTTGACCGTCACGGCAATGGGGAAACCGTTGCTGTGTTCCACCACCACCACGTCAGGCCGGGCGGCGGTAAGGGCCTGGGCGGCGGCGATCGTGCCTGGGGCCGCTGATGAGCATGACCCCGAGACATCGCAGGACACCACGAGAAGGGGCAGGCCCAGCTCCTCGCGGCGCGCTCTGCCGACGGCGCACCGTCGGGAGACCAGCTCTGAGACCAGTCTCCGCCCATCGTAGCGCGGAGATTGTTGGTCGGGGGCGGACGAGACCACCGCCGCCACGAGCCGCCGCAGGGCGCGGAGGATATCGCGGGCGGCTTGGCGGTGCTCGAACGGCACCGTCGCCCCAAGGGAAAGGGCGGCATAGACGCCGCCAAAGGTGACCGGGGGTGACGCGGCCTCCCCCCGGCCTGTGCGCGCAGATCTTGGGGCACCATCAGGCCCATCGTCCGCCCCAGCCGCGTCCGAGGCCTCACGCCCCGGGTCGTCGGCGGACGCCGGTCCCTGATCGGTGCCGGGGTCGCCACCCCCCTCGGTCACCTCGTCCTCGTGGGACTCAGCTCCGACAGCACCAGTCCCCTCGGCGGCGTTGGCACCGTCCGATCGCTCGGCGTCTCCGCCATCGTGCCGACGGCTCGGCGAGTGCTCGCCGTCCTCTCCGGCCCCGACTGACGGGGAAGGGGGCTGATGCTCTTTATTCCTTTCTGTAGCTGTCGCGGCGGCGTGCTCGACTTCGCCGGACGAGCCGTCGCCTCCATGCGTCATGTCGCCGGATTGAGCTGATCCGTCGACCTCTCTGGTCCCCTTCGGGGCATAGCGGGCCTGCAACGCCTCTGAGTACAGGACCGCTATGGGGGCCTTTGCCCCATATTTAGAGATCGCCCGATCGATGGCGGCAGGCGTCAAGAGTTCGTAACGTCTGCCCCTGACTTCGTAGCCGTCTTTGCCAACCAACCGACGGGCATCTCTTAGAAGCAAGTCGCTTTCCCAAATTTCTTTTTGGAAGTGCAACCCACTACTATCTCTTTTGAAGATATTAATCACTTCGCCCTCCTCCTCTGGGCGACGATCTCGCCCCAGATCGGGGCGAGAGTCTTGTGGTCGGGACGAATGTCGGTCCAGCCCTCGACGATCAGACCGAGTTCCTGGATCGACTCGGCCAGCATTGCCTCCTCGGCCAGGAGGCACAACTCCTGGAGGGAAGCGGTCCGGTCAGCCCGCTCGCCTATTGAGTAGGCGAGTTTTCGGAGCATCGCGCACGCCCCCGCCGGGGTTTTTGACCGCTCGGCCATGATGGCCTCGACGGTCTCGGCGGGAAGAGGTTGCATCTCCACCCGCCGACAACGGCGAAGGAGAGCGGCGGAGAGAGGGCGTGTCCCGTTGCTGGTGAGAATCACCAGCAGACTGGGAAGTGAGGCCTGCAGGTGGACACCCGGGCGGACGGGGACCCGACCGGTCTGTAAGAAATCCAGAAGCAGATATTCGGTCCGCTCCTGGACTTTATCTACCTCGTCCAGGCAGAGGACGGTCATCCCCTGCCTGGATTTTTCCGCCGCCACCGCCAGGACGCCGGGCTGACGGACGGCCTCGGCATCGCCGGCAACGGCGGCGGCGACGTTTACGCCCTGATACAGCTCCTGGTCATCACTCCAGGAGTGCAGGAGGGCGTAGACGTAAAAAGCCCCCAACTCCGCCGCCACCGCCTCCGCAAAGGCGGTTTTGCCGGTGCCGGGGGCGCCCGTTAACAACAAGACCCTCGCGTCGCCATTTCGGCGAGCCAAGATCCCTCTTAAGGCGACCCTTTCCGGGTCGCGCATAATATAGTTCATTTTTTCCCTCCTCGTCTCATCTATTTGTCTATAGTATATCACAAAAAAACAAATTGTCAAGTCTTTTTTTTCATCACCCCTGCAAAAAAATTCCCAACAATAACAAGGACTTATCTTCTCCCCTGATAAGCCCATAAAAAAATGGGACATGATCTAAAAATCATGTCCCTCGGGGTCAATGAGGAAAGGTTAGCTACCTGGGGGGCCACTTCCAGTGCGGAACCCCCCTGACACCAAAATCCAATCTATGCAAGAATAATACTTCCTTCTTTCCTATCTTTATATCGGTATCATATTCTCATATTACTGCTCTACATATTACAAATCACCTACCGTACCAATACTGCGACCGATTTTTCCCCCGGCGCATAATTTTCGCTCGCCCATTTTCCACCGGGATTTCCCACCAGTCGATCGTGGTGCCGTCGTAGTCAGTCACGATGGCATAGACCTTCGTTCCCTCCGGCAGAGACTTGTACTTTCGCACGTTTGTTGTAGTAAGTGAACGTCCGTCAGGCATATTAACCTCATAGTATCTCATTGTGTCCCTCTCTCATTCTATTTCTTCTCATTATAGGGCCATCGTGTGATCAACGGCAGTATTACCGTGATGCTATACTGAAATCCCAAAAGGAGGAGCAGAGCATCATGTTCGATTCTGAAACAAACGTAGCCAGCCAATGTATGTGTACCGGTCTCACCCATGCTCTACGCGGTGAGTATCAGGAAGCCCGAATTTGCTACGAAGCGGCGATCAAGACTGCGGAGCAGACCGACAACATCTGGCTGATGTGCCTGAGCAAGCTGTATCTGGGGGATCTGTACCGGACGATGAAAGAGTACGACAAGGCGATGAGGTTGTACGAGGAAGTGTTGGTTGTTGCGAACAAAATCAATGATCTGCAACTGAAGGGATATGCTCACACCTACCTTGGTCACCTCTACGTGGAGAGGGATCAGATCATGGACGCACAGGAGCACCTGGAACACGCCCGAGCTGTCCAGCGAAAACTGTACGGCGGACCTCCTGCACACACGAGTCCGTCATACGCCCTGTAACAATGAAGGGGAGAGTTTCGGTTCAGCTCTCCCCTTTCTTTTTTCGAGTTTGTTCTATATTCCCGCTTCCAGATCTCTTGCGTAACCGATCAACCTCCCACACACCTTCACTTCATCTTCAGGGACCTCGATATAGGTGTAAACCTTGTTATCCGGGGACAATCGGATCTTTTTTCCCGGAAGACATTGTACCCGCACAACGGATATCACCCCGCCATAGCGTACTGCGTAAATCCCGCATTGCCCAGGGTTACATTCGCATCTGGACATGTCGATCAGTATAGGGTCACCGGGGTAAATGGTAGGGATCATAATGTCTCCCTTCATCCTGGTAAGCACCATCTTATCGAGGTTTCCCCTGCGCGCCAGCCAATCTGCCCGGAACCCCAATACTACAAAATCCCTACGCTCTTTTTGTGGGGGCCATTCCTCCGGCAGGTCCTCCAGGGCGACGTTGGGTACAAAGACAACTCTATCGGATGATCGTCT
>JAKPCH010000088.1 GCA_029553375.1 Deltaproteobacteria bacterium | reverse complement strand
TCCCCGAGGATCTCCAGGAGGCGCGGCACCCCCCGCTTCATCCCCAGGTAGGTGTCCACGTCGATCTTGAGACCGATCAGCGTCTCCGCCATCATCCCTCGCCGCCCGGCCCGGGAAGGACTCCCGCCGCCGGGTCCTTGTTGGTCTTTTTCAGGTGGAGAGTGTCCGAGGGGGGGCCGGATGTCAAGGCGATTCTGACCGCCCGGCGGGGAAGACGCCGGGGCCGAAGGGGTAAGGCCGCCTCGGCCTGAAGGGGCGCAGGGTTAGTTCTGTACCATATTTCTATCGACCGTCCCGGGGGGCCCACCGGGGCGGGGGAGGCATTTTTGGGAGGGGAAAATTTTTTGTCGATCGCTGATTCCTCAATGATTTCAAGTAGTCTACCTACGTCGGCGCGCCGACATCCCCCCGCGGTCGCCCGGTTTTGATCTAATACATAGCCTATAATATGCTCATAAAATTGGCCGAAATTTGCCCCCAAAACGGCCGTTTTCGGCCCGTTTTTCGCCAAGAAAAATTTTTGGGCCAAAAAGGCCCGTTTTTTTCTCCCGAAAAGGCAAAACGGGGCAAAAAGGGCCGTTTTCCCGCAGGCCCCCGGGGCCGGTGATAAAACGGACAAAAAGGGCCGTTTTCCCGTCGAGTCACCCCGGGGTCCGGGGACCAAACGGGGAAACGGAGCCTTTTTCTTAAAAACTTTTCCCGGACAGAGAGAGGGCGCCGGGCCGGCGGGATTCGAAACCGGAGTCTTTGGCGCCTCAGGTCTGAATCGGGTCTTTTCACCGCCCTCACAGGGGGGCGAAACAGCGGGGCGATTTCCCCTTGCGCCGGTTTCGGCAAGGGAGTATTAACTCTACTATCCCTTACCCATTCATCCACCCGGAGGTACCATGAGGTTGGCAAAGCCCTTTCTCCTCGCTGTCATGCTCCTGCTCACCCTCCCCTGCGCCGCCCCGGCCGGCGCTCCGTCCTCGGAACCCGTCCTGAGGATCGACACGGCCATGCACACGGCGCCGATAACAAGTATTGCGGTGGACGCCGGCGAGAGGTTCATCGTGACCGGCTCTCTTGACAAGACCGTGAAGCTCTGGGAACTCGGCACCGGCAGGCTCATCAAGACCTTCAGGCCGCCTTTGGGGCAAGGCGCTGAGGGGAAGATATGCGCCGTCGCCGTCTCACCGGACGGCCGGCACATCGCGGCGGGGGGATGGACGGGTTACGAGTGGGATGAATCTTTCTCCATCTACATCTTCGGCAGGGAGACGGGGGGCCTCATGGCCAGGCTCACGGGTCTCCCCGATGTAATAAACCATCTCGCCTACTCGCGGGACGGCAGGTACCTCGCGGCGTGTTTATGGGAGGATGGCATCAGGGTTTACCGTGTCGGCGTCTCCGGCGGATACCATCCCGTCTTCGAAGACAAGGACTATGGAGGACAGAGCTACGGGGCCGCCTTCGACGCCTCCGGCAGGCTCGTCACCACCTCGTACGACGGCCACATAAGGCTCTACGATCGGGACTTCCGTCTGCGCCACAAAAGAAGGACCGCCGGCGGGGGACGGCCCTTCGGGGTCGCCTTCTCCCCCGACGGGAGGCGGATCGCCGTGGGGTTTGCCGACACGAAGAACGTGGATCTCTACGCCGGGGAGGACCTCAGTTTTATCCAGGCCCTCGAAACAGGAGACATAGACAATGGATATCTCAGTACAGTCTCCTTCTCCCCCGACGGCAGGTCCCTCCTCGCCGGGGGTGGGGCTGACAAATCTATAAATAATGAGCGGATGACATTCATCAGAAGGTGGGAGACGGCGGGGCCCGGCGCCTCCACCGACATCCCCGCGGCCAAAAACACCATCACGGGGATCATACCCCTCAAGAGAGGGGGGGTGGTCTTTGCCTCCGGCGAGCCCTCCTTCGGCCTCACGGACCGGGCCGGCAGGCCCTACTACATAAAAAGGCCGGACAAGGCGGATTTCAGGGATAACTTAAAAGGATTTTCCCTGTCCTATGACGGCGCCGCCGTGGGTTTCGGGTATGAATATGGAGGTAAATCCCCCGCCCGTTTCGACATGGGGAGTCTTAGTCTGACGCCCTCCCCCCCGGGCGCCGGACTGACGCCGCCGGTGACGGAGGGAAAACGCCTGAAGGTCACGGACTGGAGAAACAACTTCCATCCCAAACTGAACGGGAAGGACATAGAACTTAAACAATATGAGAGGTCCCGGTCCCTGGCCCTCCTGCCCGGCGAGGGCGGCTTTGTCCTGGGCACCGAATGGTATCTCCGGCTCTACGACGGAAACGGCGGCCTCAAGTGGAGGGTGGATGTCCCGAGCGCGGTCTGGGGGGTCAACGTCTCCGGGGACGGGAGGCTCGTCGCGGCCGCCATCGGTGACGGCACCATCAGGTGGTATCGCGTGGAAGACGGAAAGGAGCTCTTGGCCTTCTTCCCCCACGGGGACAGAAAGAGGTGGGTCCTGTGGACGCCGAGGGGCTACTACGCGTCGAGCCCGGGGGCCGAGGAGCTCGTGGGCTGGCACATGAACAACGGCGCCGACAAAGAGGCGGACTTCTTCCCCGCCTCCCGCTTCCGGGGGAGGTTCTTCAGGCCCGACGTCATCGCCAGGGTCCTTACGACCCGCGACGAAGAAGAGGCCGTGGCCCTGGCCGACGCCGAGTCGGGGAGGAAGCGGGTGGAGGCCTCCGTAAAGGACATCCTCCCCCCCGTAGTCACCATCCTCTCGCCCCCCGACGGCGCCAGGATAACGACGAGGGAACTCACCGTGAGGTACTCCCTGAGAAACCCCTCGGGGGAGCCGGTGACGAACATCAAGGTCTTGTTGGACGGCAGGCCCGTCTCCGGGCGAAGGGGCGTGAAGATAACGGGAAGGGACGGGGGGGAAGGGGAGCTTCAGGTGACCATGCCCGCCCGCGACACCGAGCTGAGCCTCATCGCCGAGAACCGGTTCGCCGCCGGCGTGCCGGCCACGGTGAGACTGCACTGGGGCGGCGCGAGGGAAGACGGGTTCGTGGTGAAGCCCAAGCTGTACATCCTGGCCGTAGGGGTGAGCAGGTACAAAGACGAGGCGCTGCGCCTGAGTTTCGCCCACAAGGACGCCGCGGACTTCGCCGACGCCATGCTCACCCAGAGGGGGAAACTCTACGGGGACGTGAAGGTGAAGCTCCTGAAGGACGAGGGGGCGACGAAGGAAGAGATCCTGGACGGCCTGGAGTGGCTCCAGAGGGAGACGACGAGCAAGGACATCGCCATGCTCTTCCTCGCGGGTCACGGCGTAAACGACAGCGCGGGGATCTACTACTTCCTGCCCCAGAACGCGGACCTGGACAGGCTCAAGCGGACGGCCGTGCCCTTCTCCGACATCAAGAACACCGTCTCCTCCCTCGCGGGTAAGGTGGCCATGTTCGTGGACACCTGCCATGCGGGGGGCGTCATGGGCAAGAGGGCCGTGACGGACATCACGGGCGTCATCAACGAGCTGACCGGCGCGGAGAACGGCGTCGTCGTCTTCGCCTCCTCCACGGGCCGGCAGTACTCCCTCGAGGACCCCCGATGGGGCAACGGGGCGTTCACCAGGGCGGTCATCGAAGGACTCAAAGGCAGGGCGGACCTCCTCGGCAAGGGGAAGATCACGGTGAACATGCTCGACGCCTTCGTGGCGGAGCGGGTGAAGGAGTTGACGGGCGGCAGGCAGACCCCTGTCACCACGAAGCCGAACACCGTGCCCGACTTCCCCATCGCGGTGCGTTGAGGGAGGGTGACGAAGAGGTCCTTGGCCGCCCTGGCATCGCCGTCTTTCCTCCTGGGATGCGCGGGCGTCGAGGCCGTGCGGAACTTCGAGATCCAGCGTTTTTCCCCTCTTTACGGACACCCCCGGGGGGCATCGGAGTCCAATACAGGTTAACTATTTGATATCATTGAGGAATCTGCGACGCTGAAAGGGCCCTCCGGGATCTTGAGAGTCCAAAAGCCGCGTCGGACAAGGGTTTGCGGATCGTGCCCGGCGGGATCCCGTCGAAAGGGGGGGGGAAATCCGGGGACACGACAACCCCTTCCCCCCCGCATCGGCCCCACGGAAACGGGGGCCTGCGCATCAAGTGCTGTGTCTGCCCATTTCCCTCGCCGCGGCGGTGTTCTCCTCCAGGAAGGAGTAGATGGTCCGCTCGAGGGACTCCCTGAGGCCCACGCGGGGCTGCCAGTCGAGGAGCCGCCTGGCCTTCTCGATCTTGGGGCGGCGGGTGTAGATGTCCTGGTAGCCCTTCCCGTAGTAGATCTCCGCCGAGACCTCCACGATCTCCGAGAAGGAGCCGTCCCCGACGTGATCGGGGTGGCCGGCGAAGATCTCCCTCATCATCAGGGCGAGCTCCCGGACGGAGCACTCGTTGTCGGGGTTGCCGATGTTGATGATCTCGTTGCGGCAGCGGTTGCCGCGGTTCTCCAGGATCCTCATCAGGGCGTCGATCCCGTCGTCCACGTAGGTGAAGCACCGCTTCTGGCGCCCCCCGTCGACGAGGGTGATGGGCCTTTTCATCAGGAGCTCGGCGATGAACTGGGTCACCACCCGGGAACTGCCCTCCTTGGCCGTGTCGAGGGAGTCCAGGCGGGGACCGATCCAGTTGAAGGGGCGAAAGAGGGTGAAATCGAGGTACCCCCGCGTCCCGTAGGCGTAGATCACCCGGTCCAGGAGCTGCTTGCAGCAGGAGTAGATCCACCTCTCCTTGCGGATGGGGCCGACGCAGAGAAAACTCTCGTCCTCGTCGAATTCGGCGTCGGGGCAGGCCCCGTAAACCTCCGAGGTGGAGGGGAAGACGATGCGCTTCCTGTATTTCACGCATTTTTTCACCACCTCGAGATTCATCTCGAAATCGAGGTTATAGACGGCGATGGGGTCCTCGACGTAGAGCTTGGGGGTGGCGATGGCGACGAGGGGGATGACGACGTCGCACTTCTTGATGTGGTACTCGATCCACTCCCGGTTGATGGCGATGTCGCCCTCGAGGAAATGGAAACGGGGATTGTGGAGGGCCTTCCCCAGGCGGTCGTCCCCCAGGTCCATGCCGAAGACGGACCAGTCCGTCGTCTCGAGGATCCGGTTCGTCAAGTGGTGGCCGATGAAACCGTTCACGCCGAGGATCAACACCTTCATCTCAGTCTTGCCCCTTCATATTCCTTAATGAATTCGATTAGTTGCCTGTCTCTCAGGCGGAGGTCGCCCCAGGAGCAGTCCAGGAGGCGCAGGCTCCCCTCCCCCGCCTGGACAAAGACCCCGTCGCCCACGAGGCGGATCTCGCCCGGCGCCGCCCCCACCGCCGCCCCCTCAGGGAGGGCCCACCAGATAGTCACCTTCTTCTTTGCGCCCCCGCCGGGGGGCACGAAATGGGTGAAGGCCCCGGGGTAGGGTTCCGTCACGGCCCGGATGAGGTTGTAGATCCTCAGGGCGGGCCAGCGCCAGTCGATGCGGCCGTCCTCGGGTCTCCGGCGGCCGTAGGTGGTGGCCCTCGTCTCGTCCTGGGGCGTCCGGGGGGTCCGCCCCTCCCGGATGAGGGGGAGGGCCTCGTCGAGGAGGACCGCCGCGGCGGCGCAGATCTTGCCGTAGAGGGTGAGGGCCGTGTCGGTGAAGGCGATCTCCACCTCCCGCTGGGCCACGATATCCCCCGCGTCGGCCCGCTCGATCATGTAGTGGAGGGTGACGCCCGTCTTCGTCTCGCCGTTGACGAGGACCCAGTTGACGGGCACCCTCCCCCGGTAGGCGGGCAGGAGGGACCCGTGGAGGTTGAAGGCCTCCCCCCGGACGAGGTCGAGGATCCGGCGGCTGATGAGGTTGCGGTAGTAGAAGGAGAACAGCACCTCCGGCCGGGCCTTCTCGATCGTCTCCACCCAGGGGTCCTCGTTGACCGACGGGGGGGCGTAACAGGGGATGCCCCGCTCCCCGGCCCAGGCGGCCACGGAGCCGAACCAGCACCGCTCGTTCGGGTCGTCCTCGTGGGTGAAGACGGCCTCGACACAAAAGCCGTTCCTGACCAGGGCCTCGAGGCCCACGAGGCCCACGTTGTGATAGGCGAAGCAGACGGCCCTCACGGCCCTGTCCCCTCCCCGTCGCCGTGGATCCTCTCGATGACGAACTCGGGTCTCCGGCGGACCTCCCGGTAGATGCGGCCGATATACTCGCCGATGACGCCGAGGGCGAAGAACTGGAGGCCGACGAAGACGAAGAGGACGGCGAAGAGGGTGAAGACCCCCTGGGCGGCCCAGACGGCCCCGTAGACGAGGCGGGCGACGGCCAGAAAGACGCCGAAGCAGACCCCCAGGAAGGACATGGCGACGCCTCCGTACATGAGGGCCTTCATGGGCAGGTCGGAGAAGGAGGCGACGAGGTCGAACTGGAGGTTGACGAGCCTTCCCAGGGGGTAGGACGAGACGCCGCCGTGGCGCTCCTCGTGGGCCACCTCGATCTCCGTCACCCGCTTGCCGAAGACGGTGGCCAGGGCGGGGATGAAGGTGGCGTGCTCGTGGCAGGCCACCATCCGTTCCACGACGGGGCGCCGGTAGGCGCGGAGCATGCACCCCCAGTCGCTCATCGCCACGCCCGTGATCCGGCTGGCGATGCGGTTCACGATCCGGGAGGGGACGATGCGCAGGAGGGAGTCCCGGCGGTGCTTCCTTATGGTCCCCACGACGTCGTAGGCCCCCTCCTCCATCACCCCCACGAGGCGGGGGATCTCCTCCGGGGGGTTCTGGAGGTCCGCGTCGAGGGTCACGACGATCTCCCCCCGGCAGACGGAAAAACCGGCGAGGATGGCCGCGTGCTGGCCGTAGTTCCGCGTCAGCTCCACCACCCGCACCTCGGGGCGGGAGGCCAGGTCCTTGAGGATCTCGAGGGAGGAGTCGCGGCTGCCGTCGTCTATGAAGATCACCTCGTAGGGCCGCCCCAGGGGGGCCATGGCGGCCGTGATCCTCTCCATGAGGGGCCTCAGGTTCTTCTCCTCGTTATAGACGGGGATGACGAGGGAGATCATCTCAGGGGCCCTCCCCGGCCGCCAGGATCCGCCGGACGGCCCGGCAGACGTAGTCCACGTCTCCCTCCGTCATGGCGGGATAGAGGGGGAGGGAGACGATCCCCCGGGCCGCCCTCTCCGTCTCGGGCAGTGTCGCCTGGGGGCCCAAACGGCCCCTCACGTAGTCGAGGAGGTGGGCGGCGGGGAAGTGGAGGCCGTAACCGATGTTCCAGTCCGCCAGGCCCGCCCAGAACCTCTCCCGCTCCATGCCCGTCACCTTCACCACGAAGAGGTGCCAGGAGTGTTCGTGGGGATAGGGGGGAACGGCGGGGAGGTCCAGGCCCGCCACACCCGCGAGTCCCTCGAGATAGCGGGTGGCCAGGGAGGCGCGGCGGCGGTTGAAGTCCCCCAGGCGCCGGAGCTGGGAGATCCCCAGGGCCGCCTGGAGGTCCGTGAGGTTGTACTTGTAGCCCGGGTCGAAGACGTCGTAGGACGGGTCGCCCCCCTTGCCGTAGCGCCGCCAGGCGTCCCGGGCGATGCCGTGGAACCTGAGGAGGCGTAGCTTCGCCTCCAGGGCGGCGTCGTCGACGGTGATCATCCCCCCCTCGCCGGTCGTGATGTTCTTGATGGGGTGGAAGGAGAAGACGGCGGGCACGCCGAACCCCCCGGCGTGGACGCCCCGGTAGGTCGTCCCGAGGGCGTGGGCGGCGTCCTCGATGACGAAAAGGCCGTGCCTCTCGGCGATCTTAAGGATCCCGTCCATGTCCGCCGGGGCCCCGGCGAAGTGGACGGGGATCACGGCCTTCGTCCGGGGGGTGACGGCCTCCTCGAGGCGGGCGGGGTCCAGGTTGAGGGTCCCGTACTCGACGTCCACAAAGACGGGCCTGGCCCCCCTCAGGACGATCTGGTTGACGGTCGAGGCGAAGGTCAAGGAGGGGGTGATCACCTCGTCGCCCGGGCCGATGCCCAGGGCCGTGAGGAGGAGGTGCATCCCCGCCGTGGCGCTGCTTACGGAAACGGCCCCCGAGGCCCCCGTCAGGCGGCGGAAGAGGTCCTCGAACTCACCGCAGCGGGGCCCCGTGGTGATCCACCCCGAACGGAGACAGGAGGCGACGGCCTCGACGTCCTCGTCCGCGATGGTGGGCCGGTTGAAGGGGAGGAAGGTCTCCCGTTTTTCAAGATCCGTCATGTCCATCCTTAACCGCCGGTCTCAGATCCACCATATAGAATTTTCCGTTGTCCCACAAGACCCGGAGATCCGGCCGGATCCTCCTGAGCTCCTCCACCTTGTCCTTCCCCTCCGTGACGGCGAACCTGGCCCTCCCCTCCCCGACGGCCCGGGCGAAGGCCTCCCGGCCGGGGAAGCGGGCCTCCCGGTCCGCGGGGGAGAGGAAACGGATGCCGTAGGCCAGCTCGCCCTGGTCGTCCACGATCGCCGTGGGGTAACCGCCGTAGAAGTCGAGGCCGTACATGGTCAGGCGGTACTGGTAGAGGGTCTCACCGGGGGGTAGGAGCCTCTTGACGGCCGCCGCCGTGGGCAGGGCCGATTTGCCCGGCCCGAGCCAGTGGGCCGCCGGAAAGAGGGCCAGGGCGAAAAACAGGGCCGTCGAGAGGTACACGGTGAAGAACGGCCCCCCCGCCAGGCGGCGGGATCCCCGGACCGAGACGACGACGATCAGGACCTGGAGGAGGGGCAAGAGGACGAAAAAGGCCCCGGCGGGCGGTCCGATCCGCCGGTACTTGTCGAAGAGGAGGGGGACGAAAACGGCCGCGGCGAGGGCCGCCGCCTGGAGGAAGACGGGGATCGCCGCCGCCGCGGCCCACCGCTGCCTCCTGAAGATGGGGTAAGGGGCCCCCTGGGCCGCCCGCAGGACATGACCCAGGTAAACGGCCAGGGGGGGAAAGACGGGGGCGATGTAGGAGGCGAGCTTCGAGGAGGAGAGGGAGAAGAAGAGAAAGACGAAGCCCCCCCAAGAAAGGAGATAGCGCCGCGCCGACGCCGGGAGGTCCCGGGCGGCGCCGGGGGCCGCCAGGAGGGCCCTGGGGAGGTAGGCCCCCCAGGGGACCGTCCCGACGAGGAGGATCAGGAAGTAGTAATAGAAAGGTTCCGTCCGCTCGTGGATCGTCGTCGTGAAACGGAGGAAATGCTCCCGGACGAAAAAGAAGTGGAAGAAATCCGGGTTCGCCGCCTGGACCAGGTAGAGCCAGGGCCCCGCCGCGACGAGGAAGACCAGGATCCCCGCCGGCGACACCAGGCGGGGGACCTCCCGCCACCTCTTCTCCCACAGGAGCCACAGGACACCGACGGCGAAGGGGAAGACGACGCCGACGAGGCCCTTGGTGAGAAAGGCGGCGGCGCTGAAGAGATACAGGCCCCACAGGTAAGCCCTCCCCCGACCCGTCCCCTCCCTCCTCTCCTCCAGGTACCGGTAGGCCGACCAGAGGGCGGCGGAGACGAAGAAGGTCAGGGGCATGTCGAGGATGTTGAGCCTCCCCAGGACGAAGGGCAACAGGCTGGTGGAGAACACGGCGGCGGCGAAGGTCCCCGTCTCCTCGTCGTAGAGGTGGCGGCCCATGGCGTAGGCCAAAAGGATGCAGCCCCAGGCGCAGAGGGCGCCGAAGAGGCGCGAGGAGAATTCCCCCTCGCCCAGGAGGCGATAGGAGAGGGCCGTCGCCCAGTAGGCCAGGGGTGGTTTCTCGAGGTACACCACCCCCTTGAGGTGGGGGGTGACGTAGTCGCCCGTCTGGTTCATCTCCCGGGGGATGAGGGCGTAGCGTGTCTCGTCGGGCTCCATGAGGGGCAACACGCCCAGGAGGACCCCATAGAGGACCAGGGGGACGACGAAGAGGACGACGGCCCGGCGTGCCTTTCTACTCATGACCCGCCCCTTGGCGCTCCCGCAGGCACCGGGCCACGACCCCGTAGACCTCCTCCACCGTGATGGCCTCCATGCACCGGTTCCTCCGGCAGGGGGAGAAGCGGTGGTTGAAGACGTTCACGCAGGGACTGCAGGCCAGGCCCGCGTAGAGGACGTGGCTGTTGCCGCCCACGGCGCCGAAGAGGCGCGGGGTCTCCGGCCCGTAGAGGACCACGCTGTGGATATCCGTCAGGGACGCGAAGTGGCCCGGCCCGCTGTCGTTCGTCACGAGGACGTCGGAGAGGGTGTAGAGGACGATGAGGTCCCTCAGGGAGGTCCGCCCGGCAAGGCACGCCGTGCGCCGAGTCCCGATGAGACGGCGGATCTCCTCGGCGGCGTCCGCCTCGGAGGGCGCCCCGGTGACGGCGATCCGCGCCTGGGGGAAATCACGGAGGATCATCTTCCCCAGGGCGACGAAGCGTTCGGCGGGCCATTTCCTCAAGGGGAGCATGTCGCTCGCGTTGGGGTTGAGGAGGACCAGGGGGCCTCCTGTCGCCTCGCCGCCGAAGGCCTCCTCGAGGAGGGCCTTGACCTTGAGCGTCTCCCCGGCGGAGGGACGGAAGGCGGGGACCTTCTTCCCCAGGGGACGGGCGTCCTCCTTCAGGAGGGGCTCGTCTTCGGCCCCGGCGGCGAGGGCCGCGACGAGGGCCTCGTAGGCGGCGGCCGTGTGGAGGTAGGGGTTGTACTGGACCCGGTGGGTGAAGAGGTCGCCCCGGTAGGGGGCCTCGGCGGTGTAGCGGTGGAGGCCCACCCTTTTTCCGGCCCCCGTGAGAAAGGAGAGGATGGCCGAGGCCCGGGCGAAGAACTCCATGTCGATGACGGCATCGACCCCCTCCCGGCGCACCCTGGCGACGAGCCTCAGGACGTCGAGGACAAAGACCGCGAAGTTGGCGTGGCGCACGGGGATGATGTTCCCGGGGGGAACGAGGTCGAGGATGTCGAGGATCTCCCGGTTCTCCTCGAAGACGCAGAAGAAGACGTTCTCCCGGCCGACCATGGCGGCGGCCCTCTCCACGGCCCCCGCCGCCAGGACCGTGGCTCCCTGCTCGATGAGCTTGACGAAGAGGATGCGCCGGGGGGGAGCGGCGGGATCGAGTCGCCCCGCAAGGCCGTCCAGGAAGCGCCTGACGACCGTCAGGAGGAAGCAGATCGCCCGCCCCGCCCAGATGTCGATGACGCGAATGGTTTCCGGTCTCAAGGGTCCCCCTCCTTATCCCGACGTTGTCCGAAAAGGACGGTCTTCCTTAGCAGAAAGGCGCACAAAACGCAAACGTAAGCCCCCGTGACCACGTCCCCCAGGAAGTGGGCCCCGACGACCAGGCGGCTCAGGCCCACCACGACGGCCGCGGCCCACCAGAAGGCGCGGTAGGAGGGGAAGAGTTCGGCCAGGACGTAGGCGAGGGCGAAGACCGTGGCGGCGTGGCCCGAGGGGAAGGAGGTGCCGAGGTAGTCCGTCCGGAAGGGCTCCAGGCCGTAGTAACCTCCTTCGAAGAGGGCCTTGGGACGCCAGCGGCCCACGAGGGCCTTGACGGCGTCCGCCGCCAGGCCCCCCGTGACCACGGAAGCCAGGGCCCAGAGGGACCCCCGCCAGAGACGCCCGTCCCGCAGGACGAAGGCCCCGTAGAGGGTCACAAGGGAAAAGAAAACTATGTAGGCCGTCGAGTCCCCCAAAAGGGTGATCACCTGAAAGACGTCCCGGATCTCCGGCTCGATGCCCCGGACGGCGGCGGCCAGGGGCCTGTCCAGGAGGTGGTAGGAGAGGGCCGCGAAGAGGAGGACCGGCACGCCCGCCGCGACGAGGCGCCGGGCGGGGGTCGAGAGGAACGGGACCTTCGTCTCCATCACCGCCACCCCTGGAAGTTTCGGCACCAGCGGTAACGGTACGTGTCCACCTTCCCCCCGTTGAGGACGATGTCCCGTCCCCCCGCCTCCTCGTAACCGTCGCACCGGAAGAGGGAAACGACGTCGCCGTCGTGGAAGTGGGTGGTGACGAAGAGGAGGTCGTAGCCGAGGGGTTCGCCGCCCTCCCAGAGATCGAACTGGTCGCGCCTCCTATCCACGACGAAGGACTCCCTCCCCCAGGGGATGAGGTAGTAGGCCATGCGGCTCCCCATGGTCCAGTTGGTGACGGCGACGGCCTTTTTCCCCCCTGCGCCGTCCCGGGCGAGGAGGGCGGCGGCGTCGGCGGCGACGGTCTCGAAACCGTAGATGTCCCGGAAGGGGGAGCGGTAGTCGGGGAAGGCGAACCACTTGGCCTGGAGTTCCGCGTAGAGGAACAGGGTGAGGCTGAGGCTGAAGCCGATGGAGAAGAAGAGGAAGTTCCGCTGGAAACGGCCGCCGCGGGCGAGGAAACAGACCCCGGCGGGGATGAAGAGAAGGTAGAAGAGGCTCGGCCAGTGGGGGAGGGTCCGCTCGTAGAGGGACCCGTAGAGGAAGAAGAGGAGGACCGTGCCCCCGATGAGGCACGCCAGGAGGAGGCGGTCGTCCCTCACCCGCAGGGATTTGAAGAAGCCGAAGAAGGCGACGACGAAAAGAAAGGGGCTGTAGGCCCCGCACTGGGCGAGGAGGGAGACGAGGAAGGACTTGGCCGACGGGGCCGTGCGGGCCAGGACGTGGTCGCTCTGGTAGCGGAAGCTGATGAAGTCGTGCCGCCAGTTCCAGACGATGACGGGGCTGATCACGACGAGGGCGAGGAGGGCGGCACATACCATGGGGAGGCTGAAGAGGACCCGCAGACGTCTCTTGATGAGGAAATAGCCCACGATGGGGGGGACGAGGAGGACGGCCGTGTACTTGGCCAGGCCCGCCAGACCCAGAAGGAGTCCCAGAAGGAGGCAATTCCCCCACGTCGGGGACTTCTCGACGCGCAGGACCGTCTCCATGACGGGGAAGACGAGGGCGAGGAGGAAACAGTCGGGCAGGAGCATGAGGCCCAGGACGTTCAGGATGAAGGAGGCGTTGACGGCCAAAAGGGCCAGAAAGGCCAGGCGTAACGAGCGGGAGAGGGCGCGGGTGTAGGCGTAGACGAACCACGAGGTGAGGGCGAAGAGGAGGACGGCGGGCAGACGGGCCTGGAGCTCCCCCAGGCCGAAGAGCTTCATGATGACCCAGTGGACCCACCCGACGAGGGGTGGGTGATCGACGTAGGCGAGGTCAAGATGGCGGGCGTAGAGGACGTAATGGGCCTCGTCCACCCCCAGGCCGAAGGAGGGGGCCACGACGAGGCGCAAGACGACGAAGAGGAGGATGACGAGGAGGGCCCCCGCGTCTTCCCTGCGGAAAGGGATCGCTTCCATGGCCGGACCTTATGTCACCCCCCCGGGAAATGTCAACGCCTTCGGGGCCAAAGGCCTTGGGCCTCGGTGCGATTGAAAACACAGGCGCGATGTGTTAAGCCTTCACGGGCTCCTGGGAGCCCCGAATCTTTTACGACCGGGAGGAGAAAAATGGCGGTACTCAGATGGGACAAACAGGGAACCGTCGCCGTGATCACCATGACCAACGGCGAAAACAGGCACAACCCGACCTTCACCGAGGAGATCCTCAAGGCCTTCGACGAGATAGAGGCGGACGAGACGGTTTACGCCGTCGTCATCACCTCCGACGACCCGAAGAACTGGTCCCAGGGTATCGATGTCGCCTGGCTGACGGACGTGTTCAACAAGAAGGACTACCAGGCCATCAGGGACTTCATGTACGGCCTCAACCGCATCTTCAAGAGGATCCTCCTCTACCCCATGCCCGTCATCGCCGCCATCAACGGCCACGCCTTCGGTGACGGGAGCATCCTCGCCTGCGCCTGCGATTTCCGTTTCATGAAGGCCGACCGGGGGTTTTTCTGCTTCCCCGAGGTGGACATCAGCATCCCCTTCCTCCCCGGCATGCTCGAACTCCTGAAGAAGGCCATGCCCTACTACAAGCTCGAAGACGCCGTCTTCAGCGGTAAGCGCATGGGGGCCAAGGAGCTGGAGGAGCACCACGTCATCGTCAAGGCCTGCGCCGACAACGAGGAGCTCATGCGGGAGGCCCTGGCCTTCGCCGCGACCTTCACGAAGAAGCGGCCCATCTTCGGGGAACTGAAGCGCCGCCTCCACAGGCATATCATCGAGATCATGGACACCCAGGACCGGGAGTACATCGAACCCCTCAAGCTCTTGATGTGAACGCAGCAGGCCGCGGGACCATGAGAGGGATCATCGACCGCTACATCGTCCGGGAGATCGTCGGGGTCTTTCTCATGGTCCTGTTCGTCCTTACCTTCGTCCTCCTCATGGGACGGATCCTCCAGCTCATGGACCTCATGGTGAACAAGGGGGTCCTTCTCTCGGACATCCTGCTCCTCGTCGCCTTCCTCATGCCGTCCTTCCTCCTCTTCACCATCCCCGTCTCCCTCCTGGTGGCCGTCATCACCGCCTTGGGCCGCCTGACGGCGGACAACGAGGTGACGGTCATGAAGGCCGCCGGGATCAGCCTCTACCGGCTGTCCCTCCCCGTCTTCGCCGTGGGGGCCTTCTCCTTCGTCCTGTGCCTCTTCGTCGGCTTCTACCTCGTGCCGGCGGGCAACTACGCGACGAAGCTCCTCCTCTACGAGACGGCCAAACGGAAGGCCGGCATCGGGATCAAGGAAAAGGTCTTCAACGACGACTTCCGGGGCGTCATCATCTACGCCGACCGGGTCCCCGTGAAGGGGGACGGCCTGATGGGCGTCTTCATCTCCGACACGAGGAACCCCTCCGAGCCGAGCGTCATCGTCGCCCGAAAGGCCTCCCTCGCCGCCGACCCCGGGGGGACGGCCGTGATCCTGCGCCTCGAGGACGGCAGCAGCCACCTCGTGGACCGGGACCTCTCGGGGTACCGCCGCATGTCCTTCTCCGTCTACGACATCAAGCTCGACCTCACCTCCGCCCTCGGGAAGGCGACGACGAAGGCGAAGGTGAGCACCGAGATGACGGCGGGGGAGCTCAAGAGACGCATGGCGGACAGAGGGCTGAAGGAGGAGGAGCGGCGGGAGCTCGCCATCGAGCTCCAGAAGAAACTCGCCATCCCCTTCTCCTGCCTGGTCTTCGCCGTCCTCGCCGTGCCTCTGGGCATGAGGCGTCACCGTTCGCCCCGTTCGGGGGGTTTCACCCTGGGGCTGATGACGGTCCTGGCCTACTACCTCCTGAGGATGGGCGGCGAGGCCCTGGCGGAGACGGGGAGGATCCCCGTGGTCGCCGGGGTCTGGGCGCCGAACGTCCTCTTCGCCGCCCTGGCCGTCTATCTCTTCCTCCGGGCGGCCGCCGACAAGGGTCTCCCCTTGCTCCGGGGGGACGGATGACCCCATGGCCATCCTCGACCGCTACATACTGAGGGAATACCTCCTCCTCTTCGGCCTCATCCTCGCCTCCATCGTCTCCCTCTACCTCGTCATCGACTTCTTCGGGAAGATCCGGATGTTCATGTCCAACGCCGCCACGTGGTCCCAGGTGGCCCGCCACTTCCTCTACCTGATCCCCCTCATCGTCTCCCAGACGACGCCGGCGGTGATCCTCCTCTCCACCCTCATCACCTTCGGCAACCTGGCGCGCCACAACGAGATCACGGCCCTGAAGTCGTGCGGCGTCAGCGTCTACCGCCTGACCGTGCCCGTTTTGGCCGCGGGGGCCGTCATCTCCGTCGCCCTGTTCCTCTTCAGCGAACTGGTAACCCCCTCCGCCTACCGGCGGGCGGAGGAGATCCGCCTCGTGGAGGTGCAGAAACAGACCCTCCCCGGGGCCTTCAAACAGGACCGGATCTGGTACCGGGGGGCCTGGGGGATCTACAACTTCCGCCTCTTCGACGCCGCGGCGAACGCCGTCAACGGCGTCACCATCAACGTCCTCGACCGGGACTTCCGCCTCGTGAGGCGAATCGACGCCGAACGGGCCGTGTGGCGGGACAACAGATGGGAGTTCGTGAAGGTCCTGATCGTGAACATCCCCCCCGAGGGCTTCCCCGTCCTCGAGAGGTACGAACGGAAGGTCATCGACCTGCCGGAGCGGCCGGAGGACTTCCGGACGGTCCAGAAGGACGCCGACAAGATGGGATTCTTCGAACTGCGGTCCTACATCGGGAAACTCAGGGCCGAGGGATACGACGCCACGCCCTACGTCGTCGATCTCCACGGCAAGGTGGCGGGGAGCCTCGCCGGTCTCATCCTCATCGTGATCGGGGTGTGTTTCCCCCTCCGGACGGAGAGGAGCGGGGGCCTCGCCCAGAGCATCGGGGCGGGCATCGTCCTGGGCTTCTCCTACTGGCTTATCTTCGCCTTCGCCCTCTCCCTCGGCCGGGCGGGCACGATCCCCCCCGTCCTTTCCGCCTGGACGGCGAACCTCCTCTTCGCCGCCGGGGCCGTCTTCCTCCTGCGGCGCGTCAGGACCTGAGAAGGGGAGGAAACGACCCTCAGTAGCGGTAGTGGTCCGCCTTGAAGGGACCCTTCCGGGGGACGCCGAGGTAGCGGGCCTGGGCGGCCGTCAGCTTCGTGAGCTTCGCGCCGAGACGGTCGAGGTGGAGTCTCGCCACCTCCTCGTCGAGGGTCTTGGGTAGGGTGTAGACCCCCGGCTTGTACCCCCCCCGGGCGAGTTCCATCTGGGCGAGGCACTGGTTGGTGAAACTGGCGCTCATGACGAAGCTGGGATGGCCCGTGGCGCAGCCGAGGTTGACGAGGCGCCCCTCGGCGAGGACGATGATGGACCGGCCCGACTCGAGGGTCCACTTGTCCACCTGGGGCTTGATGTTCGTCTTTTTGCACCGGGGGTTGTTCTCCAGGTAGTGCATGGAGATCTCGCTGTCGAAGTGGCCGATGTTGCAGACGATGGCCTCGTCCTTCATGCGCTCCATGTGGCGGCCCGTGATGACGTCGCAGCACCCCGTGGCGGTAACGAAGATATCGCCGAAGGACACGACGTCGTCGAGGGTCTTCACCTCGTAGCCCTCCATGGCCGCCTGGAGGGCGCAGATGGGGTCGACCTCCGTCACGATGACCCGGGCCCCGAAGCCCCTCATGGACTGGGCGCAGCCCTTGCCGACGTCGCCGTAGCCGCAGATGACGACCGTCTTCCCCGCCACCATGACGTCCGTCGCCCTCTTGATGCCGTCGGCCAGGGACTCGCGGCAGCCGTAGAGGTTGTCGAACTTCGACTTCGTCACCGAATCGTTGACGTTGATGGCGGGAAAGAGGAGCTCCCCCGCCTTCGCCATGGCGTAGAGGCGGTGGACGCCCGTCGTCGTCTCCTCCGTCACCCCGATGATCTTCTCGGCGACGCGGTGCCACCGCCGGGGGTCCCGGCGGTAACTCGCCCGCAGGCGGTCCATGATGATGGCCATCTCCTTGTGGGACTCCTCCCGCTGGAGGAGGGACGGGTCCTTTTCGACCTTCACCCCCTGGTGGACGAAGAGGGTGGCGTCACCTCCGTCGTCCACGATGAGATCGGGCCCGGAGCCGTCGGGCCACGTCAAGGCCTGTTCCGTACACCACCAGTAGTCCTCGAGGGTCTCCCCCTTCCAGGCGAAGACGGCGGCGGAGCCCGCTTCGGCGATGGCGGCGGCGGCGTGGTCCTGGGTGGAGAAGATATTGCACGAGGCCCAGCGCAGATCGGCCCCGAGCTCCTTGAGGGTCTCGATGAGCATGGCCGTCTGGATGGTCATGTGGAGAGAGCCCGTGATCTTCTTCCCCGCCAGGGGCTTGGAGGGCCCGTACTTTTCCCGGACCGCCATGAGGCCGGGCATCTCCTTCTCGGCCAGTTCCATCTCCCGGCGGCCCCACGGGGCCAGGGACATGTCCGCCACCTTGTAGGGGAGCTTGGGATCGATCTTCTTCACGGCCACGGGCCTTTCCTCCTCAACCGTTTTTTTGTCGCCGGTCCTCTAACACAGACCCGCCTACGGGGGCAAGACCGTAATTGGGGCCGGGGAGAACGTCGCGTCGTCGCCGCCGTCACCCCGGGCCCGGCGACGGCGGGCCAAGGACCTCAGACGATGATCCGCCTCAGGTCCTCGTCGAGACGGGCGGGGTTCTCCACGATCCCGCAGGAGATGATGAAGGTGAAGGCCTCCTCCACCGTCATGTCCAGCTCCTTGACCTGGTCCTCGGGGACGCAGATGAGGTAGCCCGACGTGGGGTTGGGGGTCGTGGGGACGAAGACGTTGAGGCAGGGGCGCCCGACGAGGCCTTCGATCAGGGGCCGGCTGGGGCCCGTCACGAGGCCCACGGCGTACTTACCCGGGGAGGGGAACTCGACGAGGACGACCCGCTTGAAGCTCCGGGCCTTGTTGACGATCATGTTGTCCACGACCTGTTTGGTCCCCTCGTAGACGCTGCGGATGACGGGGATGCGGTGGAAGACGGCCTCGCCGAAGTTGACGATGCGCCGGCCCACATAGCTCCTCACGAGGAGTCCCATGAGGATGATGAAGAGGAAAGAGGCGATGACCCCCAAACCGGGGACATGGAAGCCCAGGAGGGTGTCGGGATGGTAGGAACGAGGCAGGACCCGCAGGAGGTTATCCATGAGGCCGATAAGGAAGAAGAGGACGTAGAGGGTCAGGACGACGGGTACGGTGACGGCCAACCCCGCGATGAAGATCTGGCGGATTCTCTTTCTCAATCCAGGGGCGTGTCCCCGAACCTCAGCGGCTTGACTTGATGGCGTTGTTCTCGTCGAGGAGGACGCACTTGGGGCTCCAGTCCCGCAGTTCCTCCGCCCCCGCCGTCACGTAGGTGGCGATGATGATGATGTGCCCCTTGGAGGCCTTGTGGGCCGCCGCGCCGTTGAGGCAGATCACCCCCGATCCCCGCTCGCCCTTGATGGCGTAAGTGGTGAAACGCTCACCGTTGGTCACGTTGTAGATGGCCACCTGCTCGTAGGGGACGATGTCGGCCGCCTCCATGAGCCCCTCGTCGATGGTGATGCTCCCCTCGTAGTGGAGATTCGCGTCCGTAACCCGGGCGCGGTGAAGTTTGGACTTCAACATGAATCTCTGCATCTGCCCGCCCTCTTGTTGTCCCTTAAATGTCCAGTGGTTCCCCGAATACGTAGTTGTCGATCAGCCGTGCCGTCCCGACACGGACGGCCAGGGCGATCACCGCTTCCCCGTCCAGCCTGGAGACGTCCTTCATCGTCGTCGTGTCGCAGATCTGGACGTAATCGATCTTCGTGTAGGGGTGGCCCGCGATGTAGGCCTTGACCTTCTCGATGATCCTCGCCGCGTCCCGTTCCCCCTCGTCGTACATCGCCTTGGCCATCTTCAGGGAACGGCTCAGGCTGAGGGCCGATTCCCGTTCCTCCGGCTTCAGGTAGACATTGCGGGAACTCATGGCGAGACCGTCGGGCTCCCTCGTGGTGGGCATGGCCACCACCTCGAGATCCATGTTGAGGTCCAAAACCATCCTCTTGATGGCCACGAGCTGCTGGAAATCCTTCTTCCCGAAAATTGTCACATGGGGTTTGACCATGTTGAAGAGCTTGCAGCAGACCGTCGTCACGCCGCGGAAGTGACCGGGTCGGGAGAGGCCACAGAGGTTGTTGGTGACCTCCTCGACGTTGACGTAGGTCTGATACCCCGGGGGGTACATCTCCTTGTCGGAGGGGTAGAAGATGACGTCCACCCCCACCTCGGCGGCCAGGCGGCGGTCCCGTTCGAAATCCCGGGGGTAACGCGCCAGGTCCTCGTTGGGGCCGAACTGGGTGGGGTTGACGTAGATGCTGATGACGGAACAATCCCCACGCCGCCGGCCTTCGCGCATGAGGTTGAGATGGCCCTCGTGGAAATAACCCATGGTGGGCACGAAGGCGATCTTCTTACCCCGCCGGCGCAGGTCCTCGGAGTAGGACTGCATCTCCCTGACCGTCTCGATTATCTCCATAACCCCCCCTGACGAAAAAAAGGCCTCGCCGTGCATAGACGGGAGGCCCGCATTGATATGCCAGAAACGCCTTTGGGGTAACCTTCCGTCCCGGTCCCTTGCGGGATCCAAGCGGCAGGGTGGTGCTATCAGAACCGAGGTTCCGTGTCAAGCATTTTTAAAGACAAGGCCCCCGCGGAATCTCGGGGGCCGGACCATGTCTCGGGATCGCTAAAAGACCGCGTGTGGTGCTGCTACTTCGTCGCCGCCACGGCGTCCTTCAGTTTCTTGCCCGCCGTGAAACGGGGAACCTTCTTGGCCTTGATCTTCAGGGGCTTGCCCGTCTGGGGGTTCCTGCCCGTCCGGGCCGCCCTCTTGGCCACCTTGAAGGTCCCGAAACCGACGAGGGTGACCGACTCACCCTTCTTCAGGGCACCCGTGATGGCCTCGAGGACGCAGTTAACCGCCGCCTCCGCCACTTTTTTCTTACCTACAACCGCCACCACTTCGTTTACCAGATCGCCTTTGTTCATCCCTCTCCCTCCTTAGATTTAGTTAATATCAACCGTTTCCCAACGGTCTCATCTTCGCGTCGTGGAACAGGGGGGAAATACCAGCACATGAAAAAACATTCGTGACGGCTCCGGAACGACAGCCGCTTCGATCGAAGGCCTTCTTGCCTGAGGCAGGATCACGGGTAATTTGCAAACCCTTTATTGATGACGGTTTTGATCGCTGTTAAACCCTTTCCCCGCGTCTGTCAAGGATTTTTTTATCAAGAAACCGCCGCCGATCGGCCTTCCCGCCCCAAATTTTCGTCAATCTTTAACATCCCTGTCACGAAATTTTAACAATCCCCGAGTAAGATCGG
>JAKPCH010000086.1 GCA_029553375.1 Deltaproteobacteria bacterium | reverse complement strand
CGCTCCTGGATGGTGCTCAGGATGGCGGCGTAGGTGCTCGGGCGGCCGATGCCCTTTTCCTCCAACTCCTTGACCAGGGTGGCCTCGGAGAAGCGCGGGGGCGGCTGGGTGAATTTCTGTTCCTTCTTGAGATCCAAAAGCCTCAGCTCCTCTCCCACGGCGCAGTCGGGGAGGATCTTCCCGAACGCCTCGTCCCCGTTGGTCCCGTTCTCCTCCTTGCCCTCCTTGTAGACGACGGTGTAACCGTCGAACTTCATGATGGAACCCATGGCGCGGAAGGTGTAGGGGCCCCCTGCGCACTCGATGACCGTCTGGTCGAAACGGGCGGGAGTCATCTGGCTGGCGAGGAACCGGTTCCAGATGAGCTGGTAGAGCTTGAATTCGTCGGGCCTGAGGAATTTCTTCACCTTCTGGGGGGTGTAGGCCAACGAGGAAGGCCTGATGGCCTCGTGGGCGTCCTGGGCCGTGGAGGAATTCCTGTAGGTGACGGCCCGGGCGGGGAGGTACGCGGCGTCGTAGTTTTCCCTGATGTATCTCCTCGCCTCCTCGAGGGCCTCGGCGGCGATCCGGACGGAGTCGGTGCGCATGTAGGTGATGAGCCCCACGGGCCCCTCCTCGCCCAGCTCGACCCCCTCGTAGAGGCGCTGGGCGATGGTCATGGTCTTCTTGGCGGGGAAGCCGAGGGAGCGGGCCGCCTCCTGCTGCAGTTTGCTCGTCGTGAAGGGGGGCGAGGGGGACCTCTTGGTCTCCTTGCGTTCCACGGCGGTGACGCGGAAGGGCGTCGCCCCCGCGGTGTCCACCACCTCTTGGGCCTGGGCCTCGTTGGCGACCTTCGCCTTGCGGCCGTGGATCTTCGTGAGGCGGGCCTCGAAGGCCGGCGGGCGGGCGGCCTCGAGGAGGGCCGTGATCGTCCAGTACTCCTCAGACTTGAAGGCCTTGATCTCCTCTTCCCGGTCGCAGATGAGACGCACCGCCACGGACTGGACACGGCCCGCCGAGAGACCCCGTTTCACTTTCGTCCAGAGGAGGGGGCTGATCTTGTACCCCACGAGGCGGTCCAGGATCCGCCGGGTCTGCTGGGCCTCGTACTTGTTCACGTCCAGTTCCCGGGGATGGCGGATGGCCTCCGTCACCGTGTTCTTCGTCAGGTCGTTGAAGAGGACGCGGTGGATCTCCCGGCCTTCCATGCCGATCTCCTGGGCCACGTGCCAGGCGATGGCCTCCCCCTCCCGGTCCGGGTCGGGGGCCAGATAGACGGCGGCGGCCTTCTTGGCCGCCTTCTTGATCTCGTCGAGGGCCTTCTTCTTCGTCTCGATGGTCTTGTAGGTCGGCTCGAAACCTTTCTCTATGTCGATGCCGAGGCCGCTCTTGGGCAGGTCCTTGACGTGGCCCATCGTCGCCCGGACCTCGAAGTCTTCCCCCAGGAATTTCTTGATGGTTTTGACCTTCGTCGGCGACTCGACGACAATGAGGGAATGGGGCATCTCAGTTTACCTCGCGGATGTAGTTTTTACCGGGGAGCTGGCGGATGAGGCCCTTGAGCTCCAGGATCAGGAGGGCGTTCATGACCTCCTGGGGCGTGAGGCCCGTCCGTTGGATCAGGACGTCCACGTGGCGGGGCTCATGGTCGATGTTTTCCAGGACCTTCCTCTCCCCCTCCCCGAGGGGTTCCTGGTGCCCCTTCTCTTCTTCTTCCCTTGCCTGTCTCCGGGGGGGTGCCAGGGGTACCTCGAGCTGGGGCAGGATCTCGGTGATGATGTCGTCCACCGACTCGACGAGCTTGGCCCCCTCCTTGATGAGGCGGTTCGTCCCCCGGGAACCGGGGAGGTCGATGCCCCCGGGGACGGAGAAGACCTCGCGCCCCTGCTCGAGGGCAAGGCGGGCCGTGATGAGGGATCCGCTCTTCTCCGTCGCCTCCACGACGACGACGCCGTGGGAGAGGCCGCTGATGATGCGGTTGCGGGCGGGGAAGTGGGGGGCGAGGGGCCTGGTGCCGAGGGGGTACTCGGAGACGACGGCGCCCGTCTCCGCGATCTCCTTGAAGAGGGGGAGGTTTTGCGGGGGATAGACGACATCGAGGCCCGATCCCAAAACGGCGATCGTCCTTCCCCCGACGGCGAGGGCGCCGCGGTGCGCCGCCGTGTCTATCCCCCTCGCCAGGCCGCTGACGACGGTGACACCCCTAAGGGCCAGGTCGCGGGCGATCTTTTCCGTCGTGTACGTTCCGTAGGCCGAGGCGTTTCGTGAACCGACGAGGGCCACGCAGACCTCGTCCCTCTTCAACTCGCCCGCCACGTAGAGGAGGGCGGGGCAGTCGGGTATCTCCTTCAGGAGGCGGGGGAAGGCGTCGTCCTTGAAGGTGACGACGGTGATGCGGCGCCTCTTCAGTTCGAGGACGTCCCGCTTCACCTCGCCCCAGTTGTTGAATTCCCTCACGGCGGAGGCCGTTTTGGCGCCGATGCCCGCCACGGACATGAGGGCCTCGGCGGGGGCGGCAAAGACGGCCGCCGGTGAGGGGAAGGCGGTCATGAGGGCGCGCATCGAGGTGTTGCCCAGGCCCTCCACCCTCTGCAAGGCCAAGAGATATGTAAGCGTTTCCTCGTCCATTGGTTTTCACGAAAGGTGCGGACGTTATATCGCCCCCCCCGACCCTGTCAAGATTATATTTCCCCGGCCGTCAAGGTGATTGCGAAAGAAGACCGATTGGGGTAGAAGGGTCGAAATCCCCGAGGACCAAAGTCGGACCGGATGATGTCTATTCGCCCCTGGATGATTTTGCTTTTGTTTTTGACCTGCGCCGCCCCCGGGCACGCCCGTGAGGCGGCGACGGCGGAAAACGGAACGGATCTCGCCAAGGAACCGCGCCTCGTCGTCCTCCCCCTCCGCCTCGACTTCGGTCTCCTCGCCCCCGGTCAGGCCGCTTCCCAGCGCCTCGCCGTGACCAACGGCGGCCGGAAGATGCTCAAGTGGCAGGCCCAGGCCAGAAAGGCCGGGACCGCACCGGAAGGGGGAGGGCGCTACATAGGTTTCCGTAACCCCGAGACGGCCGGGTCCGGCCTCTACAAGATGCCCCCGGGGTACCGCGACGTCCTTTCCTTCTCGGGCAACTGGGGGGAGAGAGGCGGCTTTCCCGTGGGCTCACCCCGCTGTTCTTTACGTATCCAAGGCACGGGTAGGGGGATGCACCTCTACTACTTCAAGGAAGAGGCGGGCGGTCGCTTTTCCGTGACCCTCAACGGCCGTCCCGTCGCCGATGTGGACACCCGGGGTCTGAAGAGGGAGGGGGCCGAGTTCGTCGTCGCCGACGGGCTCCCCCCGGGGGAGCTGGTCGTTACGGTGGCGGTGAAGGAGGGCCAGGTGACCTTCGAGGGGATCAGGATCCTGAAGGAGGGGACGAGCAAGACCATGGGACGCTTCTTGACCATCCTCCCCGACAGCGGCGTGACGACGACGGAGGTGGACTACGTGACCATCGGCCTGGACACGAAGAAGATGACACCCGGTTCGTACCGGGGCTTCGTCGATTTCACCTCCAACGGCGGCGAGGAGTCCGTGGAGGTCCTGGCGGAGATCACCCCCGAGGCGGCCGCGAAATGGATCGACGTCATCCGTTACTACAACGGCCGGGACCGGCTCTTCAGCGTAAACCCCCAGAACGACGCCGCCCTCATCAGGGCGGGGAACTACGTGAAAGAGGGTTTGGCCTTCCGCCTCTTCGCCCCGTCGACGCCGGGTACGGTGGAGTTTTACCGCTGGTACTCGCCCAGCCGGGGCGCCCATTTCTACTCCGCCGACCGTCTCGAGGGAGAGAGGCTCGCCGGCGATTACCGCTTCGACGGTTCCTTGGGCAACATCGCCACGACCCGCCTCCCGCGGACGAGGGAGCTCTACCGCTGGCGCCATCGCAAGGGGGACGTCTATTTCTTCACCACGGACCCCCGGGCCGAGGGGATGGAGAAGAAGGGGTACCGTTTCGACGGGATCGTCGGGTACGTCCACTGAAATATCCCCTTGACAAAAGGGCATCGAGACGGTATGAGGCTCTCTCTTTTTGAGGGACATTATAGATGATGCGCCTGTAGCTCAGCTGGATAGAGCAACGGACTTCTAATCCGTGGGTCGAGAGTTCGAATCCCTCCAGGCGTACCACTAAACAATAGATTTGCGGTGGGTGTAGCTCAATTGGTCAGAGTGCCGGGTTGTGGCCCCGGAGGCTGAGGGTTCAAGTCCCTCCACTCACCCCAAAATTGAGGACACCGGTTACAAGCGCCCGTAGCTCAGTTGGATAGAGTCGCAGACTTCGAATCTGTTGGTCGTACGTTCGAGTCGTACCGGGCGCGCCAGACGGAAAGATATTTTGGACATATCCGGGCCGCTAGCTCAGTAGGTAGAGCAGCTGACTCTTAATCAGCGGGTCGCAGGTTCGATCCCTGTGCGGCCCACCAGGAAAAACGAGGCGATTCGTGCAGCCGCGAATCGCCTCGCCCTTTTCTGGGGTCAGGTCTTGAAAATTAGCGTTTTGGGAGGGGGGGCGCAAGGGCGTCGCTCTCGATTCCGTAGGCCTGACGTCGGGTCCGTTTAGGCCCATGTTGAGGGCCCCGATCTCCGCAACGGCGGAAACGCCGTCCTTAACAGAAACGAGTTACGATATCATTTAATGCTGATATTATTCCCCACGAAGACCCCGAATTCCCCTTTACCCCGTCCTTCATTAATTAATCAATAATTACCGTAAGTTACAAAATCCTCAATCGCTGCCTAAGCGTAGGTTTTCGCTCAATGATATCATGGACTTAAACCTTATGCTACGCGCATAATTTTCTTTCGACCAGCTTCGATCAACGACGACTTCGAAGAATAATTATTAGTTCAATAACAGTGTGGGCAGTGACACCAGGCCGTTTGGGGGGTCTTTTTTCTTGACACGAAGAGGCGGCACGTCGCATAGAGAAGAAAAACGTTCACGCCGTTTTAATCTCCCGGTATTCATTCCGCCGCGAAGACGGAGGGGCGTGTGGCGACATAGAGCCGTACCCATCCGTCAAGGCCGGCCTCGGCGGGGGTGCGGTTTGGACCGCGAACAGCGGGCAGCCAGGGCCCCGCAGAGAACCGGACCGT
>JAKPCH010000081.1 GCA_029553375.1 Deltaproteobacteria bacterium | reverse complement strand
TGGCCCACCGGACGATGGGGAGATACCTCCGGCGGCTCAAGGACGGCAGCATCAAGATCGACCCAAGCGGATTCAGGGCATCCCATGCACCCCCGAAATCCATAGGCACACGACCGAAAGACAGGCATGACGTAAGTGCATGCAATAACTCAGCAATCACCGATTCGTTTACCTGGCGCCGTCGAACCCGGGGGAATCTCATGCAGCTATTCCGAAGCTTCCGGCAGTTCGAGGAGGAACCGCCATGCCGGAACCACCTCGATGGTCCCGCCGCCAGCCTCAATCCGCTCATCATCGTTCCGTGTCACGATAGTTCCAGATTTCAGGCCCAGCTCAAGCATCGCCTCACTCAAGGCCGTAGTCTCCCGCTTACGCGTTTGCGGTTCCGCCAGGGACTCGCACACCTGGACCAGCATCTTGGACCCGCCGCGCATCGGGACGATGAAATCGACCTCCCGGCCGTTCTTGGTCTTGTAGTAGTAGATTTCCGGATGAAGACGCCGGAGCGCGGTGAACACGAGGTTCTCGAGAAGATGGCCGGAGTTGACCAGAATTCCGGACGACACCGAAGTGACCAGTGCGTGATCGATGCAGTAGACCTTTTTCGGATTGGTGTTGCTGCGCGCCAAAGACGGATCGAATATGCGCACGGTGAACAGGAAATAGGCGTCCTCGAACCATTCCAGGTAATCCGACACCGCGGACTTCGGAGCCTTGTGGCCCAGCGACTTGAGATAGCCCGTGAGACTATTGACCGAGTAAAGCGAGGCGGTGTTGTCCACCAGCCAGTGCGCCAGATCAATCACCGCCTTCGGGTGTGAAACGTCGTGGCGCTCGACTAAATCCCGAAACAGGATGGTGTGAAAGTACTCCTGGTGTGTCTTGATCCGCAGGTTCCGGCCCAGACCGGCGACTTCGGGAAAGCCGCCGGTCTCCCAGTATTCCTCAAAAGCCTTCTGAACGAGGAGACGTTTCTTGGTTGACAGCGCACCACCGCTCTCGATTCCCTTGTAGTCCAGAAATTCCCTGAACGAGAACGGAAACATCTCCCAAGAGAGAGCCCGCCCGCGCATCTGCGTGGCGATCTCCCTCGACAGCATCCTGGCCGACGAACCGGTGAGATACACTTCGCATTTTTCCGTGCGCAACAAACGGTCCACGAAGGGCTCCCAACCGGGGGCGTTCTGAATCTCGTCGAAAAAGCAGTAGACCGTCTCGGTGTTTTTCTTCTCCGGGTAGATGGAGTAATAGGCCTCGGCGATCAGGCCGAGGTTATCCTGCCGCAGGTTGTGGAGCCGGTCGTCGAAAAAGTTCAGGTACAGAATGTTTTGCCGGGGGACCCCGCCGTCCAGCAGCCGCTGGATAACCTGAAACATGTATGTCGATTTGCCGCTCCGGCGCACTCCGATGCAGACGGCGGCCTTGCCGTGTACCGTCTCGATACGCAAACGCCGGGGGACCCCGGTCTCCAGCCGGGTTTCCTGGAAATCCAGGATGATGGATTTGATCGTTTCTATCATAGGGTCGCTCCTGGCCATGGTTTTTTCCGGCATCAGCCTCATCCGGGAATAAATATAACCGGTTGTGGCTCTAAGTGTCAAGGAATATTTCCGGATACGAACCGGCTTCCCCAGACCGAACAACCCGCCCACCGACGTTCCTTCCCCGGCTCCGGTAGATAACCCCAGGAGCGGACTTTCCCCGCCACACGGCGCGAATGTCGCGCCGACAACGGCAAGAAACCGAGAGGACCCCCGGTGGAAACACGATCCAATCCGACATCCGACAGCCCGGCATCCGGATCGGGCGCTGAGCCGACGCCGCTTTCAGCGGACGGTCTGGTGCTCGTTCCTCTGGCAGCCGCCGCGGCCTTGGACCCGTCCGTCAATGATCGGCGCTATAGAGCCATTCTGTGATAGCCGTAATGGGACAAAGGGGTGATCGGCACGGGCAAAACGATCTTTTTGGACCGGTTTCCCCCCGCCCGGGGGCGTTTTTGGCAAAACGGTCCGTTCTGCCCCGTTTTGCCTCTCGGGGGGAAAAAAACGGGCCTTTTTGGCCCAAAATATTTCCCGCCTCCCAAAACGGGCCGAAAGCGGTCGTTTTTGAGGGAAATTTCGACCGAATTTGTTAGTATATTATGGGAACTATATTAGAACAAAAACGGCCGACCGCGGGGGGATGTCGGCGCGCCGACGTAGGTAGACTACCTGTAATCATTGAGGAATCTGCGATCGACAAAAAATTTTCCCCCCCCGAATTTTTCTTCCCTCACCAAAAGCACCGCCGGGGAGAAGCCCCTAAAAGCCTAACACACCAGGGTGTCCCCCCATACCCGAGGGGGGTCCGGTCGTCCTCGGCCCCGGGGGGATGTCCCGCATAAAAAAAAGGACCG
>JAKPCH010000080.1 GCA_029553375.1 Deltaproteobacteria bacterium | reverse complement strand
GAAAATATAGAAAACGGCTACCTGGTGTCAACACGGCAAAGAGGCGGGGCCTCGCAAATCCCCCCCGTCCTCCCTTTGTCCCGCCGGGTCGTCCCTCTGAGGAATCGGCGACGTTGAAAAAATTTCCTGTCGTGGCGGTCCTTCCGGGCTCGCGAGGGCCGGAAAGCCTCGTGGGAAAATGGTTTGCTGATCACGCCCCGGGGAGATTTCGCCGAAAGCGGGGGAGATCCGGGGACGCGATAGCCGTTACCCCCCTCTCTAAATTTGTCCAATGAAAACAAGATATTTGCGAACTAACGGTGTCTTGTCGTTTCAGCCGACCAGACCGTTTCTCATGGCGTAGAAGGTTATCTCGGCGTTGTTTTTCAACTTCATCTTCTCGAGGATGTGGCTGCGGTAGGTGCTGATCGTCTTGACGCTCAGGCAGAGCTCCTCGGCGATGGAGGAGACGGTCCTGCCGGAGGCGATCATGAGCATCACCTGGTACTCCCGATCGGAGAGGAGCTCGTGGGGGGGGCGGGTCACGTCGGTCCCGAGGAACTCGGTCAGGCGTTCACCCAGGGTGGCGCTGATGTACTTGCCTCCCCCCGCCACCTTCCTGATGGCCGCAATGAGCTCGTTGGGGGCGCTGGCCTTGGTCAGGTAGCCCGAGGCGCCCGCCCTCAGCGCCCGGATGGCGTATTGCTCCTCGGGGTACATGCTGATGATGAGGACGGGGAGCTTCGGGTTTTCCTCCTTCATCTCCTTGAGGACCTCCAGGCCGCTCCGCCCCGGCATGGAGATATCGAGGAGGACGACGTCGAGGTGTTTTTTCCGCACGCACTCCATGGCCTCCTGACCGTTTCCCGCCTCGTCGGTGACCTCCATGTCCGGGGTCTCCGAGAGGATCTGCTTGAATCCCGCCCGGACGATGGGGTGGTCGTCGGCGATAAGGATGCGGATTTTCTTCATACCCCTCCCCTCCGGTATGGGATGCGGATGCTCACCGTCGTCCCTTTCCCCCTCTTGCCGATGATCTTCACTTCCCCGCCCCAGTAGGAGACCCTTTCCCGGATCCCCAGGAGGCCGAAGGAATCGGGTTTCGCCATCTGCTCCTCCGTGATGCCCTTGCCGTCGTCCTTCACGACCAGGCAGAGCATCCCGCCGGTCAATCTCAACGACACCCGGACGCTCTTCGCCTCGGCGTGGCGGGAGATGTTCGTCAGGGTCTCCTGAAAGATACGGAAGACCGCCGTGGACAAATCGGCGTTGAGCTGCATGTCCTCCGGCTTCACCGCCACCCGGCAGGGGATCCCCGTCCGCTTGGTGAATTCGTTGGCCTGCCACTCGATGGCCACGGGCAGTCCCAGGTGGTCCAGCATGCCCGGCCGGAGGTCCATGTAGATACGCTTGAGGGTCTTCATCGTCAGGCCCACGAGGTCGGACATGGCCTTGATCCGCTCCCGCAGGTCCCTATGTTCGGCGGGCACCTTGCGGTCCAGGAGGATGATGTCCATGTTGAGGGCCGTCAGGAGCTGCCCCAGCTCGTCGTGGAGCTCCCGGGCGATGTGGGTGCGCTCCTTCTCCCTCACCGACTGGAGATGGGCCGAGAGGTTCCGCATCTGCTGACGGGACCGCTCCAGTTCCTCTTCGGCCCGTTTCCTCTCCGTGATGTCCTCGTAGGTGATGACGATCCTCTTGTTCTGCAGGCTCTCCCCCGTCCGGGAGGCGCTGATCAGGCACTCGATGTCCGTCCCGTCCTTCCTGCGGCACGGAAACTCCACGCGGACGGTGCTCCTCTTCTCCAGGGTGCTGTAGAGGATCTTGGCGATGGCGTCGTAGTCCTCGTCCGAGCGATACAGGACGCGGCTGCTCATGCCGACGATCTCTTTCGCCCCCCAGCCGAAGACGGTCGTGACACCGTCGTTGGCGAAGATCACCCGCCGATCCTGGAGACCGATCACGGCATGGGGAATCGCCTCCAGGATCGACGCCTCGAGGGCCTCGAGCTTCTCCAGCTTGTCCCGGGCCTCGATCTGCTCCGTGATGTCCATGGAGTTGCCCAAAACGGCCCGCCTACCCCGGTATTGGATGAACGTCACCGTCTCCATGATCCAGCGGACGCGGCCGTCTTTCGTCACGATGCGGAACTCGTGGGGCGATTTCCTCTCGCCGTGGAGGAGACGGTGGGCGTTTTCCTTCACCATGAGCCGGTCTTCGGGATGGACGAGCTGCATGGAGTTCATGCCCGTCAGTTCCCTTTGGCCGTAGCCGGCGTAACCGGCGGCGTTTTCGTTGACGAACTGGAAAACCCCGTCCTGGACGATGTAGACGCCCGCCTGGGAGCTGTCCGCCATGGTGCGGTAGGCCTCCTCGGCGAGCTTGCGGTCCGTGATGTCCTCGAAGGTGATGACGATGTTCTTCTCCTTTAGGCTCTCGCCGATGCGGGAGGCCGTGATCAGGCACTCGATGGGCCGACCGTCCTTCCTGACGCACGGGAACTCCGTGCTGTGGGTGCGGCGGGTTTCCAGGGTGGTGTAGAGCTCCCGGGCGATGGCGTCCCAGTCGCCGTCGCTGCGGTAGAGGACGCGGGTGGTGGCGCCGATGAGCTCGTCGGCCCGCCAGCCGAAAACCCTCTCGACGCCGTCGTTGGCGAAGATGATGCGGCGGTTCTTCAGGCCGATGACGGCGTGGGGTATCGCCTCGAGAATGGAGTTCTCCAGGGCCTCCAGCTCCGCCAGCTTGTCGCGGGCCTCGATCTGTTCCGTGATGTCCATGGAGTTGCCCAGGACGGCCCGCCGGCCCTGGTAACGGATCGAGGTGATCACCTCGGTGATCCACCGGATATCGCCGTTCTTCGTGACGGTCCGGAATTCGTAGGAGGAGGTGCGATTGCCCCGGAGCATCTGGATCGCCGCCTGTCGGACCCGCTCCCGGTCCTCGGGGTGGACGAGGCTCATCGACTCCTTACCGATGAGCTCCTCCCGCGGGTAGCCCCAGTAGTCCGCCGCGTACTGGTTGACGAAACGGAACTTCCCGTCCTGGACCACGTAGATGCCCGCCCGCGAGGTGTGTTCCAGGGCCCCGTAGAGACCCTCCGCGAGGAGGGGGTCCATCCCGGGAGCGGTCAACTTCTCGCCCTTGACCCTCGAACTTCGGCGCCTGGTGACGATGTTTCGAAGCATCTCGGCCGCCCTATATCAGATAAGCCCCCACGGCTCAAGGCGCGTCCGCCGCGGCGCCCAAAAAAGGCGCAGGCGGCAGGTACATTTCCCGGCGCCTTCGCAGCCGGGGACCGCGGGAGGTGAAAAGGGACCGCCGCCTTTACCGGGGACTAAAGGCGGCGGTCCCTGTTTCGCAGAGCCTGAATTCAGGAGGTAGATCGGGATTTCCCAAGGAGGCTCCCGAAGGGCCGTCTGGCGTCGATCCCGTCCTTTCCCCGGACAAGACTTTGGGACCCACGCGGGTCATTTAAGGAGAAGGTAGTTTAGGCCTCGTTAATTCCGGTCGCCGGAACGCGACGCCCGGCCGCGGGTTGGGCTGTCCACCGTCCCTCCGCGCGGCAGGCGGCCGTCCTCTCACCCGTCGCCCATGCCCCCCTTCGGGCGACGGGCATCGGGCATTCCCTATCCCGGCCAGACGGCATCGTGGAGGAGCTCCCAGTTGATCTTGACATGCCTTCTCCTGATGGTGGCGGTTTCCCATACCCACGGCGTCAAGGGCATCCTCCGCGCCTTTCCCGTCATCGCCGCCGCCCTGAAGGCTTCTTTCTCCATCTGTTGACCCTTTCTTTTCATGGCGCGACTCCTTTCTTATGTCTCTTTCCCGGCCGCCCTCCCCGGGGGCGGGTGTGTTGGTTGAACGTCCTTACCTCGCCGTCTTTGCCTCTGTCGCGGGGAGGATAGTCCCACGGGCCGCCCCCGCCAATGGGGTGAAGTCTGAAAATCGCATAGGATAGAAATTCCTGTCGACGCCGGAAGAAATCCCTTCCCGGCATCGGTGTCCGTCCGATACCCCGGCTGTCGCCCGCGGGTCACAGAGGCGGCGTAATGTCCCCCGACTTGTCATGAAATGGGAAATGTTCAGCAAATGATCAACGGTCCCTGTCGTGTTAGAATCGCCCCTCTTATCGTCGCCTTAGCTCTATCCCCCCGTCCCTCCTTCACGTCTTCCTCAAGGACCGGCTTTGGGCGTCTTTTCCGTCATAACGGCATAATCAATCAAATCAAATATTTGCGTCGATGATGGACGTGGCACCCCCCTTGCTGTTCCCAAGATTCGCCATGAACTTTTGACCTTACGGTCATGGAGGGGGCACGGGGGTTTCACGTCACAAACCCGGTAGGAGCAAGGAGCGGATATGGACTTCATACTTACGGAAGAGCAAAGAATGTTGCGTGACACGGTACGGCGCATCGCGGAGACGGAATTCGCGCCCAGGGCCGCGGACGTCGACCGCCGCGAGGAGTTTCCCCGACAAAATCTGAAAATTCTGGCCGAAAACGGCCTTCTGGGCATCCAGGTGCCGGAGGAGTACGGCGGCGCCGGGGCGGGGATGCTGTCCCTCATCCTGGCCGTGGAGGAGACGGCCCGGGTCTGCGCCTCCACGTCCGTTATCCTCACGACCCAGGCCCTCGCGAGTGACCCTCTGCTGTTGGCGGGCACGGAGGAACAGAAGAGGACGTACCTGTTCAGGATGGCATCGGGACAGTGTCTCGGCGCATGTGCCATCACGGAACCGGGCGCGGGCTCCGACGTGACGGCCATGAAAACGGCGGCGAAAAAAGTGGCGGGCGGATATCTCCTCAACGGCTCGAAGATCTTCATCACCAACGGCGGGGAGGCCGAGATCGTCACCGTCCTGGCCTACACGGACCGCGATAAGGGGCACAAGGGCATAAGCATGCTCCTCGTCGAGAAGGGCGACCCGGGTTTTTCCGTGGGAAAGCAGGAGCCCAAAATGGGCATCCACGGCTCCGACACGAGAGAACTGACCTTCGAGGACGTGTTCCTCCCCGAGGCGAGGCTGCTGGGCGGCGAAGGGAACGGTTTCAGGATCCTGATGACGACGTTCAACTATACGCGGCCGGCCGTCGGCGCCCAGGCCGTCGGCATCGCCCAGGGCGCCCTGGAGGCCGCCGTCAAATACGCGAAAGAGCGCGTCCAGTTCGGCAGGCCCCTCGCCGGTTTTCAGGGGATACAGTGGATGCTCGCGGAGATGGCCCTCGGTGTCGAGGCGGCGAGGACCCTGGTTTACCGGGCCGCCTCGACCATCGACAGGGAGCCGGATTCCCCCGATATCCCTCGCATCGCCTCCATGGCCAAGTGGCTCGCCTCCGACACGGCGATGAAGGTAACGACGGACGCCGTGCAGATCTTCGGGGGCTACGGCTACAGCAGGGAGTACCCCGTGGAACGCATGATGAGGGACACGAAAATCACCCAGATCTACGAGGGGACCAACCAGATCCAGCGGGTCATCGTCGCGGGCCAGATCCTAAAATAGATCGGTAATGACGATGCTTTCGACAACGATTTCCAAAAGAGGCGACATGAAAAAATTCGAGAAAAAAGCGATGACATAGTCAGCGTCAGCTCCGTCAGGACCCCTTCGGGCCCTTCGGATGGGCACGCTTGAGGCGATGCCGCCCGTTCGACCTATACGGCCGCAACAGGCCTTGGGGTTCCGCCCCGGGCGCGGCCATGATTTCCGTTGACAATGCGAAGGCTTTGAAAGATCTTCTTAAGACAACGATATTCGCCGGATGCCGCGACGGATGAACAAGAAGGGGAGAGAGGGGAAAAACAGAAGGGACATCACGAGGGAGAAGCTCCTGTCGTCCATCCTGACGATCGGCCGCATGCTGACCCGGCCCGTCCCCATCGACGCCGTCCTCAACGCCATCGTCCGGGAAACGCAAAAGTTTTTCGAACTCAACCGCGTGGCGATCTTCTTGATCAACAAAGAAACCAGGATGCTGGAATGTCGATACCTCGCCGGCTTCGTCACGGAGGATGAGGTACACCGCGCCTTAACGAGGCCTCTGCACCTGGACCGGCATAACTGCCGGGAGACATTGGTCGCCCGGACGGGGCAGACCCTCTTCATCAAAGATCGCTTCACCGACCCGAGGATCACGGCCGCGGACCTCAAAATGGACGAATATTGGAAGAGGATATCGACCATCACGGCGCCCCTCAAGATCAGACGGGAAATAATCGGGGTCTTGGAGGGGGACAGTACGCAGGGGGTGCTAAACCTCAGCCGGAAAGATATCTCCCTCTTCACGTTTTTCGCCAACCAGGCGGGCATCATCGTGGAGAACGCCCGCCTGCAGGCCCAGAACAAACGCAAGATCGACCAATTTCTGCTCCTCCAGCAGTTGACGAACCGTTCCGGAACGGTCGATAGAATCCGGGAATTCATGGCCGTCATCGCCGCCAATGCCATGAAAATAACGGAGGCCCAAGGCTGCGAGGTGGCCCTCGTGAAAAAGGACGGAAAAACCCTCGTCGTTTCATCGCGAAAAGGATCCGTCCTCTCGGACGCGAGGTCCCGGGCGACTTGGCGGGCCATGGGGGGCCGGGTGGCCCAAACGGGCGTCCCGGCAATCATATACAACACAAAGGAAGAGGCGGTGGGCCTCGGCCAATCCGACAAGATCAAATCAGCCCTCTTCGTGCCGATGATCTGCGAGAAAGAGGTGCTGGGCGTGATCAGCGTCTTCGGTGACAGAATCGGCGCGTTCACGAAGAACGACATGGAAATATTGTCCGTCATGGCGAATCACACGGCGGTGCTCCTCAGGAATGCCAATCTATACGAACAGGTCATCGCGAAAAGGGATTTAGCCGAAAACATCCTGGAGAGCTCCCCGAACGGCATCATCACCATCGACGGCGACAACCGCGTCCAATCGATAAACACCAGGGCCGAGCAGATTCTCGAGATTTGCCGCGAGGACCTTTCCGGCCGGCACATCACGGAGTTGGGATCGGCGGCGGTCAACGGCGTCTTGCGGGCGGCCCTGAAGAACGACCAGAGGCACGGAACCGTGGAGGTCTGCATCGAGAAGAGAAACGGCGAGACGGCCATACTGGAGATAGAGAGCTCCTTCGTGAAGAATCTGGAGGGGAATCGGCCGGGGATCATCGTAACCATCCAAGACGTGACGAAGGAACGGGCGACGGAGGAGGCCATCAGGCGCATGGACAGGCTGACGTCACTGGGACAACTGTCCGCCGGCATCGCCCACGAGATAAGAAACCCCCTTGCCGGCATCAACCTGAACATCCAGATGCTCGCCAAGAGAATGGCGTGGGACGAACAGGCGATGGAACTTATCAATGACTCCCTCAGGGGGATCGAGAGAATAAACAGTCTGGTGAAGAATATTCTCGATTTCGCCAGACCGGCCGTACCCCAGTCCCAGAAATGTTACATCCGGGACGTCATCATGGAAACCGTCCGCATCCTGGAGCCCCAGTGCGCCGAAAAGAACATCAAAGTCACCGTCGATCTCCCCGATTCGATCCCGCCCATGGTTTTCGACAAGAACCAGATCCGCCAGGTCCTCCTCAACATCGTCATCAACGGGGTGGAATCGATGTCGGACGGGGGTGAAATAAGGATCACGGGCGCGGTGAATTCATCGGGCCACAAGAAGGGGGGGAAATTCCGCTTGGCGATCATGGACAACGGCGGCGGTATCAGGCGCGACCACCTGCCCAAGATCTTCGACCCCTTCTTCACCACCAAGCCCGACGGGACGGGTTTGGGCCTGTCCATCGTTCACAAGATCCTGGAACAGCACAACGCCGCCATCGAAGTGGAAAGCGTGGAGGGTAAAGGGACGAAATTTGTGCTGACCTTTCCTATGGAGACGCCGGCGCCGTGAAAGACCAGGCCCGCCACATCCCCTTTGCCAGGGTGCCATAAACCCGACGGAGGTGGAAAATGCTGAGATACAGGATCCTCATCGTTGACGACGACGAGCTGCTCCAAAAGCCGTTGAAACATATCCTGTCCGGAAAATACGAAACCGTCGTGGCGGCGAGCGGAGAAGAGGCCATCGACGTGATCGAGAGAGAAAAGATCGACCTCGTTCTGCTCGATATCCGTCTCCCGGGGATGGACGGCATCGAGACCCTCAAGGCGATCCGCGAAAGGGACGATAAGATCCTCGTCATCATGATGACGGCCTTCGAGGACATCAAGACCGTCATCACGTCAATGAAACTGGGGGCCTTCGACTACCTCGTGAAGCCCCTGGACATGGAAGAGATCGAGATCATCGTCGAGCGGGCCCTCGAAAATCTCAGGCTCAAAAAAGAGCTGGAGATCCTGAGGAAGGCGTACATCCGGGAATTCGAAATAGACAAGATCGTGATGGTCAGCAAGGAGATCTGCGAGGTCTTCGACAAGGCCGATAAAGTGGCGCGCAGCCCCGACACGACGGTTTTGATCGAAGGGGAGACGGGGACGGGGAAGGAAATAATCGCCCGCTACATACACAATCGAAGCGCCAGATTCGGAAAGCCTTTTCTGGCCATCAACTGCGGCGCCATCAACAAGGACCTCGTGGAGAGCGAGCTCTTCGGATACGAGAGGGGGTCCTTTACCGGGGGGTTACAGGAAGGAAAGGAAGGAAAGATAGAAGCGGCCAACGGCGGCACCCTCTTCCTGGACGAGATCAGCGAGATATCGCATCAAACCCAGGTGAACTTGCTGAGATTCATCGAAGAGAAGGAGTTCTACAAGGTGGGGGGAAACACGAGGATAAGGGTGGACGTCAGGGTCATCGCGGCGACCAACAAGGACCTCGCCGAGGCCGTGAGGGAAGGGACCTTTCGGAGAGATCTCTTTTACCGACTAAACGTCGCCTGTATCCGGGTGCCCCCCCTCCGGGAGCGGAGAGACGACATTCTGCCCATCGCCATGTTTTTCATGGACAAATTCAACAACAAGTTCGGGAGGAACTTTCAGTCCATCTCGAAAGAGGCCCGGGCCCTTCTCCAGGGCTATGATTGGCCGGGCAACGTCCGGGAGTTGAGAAACTTCATAGAAAGGATCATCCTGATGGAAGACGGGCGGGAGATCGAGGCCTCTCATCTCAAGATGCTCCTCGGACAGACGGCGCGCGACACGAGGAGACGCCATGGCGAGGACATCGACATCCCCCCGCACGGCGTGGACCTGGAAGAAATAAACAGGAGATACATCGCCCGGGCCCTCGAGGTAAGCAAGGGCAATATCTCCAAAGCGGCGCGGCTTTTGAACATATCGAGGCCGACACTGGCGTATAGAGTCGACAAGTACGGGCTGGCAAACGGGCGGCGGCGCTGACCATTTCAGCAAATGGAGAAATCTCGAGCATATGGTCAATTCACGCCTCGTCACCCAAGGCGTCCCGGCCGGGCCTGTTTGGGGCGTCTCCCGTTTGCGTCCTTCATCATTTCCTGAAATCGACATCCCCGCCCCCCGGGGCGGCTGGTCCATACGGTAACGAATACAGGCCGTTGTGAATGCACGCGGCCCGGCATCCGTTTTGCTCTTGATAGGTGTTTGTCTTGCTCTGCAGCGTGGGGGAGCCGGGCGGTTCCCCCGTCGAGACGCCCAGAAACGACAGGGTCCAAAAGAAAGGAGGAGAAGGCTATGGCAGAGAGGAAATTAACCACATTCGTTTCCGGATTCGATTATCTGGAAGCACCGCGCTGGCGTGAGGGTCGTTTGTGGGTTTCGGATTTCTACACCCACCAGGTGATCGCCGTCGACCCGGAGGGGCGGGTGGAGAAGGTCGCCACGGTGGAGAAGCAGCCCTCGGGCCTCGGCTGGTTACCCGACGGGCGGCTCCTGGTCGTGTCCATGCTCGATCGCCGGGTGATGAGGCGTGAGGCCGACGGGTCCCTCGCCGTCCATGCCGACCTGTCCGGTGTCGCCGGCGGTCCCGCGAACGACATGGTCGTGGACGCCAAGGGCCGGGCCTACGTGGGCAACTTCGGTTTCGACCTCATGGGCGGGGCCCCCCTCGAGACGGCCAAGCTGGCCCGCGTGGACGCCGACGGCAAGGTTTCCGTGGCGGCGGAGGATCTCTTCTTCCCCAACGGGATGGTGATCACCCCGGACGGCGGCACCCTCCTCGTGAACGAGACCTTCGGCAACCGGGTCTCGGCCTTTGCCATCAAGGCCGACGGCACCCTGGGGCCCCGGAGGGACTGGGCCGTCTTCGGACCCCTGCCCGAGAGCGGCGATCTGGCCCAGTTCTTCCCCAAGATCAAGGTGGCCCCCGACGGCTGCGACCTCGACGACGAGGGCGCCCTGTGGATCGCCGACGCCGTGGGCAACCGGGTCATACGCGTGGCCGAGGGGGGGAAGATCCTGGACGAGATCTCCACGGGTAACATGGGGGTCTTCGCCTGCGCCCTCGGCGGACCCGATCGCCGGACCCTGTTTTTGTGCGTCGCCCCCGACTACCACGAGGACAAGCGCCGGGGGGCGGGTGAGGCGGCCCTGTGGACGGTGAAGGTGTAAACGGCCAAAAACGAACGAAACCTTCCGGGGGAGCCGCTCCCGTCACTCTGGTCCGGCGGCGGGACGGGGGGGGTTATTCGCAACCTTCGGCAATCGCTCAAGAAAAATTGACAAAAACGGGTTTAGTGGCTGAGGAAAGGAGGAGGGTTCCATTATGGATAAAAGGGAGAGTCTGCTCTTGTCGCCCCTGAAGGTGGGCGAGGTGACCCTGAAAAACAGGTTCGTAGTGGCCCCCATGGTGACGGTCTTCTGCGACCAGGACGGGATGGCGACGGATCGTTTCATCGCCTACCACGAGGCCAAGGCGCGGGGCGGCTGGGGGCTGATCATCGTCGAGGATTACGCCGTGGATCCCATCGGCCGGGGTTTCTGGACGCCCGGCCTGTGGAAGGACGAGCAGATACCGTCTCACGCCCGCCTGGTGGAGGCGGTTCACAAGGCCGGGGCGAAGATCATCGCCCAGATATACCACGCCGGCCGCCAGACGAGTTCGGCCCTCGTGGGGGCCCAGCCCGTTTCGGCCTCCCCCGTTCCCTGCCCCGTCATGGGCGAGGTCCCCCGGGAGCTTGCCCGGGAGGAGATCGCGACCATCGTGAGGCAGTTCGGGGAAACGGCCCTGAGGGCGAAGAAAGCGGGGTTCGACGGCGTGGAGGTCCACGGGGCCCACGGCTACCTCATCGCCCAGTTCATGTCCCGTTACTCCAACAAGCGCACCGATGGGTACGGCGGCCCCCTGAAGAACCGCCTGCGGTTCCCCCTGGAGATCATCGCCGAGATCAGGAAACGATGCGGCCAGGACTTTCTCATCGATTTCCGCATCTCCGGGGATGAGCACGTCCCCGGCGGCCGCACCATCGAGGAGACGAAGGTCATCGCCGCGGCCCTCGAGGAGGCGGGTCTGAACATGATCCACGTCTCCGTGGGGACCTACGAGAGCGTCGCGTCCATCATCCCCCCCATGGGGACGCGCCTGGCCTGGATCACCGACTACGCGGCGGAGGTCAAGAAGGCCGTCAAGATACCCGTAGTCACCGTGGGACGGATTAACGACCCCCTGGTGGCGGAGGAGGTCCTCCGCTCGGGTAAGGCGGACCTCATCGCCATGGGGAGGGGGTCCCTCGCCGATCCCGAGCTCCCGAACAAGTACTCCCAGGGCCGTTACGAGGACATCAGGCACTGCATCGGCTGTCAGCAGGGATGCCTGGAGATCCTTTTCCGCAACGAACCCATCCGCTGCCTCGTGAATCCGACCCTCGGCTTTGAGTACAAAGAGGAACTCAAGAAGGCCTCCCAGCCCAAGAAGGTGACCGTCGTGGGGGGAGGCCCCGCGGGACTGGAGGCGGCCCGGGCGGCGGCGACGGCGGGGCACAGGGTGACCCTGTACGAGCGGGAGGACCGTCTGGGCGGTCAGTTCCTGGCCGCGGCGGTGCCGCCGGGCAAGGGGGAGATCACCTCCTACCTCGCCTGGGCGGAGCGGCAACTCGAGAAGCTGGGGGTGACGGTTAAACTCGACACCCCCTACGACGAGGCGGCTTACCGCCAGGACGAGGCCGAGGTCGTCATCGTGGCGACGGGGGCCTGCCAGACCAGGCCCCCCATCGAGGGTATCGACGGGAAAAACGTCGTGACGGCAAGGGACGTCCTCATGGGCAAGGCGACGACGGGCCCGCGGGTGGTCGTCGCCGGGGGCGGCATGGTGGGCTGCGAGACGGCCACCTTCCTCGCCTCCATGGGGAAGGCCGTCGCGATCGTCGAGATGCTCCCCGCCATCGCCACGGACGAGGAGATCACCCGCCGGGCGGCCCTTTTGAAGATGCTGGAGGAAAAGAAGGTGGAGGTCCACACGTCCGCCGAGATCAAGGCGATCACGGAAAAGGCGGTGCGCGTGACCAAGGGCGGCACGGACCTGGAGATCCCGGCGGACACGGTGGTCCTGGCCCTGGGCATGGCCTCGGAGTGCGTCCTCACGGACTCCGGCGGCAAGGCGGCGGAGGTCAAGATCGTGGGCGACGCCGTCAACCCCCGCAACGCCCTGGAGGCCATCAGGGAAGGCTTCCTCGCCGGGGCGGGCATCTAACCCCGTCGGGGGCATGATACCTGACCCGTAACGACCCGGATTCCTCGGGTACACTTACGGGGGAAAGGTATCATGTCCCCCGATTTCCCATGATCTTCGCGAACTTCTGAAGTTTCCCCTTCTTAGCCAGTGTCAATGATCGGCGCTATAGAGCCATTCTGTGATCGCCGTAATGGGACCAAGGGGTGATCGGCACGGGCAAAACGGTCCGTTTTGCCCCGTTTTGCCTCTCGGGGGGAAAAAAACGGGCCATTTTGGCCCAAAAAATTTCCCCCCTCCCAAAACGGGCCGAAAGCGGCCGTTTTTGAGGGAAATTTCGACCGA
>JAKPCH010000079.1 GCA_029553375.1 Deltaproteobacteria bacterium | reverse complement strand
GGGGCCGGTCTCATGGGCAGCGGTATCGCCCAGGTGTGTGCCCAGGCGGGTTACAATGTCCGTCTGCGGGACATCGAGCAGCGGTTCATCGACGGGGGGATGAAGACCATCACCAGGAATCTCTCCAAGGAGGTGGAGAAGGGCAAGCGGACCCAGGGGGAAATGGATGCCGTTTTGGGGCGGATCAAGCCCACCCTTGATCTGAGGGAGGCGGCGGCGGGTGCCGATCTGGTGGTGGAGGTCGTCATCGAGGTGATGGACGTCAAGAAGCAGGTCTATCGGGAGCTCGAGGAGATTGTGGGGCCCGATTGTCTCTTTTTCACCAACACGTCCGGTTTGAGCATCACGGAGATGGCGGCGGTGACGAAGCGTCCCGACAAGTTCATCGGGACCCATTTCTTCAATCCTGTGCCGGTGATGAGGCTTCTGGAGGTCATCCGGGGTTACGAGACCTCCGATGAGACCCTGAAGGCGGCGGTGGAGTGGGGCAAGCGGATCGGCAAGGAGGTGGTGGTGGTGAAGGAGGCGCCGGCCTTCGTCGTGAACCGGATCCTCTGCACGATGCTCAACGAGGCCTTCTTCGTCCTGGGGGAGGGTTTGGCCTCGGCGGAGGATATCGACAAGGCCATGGTGTTGGGTTGCAATCACCCCATCGGTCCCCTCGCCCTGTCGGACCTGGTGGGTAACGAGACGCTCCTGAGGGTGATCGAGGGACTGCATCGGGAGCTGGGTGACAAGTACCGTCCCGCGCCCCTGTTGGTCCAGCTGGTCCGGGCGGGCCGCTACGGCCGCAAGACGGGCAAGGGCGTGTTCGAGTACGGTAAATAGGCCGCCGCAGGGCGACTACATAAAAAAGGAGGAAAGAGTCTATGGCCAAGAAAGTGTACGCACCGGGTGAACCCTACAACTACCAGCTCCTGATCAAGCATATCCTCGAGATGCCCCTCGTCTTCGCCCCCAATCAGGAGATCGTCTACCGTGACAAGCTCCGCCTCACCTATCGCCAGTTGAACGAGCGCATCCACCGCCTCGCGGGGGGCCTGGAGAAACTGGGGGTGGGCATGGGCGACAAGATCTGCGTCTTCGACTACGACAGCAACCGTTACCTCGAGTGCTTCTTCGCCGTGCCCATGATGGGGGCCATCCTCCACACCCAGAACTGGCGCCTCTCGCCGGAGCAGATCCTCTACACGATGAACCACGCCGAGGACAAGGTGGTGATCATCAACACCGACTTCTTGCCCCTCCTCGAGGCCATCTGGGACAAGTTGACGACGGTGAAGAAGGTGATCCTCATCACCGAGGACGGCACCCGCCCCGCCACGAAGATCCCCATCGACATCGAGTACGAGGAGATGCTCGCCGGTGCCGCCCCCGAGTACGACTTCCCCGACCTCGACGAGAACACCCAGGCGACCCTCTTCTACACCACGGGGACCACGGGCCTCCCCAAGGGGGTCTTCTTCTCCCACCGGCAGCTCGTCATCCACGCCGAGGCCCTCCTCATCGTGACGGGCTCCTACGACATGGTCGGCCGGTTCCGTTCTTCCGACGTCTATATGCCCATCACCCCCATGTTCCACGTCCACGCCTGGGGGGTGCCCTACGCCGCCACCATGCTGGGGGTCAAGCAGGTCTATCCCGGGCGTTACGAGCCGGAGATGCTCCTCAAGCTCATCCTGACGGAGCGGGTCACCTTCTCCCACTGCGTGCCGACGATCATCCAGATGCTCGTGTCCAGCCCGGCGGCCAAGAAGTTCGACCTCTCCTTCTGGCGGGTCCTCATCGGCGGTTCCCGCCTCCCCAAGGGGCTGGCCCTGGCGGCCATGGAGATGGGGATCGAGATCTACGCCGCCTACGGCATGTCCGAGACGTGCCCCCTCTTGACCATCGCCAACCTGAAACCGTGGATGCTCAAGGAGCCCAAGGAGAAGCAGGTGGACACCCTGATCAAGACGGGCATCGCGGCGCCTCTGGTCTATCTGAGGATCGTGGATCCCACGGGCAAGGAGCGACCCTTCGACGGCGAGGCGACGGGGGAGATCGTCGTCCGGGCCCCCTGGCTCACGCCGGGCTACTACAAGGATCCCGAGCGTTCCAAGGAGCTCTGGGTGGACGGCTGGCTCCACACGGGCGACGTGGCGAACGTGGACCCCGAGGGGTACGTCCAGATCACCGACCGGATCAAGGACGTCATCAAGACGGGCGGGGAGTGGATCTCCTCCCTGGAGCTGGAGAACCTCATCAGCACCCACGAGGCCGTCTTCGAGGCGGCGGCCATCGGCGTCCCCGACCCCAAGTGGGGGGAGCGTCCCTTCATGGTCGCCGTCCTGAAGCCCGAGTTCAAGGGTAAGGTGACGGGCGACGACCTGCGGCAGTTCCTCCTGAAGGCGGCCGAGGGGGGGAAGATCCCCAAGTACGGTGTCCCCGACCGGATCGAACTGGTGGAGGCCATCCCCAAGACCAGCGTGGGCAAGATCAACAAGGTGGAGCTCCGCAAGAGCTACGCCTGAGTTTCACTGCGCTACCACTATTGGACTGGGTCGGCCGTCCCCGGCGGGGGTGACCATGCCCCCGCCGGGAGGGCCGTTGGGCAGTAACAAGTCATGTGAGGGAGGGAGAAAATGGATTTCGAACTGACGGAAGAATTGAAGATGTTGAAGGAGATGGCCTACAAGTTCGCCGTGGCGGAGTTCACGCCCGTCTCCAAGGAGTGCGACGAGCACGAGAAGTACACCCCGGAGATCAGGAAGAAGGCGGCGGCCAACGGCCTGGTGGGGGCCTGGATCCCCGAGGCCTACGG
>JAKPCH010000038.1 GCA_029553375.1 Deltaproteobacteria bacterium | reverse complement strand
CGCCTGGCCGTCGTCATCCCCAAGTACGGCCTTATCGGCGGCGCCGAGGGTTTCGCCGCCGCCGTGACGGAGAGGATCGCCCGGGGGGATAACTCCTTCGAAGTCCATGTCTTCGCCCACACCTGGCAGGCGGGGGAAGAGGGCGTCGTCTTCCACCGCCTCCCCTATCTACCTTTCCCCCGGTCGTTGCGCCCCCTCCTCTTCGCCTTCTTCGCCCAAAAGGCCGTCGCGGCGGTCAAACCCCACATCATCCACGCCCACGAGCGCATCTTTTCCCCCGACCTCTACACCGTTCACGGCATCCCCCACCTGGTCTGGGTGCGGGAGGTGCGCCGGAAGAGGCGCCCGAGCCTCTTCGACCTCGCCCAGGCCCACGTGGAGCGGCGCATGGTGGAAGGCGGCGCCTGCCGCCGTTTTCTGGCCGTCTCCCATCTGACACGCAACACCTTCCTCGGCGAGTACCGCCTCCCCCCCGCCGCCGTCCCCGTGATCCACCCCGGCATCGATCAGCGCCAGATCATCACCGGCGGCGTCGCACGGGAGCGGGGCGAGACGCGCAGGCGCCTCGGAGTGGACGAGGAGACGTATCTCATCCTCTTCGCCTCCATGAACTTCGCCGTCAAGGGCCTCGACTACCTCATAGGCGCCCTAGGACGGCTCAAACGGGAGGGAGGGGCCCGCCCCTTCCATCTCCTCGTCGCGGGGGGCGACAGGAAGGGCCCCTTCGCGGGCCTGGCCGCCCGGGAAGGCCTGGCGGGACAGGTCACCTTCGTCGGCGCCGTCTCCCGGGAGGAACTGGAGAGGTTCTATGGGGCGGCGGATCTCTACGCCATGCCCTCCCGCTTCGACACCTTCGGGATGGTGGTCCTCGAGGCCATGGCAAAGGGCCTGCCCGTGGTGATCAGCAAGAACGTGGGCGCCCGGGACATCGTGAGGGAAGGCATCAACGGCTTCATCGCCGACCGCCCCGAGGACCCCCTTTCCCTGGCCTCCGTCCTGGCCGCGGCCCTGGCTGGGGCGCGTCGTCCCGCCATGAGGGAGGCCGCCGTCGAAACCGCCAAGAACCATACCTGGGAGAGGACGGCGGAGGCGGTCAAGGTCCAGTATAGGGAAATCCTGGCCGCCAAGGAGGGAGAACCGTGGACCTCTCGGTGATCGTCGTTTCCTACAACACGGCCGATCTCATCCGCCCCTGCCTCTCCTCCGTCCTCGCCCAGGATGGTTGCGAAACGGAGGTCTTCGTCGTGGACAACGCCTCCACGGACGGGGGAGGCGCCGTCGTCGCCGAACATTTCCCGACCGTGCGCCTCATGGTCAACGAAGTGAACCGGGGCTTCGCCGCCGCCAACAACCAGGCCCTCCCTTACTGTCGGGGTCGTTATGTCCTGTTCCTCAACCCCGACACGGTCGTCGAGGACGGTGCCCTCGCCGCCGCCGTGGCCTTCATGGACCGCAACCCCGACGTGGGCCTGGCGGGCCTCCACATCCTCAACCCCGACGGCACCGACCAGGAGTCCGTCTCCTTCGGCTATCCCGGCCGGCGTTTCGCTTCCCGGGAGCTGGAGGGCCTCCCCGGGGAGATCGCCGCCGTCCTGGGGGCGGCCATGATCGTCCCCCGGGAGGTCCTGGCCAAGGTGGGCGGTTTCGACGAGGATTTCTTCCTCTACGGGGAGGACGAGGACCTCTGTCTGCGGATAAGAAAACTGGGCCTGAAGATCGGGTTCATCCCCCACGCGAGGGTCGTCCACCACCACGGCCAGAGCGAGCGGGGGGCGACGAAGGCGGCGGTGTGGAGGAGGAAGACCCGGGCGGAGATCCTCTTCTACCGCAAGCACTACCGGTCCGAGACCATCGCCGCGATCAGGAGGGCCGAACTCTGGAAGGCCCGCTGGCGGCTCTTGACCCTGACCCTCACGGTCCCCTTCGTCCGCCGCCGGGCCGCGGCGCGGGAAAAGAGGGAGCGGTACCGGATACGCCTTCAGGAGCTCAAGGGCCTGTGAAGGTCGATAAAGACCGGGTGGGAGATGCACCGGGGGCAGACCGGGAGGCCAGGGACGACATCAAGAGGGACGCGAGGGCCTCATGTCCCTTCTCGTTCCAGTGGCCGTCCCGGGGGAATATCATCTCCGCCTCGATCTTCCCGTGGAGATCCAAGACGGAAGCGGAATCGCCCATCTCCGCCGCCAGGCGCCGTCGGTACTCCTCGTAACGGGGGGGACGCAGCCCGAGGACGTAATGGGGCCCCGGGATGAGGACGACCAGGCTGGCCGTCCCGGGGAGGCATCGGGTCAGGGCCTTGAGGACGGCGACCGTCTTGGCGAAGGAGACGTCGTTGAGCTGGATCTTCTGAAGATAGGCCTCCTCCGACGGGATAACATCCCCCCGAGAATCTCCGCCGCCTTCGGCCATGATGCGTCCTGTCTCCTCGTCGCCGCCCGTGAAGAAACGGATCCAGTCCTCGTCGAAGGGCCGGCGATGCTCGAAAAAGCGGACCGTCAACGTCTCCCGGCGGTCCCCCGACGATAATCGGGACAGGAGATCACGGACATCCCTGACCTTGCGGCCTGCCTCGTACCTCACCCGGGCGAGGGAGAGGAAGGACAAGAAGTCGTACCGTAGAAAAGGCCCGTCATAGGAACGGGCGAGAAAACCCCGGAGTTCCTTGTCCGCGATGTCTTGGAAATCGTTGCCCATGCACAGACCGACGACGAGGGTTCGGGCCTTTAGTCCCTCGGCCTTCATCACCCTCAGCTTGTGGAGGTAGTCGACGGGGTTGGTGGCGATCTCGGAGAGGTTCAGGACCTTCAGTCCCCGGGCGGCGAGGCGGTCCGCCAGGGTCTTGCCCTCGTCCACACCCTGACCGAAGAAGAAGGAATCCCCGACGAGGACGACGTCATACACGACTTCGGGGTCGAAGTCGGGCCCCCTGAGGGAGAGGTTGTTGTAGCGGTATTGAACCTGGTAATCGACCGTCCGGTGCTGTTGCCGGGCGTGGGGAGGGAGGGGATAGCGGGCGACGGACTTGACGAGATAGAAACCCAGGAGAAACTCCGCCCCGTAGAGACAGACGGCCACCGTCACCCCCGCCAGGGCGATGTTCTGTATCCATCTTTTCATAACCTTTCCCCTAACCCGCCGTAAAGATGAAAAACCTCATACCAGAATCAATCCCGCGGGGCAAAAGATACGGCGCGACGGTTGCGTCGATGCGGACGGCCTGGTATGAAGGTGGGCGTCACGCCGTGGGGGAGCCGTGTTTGGTGACCAAGGGAGGGGATCGATGGCGGAGGGTGTGAACGAAGGTAAAAGGCCGGGGGGTCGTGGCGAGAAGATCGTCACCGTCGCCGCCATTTTGCTAATCGCTTTGGCCCTGTCGGCCAACGAGTTGGTCCTCGGCGCCCTTACCTGTCCCGACGGCTGGTTCGAGAAGGACGACCGCATCCGGATTGCCGTCTTCCAAGGTCTCTTGCTTGGGGCCGGAGCGGCCCTCTTCTTCTTCCGAAAGAAGAGGATCACCGTCAACCTCCTCCTGGCGGCGACGGTAGTGTTCGTTTGTCTCGCGGCAGGCGAGGGGGCCGTGCGTCTCTTCGCCCCCCAGATCGGGGGCCGCTCCCAGCAGGAGGTCTTCTTCGAATACCACCCCGTCCTCGGATGGCGGTTCATTCCCGGCAAAACGGACACCCTCGTCTCCAAACACGAATACGAAAATCGGATCACGATCAACAGAGAGGGCCTGCGGGACCGGGATTACCCCCTCAAGAAGGCCCCGGGGACCAGGCGGATCTTATTCCTCGGCGATTCCTTCACGGCGGGCCTGGGGGTAAAGGACGCCGAGGTCTTCACCGAGATCCTCGAGGAGGCCCTCGGACCCCGTTTCGAGGTCATCAACGCCGGGGTCAACGGTTACGGACCCACCCAGGAGTATCTGTTCCTCAAGACCCGACTGATCCATTACCGCCCCGATCTGGTAATCATGGTCTTCTACATCGGCAACGATTTCGATGACACGACGAACCTCACCCGGTGGATCGACGGCTATGAAAGACCCCGCGCCATCATCGACAACAAAGGCGCCTTGACCTTCACGAACCTGCCCGTACCCCGCACCTCGCGCCCCCGGGGGGAGAGGAAAAAGATCTGCAGTCTTCCCCGCTCCCACCTCGTCGATCTCCTCGACCGGGTGATCCACGAGCGCCGTGACCGCTATGCCCTTGACGTCATGCCCCCGGAGATCAGGCTCTGCCGCTTTGGCGATCCCTCCGTAACGGAGGCCCTGCCCCTCCTCGAGGCGATCCTGCGGGAGACGGACCGTCTGTGTCGACAAAACGGCGGCCGCTTCGCCCTCGTCCTCGCCCCCACCATGACCCAGGTCTATGATTCAGTATATTGGGAGAAGATCAAGAAGGTCTATGGTCTCAAAGAGGACCAATACGACTTGTTTCTGCCCAACCGCATCGTCTTTGCCTCGGCAACACGCCTGGGCATCCCCGTCCTGGACCTCACCGATGCCCTCCGGGCCGAGGCGGCCGACGGTAGAGACCTTTATTACTACAAGAACCGCCATTGGGACCCCGCCGGGCACCGGGCCGTGGCCCGGGTCCTGCGGGCCTGGATCGAGGAAAAGAAGATGTTGACAGAACCGTGACGGCCACCTATAAACTCCCTCTCTGCGCGGAAAGGTAAGAGAAATTTATGTACATCCTGGGGATCTCCGCCTTCTACCACGACGCCGCCGCGGCCCTCATCAAGGACGGCGAGGTTATCGCCGCCGCCCAGGAGGAGCGGTTCACGAGGAAGAAACACGACCCCTCCTTCCCGGGCCACGCCGCCGCCTTCTGTTTGTCCTACGCGGGCATCTCCGTCTCCGACCTGGAGGCGGTGGTCTTCTACGACAAACCCCTCCTGAAATTCGAGCGCCTCCTGGAGACCTACTACGCCTTCGCCCCGGCGGGTTTGCGTTCCTTTCTCTCCGCCATCCCCGTCTGGATCAAGGAAAAGGTCTTCCTCAAGAGGCTCATCAGGGAGGAGTTGCTCCGCCTGGACGGCAATGCCGCCGGAAAGGTGAAACTCCTCTTCACAGACCACCACCTCGCCCACGCCGCCAGCGCCTTCTACCCCTCCCCCTTCGCCGACGCCGCCATCCTCACCATCGACGGCGTCGGTGAGTGGGCCACGGCCTCCATCGGCCACGGCCGGGGGCAGGAGATCATCCTCCTGAAGGAGATGCGCTTTCCCCACTCCGTGGGCCTCCTTTACTCCGCCTTCACCTACTACCTGGGTTTCAGGGTCAACTCGGGGGAGTACAAGCTCATGGGCCTGGCCCCCTACGGCGATCCCGATTCGGAGAGGGTCCGCCGGTTCCGCCGGGCCATCCTCGAACACCTCGTCGACGTCAAGGAGGACGGGTCCGTCTGGCTCAACCAGGACTACTTCGATTACGCCACGGGCCTGAGCATGGTGAAGGACGAGAAGTGGGAGGCCCTCTTCGGCATCCCCAGGCGTCTGCCCGAGACGGACATCCAGCAGTGCCACGGCGATTTGGCCCTGGCCATCCAGCAGGTGACGGAAGAGATCGTCATGAGGATGGCGAAAACGGCCAAGGCCCTCACGGGGGAGAGGCGCCTCTGCCTGTCGGGGGGCGTGGCCCTCAACTGCGTGGCCAACGGGCGCCTCCTCATGAGCGGCGAGTTCGAAGACCTGTGGATCCAGTCCGCCGCCGGCGACGCCGGGGGTGCCCTGGGCGCCGCCTACGCCGTCTACCACCTCGCCTACGGCCGGCCCCGCCGCCTCCCCGAGGGGGCGATGGACGCCATGAAGGGGGCCTACCTCGGTCCCGAGTTCGACGAGGCGGACATCCTGGCCATGGCCAAGAAATATGGGGCCGTCTACGAGCGCATCGCCGACGAGGGGCGCCTCACCTCCCTCGTGGCCGAACGCCTGGCGGACGGCAAGGCCGTGGGCTGGTTCCAGGGACGCATGGAATGGGGACCGCGGGCCCTGGGCAACCGGAGCATCCTCGGCGACGCCCGGAACAAGGAGATGCAGCGGCGTCTCAACCTCCAGATCAAGTTCCGGGAGAGTTTCCGCCCCTTCGCCCCCTCCGTCCTGGCCGAGGAGGCGGCCTCCTATTTCGACCTCGCCAAGCCCTCGCCCTACATGCTCCTCATCGCCGAGGTCCGCCGGGAGAGGCGCCATGCCCTGCCCCCCGACTACCACCGCCTCCCCATCCGTGATAAGCTCTACACCGTCCGCTCCGACATCCCCGCCGTCACTCACCTCGACTTCACCGCCCGCCTCCAGACGGTCCACCGGGAGACGAACCCCCGCTTCTGGGCCCTCATCAAGGCCTTCCAGGAGCGGACGGGCTACGGCGTCATCGTCAACACCAGCTTCAACGTCCGGGGCGAACCCATCGTCTGTACCCCCGAGGACGCCTACCGCTGCTTCATGAGGACCGACATGGACTACCTCGTCATCGGCGACTTCGTCTTCGACAAGACCGCCCAGCCCCCCTGGAAGGAATCCCGGGACTGGAAGGCCGATCTGATCCTCGACTGACGATGAAGAAGCCCCTCCGGATCATCCTCGTCAACGTCCTCCTCATCCTCCTCGTCCTCGGCCTCTTCGAGGGCTTCTTCTACCTGTGCCTCCACCGACCGGCCTTTCTCAGGGCCATGCCCATGCGCGTCCGCAACATGGTGGGCTACCTGTACGCCCGCGAGCGGCCCACGATCCAGTTCGAGCCCGCCTGCGCCCGTTTCGACCCCGGCCTCGGCTACACCCTCAGGCCCGGCGTTTGCGACTTCGGGGGGAGGGAGTTCACGAACCGCTACCGTGTCAACTCCCTGGGGGTCAGGGACGAGGAGGGGGCCCTCGACGGCCCCGAGGTCGTGGTCCTGGGGGACTCCTTCGCCATGGGCTGGGGGGTGGAGCAGGAGGAGACCTTCGCCAAGGTCCTCGAGAGGAAGACGGGCCTGAAGGTCCTAAACACCGCCGTCTCCTCCTACGGCACGGCGCGGGAGATGATGATCTTGAAAAGGGTGCCCGCCGGGAACCTCCGCTGGGTGATCATCCAGTACTGCGGCAACGACCGGGAGGAGAACTACGCCTTCCTCAAGTCCGGCAACCGCCTCCGGACGATGACCCGGGAGGAGTACGACCGCTACGTGGACCTCTACCAAAGATCGCGGGCCTATTACCCCGGTAAGTACCTGTACCTCAAACTCAAGAAGCGCTTCGAGGAACTCCAGGCCCCCCGGCCAAGGGAAGACCTGGGGGACGAGGCCGAGCTGTTCCTCAAGACCATCGTCAACGCGGGCGTCCCCCTCGACGGGGTCAAACTCGTCGCCTTCGTCATGAACGGCCGCAACCCCGACGACAACCGGCCGTTCCCCCGGGCCCTCAAGGAGAGGATCGCCTCCGGTTCCTACCCCGCCTATATCAAGGACATGATCGTCCTCGATTTCTCCGATCTC
>JAKPCH010000097.1 GCA_029553375.1 Deltaproteobacteria bacterium | reverse complement strand
AGGGCGTTGGCGATGCGCCACGGGAGGGGGAAGGGGGCGGCGTGGAGGACCCCCGTCCGCCACTGGACCAGGTAGACGACGACGGAGGCGGCGGCGGCGAGGGCGAAGAGGGGTATTTTCTCCGTAACGAGGCCCGCCGCCGTCACCCGCGCCGCCCCTTGTCTCCCTTTGCCGGTCCGTTTCCGCGGGTCCGCCGTGGTCCCTCTCTTTACCCATCTTCCCAGGGGCCAGTAATCGAGGATGAGAAGGACCAAGGGCAGGGTGACGAGCATCTGCTTCGCCATGAGGCCGCAGGCGTACAGGACGGTCACAAGCGCGTAGGCCGTCATCGTCCTTTTACGGACCCATTTGAGGTAGGCCGTCATCGTCAGGAGCCAGAAGAGGGTGGAGAGGGTGTCCTTCCTCTCCGCCGCCCAGGCCACGGACTCGACGTGGAGGGGGTGGAGGGCGAAGAGGGCGGCGACGAAGGCGCTGCGGCCCGGCGCCCCCGTGGCGGCGGCGAGGAAGAGGAAGAGGAGGCCCGCGTTGAGGCCGTGGAGGGCGGCGTTCATCAGGTGGTGTCCCCTCGCCTCCAGGCCGAAGAGCTCCACGTCCACCATGTGGGAGATCCAGGTGAGGGGGTGCCAGTTGTGGGAGTGGTACGAGGTGAAGGCCCACAGGACGTTTCCGGCCGTGAGGCCCGTGCGGACGTGGGGGTTCTCCGTTATGTACTCGAAATCGTCGAAGTCGATGAAGGCGTTTTGCCCCACGGGGCTGAAGACGGCGAAGGCGGTGACGGCCAGGGCGAGGGCGACGAGGAGGTCCCTCTTTCTTTCCCGGGGGAGTCTCACGGGGTCTCCCCTGCCCGTGACTGCCGCCCCAGGTCCCGAACGACGGGCTCCAGCCTCTCCAGGAGGGGCATGAGGGTCCCCTGGTCGAGGGCGCTTACGGCCACGGCGTCGTAGCGGCGGCAGAGGTCTCCCAGGAGGTCCCGGTCGGGGAAACGGTCCATCTTGTTGAAGACCCTGACCAGGGGCTTGTCCGCCAGGTCGAGGTGGGCGATGATCCGCTCCACGGCGGCGATCTGGTCGGCGAAGGAGGGGTTGGCGATATCGACGACGTGGAGGAGGAGGTGGGCGTCCCGCAGCTCGTCGAGGGTGGCCCGGAAGGCGGCGAAGAGCTCCTGGGGCAGATCGCGGATGAAGCCCACCGTGTCCGTGACGAGGGCCTCCGTGTCCCGGGGGAAGCGGAGGCGGGAGCTCTTGGGGTCGAGGGTGGCGAAGAGGCGGTCCTCCGCCAGGACGCTGCTTCTGGTGAGGCTGTTGAGGAGGGTCGATTTCCCCGCGTTGGTGTAGCCCACGATGGAGACGATGGGCAGGCCCGTCCTCTCCCTCCGGTGCCGGCGCTGGCCCCGGGCCTTCTCGATATCCCGGAGGGCCTTCTCCAGGAGGTGGATCCGGTCCCGGATGCGGCGGCGATCGATCTCCAGTTTCGTCTCCCCCGGACCCCGGGCGCCGATCCCCCCCGCCAGGCGGGAGAGGGCCGTCCCCTTCCCCGTCAGGCGGGGCAGGAGGTAACGGAGCTGGGCCAGCTCCACCTGGATCTTTCCCTCCCGGCTGTGGGCCCGCTGGGCGAAGATGTCGAGGATGAGCTGGGTCCGGTCGATGACCTTGAGCTGGGTGAACTCGCCGATGGACCTCACCTGGGCGGGGGTGAGCTCGTGGTCGAAGATCAGGAGGTTGGCCCCCATCTGGAGGGCCCGGATGACGACGTCGGAGAGTCTCCCCCGGCCCATGACGTAGCGGGGGTCGAGGGCGTCGCGGTACTGGACCGTCCGGTCGAAGACCCTGACCCCCGCCGAGCGGGCCAGCTCGGCCAGCTCGGCCAGGGACCCCTCGGGGTCGGCCCCCGGCGCGGTTTCGACGCGGATGAGGAAGGCCCGCTCCCGGGCGTCCACCTCCCGGGTCCGCTGCTGCCGCGAGAGGTCGTCCTCCAGGGCGCGGATGAAGGCCAGGAAGTCCAGGTCGAGTTCCCCCGGCCGCGCCGGCCTGAGGAAGGCCCACTGTCTCCCCTGGGGGTTCTCCGGGACGAGGTGGGCGCCGTGGACCACCCCCGGCGACCCGTCCGCCTCGACCGTCACGGCCGCGACGAGGTCGAGGCGCAGGAGGGCCAGGTCCGTCAGGTCGTCCTCCGTGAGGCCCTCGCCCTTGAGGTGGGTGTGGATGAGGCGCAGGCCCCTCAGACCCGTGGGTCCCACGCGGTAGTCGTCGAGGGCGGGCAGGACGACGCGGCCGTGGTCCCCGACGCAGCAGAGGCGGATCTCCCCCCGCCGGTCCACGAGGACGGCGACCTGGCGGTTGATCTCCCGGGAGAGCTCCGCCAGGAGGCGGGCGACGTCGTGGGGGACGACCCGCTCCGGCGGGAGGCGCCGCCGCGCCAGGAGGCGGAGGCGCCTTATCTCCCGGGCCCCGAGGCCGGCGAGATTTCCCTCGATCCTTTCGATGGGCTCCCCTCGTCTCTTTTCAGCGGAACTTCTCGGGGCTGATCTTGCGTTCCATGTCGTCGAGGAACTTGGACCAGGCGTCGGTCTTGAAGGCCGAGACCAGCTTCCGCGGACCCGGGGCCCCGCAGGCGGGGCAGGGGAGGTCCTCCCAGCCCTCGTTCATCCGCCGGAAGGCCTCGAAACGGTGGGCGCACTTCGGACACTCGAAATCGTAAAGGGGCATGGCAGGTATCCTTGGTTTTTTGCTCCTCGTTACCACGGCAGGCCATCCCAGTCAAGACGGCGACGAAAAAGGGCCCCGGGGTTTCCCCCGGGGCCCAGGTTTCGCCCCTTATCTTAAGGACAGTGTCCTTAGAAGTTCAGGGTCAGCTTGTGGGTGATGATGTAGTTGTCCTTCACGACGTTGTTCGTGTCGAAGCCCTTGAAGTAGTCGCCCGTCCAGAGGTAGCCGGCGCCGAGCATGTACTCGAGGTTGTCGAAGATCTTGTACGTGGCGATCAGGTCGAGCTCGGTGCCGATCTTGTCGGAGACGAACTCCTTGTTGGCTGCCGTGACGGGACCGACGTTCTGGCGGGGCTTCTTGTCCGCCGTCGCGTAGGAGAGGGCCAGCCTCACGTCCATCTTGGGCAGGGGATTGACGCCGACATAACCCTGGTAGAACCAGCAGTTGTCCATGTAGTAGAAGGGGTAGTTGGTAAGGCCCGTCCGGGGGTTAGCGTTGCCCACGGCACCCGTGGCGCCCGTGGCCCGGGTGGCGAAGCCGACGTCACCATAGACGCTGTTCCAGAGGATGAGGGTCCGGTCGAAGCCGTAGCCGGCGGAGAGGGCCTGGGTGAGGCTACCTGTGATCTTGTCGTCCGCTTCCATGTCGTCGCCGCTGAGGTAGACGAACTGGAGGCCGAAGTAGGCGGGCTTGAAGGTGTACTTCCCGTGGAGGAAGAGACCCCACTGCGTGCAGTTGACGTCCTGGTAGGGACTGCCGCCGGAGAGCTGCCGGGGCTCGTAGGCGTACATCTCGCCCGTCCCGTAGAGACCCTCGCCCTCGATGAAGAAATTACCGAAGTTCAGCTTGGCGTAGGGGAGGAAGATGCTCACCTGGGTCAGGTAGCGGTTGTTGGCGTCCGGAGCGGCCGTCGTGGGCGGCTTGTTCCACGCGTTGCGACCGTACTGGTACATGAGGCCCACCTCGCCAGGTTTGAACTTGTAGATGACGCCGAGGTCGTAGACGTCGTGGTCGCCGTCGTTGGCCCGGCCGATGTTGCTGGTGGATGTCCCGTTGCCCACATAACTGCCGGCGAAGTCACGACGCTTCTCGATGGCGGCGATCCAGGTCAACGGACCGCTCTGGCCGAGGTAACGGATACCGGGGGCCGTCAAGGGGGTGTTGAGGAAGTCCGTACCCCACATGAGGAACTGCTGGTAGCCGATCTGGAACCGGCCGATGCCCGTGTTCATATCGAGATAGACCCGCTCGAACTCGATGTTCTCCTGGGCGGCGGGAACCGTCGTCGCATCATTTTTGTTATCTACGGGGACCTGTTTTCTCGTCTGGGTCTCGCCCGTGCCACCGCGCCAGTTCGCGCTCCCCCAAACCTTCTCGAGGGCGTCGAAGCGGGTGACGAGGGTCAGGCCCTCGGCGACCTTGAACTCCGTCTGGAGACGGAAGCGCTGGCTGTAGAGGGCCG
>JAKPCH010000095.1 GCA_029553375.1 Deltaproteobacteria bacterium | reverse complement strand
CCGTGAGGGGATATACGGAGGCCTTCATTGGAGAATTATCTCTGTGATTTCCGGTATTATCCCCGGATTTTCAGACGCCCCCGACGACGGTCCGCCTTCTTTTGTCAAGGTTTATCGACGGCCCGGCGGCCGCGGGCCTCTTTTTCGCCCGCCATCACTCTCCTCGCCCGGAGGTAAGAGAACCAGGCGGCAAAAGACCAACCCGTGGCGACACCGCCGAGGAAGACGAAAAAGATGAGGAGGGCCCGGGAGAGGGAAAAATGCCAGAAGAAGAACGACACCTCCACGGGGGCGACGTTCTGGAGGGTGAAGATCACGATCAAAGCCACAAGGGCGATGGCCGCCCAAAATTTCAACGTCATCTCCGCCGCCTCCCCGATACGTGCGTCGAAGGGCTCCCCTCGAGGGTCCTTAGCGCGTCTTTTTCCTGATTACACGAACCGCGTCGGACCGTCAACGGATATAAAGGCGTCTCCTTGACAGTTTCCCGCCCCGTGCTTAGCTTAGCGAAGAAAATAAACAGGTTGAAAGAGGAGAACAATGAAGACCATCAACAGGGCCATCTTGGACACGGCCTGCGGCCTCGCCAAAGAAGTCGAGGCGAAGGCCATGCTGATTTACGCCAACACCGCCGTGGAACTGCCGGAGGGGCTGGAGGACTCATGCCCCTTCGAATTGGTCCTGGTGACGAAGGACAACAACATACCCGAGCGGTTCGTGAACAAATGCCGGGTCGTGACGGTCCCCAACGTGACCCTCACCCGGATGGGGCAGATCAAGATCGCCGTCATCAAGGGCATCGCCGCCGGCATGTTCGCGAAGGGCGACAAGCTCGTCTGCCTCAGCGGCGTCCCCCGCTTCGGCTACGTGGACAGCATCTTCGTCATCGACGTGGGTAAGGAGTTCGAGATCCTCACCTCCGAGCACTTCACCGACATCAGCCAGGAGGTCTACCCCGAGGTCTTCGGGGCGGTGATCAACCTGGCCCTGGAACTGGCCGCCCAGGGGCGCGAGGGCCGCAAGGTGGGCACGACCTTCATCATCGGGGATCACGAGAAGGTGCTGCAGCTCTCGCGGCAGATGATCATCAACCCCTTTTTGGGCTACAGCGACGAGGAGCGGAACATCCTGAACCCGGACCTGAAGGAGACGATCAAGGAATTCTCGGCCCTGGACGGGGCCTTCGTCCTGCGGAACGACGGCACCCTCATCACGGCGGGGCGCCATCTCAGCGCCGCCCTCGACAGCAAGGATTTCCCCCAGGGCCTCGGGAGCCGCCACATCGCCGCCGCCGGCGTCACGAGCGTCACCAAGGCCACGGCGGTCGTCCTCTCGGAATCGACGGGAAACGTCACCGTGTTCAAGAACGGCATGATCATGGTCAGCATCGAAAAACCGACATAATTACGGAGGATATATAACATATGCGTTTCGACAAAATGACCCTCAAGGTCCAAGAGGCCCTGCAGGAGTCCCAGACCCTGGCGGGCACTTACGGACATCAAGGCATAGACGTGGAGCACCTCTTTCTGTCCCTCCTCCGCCAGCGGGAGGGCATCGCCGGGGCCGTCCTGAAGAAGACCGGCGCCGACCCGGCGGCGATGGAAGCCGACCTCGCCAAGGCCCTGGAGAGACTCCCCCGGGTGGAAGGGGCCGCGGGCGGCCAGATCTACATCACGCCGCGCCTCAACCGGGCCCTCGACAACGCCATGACGGAAGCGGCCCGCATGAAGGACGAGTACGTCAGCTCGGAGCACCTCCTCCTCGTCTTCGCCGAAGAAAAAGGGGGAGAGACGGCCCGCCTCTTCAAGAAGTGGGGGGTGACGAGGGAGGCCCTCCTCAAGGCCCTCATGGAGATCCGGGGCAAGAGCCGCATCACGGACCCCAACCCCGAGGAGAAATACCAGGCCCTCAAGAGGTTCGCCAAAGACTTCAACGAGTTGGCGGCGAAGGGGGCCTTCGACCCCGTCATCGGCCGGGACGACGAGATCCGCCGGATCCTCCAGGTCCTCTCCCGCCGGACGAAGAACAACCCCGTCCTCATCGGGGAGCCGGGCGTCGGCAAGACGGCCATCGTCGAGGGTCTGGCCCAGCGGATCGTCAACGGCGACGTCCCGGAGAACCTGAAGGACAAGCGCGTCGTGGGCCTCGACATCGGCGCCCTCGTGGCCGGGGCCAAGTACCGGGGCGAGTTCGAGGAACGCCTCAAGGCCGTCCTCAAAGAGGTCACGGACGCCGAGGGGGAGATCATCCTCTTCATCGACGAGATCCACACCGTCGTGGGGGCCGGCGCGGCCGAGGGGTCCGTGGACGCCTCGAACATGCTCAAGCCCGCCCTCGCCCGGGGTGAGTTGAGGTGCATCGGTGCGACGACCCTCAACGAGTACCGCAAGCACATCGAAAAGGACCCGGCCCTCGAGCGGAGGTTCCAGCCGATCCTGGTCAGGGAACCCACGGTGGAGGACACCATCGCCATCCTCAGGGGTCTCAAGGAACGTTACGAGGTGCATCACGGCGTGCGGATCAAGGACGCGGCCATCATCGCCGCCGCCACCCTCTCGAACCGCTACATCAGCGACCGCTTCCTCCCGGACAAGGCGGTGGACCTCATCGACGAGGCGGCCTCGCGGCTGAGGATCGAGCTGGACAGCCTCCCCGCCGAGATCGACGCCGTGGAGAGGAGGATCCTCCAGCTGGAGATCGAGCGTCAATCCCTGAAGAAGGAGACGGATAAGACCTCCCTGGACCGCCTGGCCAAGATCGACGAGGAACTCGCCCAGCTGCGGGCCTCCATGGAGGAAATGAAGGCCCACTGGAACCGGGAGAAGGAGGCCATCAAACAGATCCAGTCCCTCAAGGGCCAGATCGAGCAGCTCAAGCTGGAGGAGCAGAACGCCCAGCGGGAAGGTGACCTCGCCAGGGCGGCGGAGATCAGGTACGGGAAGCTCGTGGCCCTCAACCGGGCCATGGAGGAGGAGCAGCGCCGCCTCGAGGAGATCCAGAGGGAGCGCAAGATGCTCAAGGAGGAGGTGGACGCCGAGGACGTGGCCGAGGTCGTCGCCAAGTGGACGGGCATACCCGTGGCCCGCATGATGGAGAGCGACGTCCAGAAACTCATCCACATGGAGGAACGTCTCAAGGAAAGGGTCATCGGCCAGGACGAGGGCATCGCCGCCGTCTCCAGCGCCCTGAGGCGGGCCCGCTCGGGCCTCCAGGACCCCAACCGGCCCATCGGCTCCTTCATCTTCCTCGGCCCCACGGGGGTGGGTAAGACGGAACTGGCCAGGGCCCTGGCGGAATTCATGTTCGACAACGAACAGGCCATGATCCGCATCGACATGTCGGAATACATGGAGAAACACGCCGTGGCGCGCCTCATCGGGGCGCCCCCCGGGTACGTCGGCTACGACGAGGGCGGCTACCTCACGGAGGCCGTCCGCCGGAGGCCCTACGCCGTCCTCCTCTTCGACGAGATCGAGAAGGCCCACCCCGACGTCTTCAACATCCTCCTCCAGATCCTGGACGACGGGAGGTTGACGGACGGCCACGGCCGGACCGTGGATTTCAAGAACACGGTGGTCATCATGACCTCGAACGTGGGCAGCCAGTGGATCCAGGACTTCTCCCTCGACGAGGAGGAGAAACGGGAGCGGACCTTCGAGGTCCTGAAGGCGACCTTCAAGCCGGAGTTCCTCAACCGGATCGACGACATCATCATGTTCCGCTCCCTCAGCCGCGGCGACATCGAGAGGATCGTGGAGATCCAGATCCGCCTCATCGCCAGGAGGCTGGCGGAGAGGAAGATGACCATGGAATTGACAGAAGAGGCGAAAAATTATATTGCCTCCGTCGGCTACAGCCCCGTCTACGGGGCCCGGCCCCTGAAAAGGGCCCTCCAGAAGCTGGTCCTGGACCCCCTGGCCATGAAGATCCTCGACGGCACCTTCAAGGACGGGGATTCCATCGTCGTTGACCTCGCCCCCGGGGGAGAACTCGCCTTCTCCCGCAAGGAGGGCGCTTAAAAGTGTAGAGAAACAAAAAGGAGGAGTATATGAACACGTTCCGTACCGCTCTGCTGCTCGGGGCCCTGACGGGCCTCCTCATGCTGATCGGCGGTCTCGTCGGCGGCAAGGGTGGGGTGGTGGTCGCCTTCGTCCTTGCCCTGATCATGAACTTCGGGGCCTACTGGTTCTCCGACCGCATCGTCCTGAGCATGTACAGCGCCCAGGAGGTGACGCCCGACGAGGCCCCGGAACTCTACCGGATGGTGGCCGACCTGGCGGCGCGGGCGGGCCTGCCCATGCCCCGGGTCTACATCATCCCCCAGGACACGCCCAACGCCTTCGCCACGGGGAGAGACGAGAAGCACGCCGTGGTGGCCGTGACGGAGGGCATCCTCCGCATCCTGGACCGGGACGAGCTCGAGGGCGTCCTCGCCCATGAGCTCACCCACATCAAGAACAGGGACATCCTCATCGGCTCCATCGCCGCCACCCTCGCCGGCGCCGTCGTCATGCTGGCCAACATGGCCCAGTGGGCCGCCGTCTTCGGGGGGGTGAGCCGGGACGACGACGAAGGCGGGGGGAATATCATCGGCCTGATCCTGATGGCCGTCCTCGCCCCCATCGCCGCCACGATCATCCAGATGGCCATCTCCCGTTCCCGGGAATACATGGCCGACGAGGGCGGGGCCCGTATCTCCGGCAAGCCCTACGGCCTGGCGGGGGCCCTGGAGAAGCTGTCCCGGGCGTCCCAGGTGGTCCCCATGGACGCGAACCCGTCCACGGCCCACATGTTCATCGTCAATCCCCTGACGGGAAGATCCCTGATGAACCTCTTCAGCACCCACCCCCCCATCGAGGAACGGATCGCCCGTCTGCGGGCCATGAGACCCGTCTATTGAGGCACGGGACCCCGAGGACCTGAAGGAGGCCGACCATGGAGGAGGAAAAGAAAGGATTCGTCGTTCGGGACCGCCGCATCTTCGACGAAAAGGGTGAGACCCGGGAGACCCAGGAGGCGCCCCGGGAACAGGAAAGGCCCAAAGAGGAACCGAAGAGGGAAACGGGACCACGGGAAGAGGCCTCGGAGGACTACTTCTACCCCGAGGTCAACTTCGCCAACTTCATCCTGTCCCTCAGCACGACGGCCATGTTCCACTTCGGCGACTTCCCCGACCCCGCCTCCGGGCAGACCAAGAAGAACCTGGCCGCGGCCAAACATGCCATCGACACCATCGCCATGCTGAGGTCCAAGACCGAGGGGAACCTCGACGCCGACGAAAAGTCCCTCATCGACGGCATCCTTTTCGAGCTCCGGATGCGCTACGTGAAGGAATCGTCATGAGATGAGACGCCTTGCCCCGGCCAAGGTCAACCTCCACCTCAAGGTCCTGCGCCGGAGGGAGGACGGCTACCACGACCTGGCCACCCTCATGCACCGCGTGAGTCTCTGCGACGAGCTGATCTTCGAGAAGACCAGCCGGGGCGTCTCCCTGAGATGCCCCGGCTCCGGCCTCCCCGAGGACGAGGGCAACCTCGTCTTCCGCGCGGCGAAGAAGATCCTGGACCTCCTCGACCCCCCCTTCGGCCTCCATATCACCCTCGTCAAGAAGATCCCCACCGCCGCCGGCCTCGGCGGCGGGAGCTCCGACGCGGCGACGACCCTCCTGGCCGTTAACGAAATGACGGGAAACCGCCTGCCCCAAGCTAGGTTGATGAAAATGGGGGCCCAACTGGGGGCCGACGTCCCCTTCTTCATCGGCCGGGGGACGGCCTGGGCCTTCGGGATCGGCGATCGCCTCGAACCCCTGTCGGACCTACCCAAACTTTCCTTTTTATTGGTCAATCCCCGTTTCGAACTACCCACCCCCCTCGTTTACAAAGGCCTTAATTTAGCGTTGACAAACGTACCGATCCATTATAGCATCCCTCGATTTTCGACGGTCCAGGATGTGGCCGCGGGGCTCCACAACGACCTGGAAGCGGTGTCTATCCGCTTGCACCCCGTCATCGGGGAGATAAAGGACGTCCTTCTCCATCACGGCGCCCTCGGCGCCCTGATGTCCGGCAGCGGGCCGACGGTCTTCGGCCTCTTCGCGGACGAGGAGGCGGCGATCGAGGCCGAGAGGTCTCTCGGGGGGCGTTATCCCTGGGACGTGTTCAGGGTGAGCTCCTACACGGAGGGGCGCTGATCCAACGTCCCACGCCACACGGGTGAGAGTCCTGCGGTGCGGATACGGGATTGGGGCGTCGTCAAGCGGTAAGACACAAGATTTTGGATCTTGCACGCGGAGGTTCGAATCCTCCCGCCCCAGCCACTACATTAGAAAACGTCCCAGCGGGTGTCGATCGATGCTGGAAAAGATAAGAATCTTCTCGGGAAACGCCAACCGCGACCTCGCCCTCAAGATCTGTGAGAAGTTGGGGGTCCCCCTGGGGAAGGCCAACGTCAGCACCTTCAGCGACGGCGAGACACGGGTGGAGATCAACGAGAACGTCCGCGGGATGGATGTCTTCATCATCCAGTCCACCTGCCCGCCCGTGAACGTGACCCTCATGGAACTCCTCATCATGATCGACGCCATGAAGAGGGCCTCGGCCTACCGCATCACCGCCGTCATGCCCTATTACGGCTACGCCCGCCAGGACCGCAAGGTGGCGCCGAGGGCACCCATCTCGGCGAAACTGGTGGCGGACCTCATCACGACGGCCGGCGCCAACCGCGTCCTGTCCATGGATCTCCACGCCGGCCAGATCCAGGGTTTCTTCAATATCCCCGTGGACAACCTCTTCGCCACCCCCGTCCTCTTGGACTACATCAAGAAGCACTACAGCGACAACACCGTCATCGTCTCCCCCGACACGGGGGGCGTGGTCCGGGCGAGGGCCTTCGCCACCCGCCTCGGGGCCAGCCTGGCCATCATCGACAAGCGGCGGGAGGGTCCCAACGAGGCCCAGGTCATGAACATCATCGGGGACGTGAAGGGAAAGACCGTCATCATCCTCGACGACATGATCGACACGGCGGGGACGGTCGTCCAGGCCGCCGACGCCCTCAAGGAGGCGGGCGCCCTGGGCGTCTCCGTCTGTTGCACCCACCCCGTCCTCTCCGGGCCGGCCATCGACCGTTTGGAGGCATCGGACATCAAGGAGGTGATCGTGACGGACACGATCCCCCTTCACGAGCGTGCCAAGGCCTGTAACCTCATCAAGGTGCTCTCCGTCTCCTCCCTCTTGAGCGAGGCGGTCCGGCGCATCTACTACGACGACTCGGTGAGCTCACTCTTCATTTAGGAGGTTTTGATGGAAGCGGAACAGTTGAAGGCGTTTACCCGCAACTCTACGGGAAAGGGGCCCTGTCGGCGCCTGCGCCTGAAAGGGATGGTCCCGGCCGTCCTCTATGGACCCAAGACGGAACCCATGACGTTGTCGGTAAACGCGAAAGAATTGACGAAGATCCTTTCCCGGGGGGGTGAGAAGAAGTTCGTGAACCTCCGGGTCGAAGAAGATGGCAAAGTGGTCGAAAAACTCATCCTCGTCAAGGACTTCGCCCTCCATCCCCTGAAGGGAAGCCTGATCCACGCCGACTTCTACGAGATCGACATGGCCTCGAAGATCACCGTGGACATCCCGATTCAAACCACGGGCACCTCGCCCGGCGTGGCCATCGGCGGCGAGCTGCAGCTCATGAAACGCACCCTGCGCGTCTCCTGCCTGCCCTCCGCCATGCCCGAGCATATCGAGGCGGACATCTCCGGCCTGAACGTCGGCGATGCCCTGAAGGTCAAGGATCTTCCGGCGATGGAGGGGGTGACGGTCATGGACGGCGAGGACACGGTCCTCGTGTACATCGCCGCGACCAGGGCCTCCATGAAGGCCATGGAGGAGGCAGAGGCCGCCGCCGGCCGTCGATAGGCAACGCAACATCCCTCGACGGCAAACGGCCCGAGGTGATCTTTGAAACTGATCGTGGGACTGGGGAATCCCGGCGGGCAATATCGATTCACCCGTCACAACATCGGCTTTCTCGTCGTGGAGAGGCTGGCGGAGGAATTCGACATAGACCTGAGGACGAAGGGATTCTCCTCCCTCTACGGGAAGGGGAGGATCGGGGACGAGAAAGTCATCGTCGCCGAACCCCAGACCTTCATGAACCTGAGCGGCCAGGCCGTCTCGGGGCTCTTTGAATATTTTAAGATACCGTCCCCGGATGATTTGATAGTCGTCCATGATGATCTCGATCTGCCCTTCACCGCCGTGCGGCTGAAGGCAGGGGGGGGTCATGGGGGGCACAAGGGACTGCAGTCGATCATGGAGCGTCTCGGTCAACAGGGTTTCCGGCGGGTGCGCCTGGGCATCGGCAGACCCCCTGTGAAGACGATGGTCGATTCGTACGTCCTGAGCCCCTTCTCGCCGGAAGAGATACAGCGCCTGCCCGAGGTTGTTACCACAGCCGTCGAGGCGGCGTCGTTCATGATCACCCACGGAATCCAGGCGGCTATGAACAGATATCACAGAAAGGACGTCAGTAATTTCGAAGAGGAGGTTTAATGATGTTCAAAGGTAAAGGTAGAGTTTTTTCCGTATGCGCCGCCCTCGCGCTGACGCTGTTGCTGTCGGCGACGGCGGCCCTTGCCGGTGAGGCGGACATTAAATTGCCCGACCTCAGCCAGGTCAGCTTCATGGGCGGAGCCCTGAGCGGGATGCTGATCCTGAATCTGGGCCTCGTCATCTGCGCTATCGGCATGATCTTCGGTTGGATGCAGTACACCCAGACGAGGAACCTGCCGGCCCACCAGGCCATGCTCGACGTCTCTCAGACCATCTGGGAGACCTGCAAGACCTACGTCATCCAGCAGGGTAAGTTCCTCACGGCCCTGTGGATCCTGATCGCCATCTGTATCGTCTACTACTTCGGCGGTCTGTCCCACATGCCCATGGGGGAGATCATGGTGATCCTCGTCTGCTCCATCCTGGGGATCCTCGGTTCCTACGGTGTCGCCTGGTTCGGTATCAGGATCAACACCGTGGCCAACTCCCGGGCGGCCTTCGCCTCCCTCAGCGGCGACCCCCTGAGCATCATCAACATCTGTCTTAGGTCCGGCATGAGCGTCGGTCTGCTTCTGGTCAGCATCGAGCTCTTCTTCATGATCCTCATCCTGGCCTACATCCCCAAGGAGCTCTCCGGTCCCTGCTTCATCGGTTTCGCCATCGGTGAGTCCCTCGGCGCCAGCGCCCTCCGTATCTGCGGTGGTATCTTCACCAAGATCGCCGACATCGGTTCGGACCTCATGAAGATCATCTTCCACCTCCCCGAGGACGACCCCAAGAACCCGGGCGTCATCGCCGACTGCACGGGCGACAACGCGGGTGACAGCGTCGGCCCCACGGCGGACGGCTTCGAGACCTACGGCGTCACCGGCGTGGCCCTCATCGCCTTTTTGGCCCTGGCCCTCGCCGACAACCCCCTCATGGGAGGCAAACTCATCGTCTGGATCTTCGCCATGCGTATCCTCATGATCCTCACCTCTCTCGTCTCCTATTTCGTCAACGACTCCCTGAGCCGCTCGCTCTTCGCCGGCAAGTCGGAATTCAACTTCGAGCACGTCCTGACCAACCTGGTGTGGATCACCTCCCTCGTTTCCATAGCCGTGACCTTCGCGGCCAGCTATGTCCTTTTGGCCGACGTGCCCCATGTGGGGGGGATCTCCCTCTGGCTGGCCCTGGCCATCATCATCAGCTGCGGCACCATCGCCGGCGCCCTGATCCCGGAGTTCACCAAGATCTTCACCAGCACCAGCTCCCGTCACTGTGAGGAGGTCGTCAACGCCTCCCGTCAGGGCGGTCCTTCTCTGAACATCCTCTCGGGCTTCGTCGCCGGTAACTTCTCGGCCTTCTGGGAGGGCCTCGTCATTTTGGTGCTGATGCTCATCGCCTACCTGGTCTCCCAGAGCCCCTCGGTCATGGACATCATGCCCCCGGCCTACAAGTTCGCCGCCCCCGTCTTCGCCTTCGGTCTGGTGGCCTTCGGTTTCCTCGGCATGGGTCCCGTGACGATCGCCGTCGACAGCTTTGGCCCCGTCTCCGACAACGCCCAGTCCATCTACGAGCTCTCCATGATCGAATCCCGCCCCGACGCCGCCGAGGTGGTCCAGAAGCACTTCGGCGTCCAGCCCGATTTCGAGCTTTCCAAGCACTACCTCGAGTCGGGTGACGGCGCGGGCAACACCTTCAAGGCCACGGCCAAGCCGGTGCTCATCGGTACGGCCGTCGTCGGCGCCACGACCATGGTCTTCGGCATCATCATCCTCCTGGAGAAGGTGTTCGGCCAGGTCATCGCCAAGCTGAGCCTCGTCCAGCCGGAGATCATCCTCGGTCTCATCATGGGCGGCTGCGTCATCTACTGGTTCACCGGCGCCTCCACCCAGGCCGTCGTCACCGGCGCCTACCGGGCGGTGGTCTACATCAAGGAAAACATCAACCTCGACAAGGCCCAGGCCTCCATCGAGGACAGCAAGGAAGTCGTCCGGATCTGCACGGTCTACGCCCAGAAGGGGATGATCAACATCTTCATCGTCATCTTCTTCATGGCCCTGGGTCTGGCCTTCTTCAACCCCTACTTCTTCATCGGCTACCTGATCGGCATCGCCTTCTTCGGCCTCTTCCAGGCCATCTTCATGGCGAACGCCGGCGGCTGCTGGGATAACGGCAAGAAGATCGTCGAGGTCGACCTGAGGCAGAAGAACACGCCCCTCCATGAGGCGACCGTCGTGGGCGACACCGTCGGCGACCCCTTCAAGGATACGTCATCCGTCTCCATGAACCCCGTCATCAAGTTCACGACCCTCTTCGGCCTCCTCGCCGTCGAGATCGCCGTGACCATGACGAACCTCGGTCTGAAGCTCGGTCTTGCCGTTACCTTCTTGGTCATCGCCCTGATCTTCGTCTACCGCTCCTTCTACGCCATGCGCATCTCGACGGAGAAGCTGGGCTGATCAAAAGGAACCTGAGCAAGAAACCATGAACAACGGGGCGCCCCCTGGGGGGCGCCCTTTTTTGTTTCCTTGACAGGGCGGGGGGAAAAAACTACCCTCCCCTTCACGGAACAGCCGGAAAGGAAGGTCGTCCATGGGCTTCCGCTGCGGTATCATCGGTCTCCCCAACGTGGGTAAATCCACCATCTTCAACGCCCTGACGGCGGCGGGCGCGGCCGTCGCCAACTATCCCTTCTGCACCATCGAACCGAACGTGGGCGTCGTGGCCGTCCCCGACAGGCGCCTGGAACTCATCGCCCAAAGGGTCAAGCCCCAGCGGGTCACACCGACGGTCATGGAATTCCTCGACATCGCCGGCCTCGTCAAGGGGGCGAGCCGCGGCGAAGGCCTGGGGAACAAGTTTCTCGGGCACATCCGCGAGGTGGACGCGGTGGTCCATATCGTGCGCTGCTTCGACAATCCAGACGTGGTCCACATGGACGGGACCATCGACCCGGCCCGGGATATCGAGATCGTCAAGACGGAGCTCCTCCTGGCGGACCTGGAGACCCTGGAGAGGCGGATCGCGAAGACGGAGAAGGCCGCCAAGGCCGGCGACCGGGCCGCCGCCAAGAGCCTCGAGGTCTACGCCGCCCTGAAAGACGCCCTCGGCCGGGGTTTGCCGGCCTACACCCTGTCCCTCGGCGGAGAGGCCGGGGAGGCCCTCAAGGACCTCCATCTCCTGACGGCCAAAAAGGTCCTGTACGTCGCCAACGTGAGCGAGAAAGAACTAAGGGGGGGAGGGACCTACATCGAAAAGGTCCGTCAAGTCGCCGCACGGGACGGGGCAGGCATGGTGGTCATCTGCGGCGACCTGGAGGCGGAGATGGCCGAACTCGACCCGGAGGAACGCCAGGCCTTCCTGGAAGACCTGGGTCTGGAGGAGTCGGGGCTCGTCAAACTCATCCGGGAAGGTTATTCCCTCTTGGACCTCATCACCTTCTACACCACCGTCGGGCCGGAACTGCGGGCCTGGACCATCCCCCGGGGCACCCGGGCCCCCCAGGCGGCGGGAAAGATCCACAGCGACATGGAGAGGGGTTTCATCAGGGCCGAGATCATCCATTTCGACGAATTCATGGCGGCGGGGGGAATGGCACAGGCCAAGGAAAAAGGCCTGATACGGTCCGAGGGGAAGGATTACGAGATCAAGGACGGGGACATCGCCCTGTTCAGGTTCAACGTATAAAAAAAGGCGGATGGGAAAGGAGGGAACCGAAACCATCCGCCTATATAAAACTGAAAGGGCTTTGTCCGTCTCTCCCTTTCAGGCCCGCAGTCAAAGGGGGGCGGCGGGTGGAAAGGAGGGAATAAAACCACCCGCCGGCATTAATTACTCAAGGGATCTATCTCGAAGGGGATCCGGGATTCTCCTCGCCCCGTCTCCGCCTTTCTCTTCCCGCTCACCATCGACCGGACTGTCGAGGGAAAGGAAAAATTCCTTTTCCGCGCCTGAGGAGCCGCCCGTTCTCTTTGTCCGGGGGGTTGCTCCCCTGTTTTTCGCCTCCTCAGCCATCGGAGGTTTTCTCCTTCGCCCATTTACATATACAAACATCGTGCCAAAAGACGGACTACCGTCACCGTCAAGGGACGAGATCTCGATCACCAAGCCACAAGGGCCTTCCCGCCCGCCCGCAAACAGTGGGACCAAACGGGGCATACCTGAGACCCTCTCTCTCCCCCGATTTATGTGCGATATACGCACACCATATCCCCTGGACAGGGATGCAGGGTGCTGTTCATGGGCGATTGAAGGTTGTGCTAAATCCGCACATGGTGTGCGGAGATCACACATCGAGCGAGGCGCCGGGGGTGTGACGATGGTTGAGTTTCTTCTGTTCCCTGATGAACTTGAAACGCGAGATGCCGAGACGTTTCGCCGCTTCCGACTTGTTGCCCCGGGCCCTCTGGAGGGCGTTGTCCAGGAGGCGGCCCTTCAGATCCGTGACGATCTTGTTGATCACCCTCTCGTAATCGATACCGTCGAGGGGGAGTTGCTGCAGGAGGGGTTCCATCTTGATGTCCGTCCCTCCCCGGCCCCCCTGGGTGACCTCGGCGGGGAGGTCCTCGGGGGTGATCCAATGGCCGACGCTCTTGAGGATCATGACCCGTTCGATGATGTTCCTCAGTTCCCGCACATTGCCCGGCCAGGGGTAGGCCTTGAGGATCTCCTCCGCCTCCCTGTTGAAACCCCGGACTTTTTTGCTGAACTTTTTGTTGAACTCCCTGAGGAAATGCTCGGCTAGGAGCATCACGTCGTCTGGTCTCTCCCTCAGGGGCGGGATCATGATCGGTACGACGCGGATTCGGTAAAATAGATCCTCCCGGAAGCCCCCCCTTCTGACCATCTCCGCGAGATCGCGGTTGGTGGAAAAGATGAACCTCACGTCCACCGGGATGTTCTCCGTGCCCCCGAGACGCCGGATATGGCCGTCTTCCAACATACGCAGGAATTTGGCCTGGAGCTGGATGTTCATCTCGCCGATCTCGTCGAGGAGCATCGTCCCGCCGTTGGCGTATTCCAGGAGGCCTACCTTCCGCTTCCGCGCGTCCGTGAAGGCGCCCGCCTCGTAACCGAAAAGTTCGCTCTCCAGGAGGGTGGGGGGAATGGCGGCGCAGTTGACGTCCACGAAGGGTTTTGCGGCCCGCGAGCTGTGGCGGTGAATCGCCCTGGCGATGAGCTCTTTCCCCGTTCCGCTCTCCCCCTGAATGAGGACGTTGGTGTTGTGATCCGCCACGTCGGCGATGACGTGAAAGATCTCGATCATCTTGCGGGACCGGCCCAGGATGTCGTGAAACCCCAGCAGCTCGCTTTCCCGCTCCTTGAGTTTCTCCACCTCCGTCTTGAGGGACTCGGCCTCCATTTGGAGAAGGGAGTTCATGATGGCGTTGTCATAGGCCGTGGCGGCGTTCTTGACCAATATGTCGAGGACGTTGATCTGGTCCTGTGTGTACCCCCCCTTCCTCTTCGCCAGGTAGAGGGCCCCCTTGAACTTGTCCTTGATCATGATGGGGATGGCGATCTCGGAAGGGAAACCCTCGAACAGGGGTTTCGTCCCCTTTGCACCGTCGGCCGCCACGACGGTGTTCTCCTCGATGGCCCTGGTGATGATGGTCCCCCCGATCTTCTCGTCGCAGGCCGCCTTCCCTTCCATCACAAGCTCCCGCCCGTCGTTGATCAGACAGCGGTCCCTCTCGACGTCCCAAAAGTAAACCAGCGCCCGCTCGGCCCTGGCGATCTCCATGGCGCTTTTGAAGATGATCTCGGGGATGCGGTTGTCCAGGGTGGGATGGAGGTTTAGTTCCGTCACCGCCTCCTGAAGGACCATCAGTTGCCTAATCTTCTCCTTGTCCGCCTCGAAGAGCCTGGCGTTATGGATGATGATGCTCATCTGACTCGCGAAGGCCTGAAAGAGGCTGATCTCCTCGGGATAGAAGGCCGTTTCCTCGTCCCGCCATGCCGCGATGGTCCCTATCACCTCCTCGCCGATCTTCAGGGGGGCGCAGATGATGGAGCCCCGGTCGACGAGACGGGTCAACATGCGGTCCGTGGCCGTGATACGCGGGTCCGAAGCGGCTTTCTCCACCGCGATCAGCTCGCCGCTCCCCGCCACCTTGGTGGCGAGACAGTCGTGGCTTTCCATGTCGAGGGCGATGGCGAAGGCCCTCTCCTCGTCCTCGGGGGCATAGTTCTTCACCACCTGGGTCTCCAGAAAGCGCCGGGACGGGTCGAAGAGACGGATCACCCCCCGATCGAACCCCAAGGTGTAGATCAATTCGTCCAGGATCTTGGAGAGGATCTCAGAAAGATTCGCCTCCGTCGTCAAGAGGGGACTGACGCGAAAGATGCTGTCCAGGAGCCTGTCCTTATCGAGGAGGGTGAAGAGCACGGCTCAGATCTCTTTCAGAATGATGCTCAGGGCGGTCGTCAATTTTACCGTTTCCTCATCGGCTTTGCGCAGGCGGGCGCTGACGATCCTGGCGAGATTGAATGCCACCCGATAACCTATGAGGTTGTCCTCCTCGGCCAGACGCAGGAAATCGTCTTTCCGGATCTCGAAGAGGACGCAGTCCGTAACCGCCCTCACGGTGGCCGTTCGGCGCTGCGATTCGAGGAGGGCCATCTCCCCGAAGACGGCGTGGGTCGAGGCGTCAAGCCGGGTGAAGACCTTGTTCCTTCCGTCGTCGTTTCCCTCGTCATCCGTGATGACCAAGCGTTTGATGATCTCGACGGTCCCCTCCATCATGATGTACATGGTGTCACCGACCTCGCCTTCCACCAGTATGTCCCTGCCGGCCGGAAAGGTGACCTGCCGACAGATGGCGAGGAGTTTGAGGATCTGTTCGGCCTCCAGGTTCTTGAAGACCTCCGATTTCTTAAGGACGATGGACGCCGCTTCCATGCCCGACCGCCTCACTTGGCGGAGGGGACGCGGGCGATGATGATCGCCGCGTCTTCCGCCTGGACGAGATAATCGTCGTCGGGGTTCACGATGGCCTGCATCGTGTCCTTCTCGACGACGAATTCCCGCTTGGCCTCCCGGAGCCTCTCCCTGATGAACCGATCGATGACGGAGGTGTCGTCCGTGAGGATATCCTCCAGTTTCATGGCCTTCCTTTCTTTCAGGATACCGATGAAGAGGGCGTTCTCCTTGCGGAAATGGCCGATCAGATCCCGGGCGGGGCGACCCACGTAATCGGCCGGTATGGGGACCCTCCGGAAGCTGTTTTTGGCGCCGCTGCCCATGATGTTCGACACGACCCTGGTGAGGCCCGGGGAATTCACCGAACCCGCCAAGAGGGAGGCCACGTATTCCCCGCGGACGATGATCTCCTCCACGTTGGCCCTCCTGAGGTGGGGCACGTTTTGGGAATCGATGAGCTCGGCGACGGTCCTCACGGTGGGTGCCAGGGATTTGACCGTCAGGGCGGCCAGGGTGGTCCGCTGGTCGAGCCGGTCGCGGGGGTGATCCCCCGACAGGTCGGCCATGATGACGACGGCGGCGGCCTTGGCGATGTTCGCCTTCATCAGCACCTCTTCGTGGGTAAAATCGCCCCTCAGGAACCTTAACCTTGTCCCCCCGTACTTCAGGCGCAGGGCCTCCAGGTCGTCGGACGGGAGTTCATTGACGAGAACGATGAAAGTGCGGGTTTCCGTCCCCCTCATCGTCAGTCCCTGGAGGACCTCTTCCGTGTGATTGTTCCACCCGCAGATCACGACATGATCTCTCACCTTGATCGCCTCCAATCCCCTTCCTTCCCTCATGCGCCTCTCGACGAAAGCCGAGGCGACGGTGGCCGTGAAGAGAGACATAAGTCCCACACCGCAAAAAATCAATAGAATACCTACGATACGCCCCCCGACCGTCAGGGGGTATTTGTCGCCGTAGCCCACCGTCCCCATGGTCACGATGGACCACCACACGCCGTCCCAGAGGGAGTTGATATTGGCCGATCCGTGAACATGCTCGAAATAGAAGACCAACGAGGAGCTCAACAGCACGACGAGGAGGGTGAAGGATGCGACCTGAACGAAGGGCTGGTGGAAGTAGGCGACGAATCTGTTCAGAACGTCTCTCATTCCTGCAGGCCCCGCCTATATGAAGGCATCAAAGTCGGTCGTAAGCGGAGAAACGCATGGAAAAAGTCGCCCGGCCCTGGGTCAGGGAGCGGAGATCCGTCGAGTAACCGAAGAGGGCCTTGAGGGGCACCAGCGCCTTGACCTCGCTGATGGGGCCCCGGGGCGTGATGGACTGGACCTCTCCCCGGCGGGCGTTGATATCCCCGATCACCTCCCCCATGAATTCCGAGGGTGTCAGGATATCGACGGTCATGATCGGCTCGAGGAGCACCGTCTCGCCGTTCAGGCAGGCGTCCTTGAAGGCCGAGGAGGCGGCCACCTTGTATCCCAGGGGCGACGACTCGCCCTCCCGGTAGCTCCCCCCCAGGACGACCACCTTGACGTCCACGACGGGATAACCGGCGACGACGCCGCTGAGGGCCGCTTCCCTGATCCCTTCGGCGACGGCGGCCTTGAACTCCTCGGGGACGGCGAGGGAAAAATCGTCACTCCACGCGATCTCCAGCCCCCCGCCCCGCGGCAGGGGTTCCATCCGCAGGCGCACCTCGCCGAAGTGTTTGCGGTCACCCAGTTCCTTCTCGAAGACACCGACGGCATCGACGGCCCTGGTGACGGTCTCGCGATACACCACCCGGGGTTTCCCCACGTTGACCCGGGCGTTGAACTCCCTCACGAGACGATCGATGATGATCTCGAGATGCAGCTCCCCCATGCCCGACAAGACGGTCTGGGCCGTCTCATCGTCGTATTTCAGGCGGAGGGTGGGATCCTCCTCGAGGAGCTTGTTCAGGGCAAAGGCCACCCGTTCCTGGTCCGCCGGCGTCTTGGCCTCTATGGCCTGGCTGATCACCGGCTCGTACACATCGATGGGCTCCAGGAGGATGGGGTGACTCTCGTCGCAGATGGTATCGCCCGTCTTGGCCTCCTTGAGGCCCATGACGGCCACGATGTCGCCCGCCGAGGCCTGGTCTATCCTCTCCCTCTTGTTGGCGTGCATCTTGAGGAGGCGGGCCACCTTCTCCTTCTTCCCCTTCGAGGCGTTGTAGACGTCGTCGCCGGGTTTTAGGCGGCCGGAGTAAATGCGCAGGTACGACATCTTGCGCCCCTCATCCTGCATGATCTTGAAGACGAGGGCCGCCAGGGGCTCCTTGGGGCTGCTGAGGCGTTTCTCCTCCTCGTTCGTAAGGGGATTGACGCCGCGGACGGGGGGGATCTCGTCCGGCGACGGCAGAAAATCCACCACGGCGTCGAGGAGGGGCTGAATGCCCTTGTTCTTGAGGGCCGAGCCGCAGAGAACGGGAACCACCTTCAGGGAGAGGGTGGCGTTTCTGATGGCCTGCAAGAGCTCCTCCTCGGGGATCGGGACACCCTCGAGATATTTCTCCGCCACGGCGTCATCGACCTCGGCCAGGCTCTCCAAGAGGCGCTCCCTCCGCGCCTCCGCCTCGACCCGCTCCTCCTCGGGTATCTCCACGGCCGTGTAAGAGGCCCCCAGGGTTTCATCATCCCAGACGATCCCCTTGAGACGGATCAGGTCCAAAACCCCCCGGAAACGATCCTCCCTGCCCCAGGGTATCTGTACCGGCAGGGGCACGGAGCTGAACCGTTCCCTCATCATGGCGAGGGTCCCCTCGAAGTCGGCGCCGACGCGATCCATCTTGTTTATGAAGGCCACCTTCGGCACCCCGTACTTGTCGGCCTGATGCCACACCGTTTCCGATTGGGGTTCGACACCGCCGACGGCGCAGAAGACGACCACGGCCCCGTCGAGGACACGGAGGCTCCTCTCCACCTCGATGGTGAAATCCACGTGCCCCGGCGTGTCGATGATGTGGATCTCGCGGTCACGCCAGTTGCAGGTGGTGACCGCCGAGGTGATGGTGATGCCCCGCTCCTGTTCCTGGGGCATCCAGTCCATGACCGCCTCGCCGTCGTGGACCTCCCCTATCTTATGGGAGCGGCCCGTGTAGTACAGGATGCGCTCCGTGACCGTCGTCTTACCGGCGTCGATATGGGCGACGATACCGATGTTTCTGATCGCCGAAATTTTCGAGGGTGCCGCCATCGAGCCTCCTCTACCCCTCGCGGGACGAAGCGACGATAAGGTCCCTGTTGGGTGTAAAGGGACTCCTCGTGTCCACGTGACCCTTGAGGGAGGGGATCTCTTTTCCCGAGACCAGGATCTTGACTTTCCTCACCGCCGGCACGTTCTCGGCGAGAGAGTTGGTCAGGGAGAAGATGGACGCCATCTCGGAGGCGCTTCCACCGGGGTGGTTGGCCGTCAGGGCCTTGTTGAAGCTCACCACCGCCGTATCCCCGTCGATGTGGACGGAAAGGACCTCCACCTTGTCGGGGAAGGTATTGATGAGCCCCGTCTTCGATCCGTCCAGAAGGGCGCGGACGATCTCCCGCGCCTGATCGGCGGGCTTTTCCTCTTTGGGGACGAAACGCTTTTCCGGGACGAGGAAACGCTCGTTCCCGTCGGAGAAATAGAGGGTCACGGCCTGCTTTTCCTTCTTCTTGACCGCCGTTCCCTTCCCGTCCACGGGGGGGTAGACGTAATCGAAGATCGTCAGGAACATAAAGACCAGAAAACCCACCAGGGCCGTCATCAAGACGATCAAGAGTGATTTTCTCATCCTCTTTTTCGTCTGGCGGCTCTTGATCTTCAGGGTTCGTTGTTGCCTCTTCGACGCCATCGACGGGGCCTCTGTCTCAAATTCACTGGTTTGTAGGCTATTTTACCCGAAGTGTCAAGGAAGAAGGGGTCCGCGCTCCCGCCGTCGGGGTAGAAACAAGGGTCCCGGCGTCCCGGGATGTCCCCACGGGCGTGCGGTCATCTATACTTATGTAGAGCTAATGCGGCCTTTCGGACAGGACCTCCCTGGCCTTCTTGGCGAACTCCGATGACGGGGCGAGTTTTATTATGTCCTTATATTCTTCCCGGGCCTTGTCCAGGCGGCCTTGGAGACGGTAACACTCCGCGCGGACATAACGGGCCTCGAGGAAGTTGGGCACCGCATCGAGGCTCTTGGCGAGGTGGTGAAAGGCCTCAGGATAATCGCCCTTCAAACAGCTGATCCGTCCCATCTCGAGCTCGATCAGGGGCAGGATGTCTCCCCTCTGGTCTCTTTCCGCGGCGCGACGGTAGCTGTCCATCGCCATGGTGTAGTCGTTCATCTGGGCGTAGGCCCTCCCCATATTGTACAGGGCGACGGCGGGCGTCTCGTAGAGGATGTTGGCCAGGGCCTTGCGGAACGAGGCGATGGCCTCCTGCGCCTGCCCGCGACCCAGATAGAGGGTGCCGAGATAGTTGTGGGCCTCCGAATAATCGGGATTGAGGGATATGGCCTCTCGGCATTCCCTCAAGGCCTCCTGTTCGAATCCCTGACCGGCATAGGCCATGGCGAGATAGTAATGGATCTTCGGCTCCCCGGGGTCCAATTCCTTAGCCTCCAACAACTCTTTCAAGGCCTTGGCGTAATCACCCGAGGTGATGTAGGCGCTTCCTATCTCCGTGTGGATGCCCGCCTGCTCTTTTCTCCTGGCGGCATCGGCCCCGCAGGAAACGAGAAAGACGAGGCTCAAGAGAACCGCCGTAAGGGGTAGCGCCAGGCGGCGCACGACCTGAGAAGCCTTGCCCGAGATGCTCGCCGCCGACTCGATAATCATTCTTTTCCTCCCGTGCCGTCCGCGGGTCTTTCCTGGCCCCCGTTCACCCACCAGTCACTCTTGTCCTTGAACCACCAATCGGAGGAATCAGTCTCCAGTATCGCCCGGGCCATCTCGGCCGCCTCGGCGGTATAAAGGCGTCTCAAGGCGAACGCGATCCAGTCCTTGCTGTATTTGTTTCCCAGATCGCCGTATTCCTTGAGCTGAAGGATCAAGGCCAACTGGTCCGCGTCATGGGCGATCCTGGCCTCCCGGCTCCGCCTCTCGTTGAATTCCGACATCAGACCCGCCATCTCACCGCCGAAGGGCAGGGTCTCCGTCAGGTCTCGAAGGGCCTTCGCCTCGTCGACGGTGACGTATTTCTTGTTCACGTAGTTCATGTCGCCCGTCCTCGCCTCGGGGAGATCGTGGAACAGACACATCTTCAGGACTTTCTCCTCGTCCGCCCGGGGATCGAGCTTGCAGAGGGTGTAGCCGACGTAGACGGTCCTTAAGATATGTTCCGCCACGGATTCGCAACCTGATCCCAAGAATTGGAAGCCCGTCCTGGGGGTCTTTTGCAGCATCCCCACCTCGAAGAGGAAGTTGGCAAGGTTCTTCATGATACACCCCGCTTGAGTGCCTGGAGCCTGTTCGCCATCATGTCGTGGACCTTCTTCACCTGCATCTGCAGGGCCCCGACTCCCTCCGGTTTCATGGCCAGGACCTTGGCGAGGTGCCCCTGCCAGTAGGCGATGACATTTATCTCGTTCTCCCGCAGGCGCTTGTCGAGTTGCACCTGGAATTCCCTCACGAGGGCCTCTTTCTCCCTCTGGTCCATCCTTGACCTCCTCCTGAGATCTATCCGGTTCGGCTTCCATACATCATCCGATCGAGGTGAGGCAAACAAGATTTTCGCCGTAAAATGCCTTGACAGCTCCCGGTGATTATTATATAGGTCTCGTCCGGTTTTGAACTTCACCATGCCATCGATGCTGAAGGCCGTTTTTTCGTGACCCTAAGATCCGAGAAACAGAACCGGAATGCGGGTTGTTTCCCAAGAGCAAGGCGCCTGACGGCGTCGAGTGCCCGTTTGTGGATACTCGCGGGAGGTTAGATTAACACATTTAAGAAAGGGAGGTAGATTATGGCGTTAGATTTCAGTTTTACGGAAGAGCAAAGGATGCTTGAGGATCAGGTTTACCGCTGGGCGACAACCTGGCTCGAGCCCCAGATGGAGCACCTCTATGAAGTGGACGAGATGCCCCCCACGCTCTTCAAGGAGTTCGGAAACCTGGGCATCAACGGGATCGTGTTCGAGGAGAAATACGGCGGGGCCGGCCTCGGCTATGTTGAGACCCTCCTGGTCTACGAGACCATCGCCCGGGTAAGCAACGCCCTCTCCATGACCTGCGGCGCCAGCCAGACCCTCTGCTTCGACAACTTCCGTCGGAACGCCACGGAAGAGCAGAAGATGCGCGTCCTTCCCAAGGCCTGTTCCGGTGAGTGGATCGGCTGCCTCGGCATCACGGAGCCCAACGCCGGGTCCGACGCCATGAGCATGGCCACGAAGGCGGAGAAGAAGGGCGACCGCTACATCATCAACGGCAGCAAGATCTTCATCACCAACGGCCCCGTCGCCGACTTCATGGTCTTCTACGCCAAGACCGATCCCGCGGCCGGTCCCAAGGGCATCTCCACCTTCTTCTTCGAGACGGCGGAGCCCAAGAAGAAGGGCACGGTGAAGTTCGAGAAGATCAAGAAGTGGGGTATGAGGACCTCCCCCACGGCCCTGGTCACCTTCCAGGATATGGAAATCCCCGAGGATCAGCTCATCGGCGGCCTGAACAAGGGCGTCGCCGTCCTGACGAGCGGTCTGTGCACGGAGCGTATCACCCTCTCCGGCTGCACCCTCGGCGGCCAGAGGACCTGCCTCGAGCTCTCCCTGAAGTACGCCAAGGAGAGGGTCCAGTTCGGCAAACCCATCGCCTCCTTCCAGAGCATCCAGGAGAAACTGGCGAACATGTACTGCGGCTACAAGGCCGGCAAGTGGTTGGCCTACAGCGCCGCCGCCTACTGCGACAGCCTGGAGAACAAGTCCGGCGGCAAGGGCACCGATCTCGACAGACTGGCCGCAGCGGCCCTGCTCTTCACGGGTGAGATGGGGACCAAGATCGGCCTCGACGCCATCCAGATCTTCGGCGGCTACGGCTACACCACGGAGTACCCGATTTCCCGCCACTTCCTGGATCAGAAACTGTGGGAGATCGGCGCCGGTACGTCGGAGATCCGCCGCATGATCATCGCCCGCGAGCTTCTCAGGGACGACTTCAAGAGCGGTCTGTAATCGATCAAACATCGCAAGCCAGCCCATGGAATGCCGTGATCGGATGCCGGTTACGGCATTCCTCTTTTTGGAACGTTGACAGAAGATGCCTCTTTCGCTATGGAGGCTACTCTAACAGAGGGGGTTGGTATGTACGCACGGGGGATCTTTCTCCTTTTTCTCTTCGCCCTCGGGGCGCCTTTTTTCTTTCCCCCGGACGTTCTCGGAAAGGAAGAAACGGCCCGTCTCGTCTTCACCAAGACCCCGAGGCTTCCCAAAGACTCTACAGTCCACGTCGTGCGAGAGGGTGAATGGCTCTACGGCATCCTCAGGCGTGAATACGGACAGGCCATGCCCCGTTTATCCCTTGTCCGCCGGTACAACCCCCACATCAAGGACCTCAACAAGATCTATCCGGGACAGAGATTGATCCTCCCCGCCAAGGCCGATCAGCCTCCCGCCACCGAAACCCCAGGGTTGGGCCTCACCGAGACGTCCAAAGGGCCCTCCTGGGAGGATCGCATGGCCGTCCTCAAGGAACTGCTGGGTCGGATGAACGCCGTCGTAAATCGGCAAGGAACCCACTACTTACCCCTTCCCGACGTGGGACAGGTCGTCGTCGACTGCCGCCTCGTGCCCATGGTGCACTTCGACGACGGGACCATCGTCTTCATCGACACAAACCGGCGCCTGCCGGACCATTTGAAGGAACTGGTGGAAAAAACCTGGCCCTCCTACCGTTTCGTGGTACCGGCGGAAAACGAATCCGTCCTTGACACCCTTATGAAATGCGTAAACGCCACGAAAAATTTCTCGATGAAGGCGCGAAGGGCCCCTTGCACCATCGGGGAAAAACCGGCCGTACGAATGACCGCCTCTGCCCTGATCACGAAAAAAGACCCTAAGGAGGAAAAAACACCCCTCCAGGTGGTCAGGATCATCGAATCCGAGGAGGAACGGCTGCCCGGCCCTGTCTTTCATTACCTCAAGGAACTGGGAACGACGGTGTCGGAGATGATGGGAGACAAGGTCCTCCCCGCTCCCAACCGGGTTCCCCCCGCATCAGGGCCTTCCCAACCGGACCGTCTCCAGGGATCAGAGCCCAGGGAGATACTGAAAGATCTTCTCCACCGCCTCGGCTACGAAACGAAAAAAGATGTGGACGTCGGCGTCTTCGACATGGCCCGGGACGGTTTCAACATCTCCATCCGGGCCGACCTCTTCATCGCCAAGGGTGCCGACAGGCTCATCGTCGTCTCACGGAGACTACCCGCCCAATTCAGCAGCATCCTCAAGGCCAGGAAAACTCAGGTGGTGACCATAACGGGCGGGGAGCCTCCCGACAGGGCCATCGTCAAGGTCCTCAAGGCCCTGGGGATCCCCCACGAAGAGGGGCCTTACTCCTTCCCCGTCTCAAAGAAAGGGGCTGACGCGGCGCGTGTCGTGTTCCCCGTCATCCGCGTCGCTCCGGAGGGGGGAAGACCCCTCTTTTTGGTCGATTTCGATCTCCCACCGGAGCTCTACCGTGCCCTCGCCGGGGACACGGACTTCCAGCTGCTGAGGTACCGATGACGCGGGCATTGGCCTTGTTTTCCGGCGGTCTCGACAGTGTCCTCGCCGTCCTGGTGATCCGCGAGCAGGGGATCGACGTGACGGGGGTTACCTTCGTGACCCCCTTCTTCGGTGCCGCGAAGGCCCAGGCGGCGGCGGAACGGATCGTCCTTCCCCTCTTGGTCCATGACTTTACCCCCGATCATCTGCGGATGCTCAAGAATCCCCGCTACGGTTACGGCAGGAACATGAACCCCTGCATTGACTGCCATACCCTGATGCTCAAAAAAGCGGGGGATCTGTTGGCTGAGACGGGATCCCAGTTCTTGATCACGGGCGAGGTCCTCGGTCAAAGACCCATGTCCCAGACGAGGCAATCACTCCACATCGTGGCCAAAAACTCGGGCTACGAAGGCTTGATACTCCGCCCCCTGTCCGCGGCGCTGCTCGAGGAGACCATACCCGAAAAAGAGGGCCTGGTGGACCGCGCCAGGCTCCTCGCCATCCAGGGGAGGGGGAGGAAAACGCAGATGGATCTGGCCGGCCGTTACGGCTTGAGCCATTACGAACCGCCGGCGGGGGGTTGTCTCCTCACGGATCCCATGTTCTCGCGCCGCTTGCGTCATCTTTTCTCCATTCGTCCCGACCCGTCCCTGAGGGAGATCGAACTCCTGAAACACGGCCGCCATTTCAAGGCCCCGGCGGACAGGACGATAGTCGTCGGTCGCAACAGCGCCGACAACCGGGCCATAGGCGCCCTCAGGGAGGCGGGCGACGATCTTCTAAGGCTCCAGGGGCGTCCCGGTCCCACCGTCCTCATCCCCGGCGGGGGTGACGACGAAACCCGGACCCTGGCCGCGGCCCTCTGCGCCCTCTACGGAGGCGCCCCCCGGGACAGGGAAGTCCCGGTCTGGTGCGAAACGGAGCAGGGATCGTCTGTGATCTTCGCCTTGCCCCTGGATAGGGAAGAGGCGGCGAGACTGATTCTGTAGGGGTGTCCGGCCATGGATAATGTCCTTAAAGACCTCCGCGTCATCGATCTGTCACAACACCTCCCGGGCGGGCTCTGCACCCAGATACTGGCCGATCTGGGCGCCGACGTGATCAAGGTCGAACATCCCTTAGGGGGCGACGGATTCAGAAGGGCCCACCCCCGAATCGGAAAGACGGGCGCCTACTTCCACGTCGTCAACCGGGGGAAAAGGGGGATGACCCTCGATGTCAAGCATAAAGAGGGCCGGGACATCCTCAAGAAGATGGTCGTCTCCGCCGACGTCCTCGTGGAGAGCTTTCGACCCGGATACATGGCAAAGTTGGGTCTCGGATTCGAGAGCCTCAGGGATATCAACAAGCGCCTCGTCTACTGCTCCCTCACGGGCTACGGTCAGGAAGGTCCCGAGGCCGCCCGGCCCGCCCACGATCTTAACCTCCTCGCCAAAAGCGGTGTCCTCCATCTCCTGGGGGGGAGGGACGGCGCCCCTATCGTCCCGGCCATCCAGATCGCCGGTGCGGGCGGCGGCATCCAGGCCGCCCTTTCCATACTGGCGGCCCTTCTCATGCGGGAGAGGACGGGCGAGGGGCAGCGGATAGACGTCAGCCTCCTGCATTGTCTCAACCCCTTCGTCGCCCTGACGATGGCCGAACAGCTCCTGTCACCCCTCCCCCTGGAGAGGGGACGTACCATCGTCGGCGGGGGGTCTGCCTGTTACAACGTCTACGAGACAAAAGACGGCCGCTACCTGGCCGTGGGGTGTCTGGAAGATAGATTCTGGCGTGATTTGTGCGCAACCCTGGGGGTGCCGGAACTGGCGTCGGAACGGGAGGCCCCACCGGAGCGGCAAAGGGAAATGATGGCGATCCTGGGTGACATCTTCAAAAAAAAGTCCCGGGAGGAATGGCTCGAGATCTTTAATGGTTCCCAGGCCTTGGTCGATCCGGTGATAAACCCCCAGGAGGCCATGACGAATCCCCGCCTGCGTCATCGCCCACCCTGGTACACCGTGGACCACCCGGAAGACGGCACGATCCTGCAGCAGAGTTTTCCCGTTCTCTTCTCGGCCTTTCCCACACCTCCGGCGGGCCCTTCTTCACCACCGCCCGTCCTCGGTCAACATACGGCCGAGATCCTGACCGGCCTCGGATACGGCCCCGACGAGATCACCGCCCTTAGCAAGGCGGGGGTGGTGTGACGGCCGGCCTTTCAGGAAAATCCCGTCTTTTTGAGTTCCCGCTCTACCAAATCGGCATCCCCGAGGTTCCATTCGACCAAACGGCGCAGGTGGAAAAAACCGTTCTCGTCGACATGATCGAAGGAAACGGCCAGTCCTCCTTCATCACTGCGCGTCACCCGGCCCCGGGCGGAGATGAGGGCCCCCTCGCCGAGGGTGATGGCCACGTAGGCCTTAGTTCCGGCCTTGATGGCGGGATAGGCCTCACAGAGGATCCCGTTGAGACTGATGTTGACCGTCTCGACCTGGTACGCTCTGCCCTCGATCTCGAGGGTCACTGTAAAATGGCCCTTGACCCTCGTTCGTCTTCTCTTCTCCTCAGTCATTACCGACCATCCTTTCGGATAAGATATTGGCAAGGGTCACGAATCGGGGAGGGGAGACGGTCTCGGCACGGGCGGAAATGTCTATACCCGACTCAGCCAGGGCCTTTCTTATCTCCTCCTCCCTATAGACACCCCCCCCGAAATCCCTCAAATTGTTCCAGACGGTCTTGCGGCGGCGGGAAAAGGCCTTCCTCACCACCGCCGCGAACAACGCCTCGTCTCTCGCCGCGGGCGTCGGCACATTGAAATCCACTCTTATCACCGCCGACTCCACCTTGGGACGAGGGTAGAAGCAGGAAGGGGGAACGGTGAAGAGGATCTTGATCCCCGAGAAGACAGCCCCGATCACCGTGGGGATGCCGTAGTCCTTCGTGCCGGGTTGGGCGGTCAGACGGAGGGCCACCTCTTTCTGAACCATGAGCACCGCCGTCTCGACGACCTCCCGAAAGGCCAACAGACGGAAGAAGATGGGGGTCGTTATGTAATAGGGCACGTTGCCGACGATCTTGAGGCGCCGCTCATCGCCCCTTTCCCGGAAGGGCGCACGGAAGTCATATTTCAGGACGTCTTGTCTGACGATCAACACCCGGGGATCGCCCGCCCATGCCCTCTCCAGACCGTCCACCAGGACGGGATCTATCTCGAGGGCCACGACCCGCCCGGCCCGTTTTGCTATCTCCCGCGTCAGGATGCCCGCTCCGGCCCCGATCTCCACCACCGTATCCTCCCCCGAGATGTCGGCGGCGTGGACGATCTTGACGGCCAGGGAGGGCTCTTTCAGAAACGTCTGGCCCAGGCGTTTCTTGGGTAACCCGGCGACTTTCATGAAGACACCGCGGGGCGGACCCGGCGGAGGAACCGATAGGCGAGGAAATAGGCCGGGATCCCGAAAAAGGGGGCCATGATCACCCCGCCCGTCAGCAGGGGGATCAAGATGTGGGCCCCCAGGTACAGGACAGCCGAGAGGGTGTATTCCGTGATGGCCCAGTCATACACGGGCATCCCCAGGACGGCGACGCCCAACCGATACTGGAAGAGATAGAAGAGGGGGATGGTCACCGGGTTGGAAATGAGCCACGAGCCCAGGTAGGCGGCGGTGATGTTGAGGCGGAAGGCGGTACCGATCATGACGATCAAGGCCGTGTGAAAAGGTATGGTGGGGGTGACGCCGATAAAGACCCCCAAGGCGAGCCCCCGGGCGAGATCTTTAGGGTCTCCCCTCAGGCTGAGGCAGCGATCGTAGAATTCCCGCAAACGCTTCTTGACGATATTCAAAGGGCGAGTCCGAGGGGCCAACGGGAAAGGGCGTTCAGATCCAAACCGTCTCTTCTCCCCTTCCTTAGCAGGTAGTCACCGGCGGCGGCGACCATGGCGGCATTGTCCGTGCACAGATCGGCGGGGGGTATGTAAACCCGGACGCCCGAGACGGCGGCCCTCTCGGCAAAGAGGTCGCGCAAGCGGCTGTTGGCCGCGACGCCGCCGCATACCACCACCCTTTCCATGGCCGTCTCCTCCGCCGCCCTCAACGTCTTCTCCACCAAGACCTCCACCACGGCTTCCTGATAAGAAGCCGCCACGTCCGGCAATTCTTCCTCCGTGAAGGGGCAAGCACGTCTCTTGAGGAGATTCACCAACGAAGTCTTCAGGCCGCTGAAACTGAAATCGAGGCTCTGCCTCATCGCCCGCGGGAAGGGTACAACCCGGCCGTCTCCCCGTCGGGCCAGACGATCGATGACGATTCCCCCGGGGTAACCGATACCGAGGAGCTTCGCGGCCTTGTCGAAGGCCTCGCCGGCGGCGTCGTCCCGCGTCTGACCAAGAACGGAGACATCTTCAAAATCCCTCACGGCACAGAGGGTCGTGTGGCCGCCGGAGACGATCAGACAAACGAATGGGAAGGCGGGGCGGTCCCGGCCAAGGAAAACGGCCGCCATGTGACCCACCAGATGGTTCACCCCCACGAGGGGGATCCCCAGGGCGTAGGCGAGGGCCTTGGCCATGGAAAGACCGACCAGGAGAGACCCCACGAGGCCGGGTCCGCGGGTCACGGCGATCCCCTCGATATCGTGCCGATCCACCTCAGCCTTGTCGAGGGCCTCCCGAATGACAAAACCGATGGCCTCGATGTGCTTGCGCGATGCGATCTCCGGCACGACGCCGCCGTAGGGGCCGTGGACTTCGATCTGCGAGGCGACGACGTTGGAAAGAATGACCGTCCCGTCCCGCACCACCGCGGCCGCCGTCTCGTCGCAGGAGGATTCGATTCCCAAAACAATCATGAAAAAACCGATATTTCCCTTTTCAAAGGGGTGAAGATTCTATATAGGACTTTGTCGGTGTTGTAAACGATCTTCTCGACGGGGGCGTCATGGAAATAACCACTGATATACTCATCATAGGTAGTGGCATAGCCGGATTGAGCCTGGCCATCAAGGCCTCCGAACTGGGCACCGTCGCCGTGGTCACCAAGAAGGAGAAATTCGAATCCAACACCAACTACGCCCAGGGCGGGATCGCGGCCGTCCATGACCAACAGGACAGTTATGAGTCCCACATCCGTGACACCCTGATCTGCGGCGCCGGCCTGTCCCATCCCGAGGTGGTCGAGTTCGTCGTCAAGGAGGGGCCGGCTCGGATCGAGGAGCTCGTGAGGTGGGGGGTGGAATTTACCCGGGCGGAGATCGAGGTCGGTCACACCTATGACCTCGGGAGGGAAGGCGGCCATTCCCACCGCCGCGTCCTCCACGCCGGCGACCTCACGGGGCGTGAGATCGAGCGGGCCCTGACGGAAAAGGTCTCCCGCATGAAGACCGTCCACGTCTACGAGAACTTTGTCGCCATCGACCTCATCCTCTCCTCGTCTCTGAAGGATCAGCAAGGAACCCAGAGGCCGCGCTGCCTGGGTGCCTACGTATACGATTACCACCAAAACGTGGTCCATACCTTCCGGGCGCGCTTCGTCGTCCTCGCCTCCGGCGGGTGCGGCAAGGTCTATCTGGTGACGACGAACCCGGACATCGCCACGGGGGACGGCATCGCCATGGCCTATCGCGCCGGGGCCCTCATCGCCAACATGGAATTTATCCAGTTCCACCCCACCTGCCTCTACCATCCCGAGGCCAAATCCTTTCTCATCAGCGAGGCCGTCCGGGGCGAGGGGGGGGTCCTTCGCCTCAAGAGCGGTGAGACCTTCATGGAGAGATACCACCCCATGAAGAGCCTCGCCCCCCGCGACGTGGTGGCAAAGGCCATCGACCGGGAGCTGAAGAGATCGGGCGACGATTACGTCCTCCTCGACATCACCCACCGCGACCGGGATTTTCTCTCGTCGCGCTTCCCCAACATCTACAGGAAATGTCTCGAGTTCGGCATCGACATCGCCGTGGACCCCATACCCGTGGTGCCGGCGGCCCATTACCTCTGCGGCGGGGTGATGGTGAACCACTTCGGAGAGACGACCATCGACGGTCTCTTCGCCTGCGGCGAGGTGGCCTGCACGGGTCTCCACGGAGCCAACCGCCTGGCGAGCAATTCCCTCCTCGAGGCCGTGGTATTCGCCCACCGGACCTTCCTGCGGATCGCCGAGATGTTCCCCAAGGTCCCGGAACCGGACATGACGATCCGACCCTGGGACAACCGCGGGGCGACGGAGAGCGACGAATCCATCGTCGTGTCCCACAACTGGGACGAAATCCGTCGCTGCATGTGGCATTATGTGGGGATCGTCAGATCGGACAAACGCCTGGAGCGGGCAAAGAGGCGCATCGACCTCATCGGCCGCGAGATCGAGGAGTACTATCGAAACTTCGTCGTCACGAGGGATCTGCTGGAGCTACGAAACATCGCCATCGTGGCGAAGCTGATCATCGCCTGCGCCATGACGAGGAAAGAGAGCAGGGGCCTCCACTACAACCTCGATTATCCCGAAGCGGACGATCAAAACTGGCTTCGGGACACGGTCATTTCACGTTCCCCCAGCTCAGGGTCGCCTCACCCAGAACGCTCGTGAAGACGAGCTTCAAATCGTCTCTCCCCTGGCGGGGGAACTTGAGGTTGTAACAGCTGCCGAAATGGCGGTTTACATAGGGGTAGAAGGCCTCGATCTCGGGGGTCACCCTGTCCACCTTGCGGACCTCCAAGGGGGCGTGTTTCTTTCCCTGGTCGTCGACGAGGTAGATCCGCCACATGGAACCCCTCTCGGCGAAATCGTTCGCGAGGCGGTCGTCGGTGTAGGCGTAGAGAAAGAAGGTCGTGAACTCCCTGTCCGTCTCCTCCTGGAGACGTCTTTTCCCCTTTAATTCCTCTTCCGTCAATTGGAGGACACGGGCCTGCTCCATAAGGAAGGCCCGGTTCATGTCGGCGGAGCGGTAGGTGACGGCGAGGTAAAAACGGGTTTCAAACTGGGAATAACCCGTCTTTTCCCTCGTCCATTTACCGAGGGTATCGAGATACCCCTCCGACAGCCCCATTTCCCGGCCGATGGCCAGGTAATCGGCCACGTATCCCTTGAAACCCCCGCAACCCGCAAAGAGGAGGGCGAGGAAAAGAAAAGCCAAGACCGTCCCGTATCGTCTCGTCATGATTCTTCCCCAAAGACCCGGTCATAGGTGTGATCGAGATAACGGAGGAAATTTTCCACCCGGAAGAGGCGGTCCATCTCATCGGGTGAGACGAGAGACGAGACCCTCTGATCGGCGAGGAGGAGTTCCTTGAATTCCTTCCCCTCCAGCCAGGCCCTCATGGCGTGGGTTTGGACGACGGCATAGGCCTCTTCCCTGGTCATGCCCCCCTCGATCAGTTTCAGAAGGACCATCTGGGAGAAAATGACCCCCCGGGTCATCTCCAGATTGGTCTTCATCCTCTCGGGATAAACGACAAGGCGCTCCAGGAGGTCCGTGAACCTCTTGAGCATGAAATCGAGCAGGATGGTGGCGTCGGGGGCGATGACCCGCTCCACCGACGAATGGCTGATGTCCCGCTCATGCCACAGGGGCACGTCCTCCATGGCGGCGAGGGCGTAAGACCTCATCAATCTCGCCAGGCCCGAGAGATTCTCCGAAAGGACGGGGTTGCGCTTGTGGGGCATGGCGGAAGAGCCCTTCTGTCCGGGGGAAAAGTATTCCTCCGCCTCCCGAACCTCCGTCCTCTGGAGGTGGCGGATCTCCACGGCGAACTTCTCTATGGACGAGGCGCAGATGGCCAGGGCCGTGAAGAATTCCGCATGGCGGTCCCGCTGAACGATCTGGGTGGAGACGGGGGCGGGCTTCAGGCCCATCCTCGCGCAGACGTACTCCTCCACGTCGGGATCGACGAAGGAATAGGTGCCGACGGCGCCGGCGATCTTCCCCACGCTGACGACCTCTTTGGCCCTGACGAGGCGCCGGCGGTTGCGGAGTGTCTCCTGGTACCAGACGGCCAGTTTCAGACCGAAGGTGATGGGCTCGGCGTGGATACCGTGGGATCGACCGATCATGACGGTATGCTTGTGCTCGAAGGCCCTCCGCTTGATCACCCCCAGAAGCTCGTCGAGATCCTCGAGGAGTATGTCCGCCGCCTCCCTGAGGAGGGCGGCGAGGGAGGTGTCGAGGATGTCGGAGGAGGTGAGCCCCATGTGGAGGAAGCGTCCCGCCTCGCCCACCCGCTCGTTGACGCACGTCAGGAAGGCGATCACGTCATGCTTGGTGACCCTCTCGATCTCGTCGATCCTCGCCGCGTCGAAACCCGCCCGTTCCTTGATGACCTTCAGGGCCTCCTCAGGGACCAGCCCCTTTCGCGCCATGGCCTCACAGGCCAGGATCTCGATCTCGAGCCATTTACGGTAACGGTTCTCGCTGGACCAGATGGCGGCCATCCGTTCCCGGCTGTAGCGGGGTATCAAGGTCTGCTCCTCCTCGGGGTCTCGGGTCGCGGCGGGAGGCCGCGCCACCTTGCTTAGTCAGTTTCGCCGCCCGATGTCAAGACCTTTGAGGATTAAACGAAATCTTGCCTTCCCCGGATGGTTCTGATACGAGGGACCCATGGAATACCTGTTTCTCGTCAAGAAGGTCCTGACCCCCCTCTTCTATCCCCTGACGGTCGTTGTGGTCCTTCTCATCGTCACCCTCTTCCTCCTGATGAGACGCAAACCCTCACGGGCGGCCCGCTGGACCCTCGTTGCGGCCCTGTTGATCCTCATCGTGGCGAGTTACGGCTTCTTCGCCCGGGGACCCATCGGCTACCTGGAGGGCCAATACCCCGCCGTCGCCGACCCGAGTCCCTATATCGGCAAGGTCCGCTACATCGTCGTTCTGGGCGGTGGGGCCGACGACGACCCCTCGCTGCCCCCGGGGAGCCGTCTCTCCCGCGAGGCCCTCGGGAGGCTCTTCGAGGGGATCCGTCTCCATCGCAGCCTCCCCGGCTCCCGTCTCATCGTCTCGGGGGGCGCCTATTTCGACGAGGCGAAGGAGGGGGACATCATGGCCCAGACGGCCCTCCACATGGGGGTCCAAAACCAAGATCTGATCCGCGAGACCCGTTCCCTCGACACGGAAGATCAGGCCAGGCTCTTGAAACCGATCCTGGGCGGGGAACCGTTCTTTCTCGTCACCTCGGCCCTCCACATGCCCCGCTCCGTCCTCGCCTTCCGCATGGTCGGCCTCAACCCCGTCCCGGCCCCGGCGGATCATGTCATCAAGCTCAAAAAGAGGTATCACCCCCGGGATTACTTCCCCGATCCCTACTATCTCCTGAACGCGGAGCGGGCCGTCCATGAATCCCTGGGCATCCTGTGGCTGAAGGTCAAGGGCCTTTTCCCCCGTTAAAAACGACCTTGAATTTGCCGATCGCCGGTGTTAGGAGTCGGGCCATTCCTGAGTGTTCCAGGGAGGTAAAATGAAAAAAATCAGTTCCGTAGCCCTTTGCTGCCTCTTGGCCGTCGCCCTCCTGGGGACCGTCGGCCGGGGCGAAGCCGTCCAGGGAGGAGGCAAAAAAGTGGTGGCCGTCCTCCCCTTCGGGGTCAACAGCGCCGAGAACATAGATTACGTCCAGCACGGCATCTGGGACATGCTCACCTCCCGCATCGCCGCCGCTGAAAACACCGACGTGATCCCCAAGGAAAAGGTTCTCGACGCCGTCAAACAAGTCAAAACGAAAGAGCTGACCCTGGCCGACGTCTACGGTATCGGCAAGACCCTCAACGCCGACTATGCCGTTTGGGGCAGCATCACCAAGATCGGCAACAGCATCAGCATCGACGCGAAGCTCCTGGACGTGGCCTCCTACAAGACGGGGGTCGGTATCTTCACCCAGTCCCAGGGCATGGACGACGTCATCGCCAAGATCAACGATTTTGCCAAGAGTATCGATGCCCACATCAGCGGCAAGGGGACCCCTGCGGGGGCGGAGCCGTCAACGGCCGCGCCCCCCGTGGCGTCCGGAACCGGGTCGGCAGCCTCCCCCCAGCCGGCCACGGGAAGGGAGGCGCAGATCATCGCCGGCATCCGCACCGGTAAGAGGGGGACCCTGACGGCGGGTATCAACCCCGATTTCCTCAGCGGCGGTCAACCCATGGACAAGAGGGGTTTCTGGATGAGCCAGCGTTACCCGACGGAGTTCAGGGGCATGGATGTCGGTGACGTCAACGGCGACGGCAAGAACGAGATCGTGGCCATAGACAGAAACAGTGTCTACATCTTCCAGAAAAAGGGCAAAGATCTGGTCCTCCTCCAAAAGATCACCGGCAAGGCCTACAACAACTACGTCGGGGTGGACATCATCGATATACGGGGTGACGCCGCCAAAGAGATTCTCGTCTCCAACATCATCGTCAACAGGGGAACGGAATCCGTCATCAACACCGTCTCCTCCTTCGTGATCGAATATCGGGAGGGCAAGTTTCAGGTCATGGAGACAGACCTCCCCTGGCTGTTTAGGGCCATTCCCACCCAGGACGGCGGTGTGAGGCTCCTGGGACAGAAGATCGACTCCTCGGGGGGCATGAACAGGCCCTTCGACACACCAATCTATGAAATGACCGTCCGCGCCGGGAAGATCACCGAGGGTCAGCGACTCAAGATACCGCTTGGGGTCTGTATCTTCGGCCTCGCCCTTGACAACTTGGGATCGGGGAGGGAAAAGATCATCACCTACAACGAATACGACCGCCTCGTCGTCTATGAGGAGACGGACAAGGACCTCACCCGGATCAAAGCGGTCATGGGGAGCAAGGAACTCCTCTACACGTCCGAGGAGGTCTTCGGCGGCAGCAACCTCTACGTGGAGGTCATCGGCATGGACAATTACGGGGATGACGTCACGAACTACTACACCTACCTGAACAGCCGCATCATCCCCTACGACACCAATAAGGACGGCCGGCGGGAGTTGATCGTCGTGAGAAACCACTCGAGCGTCGGCAGATACATGAAAAATGTCAGGATCTTTACGGCCAGCGAGTTCTACAATCTTGAATGGGACCAGATGGGGTTCGTAGAGAACTGGCACACCCGGAAGATGAGCGGCTACGTGGCTGACTACCAGATCAAGGACGCCGACAACGACGGAGAAAATGAGGTGGTCATGGCCCTGGTTGTCCCCGGCGGTTCTGTCTTCGGCAAAAGCAGCGTCATCGCCTCGTACAAGATAACCGTTCAGTAAGGGGTTGACAAAGAGGCGTCCCTGTAATATATGGTACCGACATTCCCAAACTGCGGCGGTGTAGCTCAGCAGGTCAGAGCATACGGCTCATATCCGTAGTGTCCGGGGTTCGATTCCCTGCACCGCCACCAAAAGATCACCCGGAAAAAGTGAAATATAAGAAAAAGCCCTTATAAATTAAGGGCTTTTTCTTTTGAAATTGGGGATGACGATCATGGTCGGTGCGCCCCTCAGTCGGCGGCGTTAACGCCGACTTAAGGACCCCCCGGAGGGGGATATCGGAGTTCCCATACAGGTCATCCATATGAAATCATTGAGTAATCGTCAATGATAAAAATTCCTGTCATGGCGGTCCTTCCGGGATTCCGTCCATCTCGCGCCACGGGCCACAGAAGCGAATCGGAAGGTTCTTTTCTTTCGGTCCCCATCGGGCCAGTCCGGGGCGCTCGAACGCTTATCCGGGCGACCATCTTGTCTAGGACGCCAATTTCCAGACCCGACCCCAATCGGTCAATTAGTGCGTTGACAAGACAATCCGGTCGCATTACATAAGCGGCAATGGATTCACGTTATCGACCGAGCCTCCTGCTCCGCAATCCCCATGTCCAGACCATCCTTGGCAGCAGCCGCCTCCGGGCCGTCGGCATCGGCCGGCTGTTGGCCGGGGCCGTGCGCCGGATCGTGGAGACGGAGACGGGGGCCCGCCTCATGGGATACCTGAACGAGCCGGCGGGAAAGGCCAAGGGTCTCGCGATCCTCCTTCACGGCTGGGAGGGGAGCGCGGCCTCCTCCTATATCCGCTCTCTGGCGGGGCGTCTCCTCAAGGCGGGTTTCCGCGTCTTTAGGATGAACCTCCGCGATCACGGCGACACCCACCATCTCAACGAGGGTCTCTTCCACGGCGCCCTCACCGAGGAGACCTACCAGGCCGTCAAGATCGCCTCCAACTTCGCGGATGACCTCCCCAGTTTCCTCGTCGGTTTCTCCCTGGGGGGCAATTTCGCCCTCCGCGTCGCCGCCCGGGACGCCGACGAGCCGATCGCGGGTCTCAGACACGTCGTCGCCGTAAGCCCCGCCCTGGACCCTCTCAAGGCGACCCTGGCCATCGACGAAAGTTTCGTCTATCGCCGGTATTTCCTGAAAAAATGGAAGCGTTCCCTCCGCAGGAAGGAACGCTTGTTCCCCCATCTCTACGACTTCAAATCCCTGATGAAACACGACACCTGCATGGCCCTGACGGAGAACATCGTTCCCTACTTCCCCCAGTTCCGCGATTACCGCCACTACTTCGGCCATTACACCATCAAAGACTCGTTCTTCGCCTCTCTCAGAACGCCCGTGACGGTCATCACCTCCGCCGACGACCCCATCATCGACGCAGATGAGTTTCAAGACCTCCGACCCCACCCCCTCCTGCGGATCATCGTCACCACCTTCGGGGGCCACTGCGGTTTCTTTATGCGCTTCCCCTCCCCTTGCCTGCACGAGGAATTGATGGAGGACCTGTTCGCTCGGGAAGCGGAGGGCCGTCATGATCGAGCCCACTGACGGCATCCTGCCGCGGGAAGGAGATATCCCCCAGCTTGTCCGGGAGAGGCTGGGTCGATCACCCCTCGACTACGCGGCCAAGCGGCGGCTCATCGGTGAGGATAACGCCGCGGGGCGGTCCCACAGCGCCGCCGGCGTCCTCCTGCTCCTCACGGCCGGGACCGGTCCGGACGTAGTCGGAAAGGCGAGGCCGGCCCTCCAATTGATCAAGAGATCGGACCTGGTGCCCCAGGGCGGCGACCTCAGCTGTCCCGGGGGGATTCTGAATCCCGCGGCCGACGGCGCCTTCGGTTTTCTCATGCGTTATCTCCCCTTCCCCTTCTTCGGGGGACCCGCGAAGGCACAAGCCCGGGCCCGTGACCGCTTCTCCTACCGCCTCATCACGACGTTTTTCGCCAACGCCCTCCGGGAGACGTGGGAAGAGATAGGCCTCAACCCCGCCTTCGTCCGTTTTCTCGGCCCCCTGCCCACTTACTCCCTCCATATGTTCAGAAGGACCATCTTCCCCCTGGTGGGATGGGTCAAGGGGGGCCTCTTCTACAGGCCCAACGAGGAAGTGGCCAAGATCGTGGAGATCCCGATCGAGAATCTCTTCGAGGAGAAGCGCTACGCCCGCTACACCATCGAGGCCGATCCGCGGCTGCCCACCCCCGATGAAGGCCCCTGGGACTTCCCCTGCTTCCTCCACGAGGACACAGACGGCACGGAGGAGATCCTCTGGGGGGCCACGTTCTTCATCGTCATGAACTTCCTGAGGACCGTCTGGGGATTCACTCCCCCCGGCCTGGGGGCCAAGAGGCAACGACGGCGCAGCCTGCGCCTCGACTACCTGAAGGGCGGCCATGGCTGAACTGGGAAGCAAGGCCCTCTTCGACGGACGAACGCCGCGGGCCGTCTTCTTCGATTTCGACGGGACCCTGGCGGTCCTCAACATCGATTTCCCCGCCATGAGACGGACGGTCATTGAAATCCTCCACCGTTACGGGGTCCTGAGGGAGGATTTGACGGCGCCCTACGTCCTGGAAATGATCGCGGAAGGCACACGGGTCATCGCCGCCCGGGACCAAGAAAAGGCACGCCTGTTCCACGGGGAGGCCTTCGAGGCCGTGAGGGAGATCGAGCTGGAGGCCGCGGCGAAGGGGGAACTCCTGCCGGGTGCCCGGGGGGTCCTGACCGCACTGAGACTAAAAGGTGTGAAAACCGCCGTCTTGACCCGCAATTGCACGGCGGCGGTGGAAAGGGTCTTCCCCGACGTGAGGGACCTCCTGGATGTGGTCATTACCAGGGATGACACCCCCCTGGTCAAACCGGACCCCTACCACCTCCGGCGGGCCATGGCCGCCCTGGGCTGCGGGGCCTCCCGGGGCGTCATGGTGGGGGATCACCCCATGGACATCACCATGGGGCGGAGGGTGGGGCTGAAAACGGTGGGCGTCCTGAGCGGGACGGCGGACGAGGGCCAACTAAGGGAGGCGGGCGCCGAGGCTGTGATCGCGGACCTCCGGGACCTCTTACCCCTCGTCTCAATCGACCACGAATCGACAGCAAAAGGGTTTGATGACCGGAACCGTTTGTGGTAGGAGGCCCGCAACAAAACGAAAGGGTATTTGAGATAACACGATGATCAATCCAGCCATCTTTCGCGAGTACGACATAAGGGGGATCGTCGGCCGGGACCTGACGGAGGACATCGTCACCACCCTCGGCCGGGCCATCGGCACCCAAGCCCGCAACCTGGGCCTCAGGACCATGACCGTGGGCCGGGACTGCCGCCTCAGCTCGGCCTCCTTCGCCGCGGCCATGGCCGAGGGTCTGAGGAAGGCGGGTATCGACACCGTCGATATCGGTCTGTCCACGACGCCGATGCTCTATTTCTCCATCCGCCACCTCGCCACCGACGGGGGCGTCATGGTCACGGGGAGCCACAATCCTCCCGATTTCAATGGTTTCAAAATCTGCATCGGCCCCGACACGATCTACGGCGACGAGATCCAGGAGCTCCGCCGCATCATCGAGGGTGGCGTTTACCAAGAAGGTAAGGGGAGAGGGGACGAGAAAGACATCGCCGGGGCCTACGAGGACTTCCTCGTGGACAACGTCTCGGTGCGGGAGGGTCTCAGGATCGTCGTCGACGGGGGTAACGGGACAGGGGGTCTCTTCGCCTTGCCCATCTACCGCCGCCTCGGGTGCCTCGTCACGGCCCTGTACTGCGAGCCCGACGGCCGGTTCCCCCATCACTTCCCCGACCCGACGGTCCCGGAAAACCTCAACGACCTCATCGCCCAAGTGGACGCCATCAAGGCCGACCTGGGCCTGGCCTTCGACGGGGATGCCGACCGCCTGGGGGTCGTGACGGAGAAGGGCCGCATCCTCTGGGGCGACGAGCTCCTGATCCTGTTCTCCCGCTCCATCCTCGCGGCGAATCCCGGGGCCGCCATCATCGGGGAGGTCAAGTGTTCCCAGAAGCTCTACGACGATATCGCCGCCCACGGGGGGCGCCCCATCATGTGGAAGGCCGGCCATTCCCTCATCAAAGGGAAGATGAAGGAGGAAAAGGCCCTCCTGGCGGGGGAGATGAGCGGCCATCTCTTCTTCGCCGACCGCTACTTCGGTTACGACGACGCCGTCTACGCCTCCGTGCGTCTCTTGGAGATCGTCTCCCGTTCGGGGAAGACCCTCAGCGACCTCCTCGCCGACGTCCCGCAAACGGTCGCCACCCCCGAGATCCGCGTGGACTGCCCCGACGAGGTCAAGTTCAGTGTCGTCGCCGCGGTCAGGGACCGCCTCGCCAAGGAGTATCCCGTCATCGACATCGACGGGGTGAGGATCCCCTTCCCCGACGGCTGGGGACTTATACGGGCCTCCAACACCCAGCCCGTCCTCGTCCTCCGTTTCGAGGCGGAAACGGAGGAACGTCTGCGGGAAATCAGGGCTTACGTCGAGGGACGCCTCAGGGAGGCCGCTCGTTCCCTGGACGTCGATAAATGACCGCTCAGGTGCGGGAGTTGGCCTTCACTCCACCACGATGACCTGCCCCACCTTGAGGAGCTCGTCTCCTTTCCTTATACCGTTGAGTTCCCTGAGGCGGGCGATGCTGACGTCGTGCCGGCGGCTGATCTTGGCGAGGGTGTCCCCCTTCTTGACCAAGTAGGTCTTGGTGGCCTTCTTGACATCGGCGGTCTGGGCACCCTTCCCTCCCCCTTTCCTCCGCTCCTTGGCAACGTCGTCTTTCCGCTCCAGATCTCTTGCCGCCAGCTGCAGGGTCTGGCCGACCACGACCCTCTCGCCCTTCAACTTGTTGATCCTCTTCAGTTCCGCTACCGTCGTGTCGTGACGCTTGGCGATGGAAGCCAGGGTGTCCCCCCTCTTCACCCTGTAGTAAGCACGGGCCTCCGGGGCAGGTTTTTCTCCCCCACCTTTCACAGCGGCCCTGCGGGTGTCCCGGGAGGGACTGATGGGTATCTTCACGGCCTGACCGGTCTTGAGAGCCACCTTTTTCCCAAGGTGGTTGTACTTCCTGATGGCATTTTGGGACACCCCGTACTTCCGGGCCAGGACCTCGACGGTCTCCCCTCGCTTTACACGGTGGACGACCAAGACGGGGCGTTCCTTGGGCACGGGCAGGGGCTTCTCCCAGCGCGGGATCTCATCGACGACCTTGGCGAAGGCCTCCCCTGTACCGACAGGCAGGCGCAAGGTGTATTCCCGCTCGGGGGTGATCTTGTGACGGAGCTCGGGGTTTAGGCCATGGAGGGTCTCCTCGGAGACGGCCAGGCGGGCGGCGATGTCCTCCAGACGCATCGGTTTGCCCGTTTTTACCGTTTCGTACATCATGGGGAAGAGGGGTTGGGGCTCACCCCCCAGGTCCAGGCCGTATTTCTTCGGATCCCTGATGATGAAGAGGGTGGCGAGGAAGCGGGGGACATAGCGGGCCGTCTCGTAGGGAAGACGCTGGTAGAGGTCCCAGAAACGGTCGAGATAGTTGATGTGTTGACCAGAGATGACCCTCATGACCCGTCCTTCGCCGCAGTTGTAGGCGGCCAGGACGGTAAGCCAGTCGCCGAACATGTCATGAAGCTCCCTCAGATAGGCAATGGCCGCCCGGGTGGATTTCTCCCAATCCATTCGCTCGTCGATCCAGTCGTCCCGGTCGAGGCCGTACTTGTAACCCGTCGAGGGGATGAACTGCCAGAGGCCGAGGGCCCTCGCCCGGGAAAGGGCGGTGATCTTGAAACCGCTTTCTACGAGGGGCAGCCACGAGAGTTCCTCGGGGAGGCCGGCCTTTTTCAATTCCTTTAGGATCATGGGCCGGTAGGTAAAGGACCGCTGGTAGGCGGCGATGAAGAAATCCCTCTCCACCCCCTGGAAGGACCGGATCTCCCTCTCCACGTCGGCATTCATGACCAGGGGGATCTCTCCCCTCTTGCCCTTTGTCTTTGTCTGCATGGCGCTGTAGATGGCGAGGATCCGCTTGGAGATGAGGAGGCGCAGGTCGTCCTTCTGCCTGGAGACGGCCTGGTCACCGTTGGTTTCGATGATGAGGCTGTAGGCCTGGTCCAGCATCTCCAGGGCGTTCTCCACGTTTCCCTGCTCCCAGTACTCCCGGGAGGCGTCCAGGAGGGCCAGGGCCTGCTCCATGATCTCCTGTTCGTCCCGGGCCGCGAACCTCTTCCCGGCCCTCTTTTCCGTGCCGGCGGCGACTCCTTGTTTCTCGCCTGCGGCGGGGGCGGATTTAGACGCCCCTTCCGCCCGGAGAGAATCCCCCATGCCTTCGGCCTTGGCCCATCCGGGGAACCCCGCCAGCAAAACAAGGGATAAACACAGCACAAACACCGATCGGCCAATTCTCTTCATCTTCACTCCTGATCCGGGGGAGGGTCTCGCGCTGCTCCTCCCCCTTTCGCGAACGCCTAATCAACGACAAATCCCGCCTCTATGGAGCCCTCAAGCCCGGAAGGCGGGATTCATAAGCAGGTAAGCCTCGATGAAATCGTCGATCTCCCCGTCCAGGACCCGTTCCACATCTCCCACTTCGACGTTCGTGCGGTGGTCCTTGATCATCTTGTAGGGATGAAGGACATAGGACCTGATCTGGCTCCCCCAGGCGATCTCCTTCTTGCTCTTGTGAACCTCTTCCATCTTCTCCCGTTGTTCCTGGAGCTTCAGTTCGTAGAGACGGGCTCGGAGGTACTTCATCGCCATGGCCCTGTTCTTGTGCTGAGACCGCTCATTCTGGCACTGGACGACGATCCCCGTCGGAAGGTGGGTGATGCGGACGGCCGAGTCGGTCTTGTTCACGTGCTGCCCCCCCGCCCCCGTGGATCGGTAGGTGTCGATGCGGAGATCGTTCTCGTTGATCTCGATGACGATATCGTCCTCGACTTCGGGATAAACGAAGACGGAGGCGAAGGAGGTGTGTCTCCTCGCCCCGGCGTCGAAGGGGGAGATCCTCACGAGGCGGTGGATGCCCACCTCGGCCTTGGCGTAACCGTAGGCGAATTCCCCTTCCAGAGTGAAGGAGACGTTTTTGATGCCCGCCTCCTCCCCGGGCAGGTAGTCGATGATGGTCGTCTTGAAACGCCTCCTCTCCGCCCAGCGGAGATACATCCTGAGGAGCATCTCCGCCCAGTCCTGGGCCTCCGTCCCCCCGGCGCCGGCGTTGATGGCCATGATGGCGTTCAGACGGTCCTCGGGGGCGCCGAGCATGAGATCCAGCTCTTCCCGGCGGACGGCCGTCTTCAGGCGTTCGAGATCCTTCCGGATGTCTTCAACGACGCCGAGATCCTCCTCGTCCTGGGCCAGATCATAGAGGCTCTCCAGGTCCTCGAGGGCCTTCTTGTGGCCCTGCCAGCGTGAGATCGTCTCTTTGAGGGCGCTCTGCCGTTTCAAGACCTCCCGCGCCCGGTTCGGATCGTCCCAGAAATCGGCCCGGGCCGCCTCCTTTTCCAAGGTCTCGATCTCCGCTTCCTTCGCGGCTACGTCAAAGACACACCCCTAACTGCTCGATCCTCTTCCTTAGCTCCTCCGTCTGATCCGACCATCCCTCAATCATGTCCCCGACTCCTTTTCCAAGCGTATATTGCCCCGATCACACTCAGGGCGATGCAGACAAAAGCGAAAACGTCTCCGTGCTTAACATAGAATGTCTCGCTTTTCATCAATTTTACCCTTCCCTTCAAGGCCTCCGTTCGGAAGAGCCCCGTCCGGGCCGTTATCCGTCCCAGGGGGTCGATGATGGCCGTGATTCCCGTGTTGGCCCCGCGGGCCAGAAAGAGGCGGTTTTCCACGGCCCGGAACACCGTCATGGAGAGATGCTGGTACGGGGCCGAGGTCTCGCCGAACCAGGCGTCGTTGGTGATGTTGACGAGGATTTCAGCCCCGTTTTGCCGGTACCGTCTCGCCGCCTCGGGGAATATCCCCTCGTAGCAGATGAGGACGCCCACGGCAACCCCGTCCATGTCCAGGGGACGGTAATCGGGTCCTGTACCGAAATCACCCACGCCCGGGACCATCTTGCCCATGAAGGGGAAGAGGCGGCGCAGGGGCACGTATTCCCCGAAGGGGACGAGGTGGACCTTGTCGTAACGGGCCGCCAACGACCCGTCCGGCCGGAGAAGATAGGCGCTGTTGTAAAGGGTGCGGCGGTTTTCCTCCTCCTTGTAGCTGGGGCTCCCGAAGAGGAGCCATGCCCCCGTTTCCCTCGCCAGGGCGATCATGGCCCGATGGATGTCGTCCACGTCCTGGAAGAAGGAAGGGACCGCCGTCTCGGGCCAGACTATGACACCCCCGGGGCGCGGGGCGTGGGCCCGTGTCAGACCCGTGTAGGTCGCCATGGTCGCCTGCTGGTACCGGGGGTCCCATTTGACGCTCTGGTCCACGTTACCCTGGATGAGGCTCATCTCCCGCTCGGGTGCCTTTCTCACGGCCTCCTGCACGGTCTCCATGCGCCAAAGACCGAACACCGTAAGGGAGGCCAAGAGGAAAGAGACGGCCCCCAGATAGGCGAGGGCCCTGCCGACCCTCGTGGCCCCCGAAACCAGGGCCGCAAAGAGCAGGGCGTTGACGAGGACCACGATAAAGCTCAGGCCGTAGACACCCGTGTACTCGACGATCTGGATGAGGGGGGGGTACAGGTACTGGGAACAGCCGAGGTTCTCCCAGGGGAAACCGGTCAGGACCTTGGACTTGACGAACTCTCCCAGGACCCAGAGGGGCGGGGCGGCGGCGGCCAAGGGGACGCCGCGGCGGGTCGACCAGGCGCAACCCCAGGCGAAAAACGCCGTATAGAGGGAGAGATAGAGGGAAAGGAGGAAGACGGCCCCCACGCCCACCGCCGGGGGAAGATAGCCGTAGGTGACGACCACCGTGGCGATCCAGTACATGATGCCGAGATGACCGACGAGCCCGCCGAGCCATCCCAGGCGGAAGGCCTCTTTCTCCGTACGGTCACGGAGGGAGACGAACAGGGGGACGAGGCTGACCCAGGCGAGGAGACCGGAACCGAATTTCGGGAAGGAGAGGAAAAGAAGAAGACCGGAGAGAGATGCCGAAGCCGCTCCCGGCGGAATACGGAAAGGGATTGAGATCCGGCTTCCCATGGTGCTGGAACTCAGGCGGGAGGGCCAGCCCGAAGGCTATTCCTCCCTCTCCTCTTCCTTTTTCCTGATCTTGACCTTCTTGATGGAACGATCGTCCGCCTCTTCGATTGTCATCTCGAAGGGTTCGATCTCCAGGACCTCGCCCGTCGTGGGGATGCGTCCGATGGTGCTCAGGATCAGGCCGCCCAGGGTCTCGAACTTCCCCTCCGCGAATTCCACCCCGAAACGCTCCTCGATCTTCTCGATCTCCACCCGGCCGTCGACGAGGACGCCTCCGTTGGGGAGATCAGTGAATTGTGGCTCCTGGCCGTCGTGCTCGTCGGGTAGATCGCCTACGATCTCCTCGATGAGGTCCTCGAGGGTCACGAGCCCCGCCGTCCCACCGTACTCGTCGATGACGATGGCCATGTGGTATTTGCGGGCCTTGAGATTATGGAGAAGGACGTGGGTGTTCTGGGTCTCGGGGATGTAGTAGGGCTTTCTCAAGAGCCCTTCGATGTCCGCCTCCGTGACGGGCCGCGACCAGAATTTGAGAAGATCCTTGACGTTTAGAATACCGACGATGTTGTCGATATTGCCCCGATAGACGGGCATCCTCGTATGGCCGTGGCGGGAGACCATCTCGATGATTTCCTCGATGGGGGCGTTTACGGGCACGGCCACGATCTGGGTCCGGGGAATCATGATCTCCCGGACGACGGTCTCACGGAACTCGAGGATGCTTTGGATCATCTCCCCCGACTGGGGGTCGATCAGTCCCTCCTCCTCACCCGCATCGATGATGGATTGGATCTCCTTCTCGAGTCGGTCCGAGTCACGGCTGGGGAAGATCCCCTTGAAGAGCGCCTTCATCCTCTTTTTCATGGAAGATCCTCCCTCAGAGGGCGCGGAGGTACTCGGGACGCAGGATCCTCTCGTCCTTCGCCGCGATCACCTCGTCGAGCATCGTCAGGGCCCTTTCCCTGCCCTCGGGGAGACGGACCCTCAGGGGCAGGTAATTCGAGGCGTGATTGGAGGTGAAGAAACAGTCGGTGAAATTGCTCTTGCCGATCATGACCCCCAGTTCCTTCAAGAATCCGAAGGTGTCGGGCAATTCGAAACGGCCGGCCGCGTAGTCTTCGTAAAGGGGCGTCCCGGGGACGACCATGACCGTCAAGGCCCCGACGTAATCCGGGTCGATCTCCGTGAGGATCCTCGCCGTCCCCTCGGCGTGTTCCATGCTCCCCTCGCGCCCGCCGATACCCAACAGGACCGTCACGGAGAGGGTGATCCCAGCCTCCTTCACCCTCCTGCCCGCCTCCACCATCTCTTCATAGGTGACACCCTTCCGGACGGCCGCCAGGACGCCACGGCTCCCCGACTCCACGCCGAGATAGACGATCCCCAGGCCCAGACGCCTCAGTTCCTTCAGGTCGTCCACGCTCTTTCTCAGGATGCTCTTGGCGTTGCCGTAGAGACCGATCCTGCGGACGCCCCTGATGTTCTTCCCGATGGATGCCAAGATCTCGACCAGGCGCCCCTGGGGGACGATCAGGGCGTCGCCGTCGCACAGGAAGACCCTCTCGACGCGCCGGAAGCGACTCGCCTCCAAGATGTCTTCCTCGATCTCCTCCCGGGACTTGATGCGAAACCTCACCCCCTTGTAGGTAGGGCAGAAGGTGCATCGGTTGTGGGAACAACCGACGGTCACCTGGAGGAGGAGGCTCGAAGCCTCACTCGGTGGTCTTATAATGATTCCTTCATACTTCATACGTGGATGTAAGCAAAAAGGGGGTTAACCGCGATGGCCAACCCCCTGACATATTTGGCGGGGCCGAAGGGACTTGAACCCTCGCCCTCCGGCGTGACAGGCCGGCGTTATAACCAACTTAACTACGACCCCGAAATACGACTTTTTTCTTTTGATCTAAGCTGCGGGTTTCTCCCCTCCCCCAGGGCGCCGCTCCATCGCCACACCCTGGAAGGCGACCCGGATCTTCCATCTGGTAGGCGGAACAGGACTCGAACCTGTGACTTCCACGGTGTAAGCGTGGCGCTCTCCCAACTGAGCTACCCGCCCATCGTCGCCTATTCCCGGCGACGACGGAAACTATCAACTGTGGACGCCCTTGTCAAGAGAAAACCTGCCTTCTTAAGCGCTGACGGCCATGGGTGCCCCGAGCATGACCTCCCCCCGTCTGTCCGGCGGCTCCTCCCGGACGAAGGCCACCTTCAGGACCTCGTCCACGGACTCGACAAAGACGATCTCCAGGGCCTTGAGGACGTTGGACGGTACCTCCGCCAGGTCTTTCTCGTTTTCCTTGGGGATGATGACGGTCTTGACGTTCCCCCGATGGGCGGCCAGGAGCTTCTCCTTGATACCGCCGACGGGCAGGACCCGTCCCCTCAGGGTGATCTCGCCCGTCATGGCCACGTCCCCGCGGACCTTGCGTTTCGTCAGGGCCGAGGCGATGGCCGTGGCCATGGCGATGCCCGCCGAGGGTCCGTCCTTAGGGATGGCCCCCTCGGGGACGTGGACATGGATGTCCATATCCTTGTAGAAACCCTCCGGGAGGCCGAACTCGTCCGCTCTGGCCCGGACGTAAGTGAGGGCGGCCTGGACGGACTCCTGCATGACGTCGCCGAGCTTTCCCGTCATCACCATCTTGCCGGTCCCCCTCATGACCATGGCCTCGATGGCCAGGAGCTCGCCCCCCACCTCGGTCCAGGCGAGGCCCGTCGTCAGGCCCACCTGATCTTTTCCTTCCGTCTCCCCGTGGCGGTACTTGGGGACGCCGAGGTACTTCGGCACCACCCGAGAGGTGATGCGAATCTGTTCCTTGATCCCCTCGGAAACGATCTGCTTGGCCACCTTGCGGCAGATGGAGGCGATCTCGCGCTCCAGGTTCCTCACCCCCGCTTCCCGCGTGTACTGGCGGATGATCGTCAGAATGGCGCCCGTGGAAAAGCTGATGTTTTCCTTCGTCAGGCCGTTGGCCTCCATCTCCTTGGCGACGAGGAAACGCTGGGCGATGTTGAGCTTTTCCTGTTCCGTGTAACCGGCGATGCGGATCACCTCCATGCGGTCCTGGAGGGGCGCCGGGATGGTCTGGAGGACGTTGGCCGTCGTGATGAACATGACGTCCGAGAGGTCGTAGTCCACCTCGAGGTAGTTGTCGTTGAAGGCGTTGTTCTGCTCCGGGTCCAGGACCTCGAGGAGGGCCGCCGACGGGTCGCCCCGGAAATCGGAACTCAGCTTGTCCACCTCGTCGAGGCACAGGACGGGATTGCTCGTCCCGGCCTTCTTCATGAGCTGGATGATCTTTCCCGGCAGGGCGCCGATGTAGGTGCGCCGGTGGCCCCGGATCTCCGCCTCGTCCCTCACCCCGCCGAGGGAGAAGCGGACGAATTTCCTGTTCGTGGCCCGGGCCACGGACTTGGCGATGGAGGTCTTCCCGACGCCGGGGGGGCCGACGAGGCAGAGGATGGAGCCCTTGTTCTTCTTGACGAGGCTCTGGACGGCCAAGTACTCGATGATCCGCTCCTTGACCTGTTTCAGGCCGTAGTGATCCTCCTCCAGGATGGCCTCCGACTCCTTGAGGGTGTAGTTGTTCACCGTCTTCTCCCCCCAGGGGAGGTCGAGGATCCAATCGATGTAATTCCTCACCACCGTGGCCTCGGCGGACATGGGGGCCATCATCTGGAGCTTCCTGATCTCCGCCTTGACCTTCTTGTGGGCCTCCTCGGACAGCTTCTTCTGTTTCAGCTTCTTTTCGAGTTCTTGGATCTCGCTCTTGAAGTCGTCCTTTTCGCCCATCTCCTTCTGGATGGCCCGCATCTGCTCGTTGAGATAGTAATCCTTCTGGGTCTTCTCCATCTGCTTCTTGACCCGGCGCTTGATCTTCTCCTCGATCTGCAGGATCTCTATCTCCCCGAGGATGAGCTCGTAGATGGCCTCCAGGCGGGCGTTGAGCTTGAAGATCTCCAAGATCCGCTGCTTATCCTCGATCTTCACCCCGAGGTGGGAGCAGATGACGTCCCCGAGCTTGGAGGGGTCCTCGATGGTGGCGACGGTCCCGATCATCTCAACGTGAACCTTCTTGCTGAGCTTCACGTACTGCTCGAAGGCCTCCTTGAGGCTCCGCACGAGGGCCTCCGTCTTGAGGGCGTCATCGGAACCCAGTTCCTCGACCTCCTCTACCTCGACGGAGAAATACTCCTTCGTCGACAGGTATTTCTTTATCAACCCCCTCTTCTTGCCTTCCACGAGGATCTTGACGGAGCCGTCGGGCAGTCTCAGGAGCTGTATGATGAAGCCCACGGTCCCGACCCTGTAAAGATCGTCCTCGAGGGGGTCGTCCTTCTGGGCGCTCTTCTGGGTCACCATGAAGATCCCCTTCTCCATCTTCATGGCCGTCTCCAGGGCCGCGACGGACTTGTCCCTCCCCACGAAGAGGGGGACGATCATGTGGGGGAAGACCACCACGTCCCGCAGGGGCAGGAGGGGGAGCTGGAGGAGCTTGTCCTTACTCTTCATGAATTCGAACATGATGGTCCTTTCAGGCCGTCTCCGATTTGGCCTCGAAGATCAGGATCGGTTTCTCCCGGTTGAGAACCACCTCTTCGCTGATGACGCACTCCTTCATGTCCCGCCGCGAGGGCAGCTCGTACATGATGTCGAGCATGGTGTTTTCCAGGATGGAACGCAGGCCCCGCGCCCCCGTCTTGCGCTCGATGGCCAGCCTCGCGACGGCCCTCAGGGCCCCGTCGGTGAACTTGAGCTTTACCCCCTCCATCTCGAAGAGTTTCCGGTACTGCTTGATGATGGCATCCTTGGGCTCCTCGAGGATTTTCACCATCTCGTCCTCCGTGAGCTCGTTGAGGGTGGCGACGACGGGGAGCCTGCCGACGAACTCAGGGATCATGCCGAACTTGAGGAGATCCTCCGGCTGGACCTGGGCGAGGAGTTCCCCCACCTTCTTGTTCTGGCGGCTCCTGATCTCGGCGCCGAATCCGAGGGCGCTGTGCCCCACCCGGCGGGCGATGATGTCCTCCAGGCCGTTGAACGCCCCGCCGCAGATGAAGAGGATGTTGGTGGTGTCCACCTGGATGAACTCCTGCTGGGGGTGCTTCCGTCCCCCCTTGGGGGGGATGTTGGCGAGGGTCCCCTCGATGATCTTAAGGAGGGCCTGCTGGACGCCTTCACCGGAAACGTCCCTGGTGATGGAGGGATTGCCCGACTTCTTGGCGATCTTGTCGATCTCGTCGATGTAGACGATCCCTTTGGAGGCCCGCTCGACATCGTAATCCGCATTCTGGAGGAGGGAAAGGATGATGTTCTCCACGTCCTCCCCCACGTAGCCGGCCTCCGTGAGGGTCGTGGCGTCGGCGATGGCGAAGGGGACCTTGAGCATCTTCGCCAGGGTCTTGGCGAGGAGGGTCTTGCCGGAACCCGTGGGACCGATGAGGAGGACGTTGCTCTTCTGGATCTCCACGCCGTCCATGTTGACGGCGCTCAAGAGACGCTTGTAGTGATTGTACACGGCCACGGACAGGACCTTCTTGGTCCTTTCCTGGCCGATGACGTAGGAATCGAGAAACTTCTTGATCTCTTTCGGTTCGGGGATCCCCTTGCGCGTGACCTCTTCGGGGAGGTGGCCCTCCCCGTCCTCGGCGACGATACAGCGGCACAGCTCGATGCACTCGTTGCAGATGTAGGCCGTCGGACCGGCGACGAGTTTCTTCACCTCGTTCTGGTTCTTGCCGCAGAATGAGCAGTGGAGGAGTCCCCTGTCGTTATGCTCTCTTCTTCTTACCATTGAAACCTCTATTGCCTCTTCGTTATGATCTCGTCGATCAGACCGTATTCTTTGGCCTGACGAGGATCCATATAGTAATCCCTCTCCGTGTCTGCTTGGATCTTGGCCAGAGGTTGACCCGTCAGCTCTGCGAGGATGGAGTTCAGCTCGTCTTTTAATCTTAGTATCTCCCGGGCCTGGATGTCAATATCCGTGGCCTGGCCCTGAAAACCGCCCAGGGGCTGATGTATCAGGATCCGGGAATGGGGGAGGGCGTATCGCTTCCCCTTCGTCCCCGCCGCTAGGAGGAGGGCCCCCATGCTTGCCGCCTGGCCCATGCAGAAGGTGTTCACGGGGGGGCGGATGTAGCGCATGGTGTCGTAAATGGCCAGGCCGGAGCTGACGTGCCCGCCGGGGGTGTTGAGATAGAAGTAGATGTCCTTGTCCGGGTCCTCCGACTCCAGGTAGAGCATCTGGGCGATGACGAGATTGGCCACCGTGTCGTCGACGGCCGTGCCCAGGAAGATGATCCGGTCCTTCAGGAGCCGGGAATAGATGTCGAAGGCCCGCTCCCCGCGGCTGTCCTGTTCCACCACCATAGGAATCAGGGGCATCTTATGACACCTCCCCGGCGGTTTTCTCGTCCCGGGCCGCCACGCGGATCTTGGCATGGGACTCGATGAAATCGAGGGTCTTTCTCGCCAGGAGATCACCTTTCACCTGCTCGATCAAGCCTTCGTCCTGGTATTTTTTCAGCAGGGCCTCCTCGTCCTGGCCCCTCTGCCTCGCCATCTCGCGGACTCGTCCCTCCGCTTCCTCGTCCTCCACCACTATCCGTTCCCGGGCGGCGATGGCCTTGAGAAGCAGGGAGGTCTTGACGGCCAGGGCTGCCTCCCCGCTCATGTAGGCAATGTTCTTGTCGATGACGGCCTCCACCTGGTCATTTCTCATGCCGGCGCTCCTCATTTTCATGTGGACGTCGAACATCATCTCGACCAAACGGCGTTTGACGAGGGAGTCCGGGACATCGAAGTCGTTATCCTCGAGTAGTCTTTCTATCAAGGCCTTGCGGAGATTCGCGTCGGCCCGGTTGCGTCGCTCCTCCTCTAGGCCCCTGCGGACCTCCTCGGTCAGTTCCTCGAGGGTGTTGAAACGTTCAAGGTTCTTAACAAAATCTTCGTCCAGGGGCGGGACCTTCTTCTCTCTTATCTCCCTGAGGGTCACGGAAAAACGGACCGTCTTGCCCGCCATCTCCTTGTGGTGGTAGTCCTCGGGGAAGTTCACATCCAGCTCCTTCGTCTCACCCTTCTTCATTCCGTACAGGGCGTCCTCGAATTCGGGGACGAAGGTCCGCGACCCGGGCTCCAACACGTGTCCCTCGGCCTTGATGTCCTCCCTCGCCACACCGTCGATAAAGCCCTGGAAGTCGATGATACAGACGTCTCCGGCCTTCACTCCCCGGTCCTCGGCGACGTCTTCGAGGGTGGCGTACATGTCCCTTATCTTATCGAGGCGCTCCTGGACGTCCTGATCCGTGACGGTGTCGTCCTCCCTTTCCAACTCCAGGCCCATGTAGTTTTGGGGCTCGATCAGCGGTTCCACCTCCACGGTGGCCGAGAAGGTGAAATCCTGACCCTGGACTATCACCCCGGGCTCCACTTCCGGGCTCTCCAGGGGTTTCAAGGACCGTTCCTCGACGGCATCCCAGAAAAACCTGTTCACGAGCTTTTTGATCGTCTCTTCCTCGATAAACTCCCCGTAAACGGACTCCACCAGGGGGCGAGGCGCCTTGCCCGGGCGGAAACCCTTTATCTTCGCGCTTCTGGCCACGATTTTGTAATTGCTTTCCAGCTCTCGCTTCGTTTCCTCCCAGGGGACAGCGATGGACAATTTCTTCTTGACGGGGCTGATGTCCTCGACGGTCACGGCCGGACGTGTCTCGCTCACTTTGTCGCCACTCCTTATATGTTATTCTGTTTATCTTTTCCTAAATGGTGCGAGAGAAGGGATTTGAACCCTTACGGTGTAAACCGCTGGATCCTAAGTCCAGTGCGTCTCCCAGTTCCGCCACTCTCGCAGTCGTTAGGGTTATATGCACGGGCACCTGCGATGTCAACGCCCAAAGTTTGAAAAGGGGCCTCTATACCAATTACCGGCCCCTTGCAAGTCCTTTATGCCCCTTTTCCCTCTTTCTTTTCCTTTTGTTCTTCAAAAGTTAGGGTGATTTCATAACTGCCGCCGGAGAGGGCCGCCTTGATGGGGAAGGCGGATTTTTCGAAGACCCGCAGCATGGCCTTGTTCGCCGCGAGGATGTCCGCCGTGAAGCCCTCGATCCCCTCTTCCCTGGCCAGGCGGACGAGCATCTGGAAGAGATAGGTGGCGATGCCGAGGCCCTGGTAGGCCTCGTCCACGACAAAGGCCGTGTCGGCGTAAGCGCTCTCCGCTTTTCTCACGTAGCGGCCCTCGGCGATGATCCTCTCCACCCCCCCCTCCTCGATGACCCCCACAACGGACATGACCCGCCGATAATCGACGTTGACGTATTCCTGCATCTTCTGGTGGGGCATCGTCTTGACGGGGCTGAAGTAGCGGTAATAGACGGCCTGATCGGAAAAACGATAGAAGAGGCGGCGCATCTCCTCCTCGTCGGAGGGCTTGATGGCCCGGAAGCGCACCGTCAGGTTGCCCTTGAAGGTGTGGGTGTAGGCGATGTGATGGGGGTAGAGACGCCCCGTCTCGGGGAAGTAGATCTGGTCGGCATAGAGGATCTTGGCCTCCTTGGCCTGACGGACCAGTTCCATCCGGTCGTCGGGGTGGGCGATGTCGATGAGGGCAAGGGCCCGCTCCCTCAGGGTCCGGCCCATGAGATAGGCCACGCCGTACTCCGTGGCGACGAGATCCAGGGACTCCCGGTTGGAGAACTGGTAGGAGAGGCCGTCCACGGAGAGGACGATGTTGGGCTCCCCCTGGCGGTTGCGGCTGGGGAGGGCGAAGAGGGTGCGTCCCTTCTTCGAGAGGGCGGCACCCATGAAGAGCTCCTGGACCGCCCCCGGACCCGCCGTCACGTTTCTCTTTCCCGTCCGCAGGGCCACGTTGCCCGTGAGGTCCACCTTGCGGGCGGGGAGGATGGCGACGGTCCGGTCGTTCATCCCGATGACCTTCGGGTCCATGACGACGTCGACGGGCTGAAACTCAACCAGGGGGTTGCGGTCGAGCCAGCGCATCAGCTCCTTCGTGCCGAGGACGTAGGAGGCCACGGACTTGCCCCTGAAGACGGTCTTGTTCCTGTTCGTTACGGCGCCGCTCTTGATGAGGTCCATGAGGGCGTCGGTGAAGAAGGGGGAGTGGACCCCGAGGTTCCGCTTCTTGGCCAGGGCCTGACCCAGGGCCTCGTAGAGGGGCCCGATGGCGAAAGAGATACAGCTCCCGTCCTCCACCACCGAGGCGATATGGGACGCGATCTGGAGATACGTCTCGTCATAGGGCCAACGGGGAATGAAGAAGGGTGGTTCCGTGGACTCCACCAGGAGGTCGAAGTCGTTCACGTGGACGATGGTGTCCCCCAGGGTCCCGGGGACCTCGGGATTTATTTCCCCCACGACCAGCTTGGCCGCCTCCATGGCCTGACGGCTGACGTCGGCGCCGATGCCCAGATTGCAGTACCCGGAGGCATCGGGGGGCGTGATCTGGACAAAGGCGACATCTACATGGATTACCCCTGTCCTGAGAAGGCTGGGGATGCGGGAGAAACGACTCGGTATGAGGTCCACCCGACCCTGGCTGATGGCCTCGCTGGCGATCCAGCCGGAGAAGAAGGTCTTGAGGCGGAACTTCCGGGAATGACGCTCGTCCACCGACACGGCGTCTCCGAGGCTGACCATCTGGATCAACTCCAGATCCTGGAGGTTGGAGGCCATGGATGCGGTCAGGTGCTTGACGAGGGTCCGGGGCTCGGCGACGCCCGTTCCGAGGAAGATGGTCATCCCCGGCTCGATCCTCTCCAGGACCTCCTCCGGTTTCACGATCTTTCCCTGCCAGGCAACTTCCCGGCCCTCTCTATCCCGCCTGTCTCCCATGACGCCTTCTCCTGGCCCTTGACATCATCGTTTAACAGGGGCCATTATTGACCTGCAACACATCGTTTCCGTGAATGATTTACAGGACAAAAACGGTCACCCTGCCCCCTTTTAACCATGACACCTCTGTATCGCTATCTTATCGCCGCTGTTCTTGCAATTCTTTTGAACGGGGGGCACGGCCATGGGGGGGAAGGATACCCCTCTCAACCCCCCTCCCTCACGGAGATCGTCTTCATGGGCTCACCGGCGCCTTCGGGGTCGGACCTTTCCCGCTATCCCCCATGGAGACTTCAGTGCCTGCGGATGTATCTCGCCGCCGTAGCCCCGGGGCCGGGCCCATCGACACCCCGGGTCGCCGCCTCCGCCGAAGAGGCCGTCCCGCCAAGGAAAAACCGTCTCGTGGAACAAATGGCCGCCATCCTCGGCCCGGAGGTCCGTGCCGAGGCGGCGGCCTTCGTGGCGGAGCTGCCCCTCGCGGCCGAGTGGGAGGGGGCCGTGGAAGGGCCGCTTCGAGAGGCGAATCACGCCGATGGGTGGCTGAAGCGGAACCCCGGCTCCTCCCTCGCCCCTTTCCTCCTCCTCTTCAAAGCCCACCGTCTCAGGGCGGCGTACGAGGCCGGCGGGACGGAGATCCGGCCCCTCCTGGAGGAGGCATACCGAGAGACCCTCAGAGTGTCGGAGACGTCACCCAACCCGCTGATCCGGTGCCTCGCCGAGGACCTGGAGGCCCAACCCTTCGTCTATCTCCCCGGCCGCGGTCGCCCCGGCGAGGTAATACGAAAAAGGGGCTACGGCCACGATCCGTAACCCCTCGATTTTCATGGTCGGGGCGAGAGGATTTGAACCTCCGACCCTCTGAACCCCATTCAGATACGCTACCAGGCTGCGCCACGCCCCGACCGATAATGGGCAGGAAAACAATGGGGACCGTCTATCACCATAAAAAGGCCTTGTCAAGACCGAACTCAGCCCCGATCCCCGTCGGAGCGGAGTGACTCGTCCCCTTCCCTTGCGAGGCCTTCAGGGTATCAAAAAGGGCTTGAAATCCGCCGCCCCATCTCTTATGGAAGGCCTAGGAAAAGGTCGACGATCACCATGAGAGCATCTCCTGCGGTCATCGCGGCGGTCCTGATCACGGTCCTCGCCGCCCTCCTCCTCCCCCCGCCGGCGGGGGCGGACATCTACCGTTACGTGGACAAAAAGGGGGTCATCCACCTCACCAACGTCCCCTCGGACCCCAATGTCAATTACGTCCTGGTCTATCGGGAAAAGCGGGTCCTCTTCCAAATGAGGCCCGCGGACGTGGCCAAATACGACGGCCTCATCAACAAGGCGGCCCAGAAGTATAACGTGGACTCGGCCCTGATCAAGGCGATCATCAAGGCGGAGTCCAACTTCAACCACCGCGCCGTCTCGCCGAAGGGCGCCCGGGGCCTCATGCAGCTCATGCCTTCCACCGCCCAGGCCCTCCAGGTAGACGACTCCTTTCACCCCGAGGACAACATCGAGGGCGGCACCCGTTACCTCCGCTATCTCCTGAGGCTGTTCCGGGGTGATCTGCCCCTGGCCCTGGCGGCCTACAACGCCGGGGAAAACGCCGTCATCAGGTACAACGGCATCCCTCCCTACCGGGAGACCCGGGAATACGTCAACCGGGTGCTGAGCTACCTGAGGACCTACCGTCTGGCCAACTGACCCCGCCGGTCCGTCAACGTCGGTAAGAGCGATCATCCCCCAGGACCGCCCGGCGGGTGGGGACTCCCGGGCCCGCGTACAGGTACTTCCTGAGGTGGGCGAGTCTCTTTTCCTTGATGCCCTTTACCCCGAGGAGCTCCTCCAGGTCCCGGACCCGGCCCCCGGCGTCGCGGCGGAACCGGACGATCGCTTCCGCCGTGGCCTCCTTCACACCCGGTATGAGCATCAATTCCTCCTTCGTCGCGTTGTTGACGTCGAGGGGCAAACCCAGGGCGATCTTCTTGGCGGCCCCCATCTCCCCGAGCCCGATCATCCCATCCTCTCCCCTCCGGAGGGACCAGCCCGGCCGGAGGGGCAGGACCCCCAGGTAAGGGGGGACGATGACCTCCCCCGCCGCGTTCGGCTTCAGGGCGGCTATGAACGAAGACACCGTCGTACCCTCGGGGAGCCGATAGAGACCGTCGCGGTCCTGAAAACCGGACACCTCCACGATCACCCCCTTTTCCCCTTCCGTCCAGAGGGGTATATCGACCTGGGCTCGCTTCTCCAGAAAGAACGCCGCCCCCACGAGGGAGACGGCGATCCCGACGAGGGAAAGGCAGGCCAGACCCACAACCTGCCTCCTCAATATGTCGCGGTAATTCCTAATCCTCTCTCTTGTCCAGCTCGAAGGCGTCATGGAGGACCATCACGGCCAGTTCCGTGTACTTCGCCTGGACGACGCAGGAGATCTTGATCTCCGAGGTGCTGATCATCATGATGTTGATCCCCTCCTTCGCGAGGGTCGTGAACATCTTGGCGGCCACACCGGCGTGACTGATCATGCCGACGCCGATGATGGAGATCTTGGCCACGTTCTCATCCACCTCGACGGACGTGGCCCCCACGTCCTTCGCCGCCTCCTGGGCCAAACGGTAGGCCTCCTTGACGTCCTTGCGGGAAACGGTGAAGCTCAGATCCGTGTAATTGTCCATGCTGGCATTTTGGATGATCATGTCCACGGGGATATTGTGCTCCGCCAGGGGGGTGAACAGACGGGCGGCGATCCCCGGCCGGTCGGGCACGTGGACCACGGTGATCTTCGCCTGGTCCCGGTCGTAGGTCACCCCCGACACCACTTCTCTTTCCATCTCCTTATCCTCCTTCGTCACCAGCGTTCCGCCCTCGTCGGTAAAAGACGACTTGACGTACACCGGCACCTCGTATTTTTTCGCCATCTCCACCGACCGGGGCTGCAGGACCTTGGCCCCCGCCCGGGCCATCTCGAGCATCTCGTCGTAGCTTATCCTCTTCAGGCGCCTGGCCTTGTCGTAGACGTTGGGATCGGTGGTGTACACGCCGTCCACATCCGTGTAGATCTCGCAGACATCGGCCCGCAGGGCCGCCGCGAGGGCCACGGCGCTCGTATCCGACCCCCCTCGTCCGAGGGTCGTGATGTTGTTTTCCATGTCCACGCCCTGGAAACCCGCGACGACCACGATGGATCCCTTTTTCAGCTCCTCCCTTATGACCCGCGTGTCCACCTTCAGGATCCGGGCCTTCGTGTAGGCCTGGTCCGTGTGGACCTTCACCTGGTAGCCGAGAAAGGACCGGGCCCGGTAGCCCATACCGTTCAACACGATGGCGAGGAGGGACACCGTCACCTGCTCGCCCGTGGAGATGAGGGCGTCGTATTCGCGCCTGTCCGGGTCCTCCGCCGCCTGGAAGGCCAGGCCGATGAGGCGGTCCGTTTCCCCCGCCATGGCGGAGAGGACGACCACCACGTCGTTGCCTTCCTCCTTCGCCCTGATGACCTTCCGGGCCACGTTCTTGATCTTCTCCAGATTGGCCACGGAGGTCCCGCCGTACTTCTGCACCACTAAACCCATAAACTCAACAACCTCCATTCCCGATGGCCGATATGACCTTTCTCGCCCGTTCCCCGGAACCCTGAAAGGTCAGATCGCGTATGCTCTCGTCTATGTATTCCAAGAGGATAAACACCGTGTCCCGCGGCAGGACCGCCAGGATCTTCTCCGCCCACTCGATGACGGCCACCCCTTCCCCGTATATGTATTCCTCGTAGTCCATCTCCTCCAGGTCGGCGACGCCCCCGAGGCGGTAGAGGTCCAGGTGATAGAGGGTCAACCGCCCCGGGTACTCGTTGACGAGGGTGAAGGTCGGGCTGGTGACGGGAAAGGACTCCGGCACCCCCAAACCCCGGGCGATGCCCTCGGTGAGGCACGTCTTGCCCGTCCCCAGGTCGCCGATGAGGGCCACGACGTCCCCCGCCGTCAGTCTCGCACCGATTTTCCTCCCCAGCTCCACCGTGGCGGCGGGGCCGTCGGTACGGAAGACCCTCCTCACGACTCCCCCCCGCCCCCTTCGGCGATCACCATGGCCACGGCGGAGGTGTCCGTGTGGGAGAGACTCAGGTGGAAGACCTCGACGCCCGCCGCGACGGCGACGTCTCTGATCTTCCCGGAGAGCCGGATCGCCGGCCGCCCCCCCTTCTCCCTGACCACCTCGATCTCCCTGAACCCCCCTGCCCCCAGGCCCCGGCCGAGGGACTTGAGGAGGGACTCCTTGGCGGCGAAACGGGCGGCAAAGTGCAAGGCCGGGCGGCGGGCGGCTGAACAGTACCTCTCCTCCGACGGCGTGAAGACCCGCCTCACGAACCTTTCGCCCCGGCGCGCCAGGATCCTCTCCATCCGCTCGATATCGACGATGTCAATACCCACGCCCAGGATCATTCAAGCCTTCCTCACGGCATCGCCGACGGCGGCGGCCTTCCTCCCCGCCGCCACGTCATGGACCCTCACGATGCAGGGGCAGAGAGCGGCGGCGAGGGCAACGGCGGCCGAGGTCTCCTCCCGGCGTTCGGCCGGTTCCGTCTCGCCCGTTACGGCGCCGAGGAAGGACTTCCTCGAGACACCGACCACGACGGGCCTCCCGAGGGAGCGGAACTCGCTCAGCCTCTTCAGGATCGTGAGATTTTGTCCCGCCGTCTTGCCGAAACCGATCCCCGGGTCTACGGCGAGGGCCTCCTCCGGTATCCCCGCCTCCCCGGCCGCGGCGATCCTCTCCCGGAGAAAACCGATGATCTCACCCAGGAGGTCTTCATAGGCGAGATCGCCTGCCTGCATGTCCTTGGGCCGGCCCCGCATGTGCATGAGGATGACGCCCGCGCCCGTCTCGGCGGCGACCTTCGCCATGTCCCGGTCGAAGGTCATGGCGCTGATGTCGTTGATGATCTCCGCGCCGGCGGCGAGGGCGGCCCGGGCCACGGCGGCCTTCGTCGTGTCGATGGAGAGGGGGACGTCCGTCCCCGCCGCGAGGCCCTCCACCACGGGGATGATCCGCCTCAGTTCCTCATCCTCGGGGACGGGGTCGGCCCCGGGCCGCGACGACTCACCCCCGACATCGATGAGGTCCGCGCCCTCCGCCGCCATCTCCAGGCCCCTCGCCACCGCCTCCGCCGGGGTGTAATAGCGGCCGCCGTCGGAGAAGGAATCGGGCGTCACGTTCAGGATCCCCATCACCAGGGTCCGGTCCCCGACGACGAGGCGGCGCCGGGCGGTGACGAGTTCCGCCAGGGGGGCCTCCACGTTTCTTATGAGGTCCTCGATCGCCCGGCCCAACTCCTCCATCCCGAAGGGCTGGGACCTGAGCTTGCCCAAGAGGCGGTCGAGTTGTTTCCTGGTCCCCATGAGGAGACAGTCCGTCTCGGGTATGGAACAGGAAACGGACTGTCTCGCCACGGCGGCGTCCCCGCCCAGGGACAGCATCTCCTGTTTGAGGATGTTGGCGACCTTGCAGGGCACCCCCTCGACGAGGATCTTGAGGTGTCGCGTCTTGGGGAGCATGGCCCGGACGCCGTAGGGATCGACACCGATCCGCTCGAGGTGGACACGGCACTCGTGCTCGTCTTCCAGGGCGAGGAAGCGGACGCGGCGGTTCATGGCCCTCAAGCGGTCCCCACGTCCCTTTCCGTTCGATCCTCGGCAATACCCAGGATCTCGTCGATCTCGGCGGCGTTGAGGACCTCCTTCTCCAGGAGTCCCGCGGCCAGGCGGTGGAGACGGTTCAGGTTTTCCTGAATGATGCGGCGGGCCTTATCGTAGCCCTCGTTGACGATCCTCGCCACCTCCCGGTCGATCTTCCGGGCCGTGTCCTCACTGTAATCCTTGTGGACGGCGAATTCCCGGCCGAGGAAGATCTGTTCCTCCTTCTTGCCGTAGCTCAGGGGGCCCATCTCCTCGCTCATCCCCCATTCGCAGACCATCTTCCGGGCCAGGTTCGTGGCCCGCTCGATGTCGTTTCCCGCACCGGTGGTGAAGTCGTTGAGGATCAGTTCCTCCGCCGCCCGCCCCCCGAGGAGGATGGCGATGCTGTTGAGGAGGTAGCCCCGGGGGTAGGTGTGCTTCTCGTCGATGGGTAGCTGCTGCGTCAGGCCGAGGGCCCGGCCCCGGGGGATAATGGTCACTTTGTGGATCGGGTCCGTCCCGGGGAGCATGCGGGCCACCAGGACGTGACCCGCCTCGTGGTAGGCCGTGTGGCGCTTCTCCTCCTCGCTGATGACCATGCTCTTCCGCTCCGCCCCCATGAGGACCTTGTCCTTGGCATACTCGAAGTCGCTCAGGGAGACCTTTTCCTTGTTGTTCCGGGCGGCGTAGAGGGCCGCCTCGTTGACGAGGTTCTCGATGTCCGCCCCGGAGAAACCGGGGGTCCCCCGGGCGATGAGCTGGAAATCCACATCCTCGGCCAGGGGAAGCTTCTTGGCGTGGACCTCGAGGATCTTCTCCCGCCCCTTGACGTCGGGGAGGGGGACCACGACCTGCCGATCGAAGCGGCCGGGCCTCAGGAGGGCCGGGTCGAGGACGTCGGGGCGGTTCGTAGCCGAGACGAGGATGACACCCTCGTTGGACTCGAAACCGTCCATCTCCACGAGGAGCTGGTTGAGGGTCTGCTCACGCTCGTCATGGCCGCCCCCCAAACCGGCCCCCCGGTGACGGCCCACGGCGTCGATCTCATCGATGAAGATGATGCAGGGGGCGTTCTTCTTGCCCTGGTTGAAGAGGTCCCGCACGCGGGAGGCCCCCACGCCGACGAACATCTCGACGAAATCGGAGCCGCTGATGGTGAGAAAGGGCACGTTCGCCTCCCCGGCGATGGCCCTCGCCAGGAGGGTCTTGCCCGTGCCCGGGGGGCCGACGAGGAGGAGGCCCTTGGGGATCCGCCCGCCCAGGCGGGTAAATTTCTTGGGGTCCCTCAGGAACTCGATCACCTCTTCCAGTTCCGCCTTCGCCTCGTCGATGCCCGCCACGTCGGCGAAGGTGACCCTCTTGGTCTTGTCCGTCAGGAGGCGGGCCCGGCTCTTTCCGAAGGCCATGGCCTTGCCGCCGCCGCTCTGCATCTGGCGCATGAAGAAGATCCACACAGCGATGAGGAGGAGCATGGGGAACCAGGAGATGAGGATCGTCATGTACCAGGGGGATTCCTCGACGGGCTTGGCGGCGACGCGGACGTTGTTCTTCACGAGGGTGGGCACCAGATCGGCGTCTTTGGGCATGAAGGTCTTGAAGCCCTTACCGTCGGTGAATTTACCGGTGATGTTGTCGCCCTGGATGGTCACCTCCCGCACCTGGCCGCGTTGCACGTACCCGAGAAAATCGCTGTAGACGATGCTCTCCTGGGTTGTCTTGGGCTGGGTGAACAGGTGGTAGACCATGACGAACACCAGACTGATCACGAGCCACAGGGCGATGTTTTTCTGGAGGGGATTCAAGGTATTGTAATGCTCCTTCCTTTCCTGCGGGCGTTTTTACAATAACGTCGCCGTGAATTCAAACGATTTCTGCCCTCACAACCCTCCGTGTCGCCGCCGTCAGCCGCACCCGCTCGTCGATCCGCAGCCCCCCCACCCAGACGATCCCCCCGCGGTCAGCGATCAGGGGCAAGACCGACCTTTCCCCCCGGGGCACCTTGAGGTCGATGAAAAAGTCGTGGAGTTTTTTCGAACCCCCGGCCCCCAGGGGACGGAAACGGTCGCCCGGCCTCCGGTTCCTGACAACGAGAGGCGGGACGAGGGCGTCGAGATCCATGAAACGACCCGCCGCGTCCGCCTCGGCCTCCTCGCCGCCCTCCCTTTCCTCCAGGGTGAGACGGACCTTCAGGGCCGCCTGGGGGACCTGGACCTCCCCGGGGATCGTCAAAGGATAGGCATAGTCCGCCTCCCCTCGCCCCTCGTCCGGTGCCAGGGACGAGGGACCGATGACGACGACCTCCCCCCTGATTTCAACCGTCACCCCGAAGGGCATCTTGAGAGTCCCGCACGGTTTGGCGGCGCCGACGAGGGCCGCCGCCGCCTCGACATGGCGAAAGAGGACCCCCTGTCCCCGGGGTGTGAAGCGCCGCAGGACCTCCCTGAGGACACGGTGGAGGACGGCCCCGTGGCAGCCCCTCAGGACCGTCAAAGAAAGACGCACCACCGGGGGCTCCGCCGGTAACGACGCCTCCGCCAGGACGGAGGAGGCGACGGCGGCGAGGTAATCGTCCTCCCGGCCGGCGACGGCGGCGAGCCGGGCGAGGGACTCCTCCACGCGGGGGTTGAAACCCTCCCGAAGGAGGGGGAGGAGGTCGTGGCGAATGCGGTTGCGGAGGAAGACTCTTGAGGCGTTGGAGGGATCCGTCACGTAGGCGATCCCCCGGGTATCGAGGTAGGCGAGGATCTCGTCACGGGTGCAGTCCAGAAGGGGGCGGATATAGAGGTCCCCGTGGACGGGCGCCATGGCCGCCAGGCCCGAGACGCCGGTGCCCTTGAGGATATGCATCAGGACCGTCTCCGCCCGGTCGCCCCGATGGTGACCGAGGGCGATCCGGCGCGCCCCGACCTTCCGGGCCGTCTCCTCCAGGAACAAGCGGCGCAGTTCCCGGCCCGCCGCCTCCAGGCCGATCCGCTCCCGGCGGGCGTGCTCCGCCGTCGCGACCCGCCTCACCTCCCAGGGGTAACCGAGGGAGGCGGCCAGATCACGGACGAAGGCCTCTTCCCTTTCCGCCTCAGGACGGAGGCTGTGGTTGAGGTGGGCGACGACGATCTCCCAATCCCAAAAGGGGGCGAGGTCCGTCAGGATCATGAGGAGGGCCACGGAGTCGGCCCCCCCCGAGACGGCCGCGACGACCCGGTCCCCCCGCCCGAGCATGGCGTTCTCCTCTATAGTCCTCGCCACGCGCGCGACCAGGGGGCCGCCCCTGCACAGACGCCTCTTCAACAGAAGATCCTCGTCAGCTCCCCCATGTCCTCGCAGGTGTAATCGGGACCCAGGGCCAGCAGGTCCTCCCGCCTCGTCAGACCGTTGAGGAAGGCGCAGGAGAGTATCCCCGTCTCTTTGGCGAGGAGGATGTCATTGCGGCCGTCGCCGACCATGACGGTCCTGTCGGGGGGTGCTCCCCAACGGTCAAGGAGGGGAAGGACGACGCGGGGATCGGGTTTCTTGTAGGGGAAGACGTCCCCCCCGATGACGGCGTCGAAAAAGTCCCGGATGCCGAGACCCGCCAGGACCTTGAGGACGAAATGGTGTCCCTTGTTGCTCAAGACGGCCTTCCTCTTGTTTCGGAAGGCAGCCAGGCTCTCCCTCACCCCCGGGTAAAGGACCGTCGTGTCGAGGAGGTGCCGGTCGTAGTATTCCTTGAAGACGAAGAGGACCTCGTCGAAGATGCCCTCGTTTTCCGGCCCGAGACAGCGCCTGATGAGCTCTCCCACGCCGTCGCCCACGTAGGTGAGAATCCGCTCCGGGGCCAGGGGCCTGAGATTGAGGGCCCCAAGGGCGTAGTTGACGGCGGCGGCGATGTCCCGTCCCGTGTCGGCGAGGGTGCCGTCGAGATCGAAGAGAAAAAGATCTATTTTTTTCATCCGTTATCTACGACATTTTTTCCCTTGACTCTATAGTGAAGAACGGTTTGAAATTCAAGCTCCCATAAAGATACATCAAGGAGGATCCCATGAGCAGTTCCCGCAAATGGCTGACCCTGGTGGGTATGGTTGTAGTCGCCTTCTTCGTCACGGCCTACGTCCTGGAGCTGGACGCCTACGCCCGGGTGGGCGGAGGTCGTTCCATCGGCAGCCGGGGCTCCCGTTCATCCTATCGGGCGACCACCCCCTCCTCGCCCTCGCGGACCATCACCACGCCCGCCACTCGCCCGGCCCTGCCTCCTGCCGCTCAACCCCAGACGCCCCAGACGGGCGGCTTCTGGCGGACCTTCGCCGGCGGCCTTGCCGGAGGCCTCCTGGGCGGCCTCCTTTTCAGCAGCCTCGGCTTCGGTCACGGCGGGGGCTTCGGCGGGGGCGGCATCGGTCTTCTCGATATCATCCTTCTCGGGGCCATAATCTATCTCATTTGGCGGTTCTTCAGAAAACGAAGGCTCCAGGAGGCCGCGGCCGGCGCCTATTACCAAGCCTCGGGCCCCCAGGGCGGCGCGTCCCCGGCCTGGACGGCGGAAGAATCTTCTCCGGCGAGGGACGACGTGACGGCGGGTATCGCCCATATCCGGCAGATGGACCCCACCTTCGACGAGGAGAGGTTCCGTGACGCCGCCATGGACCTCTTCTTCAAGATCCAGGGGGCCTGGGCCAACCGCGACCTCTCGTCGGTGCGCCGTCTCCTGACGGAGGAGATGTACGACATCCTCGACGGCGAGGCGCGGAAGCTGAGGGCGGAGGGGAAGATCAACCGCCTGGAGAACATCGCCGTCCGGTCCGTGGACATCGTCGAGGCCTGGCAGGAAGGCGGCCGGGATTACATCACCGTTCGTTTCCTCGCCAACCTCCTCGACTACGTGACCGACGAGAAGGGAAACGTCCTGGAAGGCAGCAAGACGGACCCGGTGAAGTTCGAGGAGTACTGGACCCTCACCCGTCCCGTCGGCCCCAATACCTGGTCCCTGACGGCCATCGACCAGGCCTCGTAAGATGACAAAGGAGAAGGTCGCCGTCATCGGCCTGGGGAAGGTGGGGACGGCCCTGGCCTTTCTCCTGAGGAAGGCCGGTTACGACCTCGTCGCCGTGGCGGACCGCTTCGACGCCGCCGTGAGGGCCGCCCGACCCTTCATAGGCGAGGCCCCTGAGGCGGAACCATCCTCCGCCGCCCGGTCGGGGGAGTTGGTCGTCCTGGCCGTCAACGACGACGAGATCGCACCCCTGTGCCGGGAGCTGGCGTCCTCCGGCGCCTTCGGTCCCTCCCAGAAGGTGGTCCACCTCTCCGGCGCCGGTCCCCTGGGCCTTTTGGCCCCGGCCCGGGAGGCGGGGGCGCAGGTGGCCTCCATCCACCCTCTCCAATCCTTCGCCGACGTGGCGGGGGCCGTCGCCAATCTTCCGGGCAGCACCTTCGGGATCACCTGCGACGAAGACCTCCGGCCCTGGGCGGAGGGTCTCGTCCGGGACCTGGGGGGGACGCCCTTCTTCGTCCGGGACGACGACAAGGCCCTCTACCACGCCGCCGCCTGCATCGCCTGCAATTACCTCACGGCCCTCCTGGACATGGCCCAGGAGATCTACTGCGGCCTGGGCATCCCCCGGGAGCGGGCCGTCGCCGCCTTCTGGCCCCTGATCCTGGGCACCCTGAAGAACATCGAGGCGGCGGGGACGGCGGGGGCCCTCACGGGGCCCATCGCCCGGGGAGACGTCTCCACGGTGAAGAGACACCTCGCGATCCTCATGGATAAACACCCCCCCTACCTCGGGGCTTACCGGGAGATGGGTCTCGTGACGACGGAGCTGGCCGTCCGGAAGGGCACCCTGACGGCCGGGGGGGCCGAGAAGTTGCGAAGGATTCTGAAAGGAGAAGAAGAATGAGTACCCAGATCAAGATCACGCGCGTCACCACGGCGACGATCCGGGAAATGAAAGGGAAAGGGGAGAAGTTCGCCATGCTCACGGCCTACGACTACCCCACGGCGGTGGTCCTGGACGAGGCGGGGGTGGAGATCCTCCTCGTCGGCGACTCCGTGGGCATGGTCGTCCTCGGCTACGACAGCACCCTGCCCGTCACGATGGAGGACATGATCCACCACACGAAGGCCGTCTCCCGGGGCACCAAGAGGGCCCTCGTCGTCGGGGACATGCCCTTCATGTCCTACCAGTGCTCCGTGGACGAGGCGGTCCGCAACGCCGGCCGGTTTCTCCAGGAGGCGGGGGCCCAGGCGGTGAAGCTCGAAGGCGGCCGGGAGGTCGCCGAGGTGACCCGCAGGATCGTCGCCGCCGGGATCCCCGTTATGGCCCACCTCGGTCTCACCCCCCAATCGGTCCACCAGCTGGGGGGATACAAGGTCCAGGGGAAGGGAGACGCGGCGGCGAGGCGGATCATGGAGGACGCCAAGATCCTGGAGGAGGCCGGGGCCTTCTCCCTCGTCCTCGAGTGCGTCCCCAAGGACCTCGCCCGGGAGATCACGGGGTCCCTCGCCATCCCCACCATCGGCATCGGCGCCGGCGTCCACTGCGACGGCCAGGTCCTGGTCGTCCACGACATGCTGGGGATGTTCGACCGCTTCACCCCGAAATTCGTGAAGAAGTACGAAAACATCAACGGCCGGATCCGGGAGGCCGTGATCAGTTACATAAGCGAGGTCAAGAGCGGCGCCTTCCCCGACGACGCCCACTCCTTCCTGTGACACAGGGGGATGAAGGTCTTTCCGCCCCTCAAGAGGATGGCCGTCTATCTCGCCGTCGTTTTGGCCCTCCTGGGGGCCTACCTGGCCTATTCCCTCCTCAGGGTGAGACTGGCCCCGTCCGTCCGGGTGCCCCCCCTCGAAAATGTCCGTTCCTCGCCCCTTTACGGTCACGTGGCGGAGTTGAGCGTCAGGATCGGGTCCCGTTGTGTCCACGAGACGGGACGTCTCGACGAGGCGAAGGCCTATATCGTCAGGACCCTGGAAGCCATGGGCCATCGGCCCGAACTCCAGGATGTCCCCTATGAGGGGCGGACCTACTCGAACATCGTCGTCACCCTCCCCGGCCGTTCCCTCCCCGGTGAGGTCGTCGTCGTCGGTGCCCACTACGACACCGTCTGCGGCACCCCCGGGGCGGACGACAACGCCAGCGCCGTGGCCGTTCTCCTGGAGCTTTGCCGCGCCTTCGCGGGCTCGGACCTCGAGCGGGGTGTCAGGTTCGTCTTCTTCACCCTGGAGGAGCCCCCCGTCTTCGGGACCCCTCACATGGGCAGCGCCGTCTTCGCCCGGGAAGCCAAAAGGAAAGGCGAGGCGATCACGGCCATGGTCTGCCTGGAGATGGTGGGTTACTACAGCGATCGAAAGGGTGGCCAGGGCTTCCCCGTGCCCCTCATGGCCCTCTTCTACTCCACGACGCCCGACTTCATAGCCGTCGTGGGCGATTGGGCCGTGAGGGACCTCGTGGCGAGGGTCGGGTCCACCCTGCGGGAGGGCGGGACCCTCGCCGTGGAGACGGTGCCCTTCGGGGGCCTCGTCCCCGGCGCGGACCTCTCGGATCACCGGTCTTTCCGCGAGGTGGGCTATCGGGCCGTCATGGTCACCGACACGGCCTTCTACCGCAACCCCAACTACCACACGGAAAACGACCGGATCGAGACGCTGGACTTCCCCCGCATGGCCGCCCTCACCTCGGCCCTCGCGACGACGGTCAAGGATCTCGCAACGAGGCGATGAAGTCCCCCACGGCCGCCGTCACCGCCTCGCGGGCCTCGTGGTGGGGGATATGGCCGCAGTCCTCCACCATGAGCCCCCGGGCCCTGCCGCCGCACCCCCGGACGATGGCCTCCACCTGCCCCGGTGTCCCGTAGGGGTCACCCGTCCCCTGAACGGCCAGGACGGGACAGCGGATCCCCCCCAGGAAGGATTCGATGTTCCAGGAACGGAAGGCCGGATCAAGCCACGTCTCGGACCAGCCCCGAAAGACGGCGTCCACCTTGTCGGGGTGGTAGCGGGCGAGGCGGGAACGCAGGTCCGTCGTCGCGAAGGCCGCCACGGCCTTGCGGATCCCCTCCAGGGTCACCTCCTCGACGAAGACGTGGGCCGCTTCCGTGATGACCCCCGCCGCCCTTTCGGGGAAGGACCCGGCGAAGATGAGGGCGATGGAGCCCCCGTCGCTGTGGCCGATGAAGACGGGCCGGGAGATGGAAAAACGGTCGAGGACCTCCGGCAGGGACAGGAGGGCCTCGTCGTGGAGGTAGGTGATGGGGCGCGGGGCCGGGCAGAACTCCGAGCGGCCGTAACCCCACCGGTCGTAGACGAGGGCGGGGAGACCCGTCCGGGAGCTGAGGACCGCGGGGAAGTCCCGCCACTGCCCCACGCTACCCAGGCCCTCGTGGAGGAAGACGAGGACCTCCCTCCCGGAGAGATCACCCGCCTGCGGCGGCAGGAGGACCTCACCGTAGAGTTCCCGGCCCGCGGCACGGAAGCGGACGGCCTCCCTCCACATCCTCAGGACCCCTCAGATCGCCTCGATGGTGGAGGGCGGTTTCGGGGCGATGTTGTAGGTCACGCTCACCACATCGGGGACCTGGGTGAGGATCTCGGCGGCGATGGCCTCCAGGACCTCGTAGGGGACCCGCGTCGGGACGGCCGTCCGGGCGTCGGTACTGTCCCAGCAGCGGACCTCGATCTGGCGTCCGAACTGCCTCTTGCCGTCCCTCATCCCCGTCACCCGGTCCTCGTGGAGGATCGCCAGGTACTGAAAGGCCTTCGTGGTCTTGAGGTGCCTCTCCACGACGGCGTTGGCCTTCCGGGCCGCCTCCACCCTCTCGGGGGTACACTCGCCGATCACCCGGGCGGCCAGGGCGGGTCCCGGGAAGGGAATCCGGTCGAAGAGCCCCTCGGGTAGGCTCAGGGCGCGGCCGACCACCCGGACACCGTCTTTCCTCAGGGGCAGGAGGGGCTCGATGATCCTGTAGCCGAAGGCCTCCTCGGGATCGATCCCCAGCTGGGCGAAGACGTTGTGCTGCCTCTTGACGCCCGCTACCGTCTCGTCCACGTCCGTGAGGATCGTCCCCTGGAGGAGGTAGCGGGCCCCGCTCTCCTTGACGATCCGCCCGAAGACCTCGCGGTAGAAGGTCTGGGTGACGGCCTCCCGTTTCTCCTCCGGGTCCGTGAGCCCCTTGAGGGCCGAGAAGAACTCCTCCCTGGCGTCCACGACCTCCACGGTGATGCCCAAAGCGGCGAAGAAACGGACCACCTCCGCGGCCTCCCCCTCCCGCATGAGGCCGTTCTCCACGAAGACGACGCGGAGGCGGTCTCCCAGGGCCCGATGGCCCAAAACGGTCACGACGGACGAGTCGACCCCCCCGGAGAGGGCGGTGACGGCCCGACCGTCCCCCACGGTCCTTCTGATGTCCTCGACGGACGCGGCGATGAAACCTTCGGGGTCAAGTTCCGTCACCCTAATCTCCTTGATCATGGTCTGGCGGCTCCTTTCTCGTTTTTGGAGGGGAAGATAGACGAGTTGATCCGGCACCGCAAGGGAAAAACACCCCCATCTCCCCCGCCGTCAAAGGGGCCGCCAAAGGCCTTGACAAGGCCCGCGGTGGCCCGTATAGGCCCGTTAGTTCCTGGACGAGGGGGAAAGGATGGAGGGTCTTTCGCATCGGGATTACGGACGGATCGTCTTCTTCACGGGGGCCGGCATGTCGGCGGAGAGCGGCGTGCCCACCTACCGGGGCCGGGGGGGCATCTGGGATTCCTATCGCTGGGAGGAGTACGCCTGCCAGCGGGCCTTCGAACGGGACCCCGACAAGGTCCTCAAGTTCCACGAGCTCCGGAGGAAGGCCGTCTTGGCCTGTGAGCCCCACGCGGGGCACCGGGTCATCGCGGCCCTCCAGAAGGCCCGCCCGGGGGTCCGCATCGTCACCCAGAACATCGACGGGATGCACCAGCGGGCGGGGGCGACGGACGTCATCGAACTCCACGGCAGCCTGTGGCGGGTCCGCTGCGAGGAACACGGGGTCCGCCAGGACGTGGGGGAGGCCTACCGCGAGACCCGCTGCCCTGCCTGCGGCCGCCATCTCAGGCCGGACATCGTCTGGTTCGAGGACAGTCTGGACAGGTTCACCATCGAGGAGGCCGTCCGGGCCATCCGTGCCGCCGACCTCTTCATCAGCATCGGCACCTCCGGCGTCGTCTGGCCCGCCGCCGGTTTCCCGCGCTTCGCCAAGGAAGGGGGCGCCCTCTGCGTCGAGATCAACCCCGAGGCCAACGAGATGTCTCCCCTCTACGATATCTCCATCCGTGAACCCGCCGGCAAGGCCCTGCCGAGGCTCTTTACCGACCTTTGAGCCCTCCCGGGGGAGGCGCCCGCCAGTCGAACACATACCGCCGCGCAGGAACAGGTATTTCCCGGAAGCTGGGCGTCGTTCAGCTCCGGCCCTCGGCGTTTCGTACCCCAGGGTCCTCGGTTCGCCCCAAGACATTCCTGCGTAATGTCCGGTCAGGGATGCGGCGGGGAGTTTTCGGAACCGTCGGAGGCATGGTTTTTGTCGGCAAACTTTTCCCTTGACAAAAACACCCCGCCGGTCCATTTACTGACCACGGTAACAAAAAAACTTCGGTCAAGAAAAGACGGTCTCCATGGGGATCAAGGAACGGCGCCTCCGGGAAAAGAACAACCGCATCCGGCAGTTGAAGGAAAGCGCCGCCGTCGTCTTCCGCGAGAAGGGCTTCGCCGGGGCGACGATGGAGGAGGTGGCCCGGCGGGCCGAGGTCTCCAAGGCGGCCATCTATCTGTATTTCAGAAGCAAGGAAGACCTCTACTACAGTCTCATCGAACCGGCCCTGAACAGGCTCTCCCAGAAGTTGATCCAACTGGCCGCCTCGCCCCTCCCCCCCGAGGAGAAGGTCAAGGCCATGGCCCAGGCGACCTACGAATTTTACGAGGCCGATCCCGACGCCTACCACCTCGTGGCCCGCTACAAGGCCCAGGAGTTCGACCGCCTCCTGACGGCGGAGAAGCTGAACCACCTGCGGAACCTCATGAAATCCAACCTCTACCAGGTGGAGAAGGCCATAGCCGAGGGGATCGAGGCGGGGGTCTTCAAGGCCGTGGACGCCAAGCTCACCTCCATCATCATCTGGAACGCCTTCATGGGGGTCATTCAGTTCCAGGAGAACCGGATGGCCCCGGGGAGGAGGGACTACCGCCGCTCGACCCTCGAGGCGGCCCTGGAGATGATCCTGGCGGGGATCAAGGCCCCCCGGGGATGAGGGTTTTTTCGAACCAAGATGACCACGGTCAGTTATTGACCGAAGACAAGAAACGCGATCGGAAGATCGAGAAAGGAGTGAAAAGGTGAAGGTATCGGATTGCACAGCCCTGGTGACGGGAGGGGCCTCGGGATTGGGCGAGGCCTGCGTGAGGGACATCGTGGCCGGCGGCGGGAGGGCCGTGATCCTCGACCTCCAGGGGGAGAGGGCGGAGGCCCTGGTGAGGGACCTGGGGGAGAGGGTGGTCTTCGCCGAGACGGATGTCACGAGTGAGAAGAGCGTCCAGGGGGCCGTCGAGAAGGCCGTCTCCGCCTTCGGGGGCTTCAACGCCGTGATCAACTGCGCCGGCGTCGGCGACCCCGGCAAGGTCCTCTCCAAGAAGGGCCCCCTGCCCCTGGTCCAGTTCGTGCGGGTCGTCCAGATCAACCTCGTGGGGACCTTCAACGTCATCCGTCTCGCCGTGGCGAGGATGGCCAACAATGCCCCCGGCGAGGACGGGGAGCGGGGGGTGGTCATCAACACCGCCTCCGCCGCCGCCTTCGACGGTCAGATCGGCCAGCCCGCCTATGCCGCCTCCAAGGCGGGCGTCGTGGGCATGACCCTCCCCCTGGCGCGGGAGTGCGCCGATTACGGGATCCGGGTGGTCACCATCGCCCCGGGGCTCTTCGACACCCCCATGCTGGCCCTCCTGCCCGAGGCGGCCCGGGAGGCCTTGGGGAAATCGGTCCCCTTCCCCAACCGCCTGGGCAACCCCCGGGAGTTCAGCGCCCTGTGCCTCCACATCCTTACGAACCGCATGCTCAACGGCGAGGTCATCCGCCTCGACGGCGCCCTGCGCATGGCCGCCCGCTGAGGTTCCGAAACGGAAGAAAGAGAGGAGCCCAATGATGAAAGACAACGATGTCGTCATGGTGAGTGCCTGTCGGACGCCCTTCAGCCGCTTCGAATCCCCCATGACCTCCCTGCCCAGCATCGACCTGGCCATGGTGGTCATGAAAGAGGTTATCGGCCGCGTCGGCCTCGACCCCAAGGAAGTCGAGGAGATCTACTACGGGAGCTGCGTCGTCGCCGAGTTCGCCCTCGAGACGGACGTCCCGGCCCGCCAGGCCTCCCTCCTGGCCGGTTTTCCCGCCGAGGTCTTCTCCGTCACCCTCGACCGGGCCTGCTGTTCCTCCCTCACGACGCTGCGCCTCGGCATGATGGCCATGAGGGCCGAGGGGGTGAAGGTCGTCATGTCCGTCGGCTCCGAGAACATGCCCCGGACCCCCCACCTGGCCCCGGGTCTGCGCAGCGGGACGCGGATCGGCCACATCAAGCTCGTCGATCTCCTCTTCGAGCTGGGGTACAAGGCCAAGGGCTTCAATTCCGTGGCCGTGGACGCCGGGGAGGTGGCCGTCGAGCACGGCGTGACGAGGGAGATGCAGGACGAGTGGGCCGTCCGCAGCCACGAACGGTGCCTGAAGGCCTACGAGGAGGGGAGGATCAAGGTCGGCGAGGAGCTGACCCCCGTCGTCGTGCCCCAGGCCAAGGGGGAACCCGTCGTCATCGACCGGGACGAGTGTCCCCGCCGGACGACCCGGGAGGCCCTGGCCAAGCTCCGGCCCGTCTACGGCAGCCCGACGGTGACGGCGGGCAACGCCCCGCCCATCTCGGCGGGTTCCTCGGCCATCCTCCTCATGACGAGGGAGGAGGCCCGAAAGAGGGGTCTCGAGCCCCTGGCCACGGTCGTGGCGGCCGTCTCCGCCGCCACGGAGCCCCGGGGCATCGCCGTCATCCCGGCCTTCACCATCCAGAAGGCCCTCGACCGGGCGGGCCTGTCCCTGGACGACATGGCCCTCATGGAGATCAACGAGGCCTTCGCCGCCATGCCCCTCGTCTCCACGAAGATCCTCGCCGGCGGCGACGAGGGCAAATGGCGCCGTCTTCAGGAGATAACGAACGTCAACGGCGGCGCCGTGGCCATCGGTCACCCCGTGGGGGCCAGCGCGGGAAGGATCACCATGACCCTGGCCTACGAGCTCCGCCGGAGGGGAGGCGGCTACGGCGTGGCCTCCATCTGCGGCGGCTTGGCCCAGGGGGAGGCCGTGATCATCAAGGTATGACGGATCCGAGGGCAAAGGACACCGAGGAAGGCGGGACCGGCGGAAATAATACCGGAAGCGCCGCGCCCCGGGGAAAAACACAGGCCAAGGAGGAACGAGCGGTCAGGGGTTAATCGAATCAAAACAAAAAAAACAACCGTCAAGGAGGGAACCATGATCTTGGCAAGTCAAGAGCGGATCAAGGAGTGGACGGACAAGGGGGCCTGGGGGAACGTCACCTTATGGGACTACTTCCAGGGGCATGCAAAGGAGAACCCGACCAAGATCTGCCTGGCGGACCCGCCCAACCGGGAGGCCCTCACGGGCCACCCGCCGGAGCAGCTCACCTACGCCGACCTGGCCCGGGCCGTGGAGGCCACGGCGGAGGGCCTCGCCGCCCTGGGCGTCAAAAAGGACGACATCATCCTGGTCCAGCTCCCCAACACCTGGGAACTGGCCATGCTCTACCTCGCCATCGCCCGCACGGGGGCCCTCATCTCCCCCCTGCCCATGCAGTGGCGCCGGTCCGAGCTGGAGTACATCGCCTCCCTGACGGAGGCCGCCTCCATTGTCACCATCGACACCTTCGGGGGCTTCAACCACCGCGAGCAGGCCTCGCACCTCGCGGCGAAGTTCCCCTTCATCAAGAACGTCGTCACCCTCGAGGAGATCAGAAAGATGGCCGCCCGGACGCCGTCGGGCTCCCTGGGGGACGTCAGGATCGACCCCAACGACGCCTTCACCCTCTGCTGGTCCTCCGGGACGGAGGCGGAACCCAAGGGGTGCCCCCTGAGCCACAACAACTGGATCTTCCAGGGCCGCTTCTGCTACGAGACGGCGCCCATCAAGCCCGGCGACAACCTCATCACGGCGGGCCCCCTGGTGAACATGGCCTCCGTGGGGACCGTCTACATCGAGTGGCTCATCGGCGGCGGCAAGCTCTGCCTCCACCACCCCTTCGACGGGCCGACGTTCATCATGCAGCTGATAAAGGAGCAGATCCACTACACCCTCCTCGTCCCGGCCATCGTCAACGCCCTCCTCAAGCACCCCAAGGTGGACACCTTCAATTTGAGCTTCATGCGGGCCATCACCATCGGCGCCGCCCCGCCCTCTCTCTGGTCCGTCCAGGAGCTGAAGCGCCGCTGGGGCATCGAGTTCGCCAACATCTGGGGCCAGAACGAGGGGACGGCCAACGTGGCGGGCCCCTACGACATCCCCGATCTGGAGATGCGCCTCGACCACTTCCCCCATTACGGCAAGCCCGGCGCCAAGTGGGGCTCCCCCCTGCGTCGGCACCTGAGGCTGAAGGTCATAGACCCCCTGACGGGGAAGGAGCTCACGGAGGAAGGGGCCGTGGGTGAGCTCTGGTACAGGGGACCCAACGTGATCCCCGGCTACTTCCGCCGCCCCGACCTCACGGCGAAGGCCTTCGACGCCGAGGGGTTCTTCAACACGGGCGATTTGTTCCAGATCAAGGACAACGACTGCCTCGGCTTCTTCGACCGGACGAAGGACATCATCATCCGCGGGGGCTTCAACATCAGCGCCCAGGAGGTGGAGAACACGCTCCTGGGCCACCCCAAGGTCATGGACGTGGCGGCCGTGGCCATGCCCGACGAGATCCTGGGGGAGAAGGTCTGCGTCTATGTCGTCCCCAAGGGCGAGGAGGCGCCGACCCTCGAGGAGATCGCCGCCTTCATGAAGGAGAGGGGCGTGGCGTCCTACAAGCGGCCGGAGCGCCTCGAGATCGTCACGGCCATCCCCCGGAACCCCGTGGGGAAGATCCTGAAGAACATCCTCAGGGAGGACATCAAGAAAAAGGTGAAGGGAGAGTGAAATGGAGCGTTCCATCTTCAAGGAGGAACACGTCATCTTCCGGGACTCCTTCCGGAAATTCCTGGAGCGGGAGATAAAACCCCACCTGGAGCGGTGGGAGGAGGAGGGGATCGTCCCCAGGGAAGCCTGGAAGAAGATGGGGGCCAACGGTTACCTCTGTCCCTGGCTGGAGGAGTGTTACGGAGGCATGGGGGCGGGTTTCGAGTACAGCGTGGTGATCATCGAGGAGCTGGCGAGGGCGGGCTGCAGCGGCCTCTTGGCGGGCCTCCACAGCGACATCATCGTGCCGTACATCCACAGCTACGGCACGGAGGAGCAGAAGGCGAGGTGGCTCCCCGGGTGCGCCTCCGGGGACGTCATCACCGCCGTGGCCATGACGGAGCCCGACACGGGCTCCGACCTGGCGGCCATCAGGACGGCGGCCGTCCGGGAGGGCGACCACTACGTCCTCAACGGCCAGAAGACCTTCATCTCCCTGGGCCTCCTCAACGACCTCGTCATCGTGGCCGCCAAGACGGACCCCCGGGCCGTACCCCCCACCAAGGGCGTCAGCCTCATCTGCGTCGAGGCGGGGACGCCGGGTTACCACAAGGGCCGCAAGCTCGCCAAGATGGGCCTCCACAGCCAGGACACGGCGGAGCTGAGCTTCGAGGACTGCCGGGTCCCTGCGGCGAACCTCCTGGGTAAGGAGGGGCACGGCTTCTACTACCTCATGCAGAAGCTCCAGCAGGAGCGCCTGGTCTGCAGCATCATGGCCCAGGCCATGGCGGAGGCCATGCTGGAGATGACCGTCGACTACTGCAAGAGGCGCACCGTCTTCGGCCAGCCCGTCAGCTCCTTCCAGCACAACACCTTCAAGATCGTCGAGATGGCCACGGAGATCGAGCTGGGCAGGACCTTCACGGACGCCCTCATCGCCGACCACATCGCCGGCAGGGAGATCGTCAAGAGGGTCTCCATGGCCAAGGCCTGGGTCTGCGAGATGGCCAACCGGGTGGCCTACCACTGCGTCCAGCTCCACGGGGGCTACGGCTACATGGAGGAGTACCCCATCTGCCGTTTCGCCCGGGACATCCGGGTCTTCCCCATCTTCGCCGGCACGACGGAGGTGATGAAGGTCATCGTGGGGCGCCTCATGGGACTCTGAAGAAATAGCAAGGAGGAGGAAGGAAGAAATGAGAGCAGTCTACATCGTGTCCGCCGTTCGGACCCCCGTGGGCAGAAACAACGGTTACCTGAGGAAGTGGACGGCCCCCGAGCTCCTCGGGGCGGCCCTCAAGGAGGCGGCGAGGCGCATCGACCTCGATCCCGCCCTGGTGGACGACGTCATCACCGGCACGGTCTACCAGGTGGGGGAGCAGGGCTTCACCCTGGCCCGGATGGCCGTCCTCGCCGCGGGCTTTCCCGTCACCGTCCCCGGGGTCTCTGTGAACCGCCAGTGCGGCAGCAGCCTGACGGCCATCCAGATGGCCCACGGGATGATCGCCTCGGGGACCATGGACATCGTCATCGCCGGCGGCTGCGAACTCATGTCCAAGTACGGGATGTTTTCCGACCTCAACGGCACCCTCTACAACGGCAACCCCATGGGCAACCCCTTCGGGCCCTTCTATACGGACCGTTTCGGCAACCCCGACCAGATCGAGGCGGCCCAGATGATCGCCGACCAGTGGGGCATCACCAAGGAGGAATGCCAGGACTTCGCCGTCGCCAGTCACCGCAAGGCCCACGAGGCGACGACGAAGGGGTACTTCAAGAACGAGATCCTCCCCATGAGGGGCCTCGACAAGGAGGGACGGGAGATAACGAGGGACACGGACGAAACGATCCGCCCGGAGACGAGCCGGGAGAGCCTCGAGGCCCTCAAGGTCCTCCCGAAGACGAAATGGATCACCGCCGGCCTTTCCAGCACCATCACCGACGGCTCCTCGGCGGTGGTCCTCATGGGGGAGGACAGGATGAGGGAACTGAAGGTGGAGCCCCTGGCCAGGATCGTCGCCAACGCCGTGGCGGGGTCCGATCCCCGCCTCATGCTGACGGGCCCCATCTACGCCACCCCCAAGGTACTATCCCGGGCGGGTCTCAAGCTGGCGGACATGGACATCTACGAGATCAACGAGGCCTTCGCGCCCATCCCCCTCGCCTGGGCCAAGGAGCTCCAGGCCGACCTCGACCGTCTGAACGTCAACGGCGGGGCCATGGCCCTCGGCCACCCCGTGGGGAACTCCGGCTGCCGCCTCATGGTCACGGCCGTCCACGAGCTGAGGCGCCGCGGGGGCAGGTACGCCCTCGTCTCCCTCTGCACGGGCGGCGGCATGGCCCCGGCGACGGTCATCGAGAGGGCGTGAGGGCCGCCTTACAACTTGAAGAAAGGAGGGAAAGACATGCAGGAGAGACCCTGGCACCGCCACTACGACCCCCGGGTGCCCCGGGAGCTGGATTTCGAGCGGATCACGGCGCCGGAGATCCTCAGGAGGACGGCGGGTAAACACCCCGACAAACCGGCCCAGATCTTTTTCGGGACCGTCATCACCTACGGCGCCCTCGAGGCGGACGTGAACCGTTTCGCCCGGGCCCTGCAGAGACTCGGCGTCCGCGAGGGGGACCGGGTGTCCCTGGTCCTCCCCAACATCCCCCAGTTCACCATAGCCAACTACGCCGCCTTCCGCCTCGGCGCCGTGACGGTCATGAACAACCCCCTCTACACCCTGGAGGAGCTGACCTACCAGTTCAACGACTCGGAATCGTCCGTCGCCGTCATGCTCGACGTCGCCTTCCCCCTGGGGGAGGGACTCATGGCCCGGACGGGGGTGAAGAAACTCATCCTCGCCTCCGTCGCGGATTTTCTCCCCGAGGCCCTCAAACCCCAGTTCCCCCCCGCGGCGGTCCCCGAAAAGGAGGGGGTCTATCACTTCCGTGACCTCCTCGCGGCCGAGGGGGGCGGACCCGTGGAAAACGTCCCCGCCTGGGACGATCTCGGGGCCCTCCTCTACACGGGGGGGACGACGGGGGTCAGCAAAGGGGTGATGCTGTCCCACGCCAACATCTCCGCCAACATCTCCGCCAACGTCCAGCAGTTCCGGAGCTGGTTCCCCGAGGCCGTCGACGGGGAGGAACGCCTGTTGGCCATCTACCCCTTTTTCCACGCCGCCGGCTGGACGGGCATCCAGAACACCTGCATCTACGCCGCCTGGACGGCCGTTCTCGTCCCCCGGCCCGAACCCGGCGTCATCCTGGAACTGATCGAAAAGACCAGGCCCACCCTCCTCCCCGGCGTCTCCACCATCTTCGTGGCCCTCCTGAACAACGAGCGCTTCCTGAAGATGGACCTCTCCTTCGTGAAGGGCTATCTCACGGGCGCCGCCCCCATGGCCGTGGAGACCATCGCCGCCCTCAAGAGGGTCCGCGACGTGCCCCTCATCAACGTCTACGGCCTGACGGAGATCACCCCCATGGGGACGGCCACCCCCTGGGGCGGGAGGGAGAAACCGGAGACGGTGGGCGTGCCCCTGCCGAGCACGGACTTGAAGATCGTGGACCTCGAGACGGGCGAACGGGACCTCCCCATCGGCGAGACGGGGGAGATCTGCTTCAAGGGCCCCCAGGTGATGCTGGGGTACTACAAGAAGAAAGAGGAGACGGACCTCGTCCTGAAAGACGGGTGGCTCAAGACGGGGGACGTGGGATACCTCGACGCCGACGGCTACCTCACCATCGTGGACCGCAAGAAGGACCTCATCATCTCCGGGGGCTACAACATCTATCCCCGGGAGATCGACGAGCTCCTCATGACCCACCCCAAGGTCCTCGAGGTCTGCGCCGTGGGCGTGCCCGATCCCTACCGGGGGGAGACCGTGAAGGTCTTCGTCGTGGCGAGGCCCGGCGAAACCCTGACGGCTCAGGAGGTGATCTCCTTCTGCCGGGAGCGGCTGGCACCCTACAAGGTCCCCCGCCTCGTCGAGTTCCTCGACGCCCTGCCGAAGAGCTCCGTGGGGAAGGTCCTGCGCCGGGAGCTGCGAAACCGGCCCCACCAGGCGTGAGGCCGGCCCGGTTACCGTCTGAACGTTAACGATCCTCCGGGTGGTATCGGCAATTCTTTGTCGATATTGCCCAGAGGGTCTATTTTGAAATTCCAATGATATCGGGTAGATCCGTTTTTGTCAATGATTACCGCACTGTAGCTTTTTATCAAATGATTTCAAAGAGATAATCTTGATTAGTGACTAATTTTTTCCGATAAATAATCCCGTTCATCGGCAAACATTGCCGATTGACGGCAACTCAAGACGGGGGTAAAGAAAGAGAATCCAACAAGGGGGGCGACACATGGACGAGAGACTCAAGGGCTACCTGGAGCAGGCCATCGCCATCATCGCCGCCATGGGGATGACCATCGAGGGCCTGGAACGCGGCGCCGTTACGGTGAGGCTCCCCAAGGCGAAGAACGTCAACCACATCGGCACGGTCTATGCCGGCTCCCTCTTCTCCCTCGCCGACTTCACCGGCGGGGTCCTCTTCTACTCCGCCTTTGACCCCGGCCGCTTCTTCCCCATCCTCCGGGAGGCGACGATCCGCTTCCTGAGACCGGCGACGACGGACATGTTCTGCAGCGCCGCCGTCACGCCCGAGGAGGCGGCGGCCCTGGCGGAAAAGGCCGCCGCGGAGGGCAAGGCCGACTGGGACCTGGAGCTGGAACTCAAGGACGAGGCGGGCAATGTCTGCTGCACCGTCACGGGCCGCTTCCAGATACGCCGCAGCAAGCTGTAGGCGAAGGGTCCCCCTCGGTCGGACCCTTTTCCCCGTACCCACGGGGAGGGGGTGGGGGGCCGCCCGGGGCCCCCGGGCCGACGGGACGGCCCGGAGGAGGCGTTTCGCTAATTTTCAAGACCTGACCCCGTGGTGTCTCGCCGTCCTGGTCTTCCTCCTCGCCGTCGGCGGCTGCCGCCAGGAGCCGCCCGCCCGGGACCCGGAGGCGGTCACCATGGCCGTCTCCGACTCCCTCGGGGCGGCCCTCGTCCACATCGCCCTGGCGAAGGGCTACTTCCAGGCGGAGGGTCTCGACGTCACCCCCCAGGTCCACACCTCCGGCAAGGCCTGCCTCGACGCCGTCCTCTCCGGGCGGGCCGACCTGGCCACCGTGGCGGACACGCCCATCGTCAACGCCGCCCTGGAGGGTAAGAGGTTCTCCATCCTCGCCGAGATCAACACCGCCACACGGATGAACGGCATCGCGGCCAGACGCGACGGGGGTATCGCCACGGGGGCCGATCTCAAGGGCAAGGTCCTCGGGGTGACACCGGGGACGACGAGCGCCTTCTTCGCCGACCTCTTCCTCAACCTCCACGGCCTGCGCCCCCGGGACGTCTCCCTCGTCCCCCTCCCGCCCGAGGCCATGGCCCCCGCCCTCCTCGAGGGACGGGTGGACGCCGTCTCCACCTGGCAGCCCCACCTGACGCGGATCCGCAACCTCCTGGGCGACAGGGGCCTCTTGTTCTACAACGACGCCCTCTACACCTTCTCCTTCTGCCTCGTCGCCCGGGAAGGCCTGACGGCCCGACGGCCCGAGGCGGTCAGGAGGGTCCTGAGGGCCCTCGTCCGGGCCGAGGAGCTGGCGGCGGTCCAACCCGAGGAGGCCCGGCGCCTGACGGCCGAGTTCACCAAAACGGAGCGGCCCCTCCTGGACCAGGTCTGGGGGCTCTTTGTCTTCAGAACCACCCTGAGCCAGGCCCTCCTAGTCAATCTCGAGGACCAGGCCCGGTGGCGAAAGGGACAGGGTCTTTTGAAAACGACCAAGACACCCGACTTTCCGGCCCTCGTGGAAAGCGACTTCCTCGACTCCGTGAAGCCGGGGGCCGTCAAGTTTATCCGGTAGGGGACGGGGATGAAGATCGCCACCCGTCTGCACCTCAACACCCTCTTCTTCCTCGCCCTGATCGCCTTCCTGACGGCCCTCCTCGCCTGGTCCCACCGGGTGGTGGACCGGGAGGACGAGAAGGCGAAACTGGCGAACGAACTGCGAAGGACGGCCTTCGAAAGGATCGTCCTGCAGGTGGAGGAGCGGCTCCTCGCCTCGGAGCGGGCCGCCGCCCAGGGGGAGCGAAAGACGAAGGCCCTCCTGGACCTCCTCGCCCGGGCCGCCGAGACCTTCTCCGACCCCCGCGAACTGGAACTCCTGCGGGAGGCCCAGAAACACCTCGAGGCGACGATGGCCCTGGAGCGGCCCGGGTCACCCGCGGCCCGCGACCCCCGGGCGGTGAACCAGATGCTCGTTCGGACCTACTACCTCATCGACAGCCTCGAGAACCTCCGCCTGCGGGCCCGCGAGGCCTCGACGAGGGTCCGCAACCGGGCCTTTGTCCTGACCCTCCTGGGCGTCCTCGGCGGCGGCCTCCTCATCGCCCTCAACTCCCTATGGACCGCGACGGACATAAAACGACGCCTCGGGGACCTCCACGGGGGCCTGGCCCGTCTCGGCAGGGGCGAGCTGGACGCCCGCCTGCCGGTCCCGGGGGACGACGAGCTCGCCGACCTCGCCCGGGCCGTCAATCGGATGGCGGCGGATCTCCAGGGCTCCCTGGCGACCATCGAGGACCTCAACCGGGAGATGACCGCCCGCCGCCTGGCCGAGGAGGCCCTGAGGGTCAGCGAGGAGAACTTCCGCCGCTCCCTCGACGACTCCCCCCTGGGGGTGCGGATCGTGACGGAGGAAGGACAGACCGTTTACGCCAACCGGAAGGTTTTTCAGATCTTCGGCTGCGAGACCGTGGAGGAGTTCCGGTCCCGCCCCGCCCGGGATCGTTACACCCCGGAGAGTTACAACGCCTTCCTTCAGCGGCGGGAAAACCGGCGCCGGCACAGGGAGACGGAGGGGGAATACGAGATCGACATCGTCCGCAAGGACGGCGAGATCCGCCGTCTCCAGGTCTTCCGCAAGGAGATCCTCTGGGACGGCCGGCCCATGTACCAGGTCCTCTACAACGACGTGACGGAGCAGAAACGGGCCCAGGAGGCCCTGCGTCTCAGCGAGGAGCGCTACCGCCATTTCGTCGCCCAGTCCTCGGAGGCCATCTGCCGCTTCGAGCTTGCCCACGCCCCCCTGAACACGACCCTTCCCGAGGCGACGCAGATCGACCACCTTTACACCCACGCCGTCGTCGCCGAATGCAACGTCGCCTTCGCCGAGACCCACGCCTACGGGAGCCCGGAGGAGATCCTGAATTTCCGCATCGGCCAGTTCTTCCCGCGCCTGGCGAAGGAAAACGTCGCCTACTTAAGGAGTTTCATCGCCGGGGGGTACAGGGTCGCCAACTTCGAGTCCAGAGAGATTTCCCGGGACGGGACGGTCAAGCACTACCTCAACAACATGACGGGTCACGTGGAGCGGGGCTTCCTGGTCCGCCTCTGGTGCACCAAGCGGGACATCACGAGGCTCCGGGAGGCCGAGGCGGCCCTGCGGAAGAAGGACCTGACCCTGGCCTACCTCGCCTCCCAGGTCCCCGGCATGCTCTACCAGTTCCGGCGCCGCCCCGACGGGACCTACTGCCTCCCCTACAGCAGCGACGGGATTAGGTGCATCTTCGGCTGCGACCCCGAGGACGTCCGGGAGGACTTCACACCCGTCTACGAGGCCATTGTGCCGGCCGACCGGGAGATGGTCATGGAGAGCATCAGGGCCTCGGAGAAGGGCCTGTCGCCGTGGAAATGCGAGTTCCGCACCCGTTTCCCCGGCGTCACGGAGCGGTGGATCTACGCCAACTCCATCCCCGAAAAAGGGGTGGACGGCACCATCGACTGGTACGGCTACGCCGTGGACATGACGGAGCGCCGCCGGATGGAGGAGGAGCTCCGGAGACTCAACCTCGAGCTGGAGGAAAGGGTCCGGGAGCGGACGGAGGCCCTGGAGGAGGCCTACCGGGAACTGGAGGCCTTCGTCTATTCCGTCTCCCACGACCTGCGGGCCCCTCTGCGGGCCCTGGAGGGCTTTTCACGCATCCTCCTCGAGGACCACGGCGACGCCGTCTCCGGGGAGGCCCGGCGCCTGGCGGAGGTCATCAGGGAGCGGGCCCTGAACATGGGTCGTCTCATCGACGGTCTCTTGGCCCTCTCCCGCGTGGGCCGGGCCGAGCTCAGAATCGTCCCCGTGGATATGGAAGCCCTCGTCCGCCGGGCCTACGAGGAGGTGACGACCCCCGAGGACCGGGAGCGGATCGCCTTTTGTGTCGGCTCCCTGCCCCCCGCCCTGGGAGACCCGACCCTCCTGGGCCAGGTGTGGGTCAACCTCCTGGGCAACGCCGTGAAGTTCACCTCCCACAAGGACCGGGCCACCATCGAGGCGGGCTGGGAAGACGGGGCCTACTTCGTCCGGGACGACGGCGCGGGCTTCGACATGACCTACACGGACAAGCTCTTCGGCGTCTTCCAGCGCCTCCACCCGGACCGTCTCTTCCCCGGAACGGGCGTGGGCCTGGCGATCGTCCAGCGGATCGTCCGCCGTCACGGGGGCCGCGTCTGGGCCCGGGGCGAAGTGGACCGGGGCGCCACCTTCTCCTTTACCCTGGGGGGACAGCGCACCCACTAACCCCGGGGGTCGCCGGGGCCTCCCTGAGACCGCCGTCCCGCCGGGACGACCCATGAGGGCGCCCCAAGGGCCGAGATTATTGTAACATATTGAAATTATTGAGTTTTATGTAGACCGGACCGCGGCCGCCGGGGCTTAAGTCTGTGGCGGTGACCCCCGGGACCCCGCTCGGGACCCGGGGTCCCTTCGGGACGGGCGCCGGGTCCGAGGTCAACAATAACGTTTGCAGACACCATGGGGCAACGGAAACCCGAAGGGTCCGCCGCCTGCGGACCGGCGGCGAGAAATTCGGGGACACGATGACCCTTTTTGCCCGATATATTGCCTTGTGATTTCAAGACCTTAGGAATTAGGTATCATGTCTGCGGATTTTCACCTCGCCCGCCTGGCCGGGGACTTCACCGTCCCCCTGGAGGAAGCGCCGGCCCTCATGGCCCGTTTCCACCGCGAGATGGAGCGGGGGCTGGCGGGCGGTGATGGATCCCTGAGGATGCTGCCCTCCTTTATCGGACGGCCGCGGGGGACGGAAAGGGGGCGCTACCTGGCCCTGGACATGGGGGGCACGAACATCCGGGTCCTCGAGGCGGAGCTGGACGGGGCCCGCCGCGCCTCCCTCACGGCCGTCCGCCGCTTCGTCATCCCCCCCGCCGTCATGCACGGCCCCGGCCGGGAGCTCTTCGACTTCCTGGCGGGGTGCGTCGCCGCGTTCGTCGCCGGCCACCCCCCCCGCGGGGAAAGGAACGCTCTCGCCTTCACCTTCTCCTTCCCCTTCGCGCCCCTGGGCGTCTCCGCAGGGAGAGTCATCGCCTGGACCAAGGGCTTCACCGCCGAGGGGGTTATCGGCCGGGACGTCGGGGGTCTCCTCAACGAGGCCCTCGCGCGCAGGGGTCTGGGACATCTGAGCGTGGGGGTCCTGATCAACGACACCGTCGGCACCCTCCTGGCGGGGGCCTACGCCCGTCCCGCCTGCGACCTGGGGGTCATCCTGGGGACGGGCACCAACGCCTGTTACTTCGAGGACGCGGGAAGGATAAAAAAGCTCCCGGGAGATCGGCACGAAGGCGAGGTGATCGTGAACCTCGAGTGGGGCTCCTATGACGGTTTCCCGGCCAACCGCTTCGACGGGAAGGTGGACGAGGCCTCCCTCAACCCCGGCCGCCAACGGATGGAGAAGATGGTCTCGGGGCTGTACCTGGGGGAGATCGCCCGCCTCGCCCTCCGCGAGATGGCCGAGGAGGGACTCCTGGCGCCGGCGACAGGAAAGGCCCTCGAGAAACCCTTCAGCCTTTCAACAAGGGACCTGGCCCTCCTCCGGGAGGGTGACGAATCAGAGACGGCCTGGCTCGGCCCCGTCGCCCCGCCCGACCGCCGGGTCCTGGCCGCCGTCGCCCGCCTCGTCCTCGGCCGTTCGGCCAGGATCGCCGCCCTGGCCGTGGCGTCGGTCCTGACCTGGATGGACCCGGATCTCTCCTCCCCCCACGCCGTGGCCGTCGACGGGGCCCTCTTCGCCCACAACCCCTCTTACCGGGCCGAGATGGCAGACACCCTCAGGGCCGTCGGCGGCGCCGCCTCGGATAACGTCCACCTCTTCCTTATCCAAGACGGCTCGGGCATCGGCGCGGCCGTCGCCGGGGCCGTGGCCGCCGGGAGCCGCGGGGATGGAGGCGAGGTATAGAAGGAGCGCCGTCTCACCCACGCCTGAGGCCCCCAAGGACCTGCGCCCTCACGGGGCGGACCCTTCGCCGCCGGGCACCGCCGGGGACGCCTCGCCTTGTTGGGCCCGTCCCTTCGGTTTTCCGCGCCGCCGTCGCCGCCGCCGCTTCCGGACCTTGTCCTTCCCTTCCGCCGTCCCCTCCCGGGCCGGCAGGGGGATCCTCTCCGGCGGGACGCCGCTGAGAAAGGCCTCCCACCAGGCCAAGGGGACGCGGTATTCTTCCCCCGCCAGGGCCTTGAAGCGCAGATAGGCAAGAGCATCGGCGAACTCCCCCCGGGCGGCTACGGCGGCGGGGCGCCTGGGCGGCATGCGGCGCAGGGCGGGCTGGGAAGACAAGATGCGGCGCAGGCCGTCACCGCTCCGGGAGGTGACGGCCACGGTGCGGGCGATCTCCTTGAGGGCCTCGTTGCAGACCCGGTCGAGGGCCTGCTGGTGGGGGATGCCCTCCCCGCGGCTGACGGCCACGGTCCGGGCCTCGAGCTCCCTGCCGAAGAGGGCGGCCAGGAGGAGGGCGGGCGACGCCGGCGTCCCGTTGCGGAAGAGATCGTCGATGCCTTCTAGATTCGTCTGGATCTCCTGACGGTGACGGGGGTCCTCCCGCAGCCAGGGTCCGAGCCTGGGGAAGAGGGCCTCCAGGAGGCCGCTTCGATCCATGAGGTCGAAGACCCGCCGGGCCGAACCGTAGAGAAAGAGCTTCTGGATCTCCTCGTAGAGCCGCGCGGGCGACGCCCGGACGATGGCGGGGGAAAGGCGGCAGAGGGCCTCCCAGGCGGCGGGCTCGATGGTGAAGTCGAGGGAGGCGGCGAAACGGACGGCCCGCAGCATCCGCACCGGGTCTTCCCGAAAACGGACCTCCGGGTCGCCGATGGGGCGGATGACCCTTTCCCTGAGGTCCCTCAGGCCGCCGGTGTAGTCGATGACGGTGAGATCGGCGATATTGTAGGCCAGGGAGTTGATGGTGAAGTCCCGGCGGAGGGCGTCTTCCTCGGGCGTGCCGAAGACGTTGTCCCTCAGGACCATCCCCTCCTCGTCCTTGAGGTGCCGCCGCCGGTGAGGGGGGACCTCCCCCCTGCCCTCCGCCTCCAGATCTTCGTCCTCTTCCTCCGGCGGCGCGGCGGCGCGGAACGTCGAGACCTCGATGATCTCGTCCTTGAAGTGGAGATGGGCCAGGCGGAAGCGGCGACCCACAAGGCGGCAGTTTCGAAAGAGCCTCTTGATCTGACCGGGCGTGGCGTCCGTGGCGACGTCGAAGTCCTTGGGGGGGCGTTTCAGGAGGAGATCCCGGACGCACCCCCCCACGAGGTAGGCGATGAAACCGTTGTCCCGGAGGCGGTAGAGGGTGACCAGGGCGTGGGGGCTGATCTGCCGCCGCGAGATGTCATGCCCCTTCCGCGGGACGATCAGATAGGGGGACATGATTCGGTATTCGAAAGATCATGAATTTATTGGTCTATTTTTCGTAAAAGGCCTTTTCGTCAGCCCGTCAACGGCCCTGAAAACGGGGCTCCCTTTTCTCGAAGAAGGCCCGCAGGCCCTCCTGATAGTCCGCCGTCTTGGCCGACTTGACCATCCCCGAACGTTCGAGCTCGAGCTGCCTCTCCAGAAGGCCCAAGATGGCGTTGTTCAGGTTCTCCTTGGCCACGGCGAAGGAACGCGTGGGGCCGGCGGCCAGTTTCGCGGCCACCTTTTCCGTCTCCGCCTTGAGATCCTCGTCCTTCACCACCCGGTTGACCAGGCCTATCTTCAGGGCCTCCTCGGCGCTCAGGATGGGGTCCAGGAGGACCAGCTCCGTGGCCTTCCCCAGCCCCAGAAGCATGGGGACCAGGAGGGTCCAGGCGCCGTCGGGGACGAGGCCCACGGCGGTGTAGGCCTGCCGGAAGATGGCCGAGGCGGCGGCGATGCGCAGGTCGCAGGCGGCAACGAGGCTGAACCCACCACCGCCGACGGGGCCGTTCACGGAGGCGATGACGGGCTTGAGGACAGAGCGGATGCCGTGGATGATGGCGTTGAACGACCGGACCAACTGCCGCACCACCTCGGAGGGGTTGCTGCTGTCGAGCTGTTCCCGGAAGAGGCGCAGGTCCCCGCCGGAGCAGAAGGCCCGGCCGGCGCCGGTGATCACCACCGCCCGGATGGCGTCGTCGTCCTGGCAGATCTCCAGGGCCTTGACCATCTCGTCGCCGAGCTTGAAATCCAGGGCGTTGAAATACCTGGGCCTATTGAGGGTGATGACGGCCACGCCCCCGGAAACCTCGAAAACGATGTTCTCGTAACCCATGGCGTCCTCCTTTCCTTTCTCAACCCCGCGGATCATGCGACATCATGGGCCAAGGTGTCAACATAAACATCGGCGCCCCTGATGAACACGCAAAGAGCGAAGGTAGTAGAGATGATGGGCATTGTGTTTTCTATTCTGCCTTTGACAAGGACAGACGAAATCTGATATAGGCCACCCCGTGATGGGGTATAAGGCAGGGCGGCGCCCCTGCGAGGCCGAGAGGGCCCGTTGCACCGAAACAGGGCGCAACGGGAAGATCATCCCGATCGTTCAGAAAGGAGAAAAGGTAATCGATGGACACTGTTACCATTACAATCAACGGCCGGCAGGTGGACGTACCTCCGGGCACCACCGTTCTCAACGCCGCCCGGCAGGCAGGCATTGACATCCCGACCCTCTGTCACTTCCCTTCCCTGATCCCCATCGGCGCCTGCCGCCTTTGCCTGGTAGAGGTCAAGGGGCAGCGCAACCCGCAGCCGGCCTGCACCTTCCCCGTCACGCAAGGCATGGAGGTCCAGACGGACACCCCGAGACTCTACGAGATGAGGAAATTCATCCTCTCCATGCTCTTTTCCGAACGCAACCACTTCTGCCCGTACTGCGAGCTGAGCGGCAGCTGCGAGCTCCAGGACCTGGGATACAGATTCGGCCTCGATCACTTCCTCTTCGAGACCTACACCAAGCCTTTCCCCCTGGACGCCTCGCACCGGCACCTCGTCATCGACCACAACCGCTGCGTCCTGTGCGCGAGGTGCATCCGCGCCTGCTCCGAGATCGCCGCCAACCACACCCTCGGCCTGGGCAACCGGGGGGCCGCCACGCTCATCAGCTGTGACGCCGACGCGCCTTGGGGCGAGTCCACGTGCGTCTCCTGCGGCACCTGCGCCCAGGTCTGCCCCACGGGGGCCATCATCGACCGCCGGAGTTCCTACATGGGGCGGAACAGGCAGCTCGACCGCGTGGCTTCGGCCTGCAACAGATGCAGCGTCGTCTGCGCCATGAAGGTCGCCGTGCGCGGCGGCCGCGTCGTCCGCATCGAGAGCGACTGGGAAGCCCCGGTAAACGGCGGTCTTCTGTGCGAACGGGGCCGCTTCGAGCCCCTCCACGACGAGCGGGAACGCGTCACGGAACCCATGATCCGGCGAGAGGGGAGGCTGATGGCCGCCACGTGGGACGACGCCCTCGAGGCGGCGGCGGAAAAGCTGAGAGGGGCCGGGGGGGCGGATCTGGGCGTCGCCGTCTCGGGCGACGCCACGAACGAGGCCCTCTACACGGCGGCGAAACTCTTCCGCGAAGACCTCGGGGCCTCTTACCTGGGCCTCCTGAACAGGAACGTGCCGAAGCTGTCCGGGCGTTCCGGCACCCTGGCCGACCTGGCCACCAGCGATCTCGTCATCGTCGTGGGGGTCGATCTGATGAAGGAAATGCCCGTCGCCGCCTACCTGTCCAAGCGGGCCGTGGACAAAGGCGCCCGATTGATCGTCGTGGACGACGGCGATAACGGCCTGGCCCCCTTCGCGTCCCTCACCGTACCAACGTCGGACATCGCCTCGGCCGTGGCCGCGGCCGCCGCCGCAGGTCGTCCCGTCGTCCTCCACGGCGGGGTGACGGGAGAGACGGCGGAGGCCCTCAAGAAAATCGCCGACAAGGCGTCCTTCATCGCCATGCAGCCGGGCGTGAACGCCTTTGCGGCGACGGCCCTCGGCTTCAACGGCGACGGCAGGGCAGCGGGGACGAAGGTCCTGTACATGATCCTCGGCGAACAGACCGTCGGCCAGGTCATCCCGGGCCAGTTCACCATCGTCCAGGCCGCCTTCCGGTCACCCGCCGTCGAAGGCGCCGACATCGTCCTGCCCTCGGCCGTCTGGTCGGAGCGGGCGGGAAGTCTCACCTCCACGGACGGCCGGATCCTCAAGGCCGACAAGGCCGTGGAGCCGGCGGGCAGCGCCAAGGCGGATTGGGAAATCCTGGCGCTTTTGGCCCAAAAGATGGGGAAAAAGTCGCTGTCCTTCGATGAGACCTCCCAGGCCGCCCTCATCGAAATCAAGGGAAAGGAGAGAGCTTAAGATGGCCAAGGTCAAGATAGCCACCGACTGGCTGGCGGGTTGCGCCGGCTGCCACATGTCGTTTCTCGATATAGACGAGCGGATCGTCAAACTGCTGGAGTCGGTCGAGTTCACCTCGAGCCCCATCACGGACCTCAAGCACCCGCCGGAGGAGGGGGTGACGGTGGGGATCCTCGAGGGGGCCATCTGCAATTCCCACAACGTCGAGGTGGCCAAACGGATGCGGGAGCGCTGCCAGATCCTCATCGCCGTGGGTGACTGCGCCGTCTTCGGCGGCGTCCCCGCCATGCGCAACCTCTGCGGCACCCAGGAGGCCCTGAAACGGGCCTATCTGGAGACGGAGAGCGTCGTCGACGGCGTGATCCCCGACTCGCCGGAACTGGGGACGCCCCTGCCCATGGTGACGGGCATCGACAAGGTCGTCAAGGTGGACCTGTTCATCCCCGGCTGCCCGCCCCGGGCCGACGCCTTCTACTACGCCCTGACGGAACTGCTGGCCGGGCGGACGCCCGTCGTGTTGCCACCTGAACTCTTCACCTACGACTAAAGGAGAACGATATGGCCTCTCGGAAAATAACGATCGAACCGGTAACGCGCATCGAAGGTCACGGGCGGGTCACGATCTACGTCAACGACCAGGGCAAGGTGGAAGAGAGCTTCTTCCACGTCGATGAATTCCGCGGTCTGGAGAAATTCTGCGAGGGCCGTCTCTACTTCGAGATGCCCCAGATCACCCAGCGCATCTGCGGCATCTGCCCCGTCAGCCACCACCTGGCGGCGGCGAAGGCCTGCGACGCCGTCGCCCGCGTCGAGATCCCCCGGCCGGCGAAACTCCTGCGGGAGCTCATGCACATGGGTCAGCTCGTCCAGTCCCACGGCATGCACTTCTTCCACCTGGCGGCGCCGGACCTCCTGCTGGGTTTCGACGCCGACCCGGCGACCCGCAACGTCGTCGGCATCATCAAGGCGAATCCCGAGCTGGCCCTGAAGGCCGTGGCCCTGCGCCGTTACGGCCAGAGGATCATCGAGAGACTCGGCGGCAAGAGGGTCCACCCGAATTTCGCCGTCGTCGGCGGCGTCAACGCCCCCCTCAGCCCCAAGGACCGCGACGAGATCCTGGCGGACCACGCCGAGGCTTTGGCGACGACCAGGACGGCCGTGGACATCGCCAAGGGCTGGATCGAGGCCAACCAGGAAACGGTCAGCGCCTTTGCCTCCTTCCCGTCCTGCTACATGGGCCTCGTGGACCACGAGGGGGGCCTCCATATGTACGACGGCGAGATCCGCGTGAAGGGAGCGGACGGGAAGCTGCTGGCCCAGTTCAGGCCGGAGTACTACCTGGCCCACGTCGCCGAGCACGTCGAGTCCTGGTCCTTCTTGAAGTTCCCCTACCTGCGCAAGGCCGGCTGGCCCCAGGGGACATATCGCGTCGGCCCCCTGGGACGCCTCAACGTCGTCGACAAGATCGGGACGCCCCTGGCCCAGGAGGAGTTCCTCCGGTTCAGGCAGATCAACGGCGGGAAGCCCGTCGAAGGGTCCCTGTACTATCACTACGCCCGGCTGATCGAAACGGTCTACGCCCTGGAGCGGATCACCCAGTTGCTGGACGACCGGGACATCCTCTCGACGGATGTCTGCGCCCCCGCACCGGCGGCGAAGATCCCCGGACAGGGAGTCGGGGTCATCGAGGCGCCCCGGGGGACCCTCTTCCACGATTACAGCACCGACGAAGACGGGCGCCTAACGAGGGTCAACCTCATCGTGGCGACGGGAAACAACAACTGGGCTATGAACACGGCCTCGGGCCTCGTGGCCAGGGCCTTCGTAAACGGCAACCGTCTTACCGAAGGGATGCTCAACCGCGTGGAGGCGGCGATCCGGTGTTACGATCCCTGCCTCTCCTGCGCCACCCACGCCCTGGGTAAGATGCCCCTGGAGATCACCCTCGTCGGGCCCGACGGCACCGTCCTGGACCGCATCTCCCGATAAGGACCCGACGGCCCCGTCGTCACCGCACCGACGGCGGGGCCTTTCTTGTCTCTATGCCCCGAACATTGGTCATTGGTTTCGGCAACATCGACCGCGCGGACGACGGCGCGGCCTTTGCGGTGATCAACACCCTGCGGCGCCGCCTGGGGCGGCCGCCCCTCGGGGAGGGGGAAACGGGGTGGGAGGAAACGGGCGGCGACCTCGACACGGTCTTTCTGCACCAGTTGACGCCTGAGACGGCGGAATCCCTCGTCGCTTACCGCCGGATCGTCTTCGTCGACGCCCATGTCCTCGAGAACGCCCCGGAGATCCACACCTTCCCCGTCACACCGGATTTCGAACCCGCCGCCTTCACCCACCACCTCACCCCCGCCATGATGCTGGGGCTCCTGAAGGCCCTCTACGGCGCCGAACCGGAAGGTCGGGTCGTCTCCATCCGCGGCTACGACTTCGATTTTCGCCGTGGTCTGTCCCCCCGCACGGGCGAGCTGGCCGCGAAGGCGGCAGAGCTCATCCTGGGCCTCGTCGAGAACCCGGTTCAAGGCTGAGCAAGGTTTCTTTACGCCCTACGGCCCCACCGCCGCACTCTTTTCCCGGACTATCTGAGCCAGGCGTTCCGCCCTTAAGGTTTCGAAGGTGTAATAGTCCGCCTCGAGGAGGAGGGCCGCCTTGGCCGCCAGGTCGGCCCGCAGGAAGTTCCCCTTGTCTTCCGTGTCGATGACGACGTAGTCCGTCGAGGGGAGTTTCTTGAGGAGGGGAAACAGCCTCCGCAGCTCCTCCCAGACGGGCAGACCCGTGAGGCCGTGGTTGGCCCGGCCGTCGGTGACGAGGCAGACGAGGAATCTCGTCTCCGGGGCTTTATTATTGACCCTCCTGACGAGATCGTATGCCGCCATAAGACCGGCCGCCAAGGGCGTCTTGCCGCCCACGGGGAGGGATCTCAGCCGCCTCGCCGCCGCCTCGGCGCTGGACGTGGGCGGCAGGACCAGCTCCGCCCGATCTTTGCGGAAAAGGATCATGGCCACCTTGTCCCGCTTCTGGTAACAATTCAACAGGAGGGACTGGACGGCCCCCTTGGTCTCCACCATCCGTCTCTTCGCCCCCATGGAACCGGAACCGTCGACGACGAAGATCACCAGGTGACCCGTCTTCCTCTCCCGCCGCTTGAACCGCAGGTCCTCTTCCCGAATGACGATCCCCTCCCGCCGCCCCCTGAGGACCTGGAACGGGGCCGCCGCCCGCAGGGTGGCGTCGACGGCCACGTCGTCGTTTTTCATAAGGACGCTGCGGACGTACCGACCGGACATGCCCCCCGTCCAGGTCTTCGTCCGCCGCCCGCTCCCCCGGCGGAGCTTCCGGTCCCGCTTGAGCAGGAACCTCCGCACCCCGTAGGCGGACCCGACGTCGAAGACCTCTTCCCTCGGCGCCGACGCCCCGGGGCCCTCATCGGTGCCGCAGCAGCCCGTCCCCTCGCCCCCCTTCGGCGCCCCCCGTTCTTGAAGGTCGCCCTCATGGGGGTGATCGTGACGGTGGCCGTGGGCTTCGGCGTCGTTACCCGCCGGCGGCGGGTCCTCGTGGACGTGGCCCTCCTGAGGACTTCTGAGGGACCGGTGGGCGAGGACGAGGGGCGAGACGGCAGCGACGTGTTCCACCGTCGTCTCCGGCGCGCCCATGAAGGCCCCATAGGCCCGGGCCGCGTAAAAGAGGAAAATCTCCCCCCTGTGACCCTCGAGGCGATGGGCCGCGCACGTCTCGACGATGCGGTCCAGGACCCGCCCCGGGACGGGGATGTCCCTCACCCGCCGGCGGGCCGCCTCGATCCTCCTTCTCAATTCCTCGTCCCTTCCCGGTTGTTCCCCCGCCAAGGCCCCCTTGAGGATCTCCAACCTCTCGTCCCGACGGGACAGAGAGGTCCAAACGACGGCCATGCCGAAACGATCCAGGAGGTGGGGCGAGATCTCCCCCTCCTCCGGGTTCATGGTCGCCAGGAGTCTGTACCCTTGGAGAACCCCGTACGCCCCGCCGGGGAGGTACAGGGGGCCCGGCGTCCTGATGAGGGCGTCGATGATCTCCGGCGACAGGAGGTTGATGTCGTCCACATACAGAAACCCGCCGGCGGCCCGGCCGAGGAGGCCTTCCTGGAAGACCCTCTCCCCCCTCCTCACGCTCGTCTCGATATCGACGCCCCCCACGAGGGACTCCAGGGTCGCGTGGAGGGGGAGTTCCACGAAAGGCGTCCCGGCGGGCAACAGGGCGCGGAACTCCCGGCAGAGGGTGGATTTGCCGCTACCCTTCTCGCCGACGAAGAGGACCCCTCCGCAGAGCCCATCGACGGCGTTGAGGATCAGGGCCAGCTTCGCCCCCTCGTGTCCCACGAAACCGGTAAAAGACATGCCTACAACTCCTTGAGGAGGGATTGGACCTTCTCCCGTTCCCCCTCGACATCCTCGAAAGGTTTCCTCTTCAGGCGGTGACTCAGGGCCAAGAGGGCCGCTTCCTTCACTTCCTCGTCCCCCACGGACGCCTTGCCCCGCAACGCGGCGAGGGCCCGGGAGGCCTTCATGATGACGATGTCCGCCCGGTGCCCGTCGAGGGAAAGAGCAGACGTGATCTCCACGATCTTCTCCAGGATCCCGTCGGCGACGACGGTCTCCTCCCGTCTGGCCTTGGCGGCGGCGATCCGCCGGGCGAGGGCCCTCTGCTCCTCTTCCCAGCGGGCGAGGAAAAGGGCGGGGTCGGCGTCGAAGGAGGCCCGCCGGCGCAGGATCTCCACCCTCGCCGCCTTGTCCATGACGGAGGAGACGCGGACGCACAGACCGAAGCGATCCAGGAGCTGGGGGCGGAGGTCCCCCTCCTCGGGATTCATGGTGCCCACGAGGATGAACCGGGCGGGGTGGGAAAAGGAGACCCCTTCCCTCTCCACGGTGTTCACCCCCATGGCCGCCGAGTCGAGGAGGAGGTCCACGAGGTGATCCTCCAGGAGGTTCACCTCGTCCACGTAGAGGAAGTTTCTGTTGGCGTCGGCAAGGATGCCGGGCTCGAACCTCTTTTCGCCCGTCTTCAAGGCGTAACCTATGTCCAGGGTGCCGACCAGGCGATCCTCCGTGATGCCGAGGGGCAGTTCCACCACGCGCATCTTCCTGCGTTCCGTCTCAAGGCTCCCCCCTCGAACCGCCGCGTCCCGGCACCTCGGGCAGAGGGGTCCTTCGGGGTCACAGTTGAAGGGACATCCCCTGACCGTCTCCATCTCGGGCAGAAGATCGGCCAGGGCGCGGACGGCGGTGCTCTTCGCCGTCCCCTTCTCACCCATGATCAAGAGCCCGCCGATGGAGGGATCCACGACATTCAGCACCAGGGCCGTCTTGAGCTCCTCCTGTCCCACGACGGCCGTGAAGGGGAAAACCGTCATTCCATCTCCTCCCATTTCTCTCTCCATGCCGCCACGTCCGCCCGGGTGAAGACGTCGATGCTCCCTCCCTGAAAGTCGCCGTCGGCGTTTTCCATCTTCTCCTCGATCCACCCCTCGATCTCCAGGTAGATCGCCTTCAGGGCCTCCCGGACGTCCGGGGCCGGTTCCCACAGCCCCCTCTCGGCGGCCTCGATGAGCCTCCTGGTCATCTCCTCGAGGGCCCAGGGGTTGTTGTCGGCGAAGAAACGCCGGTTCCGGGCGTCTATGACGAAGGTCCGCGCCACGTCGTCGAAGACGGCCCCGTCCACCGCCTTGGCCGTCGCCTGCCAGCCGTACAGCCTCCCCACCCGCTTGCTGATCTCGCTCGCGCCCCGGTAGCCGTGTCTCTTCATCCCCTCTATCCACCGGGGGTTGAGGATCTTGGCCCGGGCCACCCTCCTGATCTCCTCCGTCAGGGTCCGGACGGAGACGTGGCGGGGCTTGCGGGTGTCGCCGTAGTAATTCCTGACTTCCCGGCCCGTCAAGACCCGCGCGGCGTTTATCATCCCCCCGTGGGTCCCGAAATAGCCGCAGCAGCCCGTCAGGTCGTACTCGTCCGTCACCACCTTGTTGAAGGTCACCTCCACGTCCTTGAGGGAGGTTTTCAAACCCTCATGGGCCGGGGCGCCGAAAACCCCCTTGCCGTAGGCGTAACCGTTCCAGCGGAGAAAGACGTCCGCCAGGTCCCGCTCCGTTCTCCAGGCGGAGGCGTAGACGGCCAGCTGCGTCCCCGCCTGGTAGGTGCCCGGCATGGCGGCGAAGATGCGGTAGGTGAAGGGGCGCAGCACCTCGGGGGCGACGTCCTCCCCCTGAAGGCCCGCGGCCTTTAACTTCTCCAGGGTGTGCTTCCTCACGAAATTCCCTTCCGGCGGCTCCTCGAGGGCGGCGACCCGCTGAACGATCTCGTCCAGGAATTCGATACAGCCGGGAAAGTTGTCGCGGGTGATGCCCGACACCCTAACCGTCACGTCGATGCGGGGCCTTTCGATCTCGTCGAGGGGGAGGATCTCGAAGCCCTCGACCCTGCCGTTGGGAAGCCACCGGGGTTTGACGCCGAGGAGGTGCATCACCATGGCCAACCCCTCCCCGTCGGACCACATGATGTCGCTGCACTGCCAGTAATAGGCGAGGCTCTCCGGGTACCGCCCCTCGGTCTTCAAAAACCTCTCCAGGGTTCTTTCCGCCAGTTCCCGGCCCGTGACCCAGGCCGCCGGGGTGGGTATCCTCCGGGGGTCGAGGGAGTAGAAATTTCTCCCCGTGGGCAGGATATCAGGCCGGCCCCGCGTGATCAGGCCCGAGGGACCGGGTTCCACATACCCTCCCCCCAGGCCGATGAGGAGCGCGCCGATCTCGTCGGAGGCCCGGACATTCTCCACGACCGATCCGATCGTCTCCTCGATCCGGGAAAGACGGGCCTCCTCGTCCGCCGTCAGGTCATGGCGGGCAAGGCCCGCCCTCAGGGGTGTCCGTTCGAGTACGAAATCCCTCACGAGGCCCCGCCACGATCTCTCCACCGCCTCTTCCCGGTCCTCCCCTTCCGGGACGCCGCGGCGGGACAGGATATCCCTCAACACGCCCCGGACCGAGGCGGGGGAATCGTCGAAACCGACGACGGCGGAGACGAAATCGGCCAGCTTCTCCCCCCGGGGGATCTCCCCGAAGACGTGCATCCCGTCGGCGAAGGAACTGCCCTTCATCAAGGTGAGCTTCTCGTGGAGTCTCCGGAGGAAGGCGTCCGTCGTCTCCTGGTCTTCCCTTTCCTCATCCAGGAGGTTGAGGCGTGCCGCCTGGTCCCGGATCATGTGATCAAGGGCGTGGGCCCGGGCGGGTTCCCCGGCGGCGCATTTCCCGTGTTCCTCCAGGAGCCTCTCCAGTTCCTCCAACTCGCCGTACAGTTCCGCGCCGACCATGACGGCCTGCATGTGGTCCACGATCACGGCGTTGCTCCGCCTCTTGGCCACCGTCCCCTCGGCGGGGTTGTCGGCGTTGTAGATGTACAGATGGGGTACCGCGCCGATGGCGATAGCGGGGAAACAGGCCGCCGAGAGGCCCGTGGACTTCCCGGGCAGGAACTCGAGGTTGCCGTGGGTCCCCACGTGGATGACGGCATCGGCCTTGAATTCCTCCTCCAGCCACCGGTACGTGGCAACGTACTGGTGCGTCGGGGGCACGGCGGGGTCGTGGAGGATCTTGCACACCTCCCCGTCGCAGCGGGCGCCGGCGCAGCCCCTCTTCGGCTGCACGCAGACGACGGCGTTGCCGTAGGTCACGCCCGTGACCAGGATGTTGCCCCCGTGGACCATGGCCTCGCCGGGGGGCTCCCCCCACGCCGCGCGCATCTTCTCCCGGCTCACCGCGGGGAGCTCGTCGAACCACCGGCGGTATCTTTCCCCCGCCACGAAACCCAGGACACCCCCCCGCGCCACGATCTCCTCCACCGTCGTCCAGCGAAACTCGGAGACGGCCTTCCTCTCCATTATTTCCTCGATCAGGGCCTTCCCGTCCCGCGGCGGCTCGACCCGGTAGCCCTCCTTTCTCATCCTCCTCATGACGGCCACGACGCTCTCCAAGGTGTCGAGATGGGCCCCGCCCCCCACCGTCCCCTCCACGGAGGCACAGGGGTTGTTGTGGAGGATGAAGGCCACCCTCTTCTCGGCGGCGGGTTTCTTCCTCAGGGCCACCCATTGGGCGACGCGGGCGGCCAGGCGGCCCACCCGCTCGGTAAGAGGCTCTTGGTTTTCCCCCTGGACGGCCCCCACGACCAGGGGCTCGATGACCCCCTCGAATTCCGGCATGGCCACGCTCCAGGCCACCTGGCTCCCCAATCCCTCGGGGTCCTCCCACCACTCTTCCTTGCTGCGGTAATAAGAGATCAGGGGGTTGAAGAGGGGGATATTGAGGTCTTTGAACACCTGGGCCCCGTCCCTGGCCCCCGACATGTCCAGGTCACCCTTCCCCGACCCCAAAAAAAAGGCCGTCAGCTTGATCACGCCCTCCACGCACGGTCTTCCCCCCGCGACGAAGTACCGCCCGACGACCTCCGTACCGCCCAGGTTTCCCAAGGCGCCGTCCTTCAGGGAATAGAGGAAAACGGGCAGGACCCCCAAAGAGCGTCCCTCCAGCGCCTCGATCACGGCCCTCTCCACCCCCATGTTCCCCGTGACCCAGTTCGTCCGCGGGTAGAGAAGACCCACATAGGCCCGGGGCGTGAAGGGGAGGGAGCTTTCGTAGGCGCGGAGGTAGGCCTCCCGATCCGTGAACACCCCATTCAGGCGGGGGTGATGGATCCCCTGCCAGGGGAGCTCCACGGGCGGGGTGAAGGGCCGCTGTTGGCCGAAGAGCCGGGAGAGGAGAGACAGGAAGAGGTTGCGGATGTTTTGGGCCCCGTTGAAGACGAGGTAACGGTAAACGTCGGAGGCTACCTCCCAAGGGACGTTCGACAGGGCCATGAAGGAGGGGTCGCTGCCGACGACGACGAGGGGGAGACGGGCCTTCGCCCGTGCGAGGTCCTCCTCCAGTTCTTCCCAGAAGGCGTCGTTTGTCCGGTAGGCCAGGACGAGATCCGCCGCGGCGAGGTCACCCCTGATCTTCTCCAGGACCCCTGGAACCGTCGCCGCCTGTCTCGTCGAGTAGGCGCGAAGGTCGATCCCGAGGTCGTCGGCGGAGGCCTTCATCAACGGGAGGTAACTGGACCAACAAATCGCAAGTATTCTCATGGGCACCTCCGATCACTCACTGTAGCGGGCAATCATGCGGGACCCCCAGAGGAGGAAGACAAGGGAGTACAAGACCAGGACGCCCAAGGACCAAAGCCCCTCGCCGTCGAAGGCCTGTTTCCTGATGAGGATGCCGGTATGGGTCAGGGGCAGGACGTAGATGACGGCCTTCACGGCCATGGGCAGCTTCTCCAGGGGAAAGAAGGTCCCGCTGAAGAAGGCCATGGGCATGATGAAGAGGTTGGAATAGGTGGCCGTCTCTTCGTGGGACTTGGTGCCCATGCCGACGATGACGCCCAAGCCGGAGAACAGGAGGCAGTTCATCAAGAGGGCCACGACGAAGGGCGCACCGAGGGCGAAATCGGGAGAGGAAAAGAAGCCGACGGCGATGACGAGGAGGGAGGCAAAGAATCCCTTGGCCATCCCCGCCAGGACCTCCCCCACCATGACGGAGGCGGGGGAGACGGGGGCCTGGACGTAAATCTGAAAGGTCCGAAAGTAGAGCCTGTTGATGTTGAGGGAACTGGCGATCCAGTTGTAGGAGTTGTACATGGAACTCATGGCCACCAGACCCGGCAGGAGAAAGGCCAGATAATCGCCGCGGTCGATATGCACGCTCCGCCCCAACCCGAAACCGAAGGCGGCGAGGTAGATGAGGGGGGCCACCATGGCCGAGAAGAGGTAGCCCAGTTTGAAGAACTTCCGCCGGAAGTGGAGCATCTCGCGTAGAAAGACGGGATACCAGCCGGGGGCCGTCATTCGATCCTCTCCCCCGTCAGTTTGATGAAGACGTCCTCGAGGTTGGTCTTCCGGATGGTGACGTTCTCCCTGATCCCCCCCGCGATCTCGTGGGCCTCCGCGCGGTCCCGGCACAGGTGCTGGACGAGGCGGCCCTCCGCGTCGATATACTCCACGACGTACCCCCCCACGGTGTCCTTCAGACACCCGGGGGTGTCGAGGGCGATCAACCGCCCGTGGGAGATGATACCCACCCGGTCGCAGAGGGCCTCCGCCTCCTCGATGTAATGGGTCGTGAGGATCACCGTCCGTCCCTCCTTCTGCGTCTTTCTCACGATGTCCCACAGGTGGCGCCTTATCTGGGGATCGAGACCCGTGGAGGGCTCGTCGAGGAAGAGGATCGCCGGGTCGGCCAGGAGGGCCCGGGCGAGGACGAGGCGTCTCTTCATGCCGCCGGAGAATTGGGAGACCACCTGGTCCCGCCTCTCCCAGAGATCGACCATCTCCAGATGCCCCCTGACGGTCTCCCCAAGGGGGGTCACCTTATGCAACAGGCCGTAAATCAAGAGGTTCTCATAGGCCGTCAGTTCCGGCTCCAGGTTGTTCTCCTGGGGAACGACGCCGATGATGCCCCTCACCCCCCGCGGCTCCTTCGTGACGTCGAATCCGCCCACGGTGCACACGCCCCCGTCGGGACGGCTGAGGGTGGTCATGATCTTTATCGTCGTCGTCTTCCCCGCCCCGTTGGGGCCCAAGAGCCCGAAGATCTCGCCTTTTTTTATGGAAAGGGTCACGCCGTCGACGGCCCGGACGCCATCGTACGTCTTCGTGAGGTCCCTGAGGGCGATTATCGTCTCATCCGGGGGCATACGAACCTCGTCCCGTCGAAGGCGTGGATGGTGGCGTCGATCCGGTAAATCTCCCGGATGCTCTCTTCCGTGATCACGTCCCGGGGCGGCCCCTGGGCCACCACCCGGCCGGCGTCCATGAGGACCACGTAATCGGAAAACATGAGGGCCAGGTTGGGATCGTGGAGGGTCATCAGGGCGATGAGGTTCCGCCGGTCGACGAGGCTCCTGACGGTCGTCAAGACCCCCACCTGGTGACGAAAGTCGAGGTGGGCCGTCGGCTCGTCGAGGAGCAGGCAGGGGGCCTCCTGGGCCAGGGCCCGGGCGATGAGGACGAGCTGTCTTTCCCCCCCGCTGATGGCCGTGTAGGGACGGTCCCTCAGGGCGTCGATCCCCAGCTCCCGCAGCGTCTCCTCGGCGACGGCGTAGTCCCGGGCGGAAGGGAGGGCAAAGGGGGAGATATAGGGCGAGCGCCCCATCAGCACGACCTCGAGGACCCGGTAGGGGAAAGGGGGCACGTGGTCCTGGGGCACCGTGGCGAAGAGCCTCGCCCTGGCGGCGGGAGGGAGGGCCGCGAAGTCGTCGCCGTCGTTCGTCATCGTCCCTCCGTTCGCCTTCCAGACGCCCGTCAGGCACTTGAAGAGGGTCGTCTTCCCCGATCCGTTGGGCCCCAGGACGGCGCTCACCATACCCCTTTCGACGCGGAAGGAGACGCCGTCCAACACCGCCCTGGGGGACGACGGGTAGGCGAAACGCAGATCCCGGACCTCCAAATGACCCGTCATCCGCGCCAACTCTCCCTCCCCCCCCGCTTGAGGAGATAGACGAAGAAGGGGGCCCCGGTGATGGCCGTCACCAGGCCCACGGGAAGATCGTAGACCGTCAGGGACCGCGCCACGGTATCGGCCAGGATGAGAAACGCCGCCCCCGCCGCCATGGAGAGGGGTATGAGGGAGCGGTGATCGGGGCCGGAGACCATCCGGACCAGGTGGGGTACCATGAGGCCCACCCAGCCGATGATGCCGCTGACGGACACGGCCGTGGAGACGGCCAGGGTCGAGGCGGCGATGAACACGACTCGGTAGCGCCTCACGTCGACCCCCATGGTCCTCGCCTCCTCCTCCCCCATGCTGATCACGTTCAGGCGCCACCTCATCAGGTAAACGGGGGTCAAACCCACAACGGCCGCCGCTGCCGCCATCCCGACGGATTTCCACTCGGCGAGGGAGAAGCTCCCCATCAACCAATAGACGATGCTCTGGAGTTTCGCCGGGTCGACGAGGAACTTCACGATGGACACCAGGGCCGTGAAAAAGGCGGAGACGACCACCCCGGCCAGGACCATCGTCAAGGGGGAGACGTCATCCCCCCACCGGGCGATCCAGGAGGTCAGGGACACGGCGAGAATACCGCAGGCGAAGGCCAACAGGGGCGTCGAGATCAGGGGCATGAATCCCACGGCGACGGCGCAGCCGAAGGCCGCCCCCGCGGAGATGCCCAGGATGTATGGGTCCACGAGGGGGTTGCGGAACATCCCCTGGAACGTGGCCCCCCCCGCCGACAGAACGGCGCCGACGATCCCGGCGAGGACGACGCGGCACAGGCGGATGTCGACGATGACCACCCACTCGGAACTCTCGCCGAAGGCCCCCGGGTCAAACAGACGCCAGGCCAGGACCCTCAGGACGTCCAGGGGCGGGATGTCGCATGACCCCACGAACAGGGCCGCCCATCCCGCCATCAGGGGGGATAACAGGATCACGGCATCGAGGACCCGCCTCCCCTTCAATGCCACCCCTCCCCCTTGTAGGACAGGCCGAAGACCAGGCGGTAGAAACGGTCGGCAACGGACGAAAAATCCAGGCCCTCGAACCGCTCCGGGTACGTCCGCATGGCCATCCACAACGCGACGAGGGCCACCCGGGGCGACCAGGTGGACCACTCGGGCAGCTTGTAGACCCGGCCGTGCTTGACGGCGTTGACGGTCCGCCAGTGGGAGCTCTCCAGGATGTGGCGGGCCCCGTACCTCGCGTTACCCCAGATGAAGACGATATCGGGGTTCCAGGAGATGATCCTCTCCAGGGGGATGTCGGTGTTGCGCAGGGGTATGGCCTCCGCCGGGTTTTCCCCCCCGACGAGGCGGATCAACTCGTTGCCGATGCTGTTGCGACACGCCACCGTCGTCGGCCGCGAACCGAGCCAGAGGACCCTGGGTCTCGGCGACGGCGGCGCCTTCGCCACCCTCGCCCGTATATCCCCCAGGAGGAGGTCCATCTCCCCGATGGCTCGGGAAACCCGCCGCTCCCGCTGAAACACCCTGCCCAAAAGCTTCATTACCTCCCTCAGTTCTTGAATACTTTCGGGATATTCCGCGATCACCCGCAGGCCCTTGCCCTCCAGGAAACGGACCTGCTCCGGGCTTGCCGTCCAGGTGACGATCAAATCCGGCCTGACCCTGATAACGGCCTCCACATTGATATCGTTACCCCCCCCGACGGCGGGGACCGTCCCGTGCCGGCGCGCCCGGGAAGAGGCCACGATATCGTTGACAAAGGCGTAACGCCCCAACCCCGCCACCCTCTCCCAGACGTCGAGGACGGGGATGAGCTCGTACATCTGGAGGAAAACGGCCCTTTTCACCGGCACGGGTATCTCCACGCGCCTCCCCAGGCGATCCGTGTGGGTGATCACGGCGGTGGGGGTGGGGGCGGGCAGGGCCGCCGTCGTCATGACCAGGACGGCCGCACAGGCCCACACGACGGCCGCCGGGAACCGCCTCCCCACCCCGCCCGTCTCACGGGGCCCTAAAACCTGATCTCCACCTCGGCGAACCACAGCCTCCCCGGTGCCTTGTAGGACTCGTAGTGTTCCTCGTCGGCCATGTTTAACACCGCCAAGGACGCCTTGATATTTTTGCTCACCTCATACGAGACCTTCCCGTCCCACCGGATGAAGGGATCGTAGGAACCCGGCACGCCGTTGACCGTGTCTCTGTTCTCGTCGTCGGTGTAACGCTTGCCCACGTACCTCCCCGTCAGGGACAGAGAAAAGGGCTTCTTTTCCAACCCACCGGTTATATTGAACATCTTGTCCGGCACATAGGTCAGCCGCTTATCCACGGTGGAGGGCTTGGCGGCGTTCTCCTCTATCCGGGCGTCCGTGTAGGTGAAGTTGGCCGTCAGCTTCAGCCAGGTCGCCACGCGTTGTTCCAGATCCAGAGAAACGCCCCGGCACCGGCCCTTCCCCGCGTTGATGTAGACGTCCTCGCGGACCCAGGTGCCGCCCTTGTTGACGGTATCGCCCGTCTTTCTATAGACGAGGTCTTCCAGGTGGTTTTCGTAATACGTGACGCCTATCTCGGCACCCTTCCAGAGGCCCTGCCTCGCCCCCACGTCCCAGGCGAAGACCTTCTCCGGCGTGAGATCGGGGTTGCCCCTGTAGGTGACGCGGGGAGAGGATTGACTCGACCCCGACCCCGATCCCACCCAGGTCCTGTAGAGCTCGTAGATCGTGGGGGGACGGAAGGCCTTCCCGACCGAGGCCCTGAGAGTGGTCTTTTCGAAGGGCCTAAAGACCAGCGAGGCCTTGGGGCTGAAGGCCGAGGCCGTGCGGGAATCATAGGTCTCGGATAACCCGCCCCCGCCGAACTGGTTGGCGTAACCGTCGTTGGTCTTCCACCAGTCGCCCCTCGCGCCCAAGAAAAGGCTCAGTTTGTCCGTCAGGGCGATCTCGTCCTCGACGAAGACGGCCCAGACCTCGTCTTTCCCCCCCGAGTTGTACGTCAGGTCCGTCTTCGAGTCTTCGTCCTTGTAGTATCTGAGGTTGTGCTCCTCCGTGTCCGCCCGGCCGAAGCGGTAAGAGGCGCCCACGGTCACGATGTTTCTTTTCATCAGGGGAAAGGTGAGCTGCCAATCGGCCAGGAAATTCTGGTTCGGGCTGCTGGAGAGCTTCCCGTTTTCCCCCCCCAGGGTCGCGTAGGGGGCCGCGGAGGTGTTGGGCAGGGTGTACCAGTTCTTCTCGTTGTCGTTCAAACCGACGGTGAGCTTTGATTTCACGGAACCGATCTCCACCTCCAGACCGGCGTCGTAGACGCTGTTCACCTTCATCCCCATGCCGCTGGTGTAGGCGCTCTCCCGGACCCGGCTTCCCCCGGACTGATAGGAATAAGCGGGATTCCCCGCGGCATCCTTGATGTAGGTGTGGGGCTCGTCGTAGTTGTACTTGTAGCGCTGCCGAAGGAGCGAGAGCTTCAAACGGGCGGCGGAACTGAGGTCATAGGCCGTCCGGAGGCTGAAATTGTCGTCCCACCACGTATTGTCCCCCTTGTCGCCGATCAGGTAGTTCGTCGCCCCCTGGGTTGAAGAGACGTAGGACCACCCCGTGTAACCGACGGGCGGTTTCACCGACGTGGTCACCATCTCCTTCGCGTAACCGTTGGTCGCCTTGTACCCGTAGCTCACCAGCAATCTCCATTTGTCCGTCAACTTGTCTCCGTAGGAGAGGTAGTATGTCTGCAGGTCATCGAGGCTCTCGCCGCGACGCCAGCTCGTCCCGTAGGCGCTCTTGATGACGAATTCCCTCTTTTCGGGCCAGCGGGTGACGATGTTGACCACCCCGCCCATGGCATTGCCCCCGTAGAGGCTGGAATAGGGGCCCTGGACGACCTCGATCTTGTCGATGTCCCCCGGCGCCATGGCCGTGAGGGTCACGTCGCCCGTGTAGGCGCTGTTGAGGGGGATCCCGTCCTTCATGACCAGGGTCCGCTTCTGGTCGGGGATGCCCCGGAGGGTCACGGCGGAGAGGGTATCCATGAGATTGACCCTGCGGACGAAGACCCCGGGCAGGGTGTCCAGGGCGGAGTCAATCGTGACGGTGGTTCGTCTCTCAAATTCCTTTCCCTTCACCACGACCGTATCCCCCGGGACGGCCTCCAGGCTCTTCTCCGTCCTCGTGGCGGTCACGACGATATCCTTCAACTTCGTTTCCGGTTCTCCCGCGGCCAAGGCCGGGGAAACAAAAAGGCAAAAAAAGACCGATATCAGACAAAGGTACCTCATTCCTTGACCTCCCCATCGATATCTTTACAACCCCCCTCCCTTCTGCTAAAAATTTATTAGGAAGGTGGTCTTGGTGAGCGCCTTCTCACAGGCGGGGGTGGCCCCTTCAACTACCCCCGCCTGTACCCTCGACGGATGCGCGTCGAAAAACCCCTTTCCCCCGACCACCCCCTCTCAGTCCCGGCTCAGCTTGAACCACACGGTGAGCAACGCCCGGCTGTCGACCCCCTCCCCGTCCCTGAGGGCGGGGCGAAAGGTCGATTTTTTCAAGGCCTCCACGGCCGCCTCCGTAAACCCGAAATCCCCGGGCCGCACCACCTCCACCTGGCGCAGCAGACCCCGCCGGTCGATGTGGAGACGAAGGACCACGTGCCCCTCCTTGCCCATCCTACGGGCGAAGAAGGGATAGATCGGCGTTTCCTGATGGAGAAACTGCGGCCCCTCGGAGCTCCCGAAGGGGACTTCGACGACCTTGCCGGTCAGGGGCGGGGCGGCAGGAACGACACCGCCGGGATAAACACGGGCCGCCCCGTCGGCCTTGGCGGGGGTATGGTCGGCCTTGACCGTCCCCGCCGCCTTCGGTCGATCCGGCACCTGCCGAGGGGCAAGGGGAACATCGTCGGCGGGGTCCCTCTCTTCCCTCCTCGACACGGTCACCCTTTTGACCCCTGCCTTTTGTTTCTCCCTCTCGGTGACTCCGTTTTCATGAGCTTCCCGGCCGGCTACGAGGGTCACATGGATGGCCTCCGACACGTGGGGCATGGTCATGAGGGGTTTGGTTAGAAAAAGAGAAAAAAGGCCCAGATGAAGGACAACGGACGAGATGATAGCGATGCTTTTCTCTAAGGAATTCGCATTGATATATCGTGAGTGGGTAAAGGGGTTTGTGCCACCCATTTTAATTTCGTGCTACCTGACAAGACAAAAAAAACACCCTTGAGACCGTATCGTCATCGAAACATCCATGACATCCTCCCGGACCCCGGGCGCCGTGACGGTGGTTGGGTCCATCGGGAAAGATTCGCCGTGGGGATCGCGGATCTCAAGGGGCCTTTTGCCCGCCTTTCGATGTTACTTTTCTTATTAAATAACACTAAGCCTTCGCCCTGTCAACTTGAATCTCGCGTCATGTCACGGGCCCATTACATTTTGGTTTTTTGCCCGTCATCCGTTCCGGCGTCCCGGAGTCCGCCCCGGCGGTCTTGAGGTCGAGGGTGCGCCGGGAACGGGGCGTTTACAATTGGACAAGGCCGGAGGGGCAATCAGGTCCCGCGGCCCAGGGCAGGTCCGCCGACGGCCTAAGGCCGAAGGGGCCCCTTGGGGTCGGACGTTTCAAACGGGAATGGGCGCCACGCAAAGCCGGGATATACCCGACGCACAGCCCGGTGTCTGAACACCTCCCGATGACGGCCCTCCTCTCCCTGGGGAATCCAGCCGGCCGGACGGTCCGACACGGTATGAAAACCTTCAAGCTGCCGAGCAGTAAAGTCATTTCGTCATCGCCCCGCCGCCGCCCAAAATGAGGGCCGACCCGCAGACGACGATGACCCGGGGATCAGCCCGTGTCCTTCTCGACGCCCGTCATGCTCAGGGTGCCGTGCCGGACCCCCTTGAGGGCCTTCAGGGCGTCGGCCAGCTCGAGGACCTCCCCGGCCGTCCCCCTGACGGCTACGACCTCCAGGCAGTTATTGTGGTCGAGATGGATGTGCTGGGTCGAGACGATGATCTTGTTGTAGTCGTGCTGGAGGTCCATGATCCGGTTGAGGAGGTTCCGCTTGTGGTGGTCGTAGATGAAGGTGATGGCCCCGGCCACCTGACCGCCCTCCTCCCACTCCTTCTTGATCATCTCCTGGCGGATGAGATCCCGGATCGCCTCGGAGCGGCTCGTGTACCTCTTCTCCCGGATCAGGCGGTCGAACCTCTGCAGGAGATCTTTCTCCAAGGAAACGCCGAAACGGATGATCTCAGACATGGGGACCTCCGATGATGTAAAGGGGACTTCGTCCTCTCGGGCGCCGCCCCCCCGGGGCCGACGCCGTCAGCAGATCCGGGGGACCAGCTCACCCACGGGCAGATCGACCTCCCGGGAGCTGCCGATAACCGTCCTCAGGACCAGGCGCCCCCGCTCCCTCTCGCCCACGGACCCGATGAGGGCCGCTTCCCTGCCGTACTCGTGACCTCTCATCACCTCCAGGACCCGGTCCGCGTCCCCGGGGTGGCAGAAAACGACCACCTTCCCCTCGTTGGCGAGAAAGAGGGGATCGAAACCCAAGATCTCGCAGATCCCCCGCACCTCTTCCCGGACGGGGACGTCCTTCTCCCGGATCTCGATGAGCCGGCCGGACTGCTTCGCTATTTCGGCCAGGATCGCCCCGAGCCCCCCCCGGGTGGGGTCACGCATACAGTGGACCCGGGGGCTCGCCGCGAGGATCGCCGCGATGAGGCCGTTGAGGGGGGCCGAGTCGGAGAGGACCTCGGAGATCACCCCCAGCTCCCGTCTCCTGCTCAGGACGGCGGCCCCGTGATCGCCGACGGTACCGCTGACGATGACGGCGTCCCCCGCCTCGATGCTCTTCACGGAGAGGGGGTGCGGGTACTCGACAAGGCCGATGCCGGAGGTGTTGATGAAGAGGCCGTCGGCGGCCCCCCGGGCGACCACCTTCGTGTCCCCCGTGACCACGGCGACCCCGGCCTTCCGCGCCGCCTCGGCCATGGAGAGGGTGATCCGCCGCAGGTCCTCCAGGGGGAGGCCTTCCTCGATGATGAAACCCGCGCTGATGAACAGGGGCCTCCCGCCGCAGACGGCCAGGTCGTTCACCGTCCCGTGGACAGCCAACGAACCGATGTCGCCGCCGGGGAAGAAGAGGGGGTCTATGACGTAGGAGTCCGTCGTGAAGCAGATCGACCTCTCACCCACCGTCAAGACCGCGCTGTCCTCGAGGCGCTCCAGATGGGGGTTTCGCAACAGGGGCAGGAAGACCTCCGTGATCAGCTCGTGGCTTAAAAGCCCGCCGCTGCCGTGTTCCAGAAGAATCCGCTCATGCCTCATTTCATACCCTCTTTCCGCCAGGCGTCATGACCCGCCGGCGTCGTCGGCCGCCCTTCGGTCTGCCTCTCTCAATATGCCATTTTTTGTCGTTGATCAACAGACCCGACCTACCCGCCCCCGTCCTCGCGCGCCGCGAGGCGGGCCGCCGCGGCCACGGCCTGGCCCAGGGCGATGCAGCCGTCGTTGGGCGGTAGGAGCCGGTGGGTGTAGACCGTGAAGCCCTTCCTCTTGAGGGCCCGGACGGTCCCCTCCAGGAGGAGGCGGTTCTGAAAGCACCCCCCGCTGAGGGCGGCCCTCTCCCGCCCCGTCTCCTCCCGGACGGCCGCCGCCATCTCCGCGACGGCCTCGACGATGGTTCCATGGAAGGCCGCGGCGACGGCCCCTCGATCCTTCCCCCGTATCACGTCCTCCGCCACGGCCCGCACGAGGGGCCCGAGGTCGAGGATGAGCTTCCCTCCCTCCCTGACGATCCCGTAGGGGTAGCGCCTTTTTGTGGGGCCTCCGGCGACGGCCTCGAGTTCCATGGCCGCCTGTCCCTCGAAGCTCACCGCCTGTCGTATCCCCAAGACGGCCGCGACACCGTCGAAGACCCGGCCCAGGCTCGACGTCAGGGGAGAGTTGAAACCCCGGGCCATCATGTTCTCCAGGACAACGAACTTCTCCTCGTGGACGCCCAGGGGGATCCTGCGGGCCACGACCGTCCATTCCCCCCCGAAGGCCTCCCGGAGGAGACTCGCCGCCGCGCGCCAGGGTTCCCTGACGGCCTTTTCACCCCCCGGGAGGGGGTAGGGACGGAGGTGGCCCACCCGCCGGTAGTGGGCCTCGGCGGCCAGGAGGAACTCACCGCCCCAGGCCGTCCCGTCGGGTCCGTAGCCCGTCCCGTCCATGGCGATGCCGATCACCTCGCCCCAGAGGCCGTGCTCCGCCATGACGCTCACGACGTGGGCGTGGTGGTGTTGGACGGGGATGATCTCGCGATGGGGGATCTCCTCCGCCAGTCTCGTCGTCCAGTAGGCCGGGTGCAGGTCGCAGGCGACGGTGTCCGGGCGGCACCCGGCGATGCGCTCCATGACCCTGAGGCTCTCCCGGTGGAAGTCCCGGGCCTCCGGCGTTTCCAGATCGCCGATGTGGGGGCTCAGCCAGGCGAGTCGGTCCGCGAGGACGCACAGCGTCGCCTTGAGGTGGGGCCCGAGGGCGAGGACGTCGGGATACGGGCGGCGCAGGGTGATGGGTTTCGGCGCCCAGCCGCGTGCACGGCGCAGCAGGACGGGCCCCCTGCCCATGACGGCCGCCACGGAGTCGTCGCACCTCACGAGGATGTCCCGGTCGTGGAAGAGGAAGAAGTCGGCGATGCCCTTGAGGCGCCGGAGGGCCTCGCGGTTGGAGACGCAGATGGGCTCGTCGACCTGGTTGGCGCTCGTCATGACCAGGGCCGTGAAGCCCTCCCCGAGGAGGAGGTGGTGCAGGGGCGTGTAGGGAAGCATGACGCCGTGGTTGGGGACGCCGGGCGCCACGGAAGGCGCGAGGGGATCGTCGGCGGCCTTCCGGCACAGGACGATGGGCCGCTGGGGTGAGAGGAGGAGCTCTCTCTCGGCCCTCCCGAGCCTCACGATCCGACCGGCCGTCTCGATGTCCCTCGCCATGACGGCCAGGGGCTTCTCCTCGCGGTTCTTCCGCGACCGCAGGCGCCTGACGGCCTCTTCGTTCGCCGCGTCGACGGCGAGGTGGAAACCGCCGAGACCCTTGACGGCGAGGATCCGACCCGCCTTCAGAAGCCCCGCCGCCTTCCCCACCACCTCCCGGGGGTCATCCTCGACCCTGTTCCCCCCTTCGTCGGTGATCCAGAGCCGGGGCCCGCAGACGGGACAAGCGTTGGGCTCGGCGTGGAAGCGGCGGTCGGCGGGGTTCTCGTACTCCCCGCGGCATCGGCGGCACATCCGGAAACAGGCCATGGACGTGTTCGGCCGATCGTAGGGGACATCGCCGATGATCGTCAGGCGGGGACCGCAGTTGGTGCAGTTGATGAAGGGGTAACGGTAGCGCCGGTCCGAGGGGTCGTTGAGCTCCCTGAGGCAGTCGTCACAGGTGGCGATGTCGGGGGAGATGAGGACCCTCCTGTGCCCCTCCCGCTCGCTGGCGACGATGCGGAACTCCGTCTCCCCCTGGACCTCGATATCTTCGCGAGACGTGATCCGCGCCGCCGAGGCGGGGGGGTGACTCTTGGCCAGCTCGGCCAGGAATCTTTCCAGGCGGCCGGCCGGCCCCTCCACCTCCAGGGTGACGCCCTCGGTGGTGTTGCAGACGTACCCCCCGAGGCGGTGCTTCGTCGCCACCCGGTAGATGTGGGGCCGGAAGCCCACCCCCTGGACGACGCCGGAGAAGAGGACGCGAACGCGCCTGCGGGCCCCGCTCATCTATTCCGGAAGGCCTCGACCCGGCCCGCCAGCCACCCTATCCAGCCCTCGAGACCCTGGCCGGTCTTGCAGGAGACCTCGAAGATCTCAAGGCCGGGGTTCACGGCCAGGGCGTCCCGCCTCGCCTTGGCAAGGTCGAAATCCACGTACGGGAGGAGATCGATCTTGTTGATGACCATGACGGACGACTCCTGGAACATCAGGGGGTACTTGGCGGGCTTGTCGGCGCCCTCGGGGGTGCTTAGGATCATCACCTTGGCGTTCTCGCCGATCTTGAATTCGGCGGGGCAGACGAGGTTGCCCACGTTCTCCGTGATCAGCAGGTCCACCCGGTCCAGGTCGAGGGCCGGCAGTGCTTCCCGAACCATGTTCCCGTCGATGTGGCAGGCCCCGCCCGTGTTGATCTGCACGGCGCAAACGCCCAGGGCCGCGACGCGGTCGGCGTCGTAGGTGTTCTGGATGTCCCCCTCGATGACGGCGATGCGCCAGCGGTCCTTCAGGGCCGTGATCGTCTTCTCCACGAGGGACGTCTTGCCCGCCCCGGGCGAGCTCATGACGTTGATGACATAAACCCCCTTCTCGTCGAAGAGAAGGCGGTTCTCCGCGGCGATCCGATCATTGGCGTCGAGGATGTTCCTGACGACGGTCACTTTCATCTATCTCTTCCTCCCTTGCAAAACTCATCTCCCGGGGTTCCCTGAGAAACGGCTCTTTTGCCCGTCATCCCGGGTCCCGTTCGTACTTGTAGTAAGCCGCGCAGGTCCCCTCGCCGGAGACCATGCACGGTCCCAAGGGGTTGGCGGGCGTGCAGGCCTTCAGGAAGAGGCGGCATTGCGGGGGGGTCAGCACCCCCCTCAAGACCTCGCCGCAGCTGCACCCCCTCACCTCGGCGGAGGCCGGCGCGGGCAGGTCAAACCGCCTCAGGGCGTCGAATTCCGCGAATTCCCGCCGGATGCACAGACCGCTGCCGGAAATGACGCCGAGGCCCCTCCAATCGGCGTCGCCGGGTTCGAAGACCTCGGCCATCACCTCCCGGGCCCGGGCGTTCCCCCACTCCTTGACGCCGCGGCTGTACTGGATGGCCACGTCGAACTTCCCGGAGGCAATCTGGTGAAGGATCATCAGGATCCCCTCGGCGATGTCCACGGGCTCGAACCCGGTGATGACGGCCGCCCGGCCCGCCTCAGGGATCACGCGGTAGGCCTCGGTCCCCGTGATGACGCTCACGTGGCCGGGGCAGATGAAGCCGTCGATGTTCAGCTCCGGGTCCGCGAGGAGGGCCTCGATGACTTTAGGGACCGTCTTGTGCACGGAAAAGACGCAGAAGTTCTCCAGGCCCCTCTGTTTTGCCCGCAGAACGGCGGCGGCCACGGTGGGCGCCGTCGTCTCGAAACCGATGCCCATGAGGACGACCTGCCGATCGGGGTTCTCCGCGGCGAAACGGACGGCGTCGCCGGCCGAGGAGATGACCCGGATGTCCGCCCCCGCGGCCCGCAGGCCCGTGAGGCTCTCACCGCCCGTCCCGGGTACGCGGAGCATGTCGCCGAAGGTCGCGAAGATCACCCCGGGGAGGCCGGCCAGGTGAAGGGCCGCGTCGACGTCACCTATGGAGGTCACGCAGACGGGACAGCCCGGTCCGGAGATGAGGCGGAGGTTCGCCGGCAGCACCCTGCGCAAGCCGTACTTCCCGATGGCATGGGTATGGGTGCCGCAGATCTCCATGATGGTGACCTCACGGCCGATTTCCGCCGCCTTGGCCCCCACGGCCGCCAGGAGGCCCTGGACCAGTTCCGGGCGGCGGTACTCGTCAATATATTTCATTCTCGATGAGCTCTTTCAGGAAGGAGAGTTTCTCCAGGGCGACTTCCTCGTCGAGGCGCTGGATGGCGAAGCCGGCATGGCAGATGACGTAGTCGCCCACGGCGACGGGCTCGTCTATGATGTCGAGGGAGACCTCCCGCCGCGTCCCGCTGATATCGATGACGGCGACGTTGTCCTCGCCTATGGTCAAGATCTTACCGGGAAAAGCGATACACATCCTTCCTCACCTCTCGAAAACACCCCCACCCGGGGTCGCTTACGTTATCACATCTTCGGGACCGACGCACGCCGCCCGACGCTGCCGCCACGACCCCTATTCGACTTCCAGCTCGAGCAGTCTCAGTTCCTCCGTCCCCCTCACCAGGAACACCTCGTACCCCCCGCACTCCGGACACTGGGCATCGAACCTGTCGACCTCGAAATCCCTTGCGCAGGAAAGGCAATGGATCACGGCCGGCAGGATCTCCAGCTCCAGGGCCGCGCCTTCGGCGCGGGTCCCAAGCGACTGGATCTCGAAGGCGAAGCGCAGGGCCTGCGGCACGACACAGGAAAGCTTGCCGCAGGACAGGCGCAGGACCGTCACACGGTCGAACCCCTCCTTCGCCGCGTATTCGTCGACGATCC
>JAKPCH010000092.1 GCA_029553375.1 Deltaproteobacteria bacterium | reverse complement strand
CGCCCGCGCCACGAGCTCCTTGCCCGTGCCGCTCTCGCCGTGGATGAGGACGGTGCTGTTGGTGGCGGCCACCTTCTCGATCTTCTCGAAGACCTTCTTCATCGCCTCGCTGTAGCCGATCATCTTCCCGAAATCGAACTTGTCCCGGAGCTGGTTTCTCAGGACGATGTTCTCCTCCTTCAGGTGGGCGAAGGAGGCCGCCCGGGCGAGGACGATCCGCACCATGTCGTCCTTGAGGGGTTTGGTGAGGTAGTCGAAGGCCCCCATCTTCATGGCATCCACGGCGCTCTGGACGCTCCCGTAACCCGTCATGATGATGACGATCTGCTCGGGCCTCATCTCCTTGACGAGGCGCAGGAGTTCCAGGCCGTCCATGTGGGGCATACGCAGATCCGTCAACACCACGTCGTAGGTGTCACGGACGAAGGCCTCCATGGCCTCCTTTCCGTCGGCGCAGGTCGTGACCTCGTAACCCGAGGCCGACAGCACCTCCGCGAGGTTTTGCCGAATCAGTTCCTCGTCTTCCGCAATCAGGATCCTGCAGTTGCCCATGGCCGTCCTGGGCGGGGTGATGGGGCACCCCCTCCCGTCAATTTGGTGACATGATTCGTCAAGATACGGCCGTTGTCAAGGGGAAATTGCCCGTCCTGGCCGGCCCGTCGTCCCATGATGACCCGTGGGCCGGGCGGTGAATGACCCATGAGCCGTGGCCCGACAATTGCAAACAGATCCCGCAGGATCTCCCCGTCTAATGGTGCGGAAAGGAGGTGACACGGAAGAATAGGGGCGGCGGAGGGGATCCTTGGCCTTATTGGCCGGAGGATTGATAAAAAATTCTATTCTGTGCGTATCCCTCGAATTCCTTTGGAACTGGCTCTCTAGGTAGAGACGGCGCACAGGGACAGGAGGATAATTAATGAAAAGGGTTTCTCTGGGTCTGAAGATGATGGTGGGCGGTCTGTTGATCGTCCTTGTACCCCTGTTGATCGTAGGCGTCTTCGCCATCTACAAGTCCTCTCAAGCCATCGAGAATTATGCCGGGACGGCCTTGGTGAACGTCGCCAAGAGCACGGCGGAGATGGTCAATACGGCCCTGAAGGGTGAGCAGAAATTGATCGCCGGTCTGGCCGCCGACGAGGTCATGGCGGAGGCCGCCCTGGGCAGGACGGAGGGGGCGAGCCGCAAGCTCGAGGCCATGATGAAGAAGATCGGTCAGGAGTACGAGTCCATCATTGTGACCGACGCCTCGGGGGTCGTCCAGGCGGACAGCGTGGGGGGCTCCAACCGGGGGATAAACGTGGCCGAGCGGGACTACTTCCAGGCCGCCAAGGCGGGGAAGGTCGTTGTGGGCACGCCCATCAAGTCCAAGAAGACGGGTCTGCCCGTCACCGTCGTGGCCGCCCCGATCCAGGACGCCTCGGGTTCCTTCGTCGGTGCCGTCTTAGGCGTCGTGAAGATCGACTTCCTCGTGGACCGCATCGCGGCCACGAAGGTGGGCAAGACGGGGTACGCCTACATGGTGGACAAGAAGGGCCTCCTCATCGCCCACCCCAAGAAGGAGAACGTCCTGGAACTGAACCTGACCACGGTCAAGGGCATGGAGGGGGCCATGGCCCAGGTCCTCTCCGGGAAGACGGGCATGGTTTCCTATGACTTCGAGAACGTCAAGAGGGTCGTCGGTTTCGCCCCCGTGGAGACCACGGGCTGGGTCGTGGGGGCCGCCCAGAACGAGGCGGAGCTCCTCGAGGTATCGAGGCTGATCCGTAACACCATCGCCGTCGTGACCTTGATCTTTCTCGCCCTGACGGCCCTGGCGGTCTTCTATTTCGCCCGTTCCATCACCGGTCCCATCTCCAAGGCCACCTACCGGATCTCCGAGGCGGCCTCCCAGGTCGCCGCCGCCTCCGGCGAGGTGGCGTCGTCCAGCCAGGCCCTCGCCGAGGGGGCCTCGGAACAGGCCTCGGCCCTGGAGGAGACCTCTTCCTCCCTCGAGGAGATGGCCTCCATGACCAAGCAGAACGCCGACAACGCCTCCCAGGCGGACAGCCTGATGAAGCAGGCCAACGTGATCGTCAAGAGGGCCAACGAGTCCATGGACTCCCTCACCAGATCCATGAGGGAGATCTCCGCCGCCTCCGAGGAGACCTCCAAGATCATCAAGACCATCGACGAGATCGCCTTCCAGACGAATCTCCTGGCCCTGAACGCCGCCGTGGAGGCCGCCCGGGCGGGCGAGGCGGGGGCCGGTTTCGCCGTCGTGGCGGAGGAGGTGCGTAACCTGGCCATGCGGGCCGCCGAGGCGGCGAAGAACACCTCCGTCCTCATCGAGGACACGGTGAACAAGATCCGCGAGGGTTCCGAGGCGGTGACCAAGACCGGCGAGGCCTTCGCCGAGGTCTCGGCCAACGCCGCCAAGGTGGGAGAGCTGGTGGGCGAGATCTCCGCCGCCTCGGCCGAGCAGGCCCAGGGCATCGACCAGGTGAACCGGGCCGTGGCGGAGATGGACAAGGTGACCCAGCAGACGGCGGCCCACGCCGAGGAATCGGCCTCGGCGGCGGAGGAGATGAACGCCCAGGCCATGCAGATGCATCAAGTGGCCCAGGAGCTCTTGACGATCATCGGCGGTCAGGGAGAGGGGGAAGTCAGGGAGGCCCTGGTTGCGAAGGGTCCCGCCGTCCGGACCGCAAAGGTGAGCGCGAAGGTCTCCGGCGGGAAACCCGCCCGGGCCCTGCCCGACAAGTCAGGGGAATTCAAGGATTTCTAAAGAAGGATAGAGATAAGGGGCACGATGTACCCGGAGCTGCGGGAGCGTGATTTCGAGAAGATCAGCAGGCTCGTCTACGACCTCTGCGGGATCAACCTCCACGACGGGAAGAAGGAACTGGTGAAGGCCCGCTTGGGGAAACGGATCAGGGAGGGGAACTTCAAGTCCTTCGCCGATTACTACCGCCACGTGACGACGCCGGAGGGTCAGGACGAGCTGATCGTCATGATCGACTCCCTCTCCACGAACCTCACCTATTTCTTCCGGGAGGACAAACACTTCCAAAAGCTCCGGTACCTCGTGCCCCCCATCCTCAATGGGGGCGGCAGGGGACGACGTGAGACCCTCAGGGTCTGGAGCGCCGGCTGCTCTACCGGCGAGGAGCCTTACTCCCTCGCCATCGCCCTAAGGGAGACGCCGGAATTGGCGGGGGGCGACTTCAGGATCCTGGCCACGGACATCTCCACCCGGGTCCTCAAGACGGCCGTGGCGGGCATCTATCCCGCCGAGAAGGTCGAGAGGATCCCCCGGGACATCCTCTACCGCTATTTCCAGTACGGCACGGGGCAGTCCGCGGGGTATTACCGGGTCAAGAAAGAGGTCCGCGACCTGGTGGAGTTCCGCCGTTTCAACCTCATGGAGGAGCCGCCGGCGGATTTTCGGTTCCATGTCGTCTTCTGCCGGAACGTAATGATCTATTTCGACAAGGAGACCCAGAACGCCGTGGTGGAGCGGTTTTACCGGTGCCTTGTCAAGGGGGGGTACCTCTTCGTAGGTCACTCCGAGAGCCTGACGGGTCTCAGACACCCGTTTCGATACGTGGAGCCGAGTATTTACAGAAAGATGGAGTGAATATAAAGAGGTGGGGACACCCTTTTGAGGGGGGAGGAAAAACATGTCCTGCAACGTCATGATCGTCGACGACTCCCTTTCCATGAGGGCCGTGATCAAGAAGATCCTCAAGCTCTCGGGATTCGACGTCGATGTCTGCTACGAGGCCCAGAACGGCAGGGAGGCCCTCGCCGTCCTGGCGGAAAGCTGGGTGGACGTGATCATCACGGATCTCAACATGCCCGAGATGGACGGGATCGAGATGATCAAGACCCTCCAGGCCGACGATCTCTACCGCCGGATCCCCGTCGTCGTCGTCTCCACCGAGGCCAGCCGCGAGCGGATGGACGAGGTCTTACGCCTGGGGGCCCGGGCCTTCATGAAGAAACCATTCCTCCCCGAGGAACTGCGCAACACCCTCCAGACGGTCCTGGGTTTCAAAGACGGTGTCTACGGGGGAGGGGGCGAGGGAGAAGAAGGGGATTTCTAAAAAAAGCGGAGAGAGGGGAAGGAATGGCGAACCGGATCAAGGTGCTCATCGTCGATGATTCCGCCATCGTGCGCAAGATCTTCACGGAGGAATTGGCGAAATACCCCGATATCGAGGTCGTGGGTTCCGCCCCCGATCCCTTCGTGGCGCGGGACAAGATCGTCAACCTAAATCCCCACGTCATCACCCTCGACATCGAGATGCCCCGGATGGACGGTCTCACCTTCCTCAGGAAGCTCATGAAGTACCACCCCGTCCCCACCGTCGTCGTCAGCTCCCTCACCAAGGAGGGGAGTTCCCTGACCCTCGAGGCCTTGGAGATCGGGGCGGTGGACGTCATTGCCAAGCCGGGGGGGTCGTACAGCGTGGGGGACATGAGCGCCCAGCTCGTGGAAAAGATCCGCGCCGCCGCCCGGGCCAGGTTTATCGTCCCCCACCAGAGAAACGTCGGCAGTGCCGCCGCGGCGGTGGAGGCGCCCCAGGCCCTGAGCCAGACCACGAACAAGATCATCGCCATCGGGGCCTCCACGGGGGGGACGGAGGCCATCAAGGCCGTCTTGACCAAACTCCCCCACAACTCCCCGGGGGTGGTGATCGTCCAGCACATGCCCGCCAATTTCACCGCCGCCTTCGCCGAGCGTCTCAACAACCTCTGTCGGATCAATGTCCGGGAGGCCCGGGACAACGATACCGTCGTCCCCGGCACGGCCCTCCTCGCCCCGGGGAATTACCACATGCTCCTGAGGCGCAGCGGGGCCCGTTACTACGTCGAGGTGAAGACGGGGCCCATGGTCCATCACCAGCGCCCCGCCGTGGATGTCCTCTTCAAGTCCGTGGCCAAGTACGCGGGGGCCAACGCCGTCGGTGTCATCCTCACGGGCATGGGGGCCGACGGGGCCGAGGGGCTCAAGGAGATGAAGAATATGGGGGCCGCCACCATCGCCCAGGACGAGAAGTCCTGCGTGGTTTTCGGGATGCCCAAGGAGGCGATCAAGTTGGGGGCGGCGGATCGGGTGGTACCCTTGGACAACATCGCCGCGGAGATTTTAAGGATGGTGTAACGTATGGAAGGACAAAAGATTTCCACCCTGATCGAGGCCATGGCCGCGGATTTTCTCCTCCTGGACAGGCGGGAGATCGACATCCCCGCCGCCGGCTCGTTTCTGAATATCCTGGAGAAGATCGGCACGGAGGCCCAGGCCCTCTCCCTGGAGGCTGCCGTAAGGGTTGTCCGGGGTCTCGTCCACCTCCTCGAAAAGACCGTCATGGACGAGGTCCGGGACAAGGAGAAAGGATTTGCCGTCTTCGAGAGGGGCCTCTCCCTCCTCCAGGAGATCGTGGGCGAAGGGGCCCGCGGCGGCGTATGGGGAAACGAGGCCGCCATCGCCGCCTTCGAGGGGGAACTGGGCGACCTGACAAATTACCGTCCCCCTTCTGCAGACGCCGCGGACGCGGCGGACGCGGCAGATGGTGGCGAGGGAGGGGAGACCCCCGTCGCGGAGGGTCGGATATTGCCGGATCATCACGACGAGGGGTTGCTCAGGGACTTCATCACCGAATCCCTGGAATACATCGAACAGATCGAGGTCAACATCCTCAACCTCGAACAGAGCCCCGAGGACAAGGATTACATCAATGCCGTCTTTCGGCCCTTCCACTCCATCAAGGGGGTGGCCGGATTCCTGAACCTGGATATCGTCAGGAATCTCGCCCATTCGTTGGAAAACCTCCTCGACGGGGCCCGCAACGACCGCATCAAGGTCACACCCCCCGTCATCGACGTCATCCTGGACGGGGCCGACGCCCTGAAGACCTTGATCGGCCGGGTGAGGGAGGAGATGGAGGGCCGGGCCGAACCTTCCCCCCTCCCGGAACTCGGGGAACTCCTGGAGCGTATCGGCCAGTTGTTGAGGGGCGAGGTCGTCGAACCGCCGGCCAAGCTCATCGGGGAGATCCTCGTCGATGACGGACTCATCAGCAAGGAGGCCTTGAAGAAGGGTCTCAAGGTCGTCGAAGAGGAACCGGGAAAGAAGATCGGCGAGGCCCTCATCGGCCAGAAGCTGGCGACGCCCAAGCAGGTGTCTCGGGCCCTGAGGAAACAGGCCGAGCAGGTCACGGACGTCTCCACCATCCGCGTGGATACGAGGAAACTGGACGACATGATCGACATGGTGGGGGAGCTGGTGATCACCCAGGCCATGATCCAGCAGGACATCAGCAACCAGTTGGCGGCGGACCGCAACCTCATGAGGGACATCAGCCAGCTCTTCCGGATCACCTCCGCCCTCCAGCGCATCTCCATGAGCCTGAGGATGATCCCCATCAAGCAGTCTTTCCAACGCATGGCCCGCCTGGTCAGGGACCTGGCGAGGGAGAAGGGCAAGGTCGTCTCCGTGGAACTCATCGGCGAGGAGACGGAGATCGACCGGAACATGGTGGACGAGATCTACAACCCCCTCGTCCATCTCGTCCGCAACGCCGTGGATCATGGCCTGGAGACCCCCGAGGAGCGCCTCCGGGCCGGCAAGACGGAAGGGGGTCTCATTCAGCTCAAGGCTTACCATCGGGGGGGCAACATCGTCATCGAGATCGCCGACGACGGCCGGGGCCTGGATAGGGAAAAGATCATCAAAAAGGCCCGTTCCCAGGGACTCGTCGGGGAGAACGAGGCCCTCACGGACCAGGAGGTCTATCGCCTGATCTTCTCGCCCGGTCTCTCCACGGCCGAGAAGATCACCGATGTCTCGGGGCGGGGGGTCGGTATGGACGTGGTCAAACAGGCCGTGGACAAGCTGCGGGGGAAGATCGAGATCGAGACCCTCCCCGGGAAGGGTACGACCTTCATCACGAGTTTTCCCCTCACCATGGCTATCATCGACGGCATGATCGTCCGGGTGGCGGGACAGCGTTACATCCTCCCCACGACGGCCATCCGCCAGGCCCTCCGCCCGGCCCGCGAGGCCTGTTCCCATGTCGTCGGCAAGGGGGAGATGATCAACGTCATGGGCAGATTGCTACCCCTCATCCGTCTCGACGAGCTCTTCGCCGCCGCGACGCATCGCAAGGACCCTTGGGAGTCCATCGTCGTCGTCATGGAGGGGGATGGACGCACCAAGGCCGTCATGGTGGACGAGATCCTGGGCAAGGCGGAGGTGGTCATCAAGAGCCTGGGGGAGGGATTCAAGAATATCAAGGGTATCGCCGGCGGCGCCATCCTCGGGGATGGTCAGGTCGGTCTCATCATCGACGCCGAGGGCCTCTTCAACCTCAGCGAGGGGTGGCACTGAGGCGTGACGGGAAAAGGGAAAAGGAACAACGGACCGAAAGGAGGTTCTGAATCATGGAGGCAAGTGAAAAAACGGTCATGGAGCAGACAGGCGGCGTTAAGGAGCGGGAGGGCAAGTACCTGACCTTCACCCTGGCGGGGGAGGAATACGGCATCGGGATCTTGAAGGTCCGGGAGATCATCGGCATGATGGTCATCACCGCCGTACCCCAGACCCCCGGTTACGTGAAGGGGGTGATCAACCTCCGGGGCAAGGTGATACCCGTCGTTGACCTCCGCCTGAAATTCGGGATGGAGCCCATGGAATACACGGAGCGGACGTGTATCATCGTGGTGGAGATCGCCGGGGCGGGCAAGAAGATCCCCATGGGGATCGTCGTGGATTCCGTCTCCGAGGTCCTCAACATCCGGGGGGGAGACATCGAGGACACCCCCAACTTCGGCAGCCGTCTCCAGACGGAGTATATCCTCGGGATGGCCAAGACGGGGGGAGGGGTCAAGATCCTCCTGGATATCGACAAGGTCTTGAACAGCGAGGAGCTCGCCGCCCTCGGCAAGGCGGCGTAACGACGGCGGGCGATAATCCTTTTCCGCCCCCGGAATCCACCCCGGTTTGACGCCGCCACTGGGGCTGCGGCCGGGTATGTCCGCCGGGAGGGCGTTCCCGGGGGCTCATTCGAAATGGGGAGAGAGGAAATGACGATCAAACAGAAGATCTTGGGGAACTGTATCCTGAGCACCGCCCTGATCGTTCTGGGCGGCGCCCTGGGCTATATGTCCACGGCCGGTTATCTCAAGGACGTGATGGGCGAAGGTGCCATCCTGACGGTGCTGCTCTTGGGGACCGTGACGGGCGCCATCCTCGTCATGGGAAGCGGTTTTCTTATCTTCAGGGCCTTGAGTTCGTCCCTGGAGAGCGTCGTAGGGGGCCTCGGGGACAGCACGGAACAGGTGGCCGCCGCCTCGTCCCAGGTGGCCTCGGCCAGCCAGAGCCTCGCCGAGGGCGCCTCCGTGGCCGCCTCGGCCATCGAGGAGACCTCCTCGTCCCTCGAGGAGATGTCCTCCATGACGAAGAAGGCCCTGGAGAACTCCGCCCTCATGACCCAGTCGGGCGACAAGACCTGGCAGGCCATGAGGAACTCCCACAAGTCCCTGAAGGAGACGGACGCCTGTATGAAGCGCATCGGCGAGTCGGGGGCCAAGGCGGCCAAGATCGTCAAGGCCAGTGACGAGATCGCCTTCCAGATCAACCTCCTGGCCCTCAACGCCGCCGTGGAGGCGGCCAGGGCCGGTGAGGCCGGGGCGGGTTTCGCCGTCGTCGCCGAGGAGGTCCGGAATCTCGCCATGAGGTCCGCCGAGGCGGCCCGGAACACGGAACAGATCATCGGCGAGATGGTCAGGGAGATCAAGGAGGGTATGACCCTCATCGCCAAGACCCTGGAAGAGTTCTATGCCATGGGCGAGGAGGGAAAGAAGACCAACACCTTCATCAAGGACATCGATGCGGCCATGCAGGAGCAGGCCCAGGGGATCGAGCAGATCAACAAGGCCGTCGCCGAGATGGACAAGGTGATACAACAGGCGGCGGCCAACGCCGAGGAGACGGCGAGCGCCGCCGAGGAGCTCTCGGCCCAGGCGGCCCAGATGCGTGTCTTCGTCGGTGATCTGAGGAACCTCATGGGCGTCGAGGCAGAGCGTCATGGGATAACGGCGCCCCCGGAGGTTCGCCCCCGCCGCCGTATCGAGGGAGTCGGGGGGGAAGGAGGACGTCCGACGAGGCGTCCCTTGGCCCTTGCCGCTACGTCGTCGGAAAAGGGGCGTCTCCGCCCCGAACAGATCATCCCCCTGGCAGAAGAGGAGGAAAAATCCTTCTGACGAGACGTGGGGTCTCGAAGCCGGGGGGTCTATTGAAGGCTGAACCATGCGCCTTCCCGTAGAGGACTTGAAGGTGGGGATGTTCGTGAAGATGCCCCTGTCGTGGCACGAACATCCCTTCTTGAAAAACGCCTTCCTCGTGGAGTCGGAGCGGGAGATCGCCCTCATCAGGGAGACGGGCCTCCAGGAGGTGGAGGTCGACCTGACGAGGAGCCGCCTCCCTTCCCGGACCCCCGAAGCCGCCATGCACCCTCCCGGGGGTGAGGGTCAGGGCGAGCGGGGGCCCGTCGTACCGGCGGAATTGCTGGCGACGATCAAAGAACGGGGGGTGCCGGCGGAGAAACGGGCCGTCAGGGTATGGGAGAATTCGTTGGTGATGATGAAAAACCTCCTGGACGAACCGACGGGGCCGCGGATCAAGGAGGCCAAGGAAGGGATCGCCGCCGTGATCAACCTCATCCTCAACGATGAGGACACCACCCACTATCTCATCAACATCACCGAGCACGACTTCAACACCTATACCCATTGCGTCAATGTGGGGGTTTTGGGGGTGGCCCTGGCGAAGGCCTTTTTCGGTTTGTCCTCGGAGCACGACCTGATGGCCCTGGGGGTCGGCTTTTTCCTCCATGACCTGGGGAAGGTGAAGGTCGACCCGGCCATCATCAACAAGCCCTCCCGTTTGACGGAGGAGGAGATGAGGGAGATGAGACGCCATCCGGCCCATGGTTACCGGATCCTTCTGGAGACGAGGCAGCTGACGGAGGAGTCCCGTCTCATCGTCCTCCAACATCACGAACGCCGTGACGGCACCGGTTACCCCCGGGGTTTGAGGGGCGATGAGATCCACATCTACGGGCGCCTCTGTTCCCTCGTGGACGTCTATGACGCCCTGACGGCCGACAGACCCTACAAGAGCAAACTCGATCCCTTCTCCGCCCTGAAACTGATGAGGGAGGAGATGATCGGCCATTTTCAGCGGGACCTGTTCGAGAGGTTCGTCCTCATGTTCAGGGCCCCGTGAGATCACCCGGAGGGGAGGGACATTTCCCTGGCCAGTGCGGCCAGGAAGGCCGAGAGGATCTCGTCGGCACGGTTCTGGTCCTCGTCGGCGGGGGTCAGGAAACGCAACCCCAATCGCGTTTCCTGACCGTCCGTGTGGAGGGAGCGGACCTCGGCGGCGAGGATGCAGGTATCGCCAGCCGGAGGGAGGTTGAGGGACAGGGATACGGATTGGCCTACCTTCAAGCCCCCCCATCCGTTCCCCTCGGGGGATTCGAACCGGCATCCGCCCCTGCTGATGTCCGTCACGGTGCCGCGGCGGTCGTCCTTCGCGTGGCGGGTGGGGTTGGCGTTTAAGACGCCTTCGATGAGGCAGGGGAAACGTCTCTCCCTGCGGAGGTTTATGACCTCCAGGGCCTCGGGATAGGAAAAGACGGAAAGCCTTACGACCTCTCTGATCTGCCCCAGGAGGGTGGAGCGGAAGCCGAAGAGATGTCCGCCGTGGACATAGCTGAGGAGGAAGCGGTTTTTCTCGAACATGTCGCGACCGATGGCGGCCGGGGGCGGCACCTTGACGAGGAGGTAGCGGCCGTACTCCATGCCGACGAAGAGACAGCGCACCGGCCGCCTCCCTTCGTGGCTCAGGTGCAACATGGAACCGACGACGAGTCCTGTCAGGACCGGCGGTTTTTCTTCCCTTTCGTTCGTCTCGCGAGGGGCTGTGGTCATGTCGTGCTCCGTCAACGGTGATGGTTGAAAAAATATGACCCCCCATATAAGAATGTCAAGGGTTAGTAACCGCCCGGCGGCCTTGCCTTGGGAATAGGGGGAAAAGGGACGGGGTGATGAAGGGAGCCATTCTCATCGTCGATGACGAAAGACCCATGAGGGAGATGATGCGGGATCTCCTGGAGGACGGCGAGCGGGAGATCCTCCTGGCGGAGGGTTCCGAGGAGGCCCTCCGTCATGTGAACGAGAGGGATGTGACCGTCGTCATCCTGGACCTGAAGCTCTTCGGGATGAACGGGATCGACCTCTGCCGCGAGATCCGCCGCCTGAGACCGTTGACGATCCTGTATGCCATGACGGGATGGACGGGTCTCTTTGAGGTCGAGGAGTGTCGGGAGGCGGGGTTCGACGACTATTTCACCAAGCCGGTGAATCCGGGGCTCCTGCTGAAGGCCGTGGATGAGGCCTTCGAGAAGAGGAGACGCTGGCGCCGGGACCTTTACTGAGGGAATTTTTATGGATGTGGCCTACATCAATCCCTTCATCGTCGGGGCCCTCGAGGTCCTCAAGAAGATGGCCCGTGTAGAGGCGGTAGCGGGGAAACCGTTTGTCAACAAGACCGACGCGGCCCAAGGCGATGTATCGGGGATCATCGGCATAACGGGAGACGCCGTCGGTTCCCTCGCCATCAGTTTCACCAACGGCTGCATCTGTGCCGTCGTCGGCCGGATGTTGGGCGAGGTTTACACGGAACCCACCCGCGACGTCCTTGACGCCGTGGGCGAGATCACCAACATGATCTCCGGCGTGGCGAGGACGAGAATGGAGAAGGAGGGCCTGAACGTCTATGCCGCCATCCCCTCCGTGGTCTTCGGCAGCAACCACACGATCAACCACATCCTCAAGAGTCCCAGTATCGTCGTCCCCTTTTCCACCGTGGGGGGTACTTTTTTCATCGACGTCTGCATCAGGAAGACGAAGGAACACGAGAGAGAGAAAACGGCCTACGGGGTGCAGAACGTCCGTACCCCGGCGGCGGCACCTACTCCGACCCCGCCGTCTGCCGGTCCTCCGGAACGGCCGGCGATGGAACAGGCGCCCCCCTTGACGAGGGCGGAAAAACTCGCACAGATGAAGAAGACCCTCGTCGACCTCATCGCCAAGCGGGACGCCATGCGGCAGCAACTGACGGACAAGCCCTTCCTCGATCCCGAGAAGAGGAGGCTCTACAAAAAGAACATCCCCCTCTTCGACGCCCGGATCAAGAAGCTGAAACTCGATATCTCCGCTTTGGAGATGCTGGAAAAGATGAGTCCCGAAGAGCTGGAAAAGCCGAAGCTCGTCACCCATTATCAGCACTATACAAAAAAAGGACCCAGGTAAAATGAGATTCCTTTGGGGGTGTCTTTCTATTGCGGCGGCCGCCGTGCTGACGGCCTGCCCGGCGTGGTCCCTTACCTCTGAGGAAGTCCTGGCCTTGAAAAAGGCCGGTGTCGGCGACGAGACGATCCGTTTGATGATCCTTCAGGAGGAGGCGGCAAGGAGGAGGGATACGTCGGACATGGGGGTGAAGGAGGTCAAGGACGCCGAGGGGCGGACGGTGATCGTCTATTCCACGGGCCCCTCGGGGCCTCCGATTGATGCGTCCCAGCGGGAGGAACTGGAGCGGGCGTGGGATATGCTGCGCCGGATCATCATCGACGGGAGGA
>JAKPCH010000083.1 GCA_029553375.1 Deltaproteobacteria bacterium | reverse complement strand
AAGGTCAACACCATCGCCCCCATAGCCGCCTCCAGACTGACACAGGACGTCCTGCCGCCCGACCTCTTCGAAAAACTAAAACCGGAATTCGTCGCCCCCATCGTCCTCTACCTCGCCTCAGAAGAATGCAAAGAAACGGGCGTCGTCGTCAACGCCGCGGCGGGTTACCACAGCCGGGCCGCCGTGATGACGGGCCGCGGGGTCACCATCGGCGACGGTCAGTCGCCGCCGCGGGTGGAGGACATCCGGGATCACTGGCAGGCCATCAATTCCATGGAGGGCGCGCAGATTTACGGGGATATGACGACGGCGGTCTTCTCTTTCCTCTCGCCGCCGGCGGCCTCCCCGGGAAAGGAGGGAAACTGAGATGGCGACAGGGATCAGAGACAAGGTGGTCATCCTCGGCATGGGTTGCACCCGTTTCGGCGAACGCTGGGACGTGGGGGCGGAGGAATTGATGGTGGAGGCCTTCACGGAGTGCCTCGCCGACGCGGGGATAGAAAAGGACGGGATCCAGGCCGCCTGGTACGGCCACTGTCTGGAGGAGGTGGGGACGGGCAAATCGGCGACGCCCATGGCCGTAGCCCTCCGCCTCCCCCACATCGCCGTGACGAGGGTGGAGAACTACTGCGCCACGGGGACGGAGGCCTTCCGGGGGGCGGTGTACGCCGTCGCCTCCGGCGCCTACGACATCTGTCTCGCCCTGGGCGTGGAGAAACTCAAGGACACGGGCTACGGCGGTCTCCCCAACCCGGGTTCCGGCTTCGGCTCCCTGACGTGGCAGTGGTTCCCCAACGCCTCGGCCCCGGGTCTCTTCGCCCAGGTCGCCACGGCCTACGCGGCCCGTCACGGCATACCCGAGGGGGACCTCAAGAAGGCCCTGGCCGCCGTCTCCGTGAAGAGCCACGCCAACGGCGCCCTGAACCCCAAGGCCCACCTCCGCCGCCCCGTGACGATGGAACAGGTCCTGGCGGCGCCCATCATCGCCTACCCCCTGGGTCTCTTCGACTGCTGCGGCGTCAGCGACGGGGCGGCCTGCGCCGTCGTCACGACCCCCGAGATCGCCCGGTCCCTGGGGAAAAGGGACCTCGTCTCCGTCAAGGCCCTCCAGCTCTCCGTGAGCAACGGCTACGAGGGGGCCTTCAACGAGTGGCAGGGCGATCACTTCTACACGACGAGCAAGTGCAGTCTCGCCGCCTACCGCGAGGCGGGCATAGAGGACCCCCGACGGGAGATCTCCATGCTCGAGCTCCATGACTGCTTCTCCATCACGGAACTCGTCACCTACGAGGACCTCCACATCTCCGAGCGGGGAAAGGCATGGCGCGACGTCCTGGACGGCTTCTACAACCGGGACGGGAAGATCCCGGCCCAGCTCGACGGGGGTCTCAAGTGCTTCGGCCACCCCATAGGCGCCTCGGGGTTGAGGATGATCTACGAGGTCTATCTCCAGCTCCTCGGAAGGGCCGGGGACCGCCAGATCCCTGACCCCCGTTACGGCCTGACGCATAACCTCGGGGGGTTCCCCTCCCAGAACGTCTGCGCCATCTCCATCCTGGGGAGGTACGATGGCTGAGGCGGGACCCCTGGTCGTCCGCCTCCTCATGGACACGGGCGTGGGGGAGATCTTCGATTTCAAGTCCGCCTGCTGCCTCCGCGTCTTCGACGTCAATCTGGAGGTCCTGGTGGAGAACCGGGGGGAGGCCCCCCTGACCGTCGGGCCCCACTTCGACATCGAGCACGAGGGGGGCGTAAGGCGTCTGACGGCCCTGGTGCCCGGGGGGACGAACAGGATCGGGCCGGGGGAGGTGAAATCGTTCTACTATTCCCTGGACGAGGGATTCCTGAGGGGGGTGCGGTCCCTTACCGTTTACGACGACACGGGCCGGTCCTACAAGGCGGGGGCCGCCTTTGGCGCAGGATTGCAAAAGACCGGCCCGGGACAACCAAAAGAGAGGTGACGACCATGGAGATCATTCCCTACACCGAAGAACACCGCATCTTCCGCGAGACCCTCCGGAGGTTCCTGGAGAGGGAGATCGTCCCCCACGTGGAGGAATGGGAGGAGACGGGCATCGTCCCCCGCTGGGCATGGAAGAAGATGGGCGCCCAGGGGTATCTCTGCATGTCCGTCCCCGAGGAGTACGGCGGCCTGGGCGCCGATTTCCTCTATTCCGTCATCGTCACGGAGGAGATGGTGCGGACGAATCACTCGGGCCTCGCCGCCTCCCTCCACAGCGACGTCATCGTCCCCTACATCACCACCTTCGGGACGGAGGAACAGAAACGCCGGTACCTGCCGGGATGTTGTTCCGGCGACATCATCACCGCCATCGCCATGACGGAGCCCAACACGGGCAGCGATCTGGCCTCCATCCGCACCACGGCCGTCGAGGACGGCGACGACGTCATCCTCAACGGCCAGAAGACCTTCATCAGCAACGGCATCAACTGCGACCTCGTCATCGTGGCGGCCAAGGACCCGGCGGTTGCAAACCCCCACGCCGCCGTCGATCTCTTCCTCGTCGAGGCGGGGACGCCCGGTTTCGAGAAGGGCCGGAAGCTCAAGAAGATCGGGTGGCACAGCCAGGACACGGCGGAGCTCTACTTCAACGACTGCCGCATCCCCTCGGCGAACCGCCTCGGGGCCAAGGGCTCGGGCTTCATCAACCTCATGGTCAAGCTCCAGCAGGAGCGCCTCGTCTGCGCCATCGCCGCCGTGGCGGCGGCGGAGCTCATCCTCGAGGGGACCATCAAGTACTGCCGTGAGAGGACGGCCTTCGGCAGGCCCATCTCGAAGTTTCAGCACACCCAGTTCGAGCTCGTGGAGATGGCCACGGAGGTCAAGCTGGGACGGACCTTCCTCGACAAGCTCATCATGGACCACATGGAGGGGCGAAACATCGTCGTCGAGGTCTCCATGGCCAAATACTGGACCACCGACATGGCCTGCCGGACGGCCGACCGGAGCCTCCAGCTCTTCGGCGGCTACGGCTACTGCGAGGAGTACCCCATCGCCCGGGCCTGGCGGGACACGCGGGTCATGCGCATCTTCGCCGGGACCAACGAGATCATGAAGACCATCGCGGCCCGTTTCATGGGTCTTTAGAGACAAATTTCTTTCTTTTGACCCTTGCCTAAGCTTTGAAAATTAGTAAAATATAGGGCGTCGGAGGGCGTCCCGCCGCTTCTCCGGTGGGGGAGGCGGGCGGCCATGAGTGTTGAACCCGGCCCGGCAGGGCCGGCCCAGCGATGAGGAGGGAAGATCATGGCAGGACCCTTGAGCGGCTTGAAGGTACTGGATTTCACCACCCTGTTGCCCGGTCCCTACGCGACCATGTGTCTGGCCGACATGGGGGCGGAGGTCCTGCGGATCGTCTCGCCGACGCGGCCCGATCTGGTGGACTTCCTCCCGCCCAAGATACCGGGCACGGAGGTGGGGGCCGTCTCCGCCTGGCTGGGGAGGGGCAAGCGCAGCATGGCCCTTGACCTGAAGGACCCCCGAGGGGTCGCCGTCGTCCACCGTCTCCTGGCGACCTACGACGTGGTGGTCGAGCAATTCAGGCCGGGGGTCATGGCCAAGCTCGGTCTCGACTACGAAAGCCTCAAGAAGGTCAACCCCGCCGTGATCTACTGCGCCATCACCGGTTACGGCCAGACGGGGCCCTTGAGGGACCGGGCGGGGCACGACATCAACTACCTCTCCCAGGCGGGGGTGATGGCCTACTCGGGGAGGAAGGACACGGGACCGGTCCTGACGGGCATGCAGATCGCCGATGTCGCCTCGGGGTCCAACCACGCCGTCATGGGCGTCCTGGCGGCGGTGATCCACCGGATGAGAACGGGACAGGGGCAGATGGTGGACATCTCCATGACGGACGGCGTCATGGCCTTCAACGGCATGGTCGGTGCCGCGTTCCTCGTCGACGGCAAGGAACCGGGCCGGGAGGGCAACTGGCTCAACGGCGGTTCCCTGTACGACTTCTACGAGACGAAGGACGGGGGCTACGTCAGCGTCGGCAGCCTGGAACCCCAGTTCTTCAGCGCCTTCTGCCGGACCCTGGGGCGGGAGGACCTCATCGCCGAGACGGTGAGGCCCCGGGACCTGGAAAGGGTCAAGGAGGAGATCCGGGCCATCTTCCGGAGCCGGACGAGGGACGAGTGGATCGCCCTCTTCAAGGAGGCGGACTGTTGCGTCGAACCCGTCCTCTCCCTCTCCGAGGCCCTGGAGGGGGAGAACGCCAAGGCGAGGGAGATGGTGGTTTCCGTTCCCCTGCCCGGAGGCGGCACGGTCAGGCAGCTGGGTCTGCCGATCCGCTTCTCCGCCACGCCCCCCACCTACCCCTTCGCCGCCGTGCCCACGGGCGCCCACACGCGGGAGGTCCTGTTGGAGATCGGCTACACCCCCGAGGAGATCGACGACCTCGCGGCGGGGGGCCTTTTCGGAAAAACGGAGAAATGCACATGAGGAGGAGTGATTATGGCAACTTACGAGTATCTTTGTGAGGGGTGCAAACATCAGTTCTCTTTGGTCCAGCGCATTTCCGAACACGGCAAGAAAAAGGTGACCTGCCCCAAGTGCAAGGGCACAAAGGTGAAGCAGCAAATATCCCTCTTCCAGGTCAAGACGAGCAGGAAGAGCTGACGGGGGACCCTCCGCCGGGTCCCCCCAGGGACGGCCCCGGGGGATCCTCTCTCCAGGAGGAGTAAAGGATCATGATGGTCCTCATCGTTTACGCCCACCCGAACCCGCGGAGCTTCAACGCCGCGATCCTCGAGACCTGCCGGGAGGAGTTCGCCCGGAAGGGTTACGAGACGGCCCTGAGGGATCTCTACGCCCTGGGTTTCGACCCCGTCCTGAAGGCCTCCGACCTGGCGGGCATCCAGGCGGGGGAGATCCCGGCGGACATACGGGTGGAACAGGAATACGTCGCCGCGGCGGATCTCGTCACCTTCATCCACCCCATCTGGTGGACGGGGATGCCCGCCATCTTCAAGGGCTACATCGACCGGGTCCTCTGTTACGGTTTCGCCTACCGCTTCGACGCCCAGGGGGTCATCCCCCTCCTCAGGGGCAAGAAGGCCCTGATCTTCAACACCCAAGGCACCCCCGGGGAGGTCTACGAACGGGCGGGCATGTTCGAGGCCTTGAAGAAGACGTCGGACGTGGGGATCTACCGTTTCTGCGGCTTCGAGATCGTCGACCACGTCTTCTTCCCCGCCGTCCCCACGGTGGACGACGAGACCCGCCGGGGTTACCTCGGGAAGGTGAGGGAGATCATCGCGTCCCTCTAGTCCCTTCGACGCCTCTCAGGAGAGGACGGCGTCCAGGGCCCGGTGGTATTGCTGGAAATCCTCGAGGTCGTTGTGGCCTCCCCCCGGCACGGGAAAGAAACGCACCTTCTCCGGGTAGAGGCCCTTGAGGCGCAGGGCGTTCTCGAAGGGGATGATCCCGTCCCGCGTCCCGTGAATGACGGCGACGGGGCAGGTAATCTCCCGAAGCCAACGGTAAGTGGGAAGGGGATAGCGGAGGTAGGCCTCGAGGACGAAGGCGGGCAGCCAGGGATAGTGGTGGCCGGCCAGGTCCAGGAGACTGTGGTAGGGGGACTCGAGGATCAAGAGGTGGGGACTCGCCGCACCGGCGACCCCGGCGGCGATGCCCGTCCCGATGGAGCGGCCGTAGAAGACGATCTTCGCCTCGCCGTAACGTTTCCGCACGTAGGCGTAGACCGCCTTGCCGTCGTCGAGGAGGTCGTCTTCGCAGCGGAACCCCCCCGTGCTCTTCCCGAACCCCCGGTAGTCGTAGATGAGGCAGTCCCACCCCCGCCCCGTGAAGGTCCCCGCCACCTCGCCCCAGGTCCGCAGGCTCCCGGCGTTGCCGTGGAAGTACAGGACCACCCCCTTCGGGCGGGGGACCCGGAAGAGGAGGGCGTTGAGGACGGCCCCCTCGACGGGAATGGAGACCTCTTCCCAGACACCCCCGAAGTGGTAGCGGTAGTGGGCGGGCAGGACCTCGGGGTGGAAGATGATCCGTTCCTGAACGCATCCGGAGAGACAGACCAAGACGGCCGCCGCAAGGGCAAGGGTCCTTTCGAGGTGAAGGTCTCTCATGGGGTCACGATGGGGAATTCGGCCGCGGCGTCCTTTCCCCTTGAGATCTCCTCCCCGATGGCCTATGAGGGGAGCGGCGCCGCCGGTTAAAAAAGGTCCAGGGAGGTCGAGCCATGACCGGGCTGAAAAAGGACGAACTGATCAGCTGTGCCCTCTTCGGCCTCTTCGTCTCCGTGGACGAGGCCGACTTAGACGTGGGGAGACTCCTGGGGGACGACCCCCCCGGAGAGCGGAGGGGCCAGGCGAGGCCCGCCGACACCGTCCCAACAGGGAGAAGGAAGAGGAGGGCCCAGGCCGAGGTTAGGAACACCAAGGGAACGGACCGGGTGCGCAGTCCCCGGGGGAAACGCGGGACCGCGAGATGAAGGGCGCCGCGCCGGTGAAAACGGCGGGGTCGGGTCCCGAGGGCCCTTCCGCCGTAGGCGAGGGCCTCGGTCCGTCCGCCCGGTGCCGGGAAATACTCTGGTGCGAGCGCCACCGCTACTTCATCGACACGGAGGCGTGCGCGGCCCGGGCCCGCAGCCGCCCCGCCTGCCGCCGCTGCCTGGCGCGCCGCCTTCAGGGCCGCTTCTTCTTCGCCGCGGACTTCTGAACGACCTTTTTCTTCTCCTTCTCCTTGCCGTCGGCCGTCGTCAGGCCCACGACGCGGTAATTGAACTCGTAGTTGAGGGCCCCGCTCCAATCCTCCTGAAAGACCCCCTTGTACCTCGTCCCATAAACGGGACCCACGGGCTTCCCGTAGGTGTAGAACCAGTTGACGACGGGGCTCCCCGTGAACCCCAGGGCGATCCAGTAGGACCCGGGCATGAGGACGGGGCTGTCCTTGCGGAAATCGAAGTCGGTCCAGCGGTAACCCGGCTTCACCGACAGGGTCTCCAGGGGGACGAGATCGCTGGTGGAGATGGGTTTGCCCGGCTTCCCCCCGTTGTCCTCGAACAGGTCGACCCACAGCCAGCCGTCGCCGCCGAAGTTGTGGAGGGCGAGCCCCACCTTCTGGAGCTTCAGGGGTCTCTTGAGGACGAAGACCTGGGCGTACTGGGTCACCTTGGTGGTGACGTATTCCGCCGTCTCCACGAGGAAGTTCTTCTTCATCTCGAAGACGTCGGCCCCCGAGGCGGTCGTCGTGCGGGGGAAGGCGAAATCCACGTCTTCGGGGAAGTCGAGGTTGCCGAAGACGAACGGGACCTCGTAGCGCAGCTCACGCCGTTCCTCTTCCGTCGGCGGCGGGGGGGGCGGCGGGGGCGGTGCGACCTTCACGGGTTCGAAACGGGCCAAGACGGAGGGGACGAGGAGGAGGTTCTTGGGGCCGTAGGACTCGCGGATGCCTTTGACCTTTACCCGGTCGCTCCGGAAGGAGGCGTTGATCTGTTCCTGGAGGGTCGGCTGGCGGGCCCCCCTGACCTGGGCCCACCGGAGGAGACCGTCATGTTTCGTCTCGTTGTTGTCCACCCCCACCTCGATACGCACGAAGCGGCTCGAGACGAAGAGGACGGAGTTCTGGGGATCGAAGGGCGCCCAGCCGAGGTCGGGGAACCAGACCTCGATCCAGGAGTGGCGCCCCTGGCCCATCTTGAAGGTCAAGACCCCCTTCGCCCACTCGATGTCGTAGGGTTGGCTGAGGGTGACGCCGTTGACGATGCGGACGGGGATGCCCACGGCCCGCAGGAGGGCGGCGCTCAGGTGGGAGTAGTTCTGGCAGTTCCCCTTCCCCGACTCGAGGGAGTAGAGGGCGTCGTAACGCGCCGGGGGCGTGACGTAATGGACGTGGTCCACGACCCAGGACACGATGCGCTGGACGGCGTCGAACTCCGTCGTCACGCCCTCGGTGAGCTTCCGGGCCAGTTCCTTGATCCTCGGGTCGTCGGCCTGGACCTGCTCCGTGGCCTTGAGATAGTCCGTCAGCCCGGGATCCACCTCTGTCAGGGGGAAGGGGGCCTTCGTCTCCAGGACCTTGAGGGTCGTCCGGCTGCGGACGTTGCAGGAGAGGCGCACGTTGACGGCGGGCGGCGGCGTCGTCCAGGTGGCGGTGACCACCCCGTTGCCCCGCTTGTCCTCCGAGGAGGTCCGCTCCTGGGGCTCGGGGCTAAAAATCAGTTTGAAATCGCTGATATCCTGGCTGTAGGTGGGGGACTGGAAGCTCCGGGGGACGACGAAACTCAGGGTGAGTTTCTTGATCCCCTCCCCGGCGGTGATCTCCTCCTGAAGCTCGTAGGTCAGGACGCTGTCCATGTCCCCCTTCAGGGTGTAGTTCTCCCCCCGCGCCGGACCCGCCCCGAGGACGATCAGGGCGGCAAGCAGAAACAGGATCGACGACCTTCTCATGGCCTTTTCCCCTCCCTTGTTTTCCTTGGGACCATCCCGGGCGGCGTCAAAAAGCCCACGGCTTGGCGATGATCCCCCGAACCTTGAAATTGAAGAAGTCGGCGCTGTTGGCGGGTTGACAGACGATGGCGGCGTCGGCCCCCTGCTCCGTCCCCCCCACGGAGATGACGTCCCGATCCGTCCTCACCAGGCCGGCGTCGGCGGCCATGAGGGCGATCTCGACGGCCACCTTGACCCCCTGCCCGAAGATCCTCAGGGTATAGGCCATGATCTCGTCGAGCTGGTAGGTCCCCAGTTTCTTCCGGACCGCCCGGCCCACGCCGCCGAAGGCGTGCTGGGCCGTGAGGACCTTCACGCCCCCCTCCTCAAGCTTTTTCCTGACGGCCGGCTCCATCTCCTGGTGGTTGGGCCGGACAAAGCCCGTGACGTGGGTGACGGCGACGAGGTTCGCCCTGCCGCCGAGGGCCGCCAGAGCCGCCAGGGCCGTCCTGCCCGTGCAGGTGGCCACGATGACCGTGTCTATGCCCCGCCCCTCCGCCGCCGCGGCGACGGCCTCAAGGAGGGGGTCCGTGTTTACCCCGCCCGCCTCGGCGAAGGAGCGCCAGGTGAGATCCACGTAAGGTGAAACCTTCATTACCTCCACCTCCTTTTATGGGTCCGCCGTCGGTGAATCCTAACAGAAGGCCTCCTTGTCAACAACCACAAAATGTGTTAGAGGGAAATATACGATTTCGTGGAGGATTTTCATGAAGGTGGCGACGGTGGAAGAGATGCGCCGCATGGATCGTCATGCGGCGGAGTCGTTGGGCATCACGGAGGATATCCTCATGGAGAACGCCGGCCTGGCCGCCGTGGCGGTCCTCCGGCGGGAGACGGAAATCAGGGGCAAGACCATCGCCGTCCTCTGCGGGACGGGCAACAACGGGGGAGACGGCCTCGTCGTGGCGCGCCAGGTCCACTCCCTGGGGGGCCGGGTCCGGGTCTTCATCTGCGGCGACCCCGGCCGGTACCGGGGGGCGGCGGCGGCGAACTACGAGCGGGCCAGGAGGCTGGGCCTGGATCTCCGCCCCTGGGACCGGGTGACCTCCGAGGGGAGACCCTTCCACGGCGCGGACGCCGTCGTGGACGCCCTCTTCGGCACCGGTCTGGACCGGGAGGTCGGCGGTCTCCAGCGGGCGGCCATCGCCGCCGTCAACGCCGCCGGCAAACCCGTCGTCAGCCTCGACATCCCCTCGGGGGTCAACGGCGACACGGGGGCCGTCATGGGCATCGCCGTCAAGGCGCAGGCGACGGTCACCTTCGGCCTCCCCAAGGTGGGGAACCTCCTCTACCCCGGCTTCGCCCTGGGGGGACGTCTCTACGTGACCCACATCTCTTTCCCCCCCTCCCTTTACGACGACGCGTCCCTGCGGATCGCCGTCAACGAACCGTCCCCCCTGCCCCCCCGGGACCCAGAGGCCCACAAGGGGAGCGTCGGCGACTGCCTCTTCATCGCCGGCGCCGCCTCCTACTTCGGCGCCCCCTACCTGGCGGCCATGTCCTTCTACAAGGCCGGCGGCGGTTACGCCCGTCTCGCCGCCCCCCGGTCCATCATCGGCACCGTCGCCGGTCTCGGCCCGGAGATCGTCTTTCATCCCCAGGAAGAGACGGCCGCGGGGAGCATCGCCCCCCAAAACCGGGAAAGCCTCCTGGACCTGGCGGGCCGGGCGGACATGGTCGTCATCGGCCCCGGCCTGTCCCTGCACGAGGAGACGGCGGCCCTGGTGCGGGACTTGGTCGCGGCGATCGCGAAGCCCCTCCTCATCGACGGCGACGGCCTCACGGCCGTGGCCTCCCACCGGGAGATCCTCAGGGGCCGCCGTCACCCGACGGTCCTGACCCCCCACCCCGGGGAGATGGCCCGCCTCACGGGACGTCGAAAAGACGAGATCATCAAGGACAGGATCGGGGTCCTCAGGGAGGCCTGTCGGGACCTGGGGGCCGTCATCGTCCTGAAGGGCCCCCACAGCCTCATCGGCTACCCCGACGGCCGGGTCCTCATCAACCTCACGGGCAACGCGGGCATGGCCACGGCCGGGGCCGGGGACGTCCTGACGGGGGTTATCGCCGCCATGTTCGGCCAGGGGCTCCCCATGGACGCCGCCGTCGCCAAGGGCGTTCACCTCCACGGGCGGGCGGGCGACCTGGCGGCGGCCGCCGGGGGCCGGGAAGGCATCACCGCCTCGGACATCATGGCCTCCCTCCCCACGGCCCTAAATGGGGGACACAATACTTAATTCGTAACCATTCGTAATTATTGGAGAAAATTTGGGGTCAAAAGGGGTAAGGTGTCCCCGCATTTCTGTCCCGACGCCGGGGCCAGGCGGGATCGTTCATGGCGTCCACGGGTTTGGCTTGAAATGATGAAGGATGAAGGACGAGGGGTGGGGCAGATTTTTGAAGGACAGGCCTCCGGGAGGGAAAATTTTTTGTCCGTCGCCGATTACTAAATGATTTCAATTAGTTTACCTATGCCGGAGCTCCGGCATACCCCTGAGGCACTCCCTTTTCGATCTGCTGTAGAACGATCATTATTCTCAAAAAACGGCCGTTTTTGGCCCCTTTTCCGAAGAGAATTTTTTGGCCAAAAAGGCCCGTTTTTCCCCTCGAAAAGCGAAATCGGGCAAAACGGGTCGATTTTATAAGATCCCCCCCGGGTCCGTCTCCCGGGGTGAGTTCTTTCAACCTTCCCACGTCGCTGGGCGGCGGGGTTTCATCTCGACGCCCGCGGCGCCTCGGACAAAAACCCGTCCTTTTCCCTGCGCCCAAACTGCGGCATGCCCCGAAAAAGCCTCAGTTCCCCGTCGCCGGTCCGGGGGGGGTGGGACGCAACTCGGAGGCGACGAGATGACGAGATTAGCGGGCGAGGGATAAAAAAGGGGGGGAGGCCTTAACCGTTTTTCGACGAAAATTTTACAATAAACCTGAATCCAGAGCGAACGTTCACCTCACACGGTGCCTCTGGCTTTTTGGGCTAAAAAAGCCTCAATGGGCAGGTGTCCGAGGGCTAAAATCCGAAGATTATCCTGCCCGGATCATGCAATGGCCCTTAAAAAGGGAAAAATTGGCGAAATTGGACACACCTCAACTGGGGACTCTCGTCGAGCCCTGATCTGCGCCTCCTCTTACCCGGACAACCCTACGCCGGGACGGGATGCAAGGAACGATAAAGCCACAACAACCGCTCTTTGACAAACCTCAGGGCATCCACAAAGG
>JAKPCH010000066.1 GCA_029553375.1 Deltaproteobacteria bacterium | reverse complement strand
TGGTCGCCCGAGCGGGCGATCTCCGAGAAGGCCCTTTTCGATCCGAGGGTCGCCCGGATCCTGGCCGTGATCCGTGATGCGGAAGACATGCCACGCGACTGGAATCGGGGCAAGGATGCCTGGATCCGGCACGTGGCCCTCAAGCATGGAGTGGCGCGTCAGACCGTCTACCGCTGGCTGGCGAAGTACGATAAACGTGGGATAGCAGGAATCGAACATAGGAAGTCGACCGCCGGTCAAGCGAAGGCATGGACGCCTGAAGCCCTTGATTGGTGGGTCGGGCTCACCCTGAAGCCCGAGCACCGCAAGGTCAGTCTTCGGGCCCTCTACGATGACATTCTCGTGATAGAGGCTCATCGCCGTGGATGGCGGATCGGCTCTTACGAATCCGCCATTTGGTGGTATGAGAAACGAGTTACACCAGCGCTGCGGGCGCTGCGCGACGGCGGCCTGCGCGCCCTGGACAATATCCTCCCGCCCGTCCTGCGGGACTATTCCGACCTGGCCCCCTTCGAAATGCTGGTCGGAGATCAGCATAGGTTTGACTTTTGGGTTGTAGATGATGAGACGGGAAAGTTGTTTCGACCAGAATGCTACGCTTGGCTGGACCTTCGCACCCGCCTGGTTTACGGGATCGCCTTCGACCGGCGCTACGACGCGCACCTCTGCGGTGAGGCTCTGCGTATTGGCATGCGGATCTGGGGCTGCTTCAATGCCATTTACACGGATAACGGGTCCAGCGAACTGTCCAAGTACATGACCGGGATCATGTCCGGAATCCGTGCGATGGGCATGGAGTGGAAGCGCACCATCGACACCCCGATGGACGTCCTGGACGTGGACGGCGAGGAGATCCAGCCGGTGGTACAGGAAATTGCCCCGGGGACCCACAAGAAGGCGATCGTCAAGAACGCCAAGGCCAAGATGATCGAGAAGTTCTTCGACATCGTGGAGGAGGTTCTCCGCAGCCATTTTCGCCTGCCTGGAAGCGTGAAGCGCCTGTCCGATGACATCCACACCCAAGATCTGGACCACCAGGAGGCCATGAAACTGGCCGAACAGGGCAAGCTCCTGCTCGCCTCCGAGTTCTATATGCGCTGCTACGACGCCGTGGACTACTATAACCGGCAAAAGCCGCACCGGGGCGTCCTGAAGGAGTGGATCTGGAAGCCCAAGCCCGTCGAGGCCACGCCATATGATTGCCTGATGGCCTGCATAAAGGACGGCTGGCGTCCCCGTTGGATATCCGACGAGGCCGCGGATCTGCTCTTCCTCGAGCGCCGCAAACGAGTCGTGCAGAGGGGCCGTGTCACTGTGGATAATGACTGGTACGAGCACGACGCCCTGCTGGAGATGCACGGCCAGCAGGTAGAGGTGAGATTCAGGCCTTACGAGAGAGATCTTGCACTGATCTACCAGGGCGGGAAGTTCATATGCGCCGCCAGCCAGGTGGAGTACTCATCCATGAAGGATGGCAACCTGGCCGAGCGCAAGATCATGGATAAGCGGGAGAAACGGCGCGCGATAGCGGAGAAATTCCGTACATGGATCAAAGGAATACCGGACCTGCGGCAGTATTCCGAGGTCCCGGAGGCTGAGAAGGTGGCCGCACTGGTCGGTAATGAACGTCGGCGCATTGAGGCGGCCCGGGCCAACGAATCCCGGTCCCTTACCGCCGAGGAGCTCGCCGAGAAGGTGGCCGAGCTGGAGCGCTTGAACGAACGTCTTCCGGACGGGAGAACCGCTGCATTCGCGATGACAATGAAATCCGACCGGGCGCTCCCGCCGCGACCGACCTTTTTCCTGACGGATACAGACCGTTTCTTGTGGTGCCTGCACTACGAGGCAGCGGGGGGGCATTTATCGCATGAAGATCGGGCGTTCCTCGAGGAGCAATTTGCCTCAATGACTCCAGAGGCTCGAGAACGCTGGAATTTCGAGAGAGAATATGGAGGGTTGTCATGAAACATGAGTTTATTGAGACAGCTAATACAAGGAAGTTCATGGAGATTAGTCGAGAACTTCAAGACCCGGCTTCTATGATAGGCCCATCATTAGCGATGGTCACGGGACCAGCGGGTCGCGGTAAGACTGAGGCTGCCAAGCGTTTCGCGACGCTGACTGAGGCAGTCTATATCCCGCCTATGAACATCAGGACGGAGAACATGATGCTACGCGATATAACATTCGAGCTGTCGGGAGAGAGACCTTACCGCAGAGAGCGATGCTTATCCGTTATCGGCGAGGAAATGAAGAAGGCGAGACGTCTCGTGATTATTGATGAGGCCGATCTCCTTGAAACAAGAATACTACAGATGCTGAGGAATGTTAATGAGCAGTACGCCTGCCCGATATTATTTATCGGGGAGGATGGTCTTAAAGGTCGAATAGCTTCTCAGGGACGTTTTTCCAGCAGAATCCGTAGGAGAATGGAATTTGGACCGGTAGGCCAGCAAGACATAGCCTATTTTTTCAAACAATGTTTGGTCCCGGCCCCTCCGGAGGTGACGGCTCTCATACATCATCACTCTCGCGGTGATTGGCGCCCGGTCGTTACCATAGCGCTCGCTATCGAACGAGCTATGAAGGCGAGCGGCACCCGTGAAATAACCCTGGAGATGGTGCAGCATGTGCTCAAGGCCTAAAACCGGGTTGGCCGGGAGGATTCGGGAATGGGCATCTGCGCAGGGCGTATTCACGGCGGCCGATCTATACCGCGCCATCGGGGTCACAAACGACCAGGAGCGCGAAGTCGTCTACAAAGCGCTTCGCGATTTCAGGAGGCGCGGTGAAGTGATCCTGCTGCCGCCGGATCGACGCCGGGCCGACGCGGGCAGGGTCAATCGCTACCGTTACAACAATGCCTGGCGGCGCAAAGAACGGGGCGAAATTCGCCCTGTGATATGCAAGGCCATGTATGTCTCCGGAACTTGGTCGGTGTCGGACATCGTCCGTCTAACGGGACTAAGACGCGATTGGATCGATAGGGTGGTGAATCAGCTCAGGGCGTCCGGCCACATCATCCAGGTGGGGAGGCGCCTTTGCGCCCACGGAGCGGGCGCGGAGCGAATATATCACATTCCAGACAGGGGCCGGTTCCGCCTGGAGGTGATGCGATGATCACGCATATTCCAGGCACGGATGTGCCCTTGACGGTCATCCGGCCCACCGGAGTCCGTCCGCCCCTGCGCGACGATTTCGAAGCCCGCCAGCGGCGGGGACTCCTGGCCAAAATCCATATCGCCAAGAAAGATCTGGGTCTGTCCCAGGACGAATATGAGCTGATATTGACTGGCTTTAAAGTCGCTTCGGCTGCCGAGCTCACCATCCCACAGCTCGAGCGGCTGGTAAAGTATCTAAAAAAGCTTGGCTGGCGGCCCGTGCGGATCCGGCGGCGGCGGGCGGCGGACGACGAGATCAGGCTGGCGCCGCTGAGGCGCCGCTGTGTGGAGCTCGCCAAGTCGCTACCAGATGGTGAGCGTCGTCTGGCCGGCCTCGCCAAGAAGATCTGTGGGGTCTCAAGCATCGTCTGGTGCAGGGACGCGGCGAAACTGGAACGGCTTCTGGCCGTGTTGGGGAATATCGACA
>JAKPCH010000055.1 GCA_029553375.1 Deltaproteobacteria bacterium | reverse complement strand
GCTTTTCCCCGTAAAGCTCCTCCCCGGGTAAGGGCATCAATTACATTGGCAAAGATGGAATCAGCACCCGGCCCCATCTCGGCGATCAGGAAGTGGCCCCATTGCGGCGATCACGGCATGGCCCTACAGGGCCGATCATTGACAACTTCGGCGAAGAAAAGGGGAGTTGTTCGAAGGTCTATCAATATCCGTCCGCCCAAGGGGATTCAGGGCAGCCAAGGCACCCCGCAATCCATAGGTAAACGACGAAAGAACAGATATAACGTAAGTCAAAGTAATAACTCAGCAATCACCGAATCGTTCACCTGTGGCTGTCGAAGCCGGTATCCGGTGCGGCTATTTTAGTTCCCGGATGACCTTGCCTTTGCTCAGGAAGGAAATCCCCCGGTTACCCTCGAAATTGAGCATGATGGATTCGATCAGCGGCTCGCTGACCGGCGTCTCGGATATCCACTCCACCAGGAAATTGGCCCCGGTACCGCTTTTGTCGGTCTGGGGAATAAAGAAGCTGGCGGCCCCCAGGGGCGGCAGGACTTGCTCCTGCTCCACAAACTCCTTCACCAGCCGGCCGTCGTTATCGAAATAGAGGACCTTCGTCACCTTGATCGGGTTAGTGAGATCCGTATTGTGAATGGCGATGAAGGCGCTTAAATCGAACTTCCTGTTTTCCGTATAGGGAATATTGGAATAGATGGGCACATAGAGCACCTGTCCCCGGATCTTTCCGGGACCGGCATCGGGAACCCGGAGATCCTGATGGTGGAAAGTGGCGCCGCCCTTGCCGTCAACCGGCGGCGTTTCCTTTCCGGAACAGGCGGGAATCGTGAAGATGAGGGCCAGAAGCGCGACGGCCCCCATAAAGCGGAACACTATCTGCCGGCATACTGTCTCCATAGACGCATCTCCCCGTATCATGGCTGGCGGTGATCATAGAAGGGGAGGGGACGACCTGTCAACAGAAACAGATAAAATCCCGACCGGAAAGGGTTGAAGGTTTTTCCCGGATTACAACGCCCCGTGACCTGCCAATGAAAATGAGACACCTCCGACGATAATTCAGGGCCGCTTCTGATCAGTTGGATCCGAAACCGGTCTATTGATCCGGACGGTTTTCGGGATGGGTGCCTTTGAAGACGCCCTTTCTTTACGCTGTGCCGGACGTCTGTGAGGGTGGTCCCCCCGGCCGCCCGATCTGTTTCGTCCTTTGCCGGCCCGTGGCGGCCGGCTTCCGGACGGCTTACGGGTGAGGGTGGCCCCCCCAGAATGGCGGCGGTCATTCTCGGTTCACCCTCCGACGGCGGTGCCGACCTCCTTTTGGGACCCCCTCGAAGAGGAGTATCGGAGTTCTGTTACAGTTTTGCTATACGATATCATGCTCCCGCCGCGGGTTTTCAAGTTAAAAACGGATGGCCCGCCCGTCCCCGGAGGACCGGTCCGCCCTGTCGAGATCCCTTCTTGGGGCGTCCGTCCCGCCGTCGCGTTTCCCCGGGCCCGGTTACGTGGCACCGGGGGGCATTCCGCCCCCGCCCATGCCCCTCCGGGGAGAGGGGGAGAAAAAATGGGAGGGGAAAATTTTTTGCGATCGCTGATTTCTCAATTATTTCAGGTAGTCTACCTACGTCGGCGCGCCGACATACCCCCTCGCCGGTCCGGTTTTGATCTAATATAGGACCCATAATATACTCATAAAAATAACCAAAATTTGCCCCCAAA
>JAKPCH010000036.1 GCA_029553375.1 Deltaproteobacteria bacterium | reverse complement strand
ATCATTGGAAATCAAGGTTGAGTTTCAGGCCGCCGAGCCAGGAGAGAGACTGCGGCAGACGTTGCCAGGGTACGCCCCTGAGGATGGGGTTGTGTGCCCAGCGGGGATAGGAAACCCGCAACTGTCAATGATCGGCCCTATAGATCCATGCTGTGATCGCCGCAATGGGGCCACTTCCTGATCGCCGCAATGGGGCCAAGTGCGGATCCCCCCCTTTGCCAATGTAAATGATGCCATTCACCGGGGAGGAGCTTTACGGGGAAAAGCCCTTATTTAACCGTTTTTCCCGGCGGGACCAAAGTTTCCCCCGCCGGGGGGTGTTTTTGGGAAAACAGACCGTTTGGGTCCAAAAATTTCCGGCCTCGAAAACGGGACGAGAGCGGTCTTATTATGAGCATATTACAAGTGCCATATTAGATCAAAACCAGACTGACGCAAAGGTATGCCGGAGCTCCGGCATAGGTAAACTAATTGAAATCATTTAGGATTCGGCGATGGACAAAAAATTTTCCCGCCGTTTTTCTTCCCCTTCTCCCCGGAGGGGATGGGACGGGACCGAAATGACCCCCGGGGCCCCGGCGGGCCCGGGGAGACGCGATGGCGGGACAGTCGCCCCAAGAAGGGATCTCGACACGGCGGACCGGACCTCCGGGGACGGGCAGGCCATACGTTTTTGCTCGACAACTCGCGGCGGGAGATAGACGGAATCCCGGAAGCCACGCCACGGCAGGAAATTTTTCCAACGTCGCCGATTTCTCAATGATATCATATAGCTAACCTGTATCGGAACTCCGATACTCCTCCCCGGGCGGCCCCTTGAACCAGGGGAGTCACCACCGACGGAGGGGCGAACCGACGCCGACCACCAGCTTGCCGGTGACGGCGCCTCCCCGACCCCGGCGGCCGCCCATCAGGGACCGTCGGGCACGTTGTCGAGAAACGTCAGGTGTCCTCACGGCCGCCGATGAAAGACCTCCCGCACGGCGCCTCCCCAAAACCGTCCGGCTCAACAACCCGCCTTCGGATCCAAGGGTGTCGTCGCTATAGGAGATTATCGCCGGGGTCGTTCTTTTCATGGACACGGTCCGCTTTTCGTTACCGCACGGTGGTGAAAATGCTGTCGCTGAAGCTCAAGGTGTTGCCCCGGACGGGGTATTCAACGACCATCACCTGGGCCGGCACATTCTCAAACATCACGGGAAGACCGTTGGCGACAAAGAAATCCTTGGCATCCGTCAGTTGAAAATGCAGATGGGGCGCCCCGGAGTTCCCCGTGTTGCCCACCTTGGCGATGACCATGGCTTTCTTCACCCTCTCTCCCGGCTTTACACGGATGGAACCTTCCTGAAGATGACAGTAAACGCTGAACTCGCCGTTTTCGTGATCGATGACCACGTAGTTGCCGGCCACGGCGTTGGTCCAGCCGATCTTCGGAATCAATTCTTTGATGAGACCGATGGCGTAGCCGGGTTTGCCGAATTGAGCGGGATCGCTCATCCGTTCCTCGGGAAACCGGTCTCCGATTTCCGCGACCACACCGTCACCTATCGCCAGAATCTCACGGCCCCAGATGCTGTAGTCGGAAAGGGTCTTCGGTTTGGGACGGGAAATATCGGTGAAGGACGCGGCGTCCTTCTGGTTGGCCCCGACCACGTCCATGGCAAATTCCTGAGGCGCAGATCCCCGATGGTGGATGTAGCTCAAGGGGAGATAGGCCATCTGCACATCACCTTTTAACGGAAAGATGTATTTCCCCTTCGCCTGATAGGAGGTGAGTTGCACGGGGAATGAGTGGACCGTTTTTTTCTTTCCGGACTTGGAGGTCACCTTAATCTCCATGCCGTCTATCTTCATGTGGCCGACATGATGGAGATAAGCAATTTTCGAGAGGGGGAGCAGGATGCTCTGTCCCTTAACAGCCGTGCCGTTTTCCGACAGCATGCCTTCGGGGAGCACCACGTTGCCCAAAGACAACTGCACGGTAGGCAGGGGCAGCTTCTTTTTATTCAGCATCTCGGCGGTCTCCTTAATCGCCTCCGACAGAGGCTTCCCGGATATCTGAAGGCGCACCGTCTCAGTGCCTGAAACCTTGCCGATCACGTCTATCTGCTCAACGGTCACAGGGGTCTTCTGCCCATTCGTCACTACCAGATCGGGCAGCTTGATGTCGGTGATCTCCCAGTGGCCGATGCTGCAGGTAACGGGAATAACCTTCTTGCCCTGGACAAGATAACGGACGTCGATCTTCTCTTCCGTCCACCCCGTCGAGGGAGTAAGGAAAAGAAGCATCATCGCCAAGACAAACCCCCACTTTCCCACCGTACTTTCCCATAAACGGTCCATCATGCCTCTCCTCTTCCATGATAACGACAGCGATCTGTTCCTGCCCTCTTCACAATATCCGGTACCGCGATCCTTTTTTCCGCCTGCTCGATGCCCAAGGATCAAGCATTTCAGAAAACTTTAACAATTTCGACATTGAAGGAGTGACAAACACCATAATTATCCCGTGCCGCCCAGGTGATTTCATAAAGGTGGGTACCTTGGGCTAATCAGAGCCTATCGGTTACATGGAAATGGTTTATCAGGGCAAGGATATCCTCCTTGCGAGCATCGCCGGCGATTTTGCCGAGTTCGCTGATTTCCGGAATGCATTGCTCGTCCAAGAATTCAAAGAGGGAAACGGCGGCTATCGCTTTGAGTCCACCGCTGGACATTACCAGGGATGTTTTGGTCTCGGGGGAGATGAATCATTCGGGTCAGAGGTAACCATTGCAGAACATCCCAGCCCCCCCACCGAAAGCCTGCGTTCAGATAGGGGCTTACGCCTTGTTTGGAGCCTAATTAATCGATAAATAACGGGATCCTCTTTACCGGGAAGGGAGTATAGGTGGGGAAACCCTTAAAAGTCAAGGAAAAACTCCTCATATTCTCTTAAGATAGCACTGACTTTGGTCAGGATAAAGCCCCGGGGGCGGGTCCGCTATGACGCCCGGGGCCACCCTTGCCTTACCCGCACCGGACGGCGACGGACCCCGAAAAGGCCCCGGATCCCCGTCGTAGGCCCGGGAGGGACGAAACGACAAGACGGCGCTAACCCAAATAACCCCTTTCCGGCATCAGGCCGTGGCGGCGCAGGGACTCACCCACCGCCGCCATGACCGCCGCGGGGATCCGCACGCCCCCGTGGAGCATGGGACCCTCGCCATCCGCCCCCCGGGGGCCGAAGGCCATGAATACCTCCATGGCCTTGTTGGCGTTGGTGAAGGCGTTGCCGCAGGGGAGACCCGCCACGAGGGCGAAGACCTCGGCCACTACCGCGGAGAGGGCGGCGGATACCCGCGCGGCGTCCCCTGCGCGGCCTTCCCGGACGGCGGCGATGACCTCTTGCAGGCCCCCGGGGAAGCTGTTGGCCGTGCTCAAGAGGAAGCCGTCGTAAACCCCGCCGCCACCTCGCAGCCAGCGGGCGTAGTCGCCCTCGGCGCCCCGCACGAGGAACACGCCGCCCTTATCGATCCCGGAGAGGGCGATGCGATCCCCCCCGCTGGAATCCTTGAAGAGGATGAGGTTATGGTAGCGTGCGACGAGGCGGGCAAAGGTATCCGGCCCTATCTCATTGCCCGTCACCTGGGGGAGCTGGTAGAGGGCGAGGGGCAGACCCATCTCGAGGAGGTATTCCAGGGACGCGCCGATCGCCCCCTGATCGAGCCCCTCCCCGGCGGGGGGGCAGACGGCGAACCCGCAGACCCCGGCCGCCCTCATGGCCGCCACGGGCTCGTTCTCGCCCGTCAGGCGTCGCAGGAGGTCGAGACAGCCATCGATCAGGGCCGCCACTTCGGCCGTTCGCTTCCTCAGGGCGCCCAGCAGCAGGGATCCCCCCTGCCGCCGCACCCGTTCCAAGGCGAAGCGGATGACGGTGTCCGTCTCGGCATCGTCGAGCTCCCAGCCGTCGCCCGTCGAACCGGGGATAAGGTAGCCCTTCACATAGGGCGCCATCCACGCCAGGTGGGCCTCCATCCGCCGCAGGTCGATCCGGCGCCCCTCGTCGTAATGGGTCAGGGGCGGGCACCACAACGACGGGATGCCGTGGGGGAAGAGAAGGCCCTGGAGATTTTTCCTTTTCGCGGCGACGCTGTTCATGGTAGTCCGACCGTGCCGGGGTGATCGGCAGCGACGACAGTATATCCCAACGGGGTGACGACAACAACGGAAAATCCGGGGACACCTCAAACCTTTTTCCTGAAAATAATCCAACGAAAACATCGCTTTAGGATAATTATCATGTCCCGGTATTTCCGGCCCGTAGCGGCCCTGACCATGTTGGCCCTCATCTGGGGCTACAACTGGGTCGTCATGAAGAGGTCCCTCCAGTTCATGGGGCCCTTCGACTTCAACGCCCTGCGCATGGCCCTCGGGGGGGTGATCCTCCTGGTCTCCATGTCCCTGACGGGCATCTCCCTGCGACCCCGGGACATACCCCGGACGGTCCTTCTGGGTCTCTTCCAGACGGCGGCGGGCACGGGGCTGATCATCTGGGCCCTCGTGGCGGGCGGGGCGGGTAAGACGGCCATCCTCGTCTACACCATGCCCTTCTGGATCATCCTCTTCGCCCGGCCGATCCTGGCCGAAAGGATCCGGGGCCGCCACTGGGTGCCCGTCGCCATGGCCTTCGGGGGTATGGTCCTCCTCCTGGAGCCCTGGCGGTCGAAGGGAACCGCCTTCAGCGAGCTTCTGGCCGTCGCGGCGGGGGTCTGCTGGGCGGTGAGCGCCGTCCTCATCAAGGTCATGCAAAAGAGGCCGGGTTTCGACCTCGTCTCCGTCACGGCCTGGCAGTTCGTGTACGGCTCCGTGCCCCTGGTTTTCGTCGCCCTCGTCGTCCCCCAGAGGCCGGTCGCCTGGACGCCGTACCTCGTCGCGGCCGTGGCCTATAACGCCGTTTTGGTGTGCGCCGTCTCCTTTCTCCTCTGGACCTACATCATGAAGAGGCTGCCCGCCGGGGTCGCCGGGATGGGGACCCTCGCCGTGCCCGTCATCGGCGTGTCCACCTCCATGTTGGAGCTGGAGGAACGACCCGACACCTGCGAGGCCGTGGGTATGGTCCTTATCCTTCTCGCCCTGTTCCTCCTTTCCTTCCTGCGCCTCCGTGAACACAGGGGAGCCCAAGAGGTGCCGGAGACGTTCGAACCGCCTTGACACCCCCCTTCCCCTCCCCTATGTTCGCAAGTCGAGGGAAAGGTTGAGGAGGATCGTTTCATGTCGGAAGCACCAAAGGCCTATTGCGTCGTCATCGACTCCCTGCGGGCGGACGATATGCCCGCCGTCGAGGTGATCGTCCGCCACTGGGTGAGGAAAGACGGGGCGGTCATCGAGGAGGAGGCCGCGGCGGCGCTGGTTACGGTCCGGGGGGGTCTCGACGAGGCCTCGGGGCGGCGCTACCTCGTGGCACGGGACGGGGACGGGAAGGTCCTCGGCGTCATGGGTTTCGGCCCCCTCCCCGAGAGGATGGCCCCCTACCGGACGGACCCCTCGAGGCGGGCGGCGGGTCTCCTGACGGCCTTCCTCTCCCCGGAGGCCCGGGGGAGAGGCGTGGGGAAGAGGCTCCTGACGGCCCTCTTCGAGAAGGCCCGGGGAGAGGGTTTCTCCGAGATGATCTGGTCCAGCAACCCCCGCTACCGCGAGACGGCCTGGAGCTTCTACAGCGCCTTGGCCGGTGACCCCGTGGGCCTCATCGAGGGGCTCTTCTTCCCCACGAGCGTCAGCCCTGTGTGGAGAAAGTCTCTCCTCCCGAGACCTTAGCGGAAAGGACCCTGCAAGGCCTCCTTTTCGTCTTTCCAAACCCCGCGCCCTCTGGTAAAGGGGAAATATGGATCTGAGGCTGGTGCACCCCATCGGGGTCTTCGATTCGGGTATCGGGGGACTGACGGTGGTCAGGGCCCTCATGGACCGCCTGCCCTTCGAGAACATCACCTACTTCGGCGACACGGCCCGGGTCCCCTACGGCGTGAAGTCCGTGGAGACCATCACGCGCTACGCCCTCGAGATCACCGATTTCCTCCTCGCCCGGCGGGTCAAGCTCCTCATCATCGCCTGCAACACCATCGCCTCCGTGGCCTACGAGGCCGTGGCCGAAAGGAGCCCCGTCCCCGTCCTGGACGTCATCACCGCCGGGGCCAGGGCCGCGGCGGCGGCGACGACCACGGGCAGAGTGGCCGTCATCGGGACGCCCGCCACGGTGAACAGCAACGCCTACGCCCGGCAGATCCACGCCCTGCGACCAGACATCAGCGTCTTCTCCCAGGCCTGCCCCCTCTTCGTCCCCCTCGTAGAAGAGGGTTGGCTCGACCACCCCGTGACCCGCCTCACCGCCCAGGAGTACCTGAAACCCATCCTGGCCGAACACGTGGACACCATCGTCCTCGGCTGCACCCACTACCCCCTCCTGAAACCCCTCCTGGAGGATCTGGCGGGCCCCTCGATCCGCCTCATCGACTCCGCCGAGGCCATGGGGGAGATAGCCGCCGCCCTCCTGCGCGAACGGGATCTCGCCACCCCCCTCCGGATCGCCCCGGAGTACCGCTTCTACGTCTCCGACGTCCCCTACCGGTTCCAGACCATCGGCGAGCGCTTCCTCGGGCGGAGCCTGGGGAAGGTGGAGGTCGTCAGCCTCCCCGGCTGAAGTTCACGGATCGCCCGCGGCGGCGGTAAAGGCTCCGCCAAGGGACTTGCCCGTCGGGATCCGAAGACATAGGCAGGGAAAGAGACGATCTCGTCGTTCCGTCTCTACCCCGGGCCCGGCGACGGGGGACCGGAGGCCTTTTCGGGGGCCGCCGCCTTCCGATAAAGGCCCGGCGCGGACGGGCGAAACGCTAATTTTTGAGGTCTGACCCCAAAAAATTGAAAAACGCTAATTTTCAAGACCTGACCCCGGGGTCGCCGGGGAAGAGGAAGTCGTCCCGCTGGATAATCCGCAGGCAGGCCGCGACGACCTCTGGGTCGTAGAGGACGCCGACGTTCTTCTTCAACTCCTCGACGGCGGCCCCGAGACCCAGCCTCGGGCGGTAGGGGCGATGGGAGGAGATGGCCTCCACCACGTCGGCGACGGCCAGGATCCTGGCCTCGAGGATGATCTCCTCCCCCCGGAGGCCCCGGGGGTAGCCCGAGCCGTCGAGACACTCGTGGTGCTGGTAGACCATCAAGGCCACGGGCCAGGGGAAATCGATGTCCCTCAGGATCTCGTAGCCCGCCTGGGGGTGGATCTTGACGAGGTCCATCTCGATATCCGTCAGGCGCCGGGGCATGGCGAGGATCTCGGCGGGGACGGAGATCTTGCCGATGTCGTGGATCCCGGCGGCCATGCGCAGACCGTCGATCCTCGCCTCATCCAGGCTCATCTCCCGCCCGACGGCCGCGGCGAGGTGGGCGACCCGCCGCTGGTGGCCCGCCGTGTAGGGGTCCCGGATCTCGACGACGGACGAGATGGCCCCGACGGCGGCCTCGAGGGTCCTCTTGAGGCGCTCGACGTGCTCCTTCCGCTCCGTTATGTCCTCGTCGATCCCCTCGTAGTAGACGATACGCCCCTCCTCGTCCCGGACGGCCCACATGGACATGGAGACCCAGAACTCGCTGCCGTCCCGGCGGCGCATCCTTGCCTCCAGGCCCCGGACGAAACCCTTCTCCCCCATGATCCGGACGACTTCACTACGCTGGGCGGGGTCGGCGTAGAGCTGGGAGGCCGTATCCGTCACGGCCGCGATGAACTCTTGAGGGGAGGCGTATCCGAACATCTTGGCCATGGCGGTGTTGGCCAGCAGGATCCTCCCCTCCGGGGTGACACGGTAGATCCCCTCCTGGGCGTTGTCGAAGATGCTCCGGTACTGCTCCTCCGCCCGGCGTATCCGCTCCTGCTCCGCCTTGCGGTCCGTGACGTCCCGGACGAGGCCCCTGAAGCCCACGGGTTTCCCCTCCCTGTCCCTGATGAGGGAGGCGGAGACCTCCACCGTCCGCCTCCCCTTGTCCTTCGTCAAGACGTCCCACTCGAAGCCCTCCAGGGGTTCCCCCGTCCGGAAGACCCGGTTGTAGGCCTCGAAGACCTTCTTGACGTTCTGAGGGTCGGCGCCGTAGGTACGGTAGTTCATCCCGAGGAGTTCACCCTCTTCATAACCCATGATCCGGCGAAAGGCGGGGTTGAAAAAGGTGAAATCACCTTTGAGGTTCACCTCGTGGTAGCCCTCGTGCATGTTCTCGAGGATGAGGCGGTAGTGCGCCTCCCTGGACCTGAGCCTCTCTTCGGCCTCCTTCATCTCCGTGACATCCTCGCCGAAGACGGCCACGGCCAGGAGGTCCTCCCCCTTCCGCACGGGGGCGAAGGAAACGAGGAAGGTCCTCTCCGAGGCGAAGGGCCGGCACTCGCAGCGGAACGGCCCCTCTTTCAGGGCGCGGCCGTACCTTTCCCGCCACGACAATGCCTCCTCCCCCGGGGGTAGTTCCTCGGGGGCCATCCCCGCCCTCAGGGACACCCCCCGGCCGGCGAAATGACGCACCAGGGCGTCGTTGAAGGTCACGAGGCGGAACTCCTCGGCGTCCACCGCCCAGATCCAGTGATTTGTGCTGTTGATGATGGAGGCGAGATTGGCCTCCGTCCGGCGGAGCTCCCTCCTGACGGCAGCCGCCTGGAGGGCCCGCTCCACGGCCGGACCGAGGAGGGAGAGTTTGTCCTTCATGACGTAGTCGTCCGCCCCCGCCCTCATGGCCGCCACGGCCGTCTCTTCTCCGATCGTCCCCGAACAGACGATGAAGGGGGCCTCGAGGCCCTTTTGGCGGTACAGGGACAAAACCTGCAGACCGTCGAAACCGGGTAGGCGGTAGTCGCACAGGACGACGTCCCACTGGCCCTCCTCGAGGGCCCGGACGACGTCGGGGAAGGTATCGACGCGGAGATGGGACGTCTCGTAGCCGCCCCGCTTCAACTGCCGCAGGATCAAGACGGCGTCGTCCTCGTTGTCCTCGATGAGCAACACCCGCAAGGGGATCGCCATGTCTCCTCCTTTTCCAAGGCAAAACACATCCGGGCAACCTTGCCCGGCCGCCTGCCGCCCCCGATCGGCGGGCCGATCATATCACCAGAAGCGTTTTTCTTCAAACTCCCTTGACAGGGGCCTTCGGAGGGACTACATTCCGCTTCGAGAATTTAGAAAGGGTAAAGATACGAGTGAATAATAATGATGAATCCATCGGCATCTCTATAGATGAAATTTTAAAACACGGAGGCAAAGGGTAAAGTAATGGATCTCTTCATGGAATTATTGACTGCCGGCCTGCTGGCCCTCAAGGACTACGTGGCCACCCATGTCCTGACCTGTCTGGTGCCGGCCTTTCTTTTGGCCGGGGCCATGGTGGCCTTCATCAACCAGCAGGCCATCCTCACCGTTCTGGGGGAAAAGGCCAACAAATTGAAATCGTTTTCCATGGCCAGCGCGGCCAGTTTCTTTGTCGCCGCCTGCTCCTGCACGGTGATCCCCGTCTCCAGCGGCCTGTATTACAGCGGCGCCGCCGTGGGCGTGGCCTTCATCGTCCTCTGGGTCGCCCCCTCGGCCAATATCCTCTCCCTGATCTACACGGGAAACATCCTCGGCTACGACATCGTCGCCTACCGGGTGATCGCCGCCCTGCTGATGGCCTTCATCGTCGGCTGGATCATGACGTTCTTCTTCGGCAGGGAGAAGCGGGAAGTTGTCGGCGCCTATGAGACCGGCGGGGAGCGGGAAGGGATCGTGAAGCGCCCCCACCTGATCCTGATGCTGCTGATCCTCGTTTCCCTGCTGCTCCCCAATTACATCGGCCAAACAGGACCATTTTGGGAAAAGGTGGTAATCTGGGGAATCGCCACGGCGGTCCTGGCCGTTTACGCCTGGAAGGCCCTCGGCAAAGACGAGATCGCCTCCTGGCTCCGGGAGAGTTGGTGGTTCGTCAAGATCATCTTTCCCCTCCTGCTCCTCGGTGTCTTTCTCGTCGGCGTCATCGGCAAGCTCCTCCCCGAAGAATGGATCCGGAGCTGGCTGGGGGGCAACGGCCTTGCGGCGTCGTTTCTCGCGACGATGATCGGTGCAGTCAGTTATTTTGCCACCATGACGGAGGCCCCCTTCGTCGATACCCTGATGAAGCTCGGGATGGGGAAGGGGCCCGCCCTGACCCTCCTTCTTACCGGTCCTGGTTTGAGCCTGCCCAACTGGATCGCCATCGGCCGCGTCTTCGGCGTCAAGAAGGCGATCGTGTATGTTATATCCATAGTTATCCTGGGAACTCTGGTCGGATGGTTCTTCGGCAATTTCATCATGTAGGATTGAAAACCTCCCACCGCCGGTGTTAGATAGAGACGATGACCGATATTGGGCAAATAAGGATCGGCGGCAACCTGGTCGGGATCGCCGGCCTGAAGGCAATCATGGAGGACATGGCCGCGGACTATGCCGAACGGTCCGACGAGGAGATCGGCCGGGAGATCATGGCGCGCGTGGCCCGGCAGAACTACATCCCCCGGCGGGCCGAGGGGCTGTACCGGGAGGCCCTCGTCAAGGAATTCCATCGCTTCCTCGGCCGCGAGGTGGAGGAGGCGCCGACGGGAGGACTCAGGATCATCGTCCTGGGACCGGGCTGCGCCCGGTGCACCCAGTTGGAAAGGGACGTCCGGGAGGCCCTGGCGGAGCTGCAGCTCCCCGGGGAGCTTACCCACGTGGACGACCTGAGGGCCATTGCCCGCTTCGGGATAATGGGAACGCCGGCCCTGATCATAAACGGCAAGGTCGTTTCCGTGGGCCAGACGCCGAGCCGTCCCCAGATAAAGAACTGGCTGAGGGAGGCCGCGGGCCCCGCCGGAGGGTGATCGCAAAGACGATAAATTCCTGAAGGAGGTACCTATATGGACATCAAGGTTTTCGGTCCCGGCTGCGCCCGGTGTGTCGCCGTGGAAAAGACGGTCAAGGAGGCCCTCGAGGAGCTCCAGTTGGAGGCCACCCTCGAAAAGGTCAAGGACGTGCGGGAGTACGCCAAATATGGTATCTTTTCCACCCCCGCCGTCGCCGTGGACGGCCAGGTGAAATGTATGGGAAAGATACCTACCAAGGCGGAGGTCATCTCCTGGTTGAAGAAGCAGCATTAGGGGAACGACCGTCATGGACGAGTTTCTTAAGGTCATGAAGGCCCTCTCGGACCCGAACCGGGTGATGATGCTAAAGGCCCTCCAGGAGCGCGAGCTGTGCGTCTGCGAGATCCAGGCCCTCATCGGTCTGGCCCAGCCCACCGTCTCCAAACACCTCAAGATCCTCGAGAAGGCGGGACTGGTGTCCTCCCACAAGAAGGGGCTCTGGGTGAACTACCGCCTCGCCGACGGCGCCCGGAGCCCCTATGCCGCCGTTATCCTGGGCAACCTGAGGCACTGGCTGGGGGACAACCCCGCCGTCAAGGCCCTCATAGAGGGGGCCGTGACCGTTTCCAGAGAGGAGATCAAAGGGAGACCATGAAAGAGACCCTCGTCTTGAACTGTGCCGGATGCGCCAACGTGGGCCAACTGGCCAACCTCCTGGCCCTGGAGCTGGTCCGGGAAGGCTTCGGGAGCCCCCTGTGCCTGTGCGGCGTGGGCGCCCACCGGCGGGGATTCATCAAGGCGGCGAAGGAGAAGGACACCATTCTCATCGACGGCTGTTCCATCGGGTGCGGAAAGGCCATCTTCGAACACGCCGAGGTGCCCCTCAAGAAGTACCTCTGCCTCACGGACCTGGGGATCAAAAAGAACCTGACGGGCGATCTGGGCCCCGAGGACCTGGAGAATGCCCGCCGGGCCCTCAGGGGACTCTTCGCGGGGGAGGAGCCGACGGCCCTGAAGGGGGCACCCCCCTCCACCTGCTGCGGCTGAAGGGAAGTGACGGCCGCCCTCCTGACCATCCTCGTCTCTTCCTTCGTCATCGCCCTGTCGGGGGCCATGATGCCGGGACCGCTGATGACGGCCACCATCGGCGAGAGCGCCCGCCTGGGCTTCGTGACCGGCCCCCTCCTGGTGACCGGTCACGCCCTCCTCGAGGCGGCCCTCATCGCCGCCCTGTTCCTCGGCCTGGCCCCCCTCATGGGCTCCGGGGCCTTCTTCGCCTTCACGGCCCTCGTCGGCGCCGCCATCCTCCTGTGGATGGCCGTGGGCATGTTCCGTTCCCTCCCGGGACTGCAACTATCGACGGCGCAAGGGCCGGTCATGAGGCACCACCCCGTCGTCAGCGGCATCCTCCTGAGCCTGGCAAACCCCTACTGGTTCATCTGGTGGGCCACCGTCGGGACGGGCTACATCCTCTACGCCTCCCGTTACGGTCCGCCGGGGGTTGCCGCCTTCTTTACGGGTCACATCCTGGCGGACCTGGCCTGGTACTCCCTCCTCTCCGCGGCCGTGGCGGGGGGTCGGCGCTTCCTCTCCGACGGCCTCTACCGCGGCGTGATCGCCTTCTGCGCCAGCTTCCTGGCGGTCTTCGCCTGTTTCTTCGCCTGGGCGGGGGTCGACAAGGTTCGCCATCTCGCCTTCTCGCCGTGACGGCCAGGGTCGGGAAAGGGGAGACCGCCGTTTCGATCGGCCCCGCGAGAAGGCGGTTTTTTATCCTCCCGGCGGTCCTGTTGATCCTTCTATCCCTCGCCGCCTGCGCCCCCTTCTACCTACAGGCCCTCCGGGCGCCTTCCGGGACGGTCAAGTTGGCCTCCCCGGGAGAACTGTCGGGAAAGGAACTCTGGTACGGGATTGTGTTCAACGGCGAGAAGGTGGGCTTCTCCCGCCTCCGGGTCACCCCCCTCCCCGACGGCCGCCGGTTCCTCCTCCGTTCGGAACTCCAGATGGTGATCCGTTTCCTGGGGCTCCAGCGCCGGGTCCACCTGCGGTCCGAAGAGACCGTGGACAGGGATCTCAACCTCCTCTCCTTTCGGTACGTCCAGACCTTGGACGACAAGACCCTGACCCTTGAAGGAGAACGGTCTGGGGGAAACCTCCTCGTCCGTGTCCAGGGGCCGGGGGGGATACAGGAGAACACCCTGGCGGTGGCGGGCGAGGTCCTCCCCGCCTCGGCCGTCAATCTCTATCCGCCCCTCCGCGGCCTGGCCGTGGGCGCCCGTTACCGCTATCGCGTCTTCGAACCCCAGACGGTCCAGGTCTACGACGTGGAACAGGAGGTCGTCCGCTTCGAAAGGGCGCCCGCCCTGGGCCTGCGGGAGTCCTTCCGGGTGGAGACGAGGATGGGGGGCTACGAGGCGACCACCTGGATCGCCCCCGAGGGGGTGACGGAGATGGAGTTCGGCCTCGGGGGCGTCCTGATCACCCATCGGGAGGACGAGGAGGAGGCGAAGAGATACCTCGTCGCCTCCTCCTTGGCCAAGAAAGACGTGATCCTCGATTTCAGCCTGATCCGGACGGAACGGGGCGTGCCTTGCCCCCGCGGGGCGGAGGAGATGAGGGTGATCCTCTCGGGCCTCCCCGGGGACCTCAGGCCCCCCGAGGGGGCCCACCAGGAGGTCGCCGAGGAAAGGCAAAACGGCGAGCGGGTCTTCTCGGTCCACACGCGGCGCCGCCCCTTCCCCGGCGGGGGACCCCCGACGGAGGAGACGCTCCGCTCCTGCCTGGCCCCCCACGTCCAGATCGAGAGCCGCCATCCCGAGATCAGGCGCCTTGGGGCTCAGATCACGTCCGGCGTGACGGGTCCCCGCGAGAAGATCGAGCGCCTCTGCGCCTGGGTGGCCCGGGAGATCAAGGACGAGGCCGTGGACACCTTCTCGGCCCTCGAGGTCCTTACGACCCGCAAGGGGGAGTGTCAGGCCCACACCCTCCTCTATACCGCCCTGGCCCGGTCCGTCGGCATCCCGACCCGCCTCGTCGGGGGTGTCGTCTACCTCGAGGGCCACGGTTTCCTCTACCACAGCTGGGCGGAGAGCCACGCGGGAGGCTGGGTGGCCGTCGACCCCACCTTCGGCCAGGTACCGGCGGACGCCACCCACATCAAGCTCGTGGAGGGCCCGGACTGGTCATCCTTCCTCCCCCTCGGCCGCGTCGTGGGCCGCCTCGGGATCCGGATCCTCGCGGTGACCTGCGCCCCCGGGCACCCGGGGTCAGGTCTTGAAAATTAGCGTTTTGGGGGAGGGGGCGCCTGATCGCGCCCCCTCCTGACCCCTCAGTTGAACTTGACCGTGATCTCGACGGGCCCCCGGGGATCGAGACCGACGTAGCGGGCCCGGATGGTCGTGCCGGGAGCCGTGGGCGTCAGCTTGGTGATGGTCCCCAGCGAGAGGAGATCGCCCTTCTTGAGGCTCTTCCCCTCGGCCTTGAGGGAGTCGCGGATCCAGAGGACCACGTTCAGGGGGTGCTCCAGGAGGGCGCTCCCCTGCCCCTCGATGAGCATCTGCCCCTTGTCGTCATAGATCTGGAGCTTGAAGTTCTTCAGGCGCTCCAGCCATTCCTTGTTCGCCTTCACGGGGATGGGATCCCCCACGACGCCCAGGCGGGCCGCCACGTTCACGGCGGTGATGGCGGGCCCGTTGATCTTCACCTCCTTGGCGAAGGCCAGGTCGGGCAGCTCGATGAAGGGAACGGCGGCGTCTATGTACCTCAGGGCCTCCTCGGGGGTCTTGGCCTTGTTGATCCCCGAGCCCTTCACCCTAAGGATGAGGTCTCCCTCGTAGAGGGGTCGGGCCCCGAAGGCCGCGGGCACCTCGGCGCCGCTCTTGAGGATCATCTTCTCCAAGAGGGTCCCCCTCACGGGGGCCGTGACGCCGAAGGCCTTCTGGACGTTGGGGTTCGTGAGACCCGCCTTGTAGCCCACCACCTTGCCGAAGGCGGGTTTCAGGGCCTCCACGAACTCGGCCTGGATCTTCATGGCCTGATCCATCGTCAAATTGGGGTCGTAAGACGGGATCGGCTCCTTCTTCAGGTAGGCCGAGGCGAACTTGGCCCCCTCGCCCGCCCACAGGGGCGACGCCGTGAGGGCCGACAAAAGGATGAAAACAAACAGGAGAGACGAAAAACCTTGGACCTTGAACCTTCTTTTCATAAGACACCTCCCCTTTCCCGCCCTTGGGCGGCGGCGTGCCCCTCCCGGGGACAAGACCAGGCCACCGCCGCGGGGCGTGTATTTGTCGTCTTGTCAAACCCCTCGCACCCCCATCGGGGTCAGGTCTTGAAAATTAGCGTTTTGGGCGAGGCGGCGCCTCCTCGCGCCCGCCGCGGGCCTCCTCCAAGAGCCTCCTTAGGTCCTGGGCCTCGAGGCGGTAGGACGAGCGGCAAAAGGTACAGGAGACCTCCGCGAAACCGGGATCCTCGATGAGGGAGGCGATCTCCTTTTCCCCCAGGGACAGCACGACCCGCTCGATCCGCGGGCGGTCGCAGTTGCAGCGCAGAGTCAGGGGGTTCTCCTCGAGGACATGGTACTCCAGCCCGCCCAGGATGATCTTGAGGATCTCTTCGGGTGAGGCACCACGCCGCAGGTTGGTCGTCACGGGGTCCATCCCGCCGATGCGGGCGATGAGGCCCTCCACGATCTCTTCCTCCACGGGGGGCATGGTCTGTACGAGGAACCCCCCCGCGGCCCCCACCGCTCCGTCCGCCTCCACATAGACCCCCAGTCCCATGGCGGTGGGGATCTGTTCCGACTCGGCGAAATAGTAGGCCAGGTCCTCGGCGATTTCGCCCGTCCGGAGGCTCACGACGCCGTTGTACGGCGCCTTCGTGCCCAGGTCCTTGATGACGGTGAGGAAACCGTCCCTGCCCACGGCGCCGGACACGTCTATCTTCCCCGCCCGGGCGGGCAGCTCGACCTCGGGGTGATCCACGAAACCACGCACCGACCCGTCCCGGTCGGCTTCGACGATGATCTTGCCCAGCGGTCCCCCCCCTTCGATCTTGAGGGCCAGGCGCTGGCCCCGCTTGAGGAGGGCCGCCATGAGGGCCCCGCCCGTCAGTGCCCTCCCGAGGGCCGCCGTGGCCGTGGGCGAGGTCCCGTGGAGGACCCGCGCCTCCCCCACCAGGCCCGTGGTGAGGGCGGCCAGGGTCAGGACGTGGCCCCCCGCGGCCAGGACGCGTATCACATGGTCTCTGTTCCCCCCGTGCTCTTGTGTCATCACCAGCCCCCCCTCGCGGAACTCCGGCACCGCCGCTTATCTTGTCCAGACCGCCTTTGCCGGAGACGGTCACAGTCCTTCAGAGACAAAGCTCCCCCCGCGCGTAGAGGACGGCGTGACCCCCGATTCTTACCCGATCGCCCCCGTCCTCGCAGAACAGCTCCCCGCCCCGCCGGGATAGTTGACGGGCATGGAGGCGCTTCCTGCCGAGTACCCCGGCCCAGTAGGGGATGAGGGTGGAATGGGAGGAGCCCGTCACGGGGTCTTCCGGGACACCGGCGTTGGGGGCGAAGAAACGGGAGACGAAGTCGCAGTCCCTCCCCGGCGCCGTGACGATGACGGCGAAGGCATCCCTGATCCCCTTCAGGGCCTCGAAATCGGGGGTCATGTCCCGAATCCGCCCCTCCTCGTCAAAAACGGCCATCAGGTCCCGGGACTTCAGGACCTCCCGGGGCCGGGCACCGAGGGCGGCGGCCAGGGCGGCGCTCTCCGGATAAGGCTCGGGCCTGCGGGCCGGGAAATCCATCCAGAGGAGGTCATCCTCCTTTGAGACCGTCAGGAGGCCGCTTGACGTCTCGAACTCGACCACGCTGAGGCCGCCGTCCACGAAGGAGAAGACGACGAAGGCGCTCGCCAGGGTGGCGTGACCGCAGAGGTCCACCTCCAGGGCGGGGGTGAACCACCGGAGGGCGTATCTCCCCCTCGCGAGGGGCACGAGGAAGGCCGTCTCGGAGAGGTTGTTCTCCGCCGCGACGGCCTGGAGGGTGTCGTCTCCCGGCCACGCATCGAGGAGGCAAACCGCCGCCGGGTTGCCGTGAAAGACCTCTTTCGTGAAGGCGTCCACCTGGTAAAAGGGTATCGTCATGTCCTTCCTCCTTCGGTACCCGGAAGACCACCCTGGAGGGTGATGTTTCCCGTTATACCACTTCGACGGGAATGGCAAGGCTCCGGGTCTCTCTACCTTCAGGGCCCGCCGGCGCCGGCCCTGCCGTGTTGACTTTCCTCCCCCCGCGGTATAGGTACCTAGGAGGGAACACCCAGGGAGGCCAGAGTGGAAAAGATAGTGGTTGTGGCATTGGCGATGCTGTTCGTCGTCCTCAACGTCCTGGACGTCACGACGACCCGCCGGGCCCTCTCCTTGGGTGCCCGGGAGCTGAACCCCGTCGTGGCCTTCCTCATGAGGTATCAACTCTTCATCCCCTTCAAGGCCGTCGTCGTTACGGCCGTGGCGGCGGCTATCCTGATCCTGGAGACGAAAACGGCCCTCTGGGTCGGCTCCCTCTGCTGTCTCCTCTACGCGGCGGTGGTGGCCCACAACGTCCGGGCCATCGGCAAGATGGCGGGTCGCAATTCGGCGGGTAATTGAACAGGGGAAATCCGGCCATGGCCACCCTCCCGAGAGAAGACGAGGCGGACCTGAGAAGGGCCCGGGCCATCCTGGAAAACCCCTCTTGGACGGCCCGCCTCACGGCCTATTTGGGTAAACCCCTGGAGGAGGGTTTCAGGCGCCTGCCCCAGGGGTGGCAGGAGATCGTGGCTGCGGCGGCGAGGAAGGCCCTCTTCAAGGGTCTTTCCTTCACCATCCTCACCCTCGGCGACCCGAGGCCCCGGCCGGCACGGGAGACCCTGCACCGCCTCCTCGTGACGGCCGCGGGCACCGCCGGCGGCGCCCTCGGTGTCGCCTCCCTCCCCGTAGAGCTCCCCGTCTCCACTTGCCTCATCCTGCGCTCCATCGCCGATATCGCCCGCAGCGAGGGGCACGACCTGTCCCTCCCGACCACGCGCCTCGCCTGCCTCGAGGTCTTGGCCATCGGTCCCCACCGGGGGGCCGACCACCCCGAGGGGGGTTACTGGATCACCCGCTCCGTCCTGGCCAAGGCCGTCTCCGACGCCGCCGCCTACCTCGCCCACCGCGGCCTGGCCCGGGAGGGCGCCCCGCCCCTGGTGCGCCTCGTGACGGCCATCGCCCCCCGTTTCGGCGTCACCGTCAGCCAGCAGGCGGCCGCCCGGGCCGTGCCCATTGTAGGCGCCCTGGGCGGGGGGACGATAAACTACCTCTTCATGAGACATTTCCAGGAGATGGCGAGGGGTCACTTCATCATCCTCCGCCTCGAGAAGCTCTACGGAAGCGACACCCTGCGGGAGATCTACGAGACCCTCTGAGGGGTTATTTATACCTTGACAAGGTCGGGGCTCTTCCTTATATTCCCGCCGCACCTCGGTGGAGGAAGGAATTTCGAAGGAACCATCAACCCCCCCTAATCAAGGCCGATTGCCTATCCGAGGAAAAAACTTACTTCATTCCAACAGCGGAGACCCCCCATGCCCAAACGAACGGACATCAAAAAGGTGATGATCATCGGCTCCGGTCCCATCGTCATCGGTCAGGCCTGCGAGTTCGACTATTCCGGTACTCAGGCCTGCAAGGCCCTCAGGAGCCTGGGTTACGAGATCGTCCTGGTCAACTCCAACCCCGCCACCATCATGACGGACCCGGGGATGGCCGACGCCACCTACATTGAGCCCCTCAATCTCCAGACGATGGTGGAGATCATCGAAAACGAACGCCCCGACGCCATCCTGCCCAACCTGGGCGGCCAGACGGGGCTCAACCTCACGGCGGAACTGGCCCGCAAGGGCTACCTCGAGAAGTACGGGGTCCAGGTCATCGGCGTCCAGGTGGACGCCATCGAGAGGGGCGAGGACCGGATCGCCTTCAAGGAGACGATGAGGCGCCTCGGCATCGACATGCCCAAGAGCGAACCGGCCTACAGCGTGGAGGAGGCGGAAAAAATCGCCGCCTCCCTCGGCTACCCCGTCGTCATCCGCCCGGCTTACACCCTCGGGGGAACGGGGGGCGGTCTGGTTTACAACCTGGAAGAACTCCGCGTCGTGGCCAGCAGGGGTATCGCCGCCAGTCTCGTCGGCCAGATACTCGTGGAGGAGTCGGTCCTGGGCTGGGAGGAGCTGGAGCTGGAGGTGGTCAGGGACGCCAAGAACCAGATGATCACCGTCTGCTTCATCGAGAACGTGGACGCCATGGGGGTCCACACGGGGGATTCCTACTGCACCGCCCCCATGCTCACCATCTCCCCCGACCTCCAGGCCCGCCTCCAGAAGTATTCCTACGACATCGTGGAGGCCATCCAGGTCATCGGCGGCACGAACATCCAGTTCGCCCATAACCCCGAGACGGGCCGGGTGGTGGTCATCGAGATCAACCCCCGCACCTCCCGCTCCTCGGCCCTCGCTTCCAAGGCCACGGGTTTCCCCATCGCCTTTGTCTCCTCCCTCCTGGCGGGGGGCCTGACCCTGGACGAGATCCCTTACTGGCGGGATGGCACCCTCGACAAGTACACGCCCTCGGGGGATTACGTCGTCGTGAAGTTCGCCCGCTGGGATTTCGAGAAATTCAAGGGCGCCCAGGATAAGCTGGGGACCCAGATGCGGGCCGTGGGGGAGGTCATGAGCATCGGCAAGACCTACAAAGAGGCCTTCCAGAAGGCGATCCGCTCCCTCGAGAAGGGACGCTACGGCCTGGGCTTCGCCAAGGACTTCCACCACAAGACCCTCGACGAGCTCATGGAGCTCCTGAGCGAACCGTCCTCGGAGCGGCAGTTCATCATGTACGAAGCCCTCCGCAAGGGGGCGGACGTGGCGACCCTACATCGCCGCACCCACATCAAGACCTGGTTCATCGAGCAGATGCGGGAACTCGTGGCCCTGGAGGAGAAGATCATCGCCTTCAAGGGGAAGGACCTGCCCGACGAGCTGCTGATCCAGGCCAAGAAGGACGGTTTCGCCGACCGCTATCTCGCCCAGATCCTGGGGAAGAAGGAGGAGGAGATACGAAGGCAACGCCTCTCCCTGGGAGTGGCGGAGGCTTGGGATGCCGTCCCCGTGAGCGGCGTGGAGAACGCGGCCTACTACTATTCCACCTACAACGCCCCCGACCGGGTGTCCACAAGCGGGCGCAAGAAGATCATGATCCTGGGCGGGGGGCCGAACCGCATCGGCCAGGGCATCGAGTTCGATTACTGCTGCGTCCACGCCGCCTTCACCCTCCGCGACGAGGGCTATGAGTCCATCATGGTTAACTGCAACCCCGAGACGGTCTCCACGGACTACGACACCTCCGACAAGCTCTACTTCGAGCCCCTGACGGTGGAGGACGTCCTGTCCATCTACGAGAAGGAGAAACCCGTCGGCCTCATCTGCCAGTTCGGAGGCCAGACGCCCCTCAACATCGCCTCCGAACTGGCCAAGGCGGGGGTGAACATCATCGGCACCTCCCCCGAGACGATCGATCTGGCCGAGGACCGCGACCGGTTCCGTAAGATGATGGATAAGCTGGGCATCCCCATGCCCGCCTCGGGCATGGCCAGCACCCTCGAGGAGGCCCTCGCCATCGCCGCCCGCATCGGTTATCCCCTTATGGTGCGGCCCTCCTACGTCCTGGGGGGGAGGGGGATGGAGGTCGTCCACGACGAGGAGATGCTCAAGCAATACGTCGCCGCCGCCGTGGGGGTGACACCCGAGCGCCCCATCCTCATCGACAAGTTCCTGGAGAACGCCATCGAGGCCGAGGCGGACGCCATCTCCGACGGGACCGACGCCTTCGTCCCCGCCGTCATGGAGCACATCGAGCTGGCGGGCATCCATTCCGGCGATTCGGCCTGCGTCATCCCCCCCATCAGCATCCCGGCCAAACACCTCGACACCATCGTGGAGTACACCAAGAAGATCGCCGTCGAGTTCAACGTGGTAGGCCTGATGAACATCCAGTACGCCATCGCCGACGACGTGGTCTACATCCTGGAGGCCAATCCCCGGGCGTCCCGGACCGTCCCCCTCGTCTCCAAGGTCTGCAACATCTCCATGGCCCGCGTCGCCACCCAGGTCATGCTCGGCAAGAAGCTCTCGGAGCTGAACCTGAAACAGCGCAATATCCCTCATTTCGGCGTCAAGGAGGCCGTCTTCCCCTTCAACATGTTCCAGGAGGTCGATCCCGTCCTCGGACCGGAGATGAGATCCACGGGCGAGGTCCTCGGCCTGGCCTACTCCTTCGGCCTGGCCTTTTACAAGGCGGAGGAGGCGGCGGGTCAGGTCCTGCCCGACCGGGGCACGGTCCTCATCACCGTGGACAACCGTGACAAGGGCTCCATCCTGAGAATCGCTCGCCAGTTCGTCGAACTGGGGTTCCGCATCGTGGCCACGGAAGGGACGAGGGCCCACCTCGCCCAAAACGGTATCGCCGCGGATTTGATCCTCAAGATGCACGAAGGGCGGCCCAACATCGTCGACAGCGTGAAGAACGGGGAGATCAACCTCATCATCAACACCCCCAGCGGCAAGACCAGCGCCTATGATGATTCCTACATCCGCAAGGCGGCCATCAAGTACACGGTGCCCTACATCACCACGACGGCGGCGGCGGCGGCGGCCGTGAAGGGGATCGAGGCCTTCCGCAAGGGCCACGGTCGTGCCAAATCCTTGCAGGACTATCACCGGGACATCAAATAGGAGACCTATGGCATCGGCAAGGGACAACTGCGGCGTCTTCGCCATCTACTCCCAGAGGCCCTGTGTTTGGGACATCTTCAACGGCCTCGACTTCCTTCAACACCGGGGCCAGGAGTACTGCGGCATCGCGACCTACGACGACCACATCCACCAGGTCACCCACCACGGCCGGGCCGGGACGAGCTTCACCATCCAGGACCTGGAATACCTGAGGGGCAACTGGGGGATCGGCCACGTGAGCCTCTGGGAGAGACAGCCCATGAGCTGGCAGTCCCAGGTGGGGGACATCTCCGTCGCCTTCAGCGGCAACATCATCAACGCCGAGGATCTCATCAGGGAGATGAAGTCGTGCGGTCACGCCTTCTACCGGGGCTACCACGTCGAGATCCTCGCCAAGATCATCATGGAATCCAAGGACATCCTCACGGGTATCGAGGCCATCAGCCGGCGGGTAAGGGGTGCCTACTCCATGGTGATCCTCGCCAAAGAAGGCGTCTACGGAGTCCGGGACCCCTACGGTTTCCGCCCCCTCATCATCGGCAGGGACAAGGAACGCCTGGTCTGCTGCTCCGAGTCCCGGGCCCTGCAGAATATGGACATGGAGGTCGTCCGGGACGTGGCACCGGGCGAAACGGTCCTCTTGAACGACAACGGCGTCACCTCCGTCCTGCGCCTCCCTTCCCCCAGGAAGGCCCACTGCGCCTTCGAGTGGGCCTACACGGCCAGCATCGATTCACGCATCGACGGCCTCTACGTCCAGGAGGCCCGCCATAGGCTGGGCGGCGCCCTCGCCCGGAGGGACCGCGAGGAGGGCAACGACCGCTTCGATATCGTGGCCCCCGTCCCCATGTCCGGCATCGGTCACGCCCTGGGCTACCACCGGGCCTCGGGGATCCCTTACCAGGAGGTCTTCCTCTATAACCGCTACGCCGACCGCAGCTATACCCAGTCGAGCCAGACGGCCCGGGAAAAGATGGCCAAGAGGAAGCTGTCCGTCCTCCCCTTCGCCGTGGAGGGCAAGAGGATCGTCATCTGCGACGACTCCATCGTCCGGGGCACCCAGATCCTCACGAAGGTCCGGGATCTCAAGGCGGCGGGGGCGAGGGAGGTCCATGTGCGCATCGCCTGCCCCCCCCTCATGTACCCCTGCGACTTCGGCGTCTCCACCCGTTCTTACGAGGAGCTGGCAGCACGCCACTTCCTTCCCAAAGGCGACATCAAGACGATGGAGGAACTCCAGGCCATCGAGGCCTGGATCGCCGACCAGATCGGCGCCGACTCGGTCCGTTACAACAGCGTCGAGGCCTTCGTGGCGGCCCTCGGCATGCCCCGGACGGATCTCTGTCTCAAGTGCTGGGACGGCGTTCGCCCGACGGACACGACCTGAAACCATTTCCATTCGCCCGCCGCCGAGGGGCTTGACTGTTGACAGGGGACACCTCAAGGCGTAATAAGAAAGACCATCCGGGTCGAGGCGATGGAGAGATTCGAGGTCATCATAGCGGGAGGAGGGCTGGCCGGACTGGCCGCGGCCTACACCCTGGCGGGTGCCGGCGTGGAGACCCTCCTCATCGAACGGGGCGACTACCCCGGCTCCAAGAACGTCACCGGCGGCCGCATCTATCTTAACCCCGTTCGAGATCTCTTCCCCGACCTCTGGGCCTCGGCCCCCCTGGAGCGTTATATCGTCCGGGAAGGGGCCGCCATGGTCACGCCGGAGCGGTCCGTCACCTTTTTCTACCGGGGCGATGAACTCAAGGAAGACCCACCCCAGAGCTACAGTGTCCTGAGGGCCCGCTTCGACCGGTGGTTCGCCGAGGAGGCCGAGGCGAGGGGGGCCATGATCATCCCCAAGACCAAGGTCCAGGATCTGATCAGGCAGAACGGGCGGGTCGCGGGCGTCGTCGCCGGAGGTGACGAATTGTTCGCCGAGGTGGTCCTGATCTGCGACGGCGCCCTCTCCCCCCTGGGGGAAAAGGCCGGTCTCCGCACCTGGCCCTCTCCCCGTCACTTCGCCTTGGGAGTCAAAGAGGTGATCGCCCTCGATGCCGCCGTGATCAACGAGCGTTTCCACCTCGAGGGACGGGAAGGTGCCGCCCACCTCTATGTGGGCGACGTCACCCGGGGGCGTTTCGGCGGCGCCTTTCTCTACACCAACCTCGAGAGCGTGAGCCTGGGCCTCGTCTTGGGCCTGGACACCAACTCGGCCGGGGAAAATCTCCATGTCCCCTCCCTCCTTGAAGACTTCAAGGCGTCGCCGGAGATCGCCCCCCTCGTCCGGGGGGGTCAGGGGGTGGAGTACTCCGCCCACGTCATCCCCGAGGGCGGTTATGGAGGTTTGGGGACCCTTTACGGCGACGGCGTCCTCCTGGCGGGAGACGCCGCGGGCTTCGCCCTGAATTTGGGATTCACGGTCCGGGGGATGGAATACGCCCTGGCCTCTGGTTACTGGGCCGCCCAAGCGGTCATGGAGGCGCGCCGGGCGGGCCGCTACGACGGGGCGACGCTGGCCTGTTACCAACGTTTCCTCGAGGAGAGCTTCGTCCTGAAGGACTTCCGAGCCTTCCGGAACAACCCCGCCGTCCTGGCCAATCCCCGCCTCTTTAGGCACTACCCCGAGCTGGCGGCGGGGATCCTGAAAGATATCTACCATGTCCCGGCCGGTCCCAAGGCCCGCCTGTTCGACACCGTACGCTCCCGCCTCTCCCTCGGGGAATTGTTCATGATTATCAAGGATTTGAAGGGGTTTACGAAACTATGAAGGACCGCGGGCGGATCGGCGAGGGCGACCTCAAGGCCAAGTTGGGCTGGGATGTCTTCAAGCAGGGGGGCGAACCCCACATCCGCATCAGGCCGGGTAAGGAGGGAGACCCGCGTTTGCGCCCCGTCGTGTCCCTGTGCCCGGCGGGCCTCTGGCGGGAGGAGAAGCCGGGGACCTTTACCGTCACCGTGGACGGCTGCCTGGAGTGCGGGACATGCCGCATCCTCTGCGGCCCCGACCTCATCGAGTGGGAGTATCCCGAGGGCGGTCTGGGCGTCCAATTCCGCTTCGGATGACGAAGGAAAGGAATAAAAATCAAGTTTCAAGGAGGGGGCTATGGATTTCAAACTGACGGAAGAGCAAGAATTGATAAAGAAGAACATGCGGGAGTTCTGCGAGAAATACGTGGACCCCATCGCGGCGGAGATCGACGAGAACAGCCGCCACCCGGCCGAGGTCTTCCAAAAACTGGCGGAAGGCGACTGGATGGGCATCCCCATACCTGCTCAATACGGGGGGAGCGGCGCCGATTATCTCACCCACATCTGCGCCGTGGAGGAGCTGGCCCGTTCGTGCGCCTCCACGGGGTTTACCGTCTCCATCCACGTGGGGATCGCCTCCATGCTCATCCTCCTCTTCGGCAACGAGGAGCAGAAAAAGACCTTCCTCGTCCCCCTCGCCAAGGGCGAGAAGCTCGGCGCCTTCGTCCTCACGGAGCCCGGCGCCGGCACGGACGTCATGGCGGCCACGACGACGGCGGTCCTCGACGGGGACCACTACGTCATCAACGGCACCAAGACCTTCACCTCCAACGGCCCCACGGGGGACACCTACCTCGTCTTCGCCTGGACGGACAAGGCCGCCGGGCGCAAGGGGATGAGCGCCTTCATCGTCCCGCGGGGCACGCCGGGGATGACGGCGGGGAACCATTTTGCCAAGATGGGTCTCCGTTCCTCCCAGACCTCGGAGATGCTCTTCAAGGACTGCCGTGTCCCCAAGGCAAACCTCCTCGGCAAGGAGGGTAACGGCCTGGCCATGGCCATGACGGGCTTCGATCACGGCCGCACGGGGATCGCCGCCCAGGCCGTGGGGATCATCCAGGCCGCCCTGGAGGAGTCGGTCCGCTACGCCAAGGAGCGGGTCCAGTTCGGGCAGCCCATCGCCCGTCACCAGGCCATCGCCTGGATGATCGCCGACATGGCGACGGACCTCAACGCCGCCCGTTTCCTCACCTACCACGCCGCCTGGCTCAAGGACCAGGGGCAGCCCTTCAGCAAGGAGGCCTCCATGGCCAAGCTCTTCGCCTCGGAAAAGGCCATGCACCACACCATCAAGGCCGTCCAGATCCAGGGCGGTTACGGTTACTGCAAGGGGGCCAAAGTGGAACGCCTCATGAGGGACGCCAAGATAACGGAGATCTACGAGGGGACCTCGGAGGCGCAGCGGATGGTCATCTCCGGCAACGTCCTGCGTTGATGAAGACGGGGTAAGGCCATGCCGCACATCGTCGTCTGTTTCAAGTGGGTGATCGACGAGACCTACCTCAGGCGGGCGCCGGGAGGGGGTCTCGATTTCTCCTCCGTCGACTACAAGCTGAGCGATTACGACCGCAACGCCATCGAGGAGGCCGTGCGGATCCGCACCGCCCTGGGGGGGACCGTGACGGGTATCACCGTGGGGCCGCCGGAGGCCGCCAAGGGCGTCAAGGACGCCCTCTCCCGGGGGATGGACGCCGGGGTCTTCATCGCCGATCCGGCCTTCGTGGATCTGGATCCTTCCCAGACGGTGAGTCTCATCGCCCAGGCCGTCAGGAACCACGTGGGGCCCTTCGACCTCATCATCTGCGGCGAGGGTTCGGGGGATCTCTACGCCCAGCAGGTGGGACCGCGTCTGGCCGAGGCCCTCGGGATAGACTGCGTGGCCTTTGCGACCCAGATCTCCCTGGAGGGGGGGACCCTGACGGCCCAGAGACGGCTGGAAGGGGTGATCGAGGTCGTCACGGCCCCCCTGCCCGCCCTGGTCACGGTGTTACCGGAGATCAACACCCCCCGCATCCCCGGGGTCAAGGACACCCTCATGGCGGGGAAGAAACCCGTGCGGACCCTTGCGAAGGGAGATTTGGGCGCGACGGGCGGTCCCAGGCTCCAGACCCTCGCCGTGCGTGCGGCGGCGATGGAGAGGGCCTGTGAAAAGTTCGGCGTCGAGGAGGCGGAGGTGATCAGATTCGTCGACGCCCTCAAGAAGAGGGGGGTCCTGGCATAGGAGGTAATATGGCGGTTTTATGGATCTTCTCGGAGACGACGGCCTCGACCAAGGAACTCCTGGGCCTGGGGCGGGAACTCATCTCCGCCGTGGGCGGATCCATCACGGTCCTTATGGGCCCCGATGGAGAAGGAAGGGAGGAATGGGCCGCCTACGGCGCCGATGAGATCATCCTCCTGCCCCCCCTGGCCGACGGCCTGGCCATGGAGGCCCATATACCCGTCATCGCCGCGGCGGCCGCGGAGGAAAAACCCGACATCATCCTTCTCCCCGCCACGGCACGGGGCCGGGAGATGGCCCCCCGACTCGCCCAGAGGCTCGACACGGGTCTCTGCAGCAACTGTGTCGCCGTGCGATGGTCCGGCGGGGACATCGAGATGGACAGGGTGGTTTACGGGGGGGCGGCGATACAGACGGTGAAGTTCCTGACACGACCCGTCATGGCCACCGTCGCCCCCAAGACCTTCTCCCCCCCTGTCCCCGAGGAGGGGAGAAGCGCCCGCCTCAGGGAACTCCCTCCCCTCGCCGCCGGCACCGTCCCGGGGGTCCGGATCGTGGAGAAGAGGGAGAAACGGCGCCTCGCCAGAGATCTCACCCAGGCGAAGGTGGTGGTCGCCGCCGGGCGGGGGTTGGAGAAGAAGGAGGACCTGGCCCTGGTCGAGGAGGTTGCCTCCCTCGTGGGCGGCGAGGTGGGCTGCACCCGTCCCCTCTCGGAAGAGCTCCACTGGCTCCCCACGGAGCTCTGCATCGGCCTCTCGGGTGTCTCGGTCAAACCGGATCTCTACATCGGCGTCGGGGTCTCCGGCCAGGTCCAACACATGACGGGGGTACGCGGGGCCAAGGTGATCGCGGCCGTCAACCGGGATGAAAACGCCCCCATCTTCGCCCAGGCAGATCTGGGCATCGTCGGGGACCTCTACGAGGCCCTGCCGAAGTTGATCACGGCCCTTAAGAAATAATGGGGCGGGGGAGCCCTCAGCCTCCCCTCGCCCCCATCATCCTGAAACCCTCGTCGAGGAGACGGGCCGTCTCCTTCGCCCTCACCACGGGGTTGCGCGCCCCCATGACCACGGCCAGGAGGCGCGTATCACCCCTTCTGGCCGTGGCGGCGATGTTGTAACCCGCCTTGCAGACGAAACCCGTCTTGATCCCGTCCGCCCCGGGATAGGTCCCCAAAAGGCGGTTGCGGTTCCGCTGGCGGATATTGTGATAGGTATAGTAGCGTTGGGAGTGGACGCGGAGGGACTCGGGGAACCTATCCAGGTAGGCCCGCGAGAGGGTCGCCATGTCCCGGGCCGTCGTGATCTGCCCCTTGGCGGGAAGGCCGTGGGGATTTTTGAAGACCGTGTGGGTCATCCCCAACTGCCTCGCCTTCTCGTTCATGCGCAAGACGAAGTTCTCCACGCTCCCCCCGAGATATTCCGCCACCGCCACGGCGGCGTCGTTGGCCGAGACGACGGCGATACCCATGACTAGCTCACCCAGGGGCACGGTGGTGTGGGGATCGAGGAACATCTTCGTACCCCCCGTCCGCCACGCCTTCACGCTCACCGGCACGGGATCGGACCAGCGGGCCTTGCCCAGTTCCACCGCCTCGTAGACCAAATAGAGGGTCATGATCTTAGCCACCGAGGCGGGGGGGATGGCCAGGTCAGGTTCCAGGGCGTAGAGGACGCGCCCCGAGGCCATGTCCGTCACCACGGCGGACTTGATGACGGGTCCCGGGACCTCCCTCTTCTTGGCCGCCTTCTTCGCCTTCTTGGAAACCGCCTTGGCGCGGGCCGCCTCGGTCGGCCATGCCGCCCCCAAGATGAGACAGAGGGAGACCAGGAGGCAGAGGGCCCGCCGGCAAATCCCCTCAGCGCCCATCCCCGCCCCGCTGCGCGGCGAGATAACCCCTGGCCAAAGAGGTGTTGACATGGACCACGCCCTTGTTGAGGGTCCTAAAGGGGTAATCCTCCGTGATGACGGGAAGGGCATCGGCCTGGGACTGGCTGTTGACGACGGTGCCCGCCGGCACGTATCGACCGTCCGCCACGCGTACCCCCATGACGATGGCGCCTGGTTCGAGGACGCAACCCCTCCCCACCCAGGAGCGAAACACCAGGACCTTCATACCCACGAAGGTGTCGTCGAGAACTACGGCGGGCCCATGGATCTGGACCTGGTGGGCCAAAGAAACCCGCCGGCCCACGTAAACGGCGTATTTCTTGCCGTCCACCTCGAAGAGGTTCTTCTCTACGGCCTGACCGTTCATCTCCGTCTCCAGGGCGTGGATCACCACCCCGTCCTGCACGTTGGCGTCGTCGCCCACGAAGAGGGGCTGGCCCTCGTCGCCGCGCACGGCGGCAAATGGGGCCACCATGACGTTCTTACCGATGGTCACGTTCCCTATGACCGCCGCCAGGGGGTGGACGTAAGCCGTCGGGTCGATTACGGGATCACTGACACGGGCGCTGAAGTCTGTTGCGACATTTTTTCCGATCATAATCTTCCTTCCTCCGTTACAATTTCACAGCCCGGGGTTATGCCGGGCGAATTTCTCCTTCTCCCTCGACACGAGTTTCTCCCAGAGGGTCCTTACCCTCTTCCTCGTCTCCGTCACCACCCCGCCGTTGTCCAGGACACAGTCGGCGAGGGGCACCTTTTCCCCGATGGGCATCTGGGCCGCTAGGCGCGCCTGGGCCTCAGCACGGTCAAGACCGTTTCTGGCCATGAGACGCCTCAGCTGTTCCTCGGGGGATATGTAGACGAGGACGACGAGGTCCACCATCCCCTGAAGACCCTCCTCGATGAGGAGGGGGACGTCGGAGATGACGACGGCCCTTGGGTTGTCGGCCTCGATATCCCTCAGAACACTTCGCCACCGATGGATGACGGCGGGATGGACGGCCCGGTTCAAGAGGGGGAGTTTCGAGGGGTCATTGAAGACGACCCGGGCCAGTCTCGCCCGGTCTATGCCCCCGTCCTGCCCAAGGATCACCGGCCCGAAGAGGTCCACCAGGTTCTCTCTCACCTCCCGCTCCTCCCTCAGGACGGCATGGGCCAGGCGATCAAGGTCGATATGGACGGCCCCCAACTCCACCAGCATGGAGGCCACGGTGGATTTCCCCGAGGCGATGCCCCCCGTGAGACCTACGTTCAGCATCCCCCTACCTGTTGCGCTGGTAGATGATCCTGAGGCCCTCCAGGGTCAGCATCTCATCGACGATCTCGATGGTCTTCGTCTCCGGGGCCACGATCCTCGCCAGCCCCCCCGTCGCCACCACCTTGGGCTCACCCCCCGCCTCGGCCTTCATCCTCCCGACGATACCGTCCACCAGGCCGGCGTAACCGTACATGATCCCCGCCTGCATACTGCTTACGGTGTCCTTGGCGATGACGGAACGGGGTTTGCTGAACTCCACCCGCGGCAGCTTCGCCGCCCTCTCGAAGAGGGCCTCGCTGGCGATCATGATCCCCGGGGCGATACATCCCCCCATGTACTCCCCCCGGGGGGAGACGTAATCGAAGGTCGTCGCCGTCCCGAAATCGACGATGATGAGGTCCCGCCTATACTTCTCATAGGCCGCCACGGCGTTGACAATGCGGTCGGCCCCCACCTCCTTGGGATTGTCGTAGTAGATGGGCATCCCCGTCTTGATGCCGGGGCCGACGATGAGGGGTTTGATATGGAAGTACCGTTCGCACAACGGCTCGAGGATATTGAGCATGGGAGGTACGACGCAGGAGATGATGATGGCCGAGACCTTCCGGGACGCACCGATCTTGCTCGATTTGTATAGATTGTAGATCAGCATCCCGTACTCGTCCACCGTATGATCCACGACGGTGCGTATCCGCCAGTCGTGGAGAAGCCTCTCCCCGTCGTATAGCCCCAGGACCGTGTTGGTGTTCCCTACGTCCACCACGAGCAACATCACCATGTCCTCCCTACTTTTCTTCCGTCACGTCGCCCGCCGTTATCCTCCGGATCAAACCCGTGTCCTCCCTCATGACGACGGCCCCCTCGTCGTCGATACCCAAGGCCAAACCCGTCTGAGTCCGTTCTTTGAAGGAGACGCGGATCCTCTTCCCCGCCAGGCGGGAACGGGCGATCCACTGCCCCCTCACGGCCTGGAAACCGTCGCGGAGGAAGACCCTATACCATTTTTCCAGGCTCTCGACGAGCCCCACCGTCAAGGCCACGCGGTCCACGGCCGCTGACGTCTCCAACATGAGGGACGTGGCCCGATCCCGGATCTCCGCTGTGAAATCAGAGGCTTCCATGTTGACGTTTATCCCCACGCCCAGGATCACGAAGACCACACCGGCGGGGACGGCCTTCATCTCCGTGAGGATGCCGCAGGCCTTCTTCCCTTTGATCAACACGTCGTTGGGCCATTTGATCTCCACGCCGTCGGGACAATAACGCGACAGGACCTCGGCCACGGCCACCCCCGCCGTCAGGGTGATCTGGGGTGCCCGGTCGGGGGTTATGGGGGGTCGGAGGATGAAGGAACCGTAGAAGTTGCCCCCCGGGGGGGAATACCAGACGCGGTCCATCCGGCCCCGTCCCCGGGTCTGACGATCCGCGACGACGAGGGTCCCCTCGGGGGCCCCCCTCTCGGCGAGACGCCAGGCCTCGGTGTTGGTGGAATCGAGCTCCCCATGGAAGACGATTGACCCGAAGGTCCGTCCCTTCAAAGCCGCGCGGAGGTTTTGTTCGTCGAAGGCGTTCAAGGGACGATGGTCAAGGAGATGTCCGCCGCGGCCGCGGAATGGGTGAGGGCCCCCACGGAGATGAAATCCACCCCCGTCTCCGCCACGGCCCGCACCCGCTCGAGGGTCATGTTCCCGGAGGCCTCGAGGAGCACCCTGCCCTTGGCCATCCTCACCGCCTCGGCCATGGCTTCGATCTCCATGTTGTCCAGCATGACCACGTCGGCCCCCGCCCGGATGGCCTCTTCCAAGCCCCCGAGATCACCGACCTCCACCTCGATCTTCAAGGTGTGGGGCACCCGGCCCTTGAGGAGGGCCACCGCCGCGGCGATCCCACCGGCGGCGGCGATGTGGTTGTCCTTTATCAACACCCCGTCGTAGAGGGCGAAACGGTGATTGTAACCGCCCCCGCAGCGCACGGCATACTTGTCCAAAAGACGCAGACCGGGGACCGTTTTCCTCGTGTCGATGATGCGGGCCCCCGTCCCCTCCACGGCCTTTACGTAGCGGCGGGTCAGGGTGGCGATGCCGCAGAGGCGCTGGAGGAAATTCAGGGCCGTCCGCTCCGCCGCCAGGATGGACAGAATCCTGCCCTCCACCTCGGCGAGGACGTTACCCCTCCCCACCTCCTGGCCGTCGCCGACGAGGGTGGTGATCGCGATGCCGTCGTCGAGGGCGCGGAAGGTCTCACGAAAGACCTCGAGGCCCGCGCAGACGAGTTCCGCCTTGGCCGTCGCCACGGCCTTGCCCGTCTCCTTTCCCGTAAAGATCCCCTCCGAGGTCACGTCGCCGCTGCCGACATCCTCCTCAAGGGCGGCGGCGATGATCCCGCGCAGGTATGGCAGGTGGATGAGGCCTAACTCCACAGGGACCCTCCCCTCTCAGGCGGGACGATATTGAAATATGCCGACGGGTTTCGTCTTCCCCTTCACCGTGGTCTTTCTGAGAAAGACGAAACGATGCGCCAGATCCTCTTTCAGACGGCTGTAGGTGGCCTCGGAGACGGCGATCGTGTCGATGTCGGTGATGGCCTGGATGCGGGCCGCCGCATTGACGACGTCGCCGATGACGGTGAGGTCCTTCCTCTCCTTGGAACCCACGTCCCCCTGGATGACCCGGCCGCTGTTGATGCCGATGCGGATATGGACGGATTCCAAACCGTCTTTTTCTCTGATGAGGTTCATCTTCGTCAAGGCCCCGTAAAGGATGCGGACGGAGGCCTCGACGGCGTCGTTGGCATCTACGAATACGGCCATCACGGCATCACCGATAAATTTGTCGATATCGCCGTGGCATTCCCTTGTGATCACCTCACACACCCCGAAGACCTCGTTGAGCATGGACACGACCTCCTGGGGGGGTCGGCGCTCGGAAAAGGAGGTAAAACCGGCGATGTCCAGAAAAAGCACCGTCAGGTCCCGGATGTTCGCCCCCCCCGCGGCCCCGGCCTTCGCCTGGGCCATGACCTCTTCAAAGGTGGCGGCGGAGACGTATTTTTTGATCAGGGTCTGGAATTTTTCCTGCAGGTGCCGGTAGTCCTCCTCGAGGGAGATGTCCCGGAATATCTCTATACCGGCGATGACGCGGCCCGTCTCGTCCCGCAGGGGGGCGATGTGGGTCATGACGGGGAAACGCCGTCCGTCCTTGTGGAGGGGATAGACCTTGGCCTCCGTCGCCTCTCCCGTCCGGATCGTCCGCAGGAGAGGACAGAGGTTACGACAGAGGAGGTTGCCGTCGCCGTCGATGTGGTTGAGGATGTTGTCGGCGCATCGCCGACCCGTGACCTCTTGGGCCCCGTAGCCCGTGATCGCCTCGGCCCCCCGGTTCCAGAAGACGATCCTTCTCCTCCGGTCCACGATGTAGACGCCGTCGAAGAGGCTGTCCAGGACAAAGGCCAGGGTCGTGTCCTTTCGAGAGAGGGTCTCGATCTCGATCGTCAACGCAGGGGGCATTGCGCCCCTCCCATGGCCAGGCACTTCTCCTCGATGGTCCGTTTGTGCATCGCCGTGTCCTTCACGATCGTCTTTAGCAACTCGAGGTACTCCAGATCGTTGGTCTTTACGATCTCGCCGTAGGATTTCTCCATGAGGGAGGACTCGATGTCCCGAGCGAGGATCATGACCCTTTCCCTGGTCAGACGGCCCGCCTTGAGATCTTGCAGGTGGCCCTCCAGGCCCTTCATGATAGTCTGTAAGGCCATCTTGTTGAAAGGCCGTCCGATCTCGAAGCGTTCCGGTTTCTGTCTGACGATTTGTATCATCTGCTCGATGTTCTCGGCGTGTTTCTCCTCTTCCTTGACCAGGGCCGACCAGAAGGGGGAGTCCTCCTTCCATGTCTCGGCGCAGGTCCGATAAAACTCGGCCACGAGACGCTCCACGGAGGCCATCAGCGCCATGGTCCCCAGCAGGCCCTCTACATCCCTGGGTTGCAGCATAATTTCCCCCTCTCCCGCCTTTCATGTGCCGAGAATGACATCCTGGCGGGAGATTTACTAACAGAATTTAAGCCCCTTTACAAGGGTCGTCCCCTCGACGTCCTGGAGATTTCCCACGGAAACGGTCAGGGCGGCGATCACGAAGAGGATGGCCAGGGGGGGGCCGTGGGCGGTGTTTTCAAAACAGCCTTGGATCAGGAGGGCGGCGAGGGCGGCGGAGAGGGCGCGCGCCCCCCTTCCGGCCGCCGGTCCTTTCTCCCCGCCTAAGCGGCGGGCGTTGAGGTAAAAGACGTAACATAAAAACCAAATGAAGATCCCCAAACCGACGACGCCGGTCCTCGTCGCCGTGTCGACGAAGATGTTGTGGGGTGCGTAATAGACATTTTCGGCCCTGTATCTTGCCGGGACCCGCTCGTTGTACACCTTGAGGAACTCGTCGTTGTAGAGGCTCTGCATCCCGAACCCCACCCCCTTGACGGGGTGGTCCTTGATGATCTCGAGGTAGGCGAGCCAAATCTGCACCCGGTCGTCCCATTTCAATTTCTCCATGATACCTGCGGGGGAGAAACGGGCCGGTACGGCCAAATAGGCGATAGTCACGACCAGGACAACGGCGAGGAGGGCCTTTTTGCTTCTACCGAAGAGGACGATGAGACCCGTCAGAAGGGCGAGGACACCGGAGCGGCTCTGGGTGAGGAGGGTCGTCGCCAACATGACCAGACACCCGGCATAGACGGCCCATTTCAGGCGCAGGTCCTCGAAGGTCGCCGCGAGGCGCAACCCCACGAGGAAGCCGAAAACGGTGATGACGGCCGTCACGTTCGGGGGGATCTCCTTGGGCAGGGCGTAATTCAGTTTCCTCCAAAGGGGGTTGCCCATCACCACGTAGTACTGGATTACCTCCCAGAGGCTGTACAGGACCGTGGAGATCACGACGGCTGCCAAGACGGCGGTGATTTCCCCCTCGGACCGGACCAGGTTGACCGTCAGGATGAAAAAGAAGAGATATTTCAACCAGTGGGCGTAGAGGTCGTGGATGGAGTTCGACGGGTTGAGGGCCCCGCAGAGGGAGACAAGGCCCCAGAGGAAAAAAACGAACAGGGGGACTATGAGGGGCCGTCCCAGGCCGGTTAAACGGAGCCGTCCCCTCGCCAGACCATAGGCGAAAAGGGCGGCGGAGAGATAGAAGGCCGTCTCGGAGACGGCCGTGGGACCGGGGAAGGGGATGAAAAAGACCTGAACGAGAACGAGGAGAAAGAGGAAACTCCCGAGGGGCTCCCTTCCGAAGGCCGCGAGGGACGAACGCCAACACCCCCCGTCGGAAGGCAATCCTGCGGCCCGGCAGAGGGACGGGAAAAACCTGGCCATGGACAAGGGGTCCCCTAAGGACGGGGGAGTCTGCCGAGGGCCTCCGTGATGACCCGCTTTTTCTCCATGAGTTCCCGGTGTTTGTCCTCTTCCTTCCTGACGACGGCCTCGGCGGCCTTGGCCCGGAAGTCGGGATTGGCCAGTTTACGGGCGGCGGCGGCCAGGTCCTTTTCCACCTTGGCCAACTCCTTTTCCAGGCGGGCCCTCTCGGCGGAGAAATCGATCAGCCCCCCGAGGAGGACGAAGACGCGCACGGGTCCGGCCACGGCCACGGCCGATCCCTCCGGTTCCGAAACGACTCCGGAGATCTGAAGGTCCTCGAGGTTGGCGAGGTCGATCATATAATCGCGATTCCGCGCAAGGGACGCCCGCAGGGCCTCGTCGGGGACGGACAGGATCACCCGCAGCCTTCGCGACGGGGCGATCCCCATCTCCCCACGGATGTTGCGGATACGGGTGATGATCTCTACTACGAGCCCCATCTCCCTCTGTGCCTCTTCGTCCACAAAGACGTCTTCTGCCTTTGGGAAGGGACTGACCATGATGGAACTCCCGTCGTTGACGAGGGCCTGCCAGATCTCCTCGGTGACGAAGGGCATAAAGGGATGGAGGAGTTTCAAGGAACCGGCGAGGACACGATAGAGGGTATCCTGGGCCGCCCTTCTTTCCCTCTCGCCGCCGCGGCGCCCATAGAGGACGGGCTTCGCCGCCTCGATATACCAGTCGCACAGCTCGTGCCAGACGAACTGATAGACTTCGTTGCAGGCCTCGTTGAATTTGTACTCGTCGAGGCCCCTTATGACCTCCTTGACGGCCCGGCCGAGGCGGGCCAATATCCAGCGGTCGGCGAGGGAAAGATCGGAGGGGTCGATTTCGGAGGCGTCCTCGTAATCCTGGAGGTTCATCAGGGCGAAGCGGGCGGCGTTCCAGATCTTGTTCACGAAGAACTTGTAGCCCTCGATCCGTTCCTCCGACATCCGCACGTCCCGTCCCTGGGCCGTGAAGGCCGCCAGGGTGAAGCGGAAGGCGTCGGCCCCGAACTTGTCGACCATTTCGAGGGGATCGATGATGTTTCCCTTCGACTTGCTCATCTTGTCCCCATGCTCGTCCCTCACGAGGGCATGGAGGTAGACGTCCCTGAAGGGCACGTCTTTCATCACGTAGAGACCCATCATCATCATCCTCGCCACCCAGAAGAACAGGATGTCGAAACCCGTGATGAGGAGGGTCGTGGGATAGAAGGTCTTGAGGGCCGGTGTCTCATCGGGCCAACCCAGGGTGGAGAAGGGCCAGAGGGCCGAGCTGAACCACGTATCCAGGACGTCTTCCTCCTGGCGGAGCCCCTCGTTTCGACAGCCGGGACAGGCCGTGGGATCCGTGGACTGGACGATCACCTTTCCGCAATTGTCACAGTACCAGACGGGGATCCGATGGCCCCACCAGATCTGGCGGGAGATGCACCAATCCCGGATATTGGTCATCCAGTCGAAATAGGTCGCCTCCCACTGGGACGGCACGATGCGGGTCCGGCCGGTGACGACGGCGGCCGTCGCCTCCTTCGCCAGGGGCCCCACCTTCACGAACCACTGTTTGGAAACGGCGGGCTCGATGACGGTCTTGCAGCGGTAGCACTTGCCCACGTTGTGGGAGTAGGGTTCGATCCCCACGAGGTAGCCGCCCTTCTCGAGATCCCGGACGACGTTTTGGCGACACTCGTAGCGATCCTGCCCCCGGTAAGGACCGCCGTTTTCATTGATCACGGCGTTACCGTCCATGATCTTGATGATCTCCAGGTTGTGCCGCCCCGCCATGGCGAAGTCGGCGGGGTCGCAGGCCGGCGTGATCTTCACGGCCCCCGAGCCGAAGTCCATGGTCACGTAATCGTCGGCGATGATGGGGATGTGGCGGTTGACGAGGGGTAACACCACCATCTTTCCCACCATGTCACGGTAGCGCTCGTCTTGGGGGTTCACGGCCACGGCCGTGTCGCCGAGCATGGTCTCAGGTCTCGTGGTGGCGACGACGATCTCGCCCGTGCCGTCCACGAGGGGGTACCGGATACTCCAGAAGTGGCCGGCCTCTTCCTCGTACTCAACCTCCAGGTCGGAAATGGCCGTGTGGCAGCGGGGACACCAGTTGACGATATAGTCCCCCTGGTAGATGAGACCGTCGTTGTAGAGGCGGACGAAGACCTCCCGGACCGCCCGGGAGCACCCCTCGTCCATGGTGAAACGTTCCCGTTCCCAGTCGCAGGAACAACCGAGGCGTTTGAGCTGGTTGATGATGACGCCCCCGTATTTCTCCTTCCATCTCCACACCCGCTCGATGAATTTCTCCCGCCCCAAATCGTGGCGGCTGAGACCCTCCTTGGCCAGTTCCTGTTCCACCACGTTCTGGGTCGCGATACCGGCATGGTCCGTCCCCGGCATCCACAGGGCGTTGTACCCCTGCATCCGCCTGTATCTCGTCATGATGTCCTGGAGGGCGTTGTTGAGGGCGTGCCCCATGTGGAGCATCCCCGTCACGTTGGGAGGCGGTATGACGATACAGAAGGGCCTCTTCTCACTGACGTCTTGGGCGTGGAAGAGGTTCCTCTCCGTCCAGTAGTCGTACCATTTTGGTTCCGCGACGGAAGGTTCGAAAGAACTGCTTAGGGTGCCTCGGGCCATGAACGGTCTCTCCTTGTCGTGGTGTGGGATGGCCGCCGGCCCTGAGGGGTCCGGCGGCTTCGGTCGGGCAAGGTTAGAAGAACTTGAGTTCTTCCTTGAACTTCTTGATGATCAGCAGGGCCTCCACCCCCGATACCGTGTCCAGGGGGGCGAACTCGCCCGTCGCGATGGTCTTGGCCTGCATGATCCCCCGGGAGGTGACCACCATCACGGAATTGAAGTAGGGGAGGTCCGACCGCAGATCGGGGAAGGGGGACGTGGACCCGATGTACTTGGTGGCCAGGCTGTTGTCCCCCGTCACCTTGATGAGGATGTCCTCGATCATCATGGCGTACTCGGCCCGATTCACGAAATCCTCAGGTCCGAAACTGCCGTCGGGACGTTTCTCGAGACCGCGGACACCCAGACCGAGGATGGCCTCGATATCGGCGCGCAAGGGGTGAACGGCGATATCGGAAGCCGTGGCCGGCGCCGTCCCCACGGAGGCGGCCTTCGCGGGGTCCTTGAAGGAGGTGTCGAAGGTCTTGGGGGTGCGCTTGGCGTAAAGGATATCGATCCTCAGCTCCTCGAGAAAGAGGGCGGCGGCGTCCGCGCGGGTGATCTTATCGAGAAGGGCGATCTTCTTGCCCGTGATGGTGCCCGGCATGGCCCGCTGGATGTCCTGGACCAGTTTCCACTGGACGTCGGCCTCCGCCGTGAGTTCACCTTTGATCTCCATGACGCGGGCGAACATCTCCCCCGCCTTCACGAAATCGAGGGCCGTCTTGTAGGCGAGCCCCATGTAATAGTAGGCGGCGGACGATTTGGGGTCGATGGCCACGGCCTTGGAGAATTCATCCCGACACTTGTCCAGCCATCCCCTGTCCTGTTCGCAATCCGTACCGATGCGGACGCAGGCGGCCTTGCTCATGGTATTGACCCTGATGTAGCCCACGTGGACGAAGACCTTTTCGTCGTCCTTCCGGGCGTTGTCCCAGGCCGTTTCCAGTTGTTTGAAGGCACTGGTAAAATCCTTCTGATAGGCCTTGACCAGGGCCGTGCCCACATAGGCCTTGGCATACTTGGGGTCCAGCTCGACGGCCCTGACAAACTCCACCTGGGCCTCGTCGAACCGTTCCTGATTCAAAAGCTTCATCCCCGTGAAAAAGTGATGTTCCGGCGTATCCATCTCGCTGACGGGTTTCGCGGCCTTAGGGGCGCAGGAAACCGCCAGCAGGCAGGCCAAGGCGAATACCAGGGCCACAGAAAAACGTCCGTGTCTTCCGAGATCAAACATGGTGGAGCTCCTTTCTCTCTCAAGGTTCCCCGGACAGCAGGCGCGCCGGCGCCTCGACAGGGTGGAAAAGCAAGGGGGATTCTATAATCCGCTCCGGAGGAAGTCAAGGATCTTCCTCGTGATACCGTAACGATCCGTTCGATGAAACCATGTCACCCCCTCCTCCGAGCGCAGCCAGGTCACCTGGCGTTTGGCATAGCGTCTCGTGTCCCGGATGAGGAGATTCACGGCCGCCTCGAGGTCCATCTCCCCCCTGAGGTGGGAGATCATGTGGCGGTATCCCAGTCCCTGAAGGGGTTTGAGGTGGGGTCCGTACCCTTTGCTGAGGAGGCCCCTTGTCTCCTCCAGGAGACCGGCCCGAACCATCTCCCGCGACCTTTCCTCGATGCGCCTGTAGAGCTCCTGGCGTTCCAGCCCCAGGGCGACGACGAGGACCTCGTAGGGGCGGTTGCGGAAACCGTGGGCTTCCTGGCTGTCCACGATGGACCTACCCGTCAATGCCAAGACCTCCAGGGCCCGGATGACGCGGACCTCGTCGTGGGGATGGATGCGGGCCGCCGCACGCCCGTCCCTTGCCGCAAGGAGGGAATGGAGATAACCCGTTCCCCCCTGCCGGGCCAATTCGCGGTAATGCCGCCTCAGACCCTCGTCGGAACCGGGGCCGGGGAAGATGCCGCCCAGGAGGGCGCGGATGTAAAGGCCCGTGCCGCCCACGACGAAGACGGCTTTACCCCTTTGCCCGAGGTCCTCGATGGCCCGCCGGGCCTCCCTGGCGAAGCGGGCGGCGTTGTAATCCTCGTCGGGATCCGCCACGTCGATCAAATGATGGGGCACGGCCTCACGCACCTCCCGGGGCGGTTTCGCCGTCCCGATGTCGAGACCCCGATAGACCTGCATGGAATCGGCGCTGATGATCTCTCCGCCCAGCTCGGCGGCCAACTCGCAGGCCAGTTGAGTCTTTCCCGACGCCGTCGGCCCCGTCAAGACGACGAGACGCCCCCCCGGAGGACCCACCCTCAGCGCCTCTTGAACATCTTCTCGATCTCCCGCAAGGGGATCTCGCGGTAGAGGGGCCGGCCGTGGGGGCACGAGGCAGGTGCGCCGTCCTGTTCCAGGCTGAGACACAGGGCCAGGGCCTCTTCCGGGGACAGGGCCTGCCGGGCCTTCACGGCCCCCCGGCAGGCCAGGCTCCTCAGGAGGCCGTCACGGCGTCCCTCCAGACGAGGGGGACTTTCACCCCTCGCCGCATCATCGAGGAGGTCTTTGACAAAACCTTCCACATCCAGGTCCGGCAACGCCGCAGGCACCGATCGTACCAGGATGGTGTCCCGACCGAGGCGATCCACCTCCAGGCCCACCTCGGCCAGGTCGTCCCTCAAATCCCAAACGGTCCGCGCCTCGCCGGGCGTCAGGGTCAAGGCCAGGGGCACGACGAGTCCCTGGGCCTTGCGATCCCCTCCCCACGCCTTCTTAAGTCTTTCGAAGAGCAGGCGTTCGTGGGCGGCATGCTGATCCACGAGGACGAGCCCCTCGGGACCGGAGAAGACGAGATAGGTCCCCCCCACCTGTCCCAGATAGGCAAAGGACGAGACGGGCCTTTTGTCTTGCAGATCGAGGACGCCCACGCTCGCCGTCCCGGAGGGGAAGGGGCTTTGGCCGCCGTCCCCTTCCATTTCCCACCGTGGGGACTCGGGCCTGTCACCCGGTATTTTCTTACCGTAGTTACGCAAGAGGTGATATCTCCTGACCGCCTCCCGGACCCCCTCCGTGGGGTCGTCCTTCAAGTCCCCCCGAGGCTCCTCCCCGTCCGCGAAGGGGAACAGCCCCGTCAAGGCGAGGGAGACGGACTCGAGGACGAGGGCGTAGACGAGCCGGGGATCGCGGAAACGGACCTCCGACTTGGTGGGATGGACATTGACGTCCACCGTCCCCGGCGGGCAATGGACGAACAACACCGCCACGGGATAGCGCCGCGCCTCCATGACGTTGCGGTAAGCCGCCATGAGGGCCCCCTGAACGACGCCGTCACGGACGAAACGGCCGTTTACATAGAGATAGATGTGCCTGGCGCTGGAACGAGAACTCCCCGGGCGGGACACAAAACCGTGCAACCTTATCCCATCCTTTTCCCCGCTGACGGGCGTCAGCTCCTCCCTGGTGCCCCGGCCCAAGAGGAGGGAGATCCGTTCGTCCAGCCGGGTGGCGGCCGGCAGGGAAAGTAATTCCCGCCCTTCCCCGCTCACCTCCAGGCGGACGCCCAGGGAAGAAAGGGCCGTCCTCTGGATCCTCTCCAGGCAAAGGCCCTGTTCGACCTTTTCCGACTTGAGGAATTTCCTCCTCACGGGCAAGGAGGCGAAGACCCTCCTCACGGTGACGGAGGTACCCACGGGGCAACCGATCTCGGACACCGCCTTGACGGCGCCCTCCTCGGCCAAGACCCTCGTCCCGGCAACGGCGTCCTTGGTCCGCGTCACGAGCTCCACCGTCGATACGGCGGCGATGCTCGGCAGGGCCTCGCCGCGGAAACCGAAGGACGAGACCGTGTAGAGGTCCTCGAACCGCCGGATCTTGCTCGTGGCGAACCTCTCGAAGGCCAGTGCCGCGTCCTCCCTCGTCATCCCGCACCCGTTGTCCGTCACCCTGATGAGTTCCAGGCCCCCTTTCTCCAGGGTTATGGTGACGTGGGTCGCCCCGGCGTCGAGGGCGTTCTCCAGGAGTTCCTTGACGATGGAGGCGGGCCGCTCTATGACCTCGCCGGCCGCGATCTTCAAGGTAAGTTCCTGGGGTAGGACCTTTACGGGAGACGGCATCGCTAAAAAATTAAGCGACCGCGCCCCGGCAGGGCTCACCGGAACGCGGTCGTTCATGGTCGTTACAATCGAGATTCGGGGGCCGACGCCTTCAATCGAGAACGATCATGACGCGGCACTGCTTCATGAAGGCCTGATTCTCCTTGATCCCCCTGAGCTTGCCGGCGTCCTGATTGCTGATCTTGAGGTCGGAGCGGCCCGGCCCTTCGGCGGAGATGGCCTTGACCGTCAGGGGGTTGTTCGTCACCCTCGGATTGCTCTGGGCCGCCGTGAGATCGCGGGCGTAACCGCTGATACCCTGCTGAACGGCGTACTCCTTGCTGACGACGAGGGATCCGTAAACCTCCTTGCCGTCCTCGTCAAAGACCTTGGGAGACATGGCCGGGCGGGCATTGAGACCCCGGGCGTCCACGACCAGGCCCGTGTATACCTCTTCCCCGGGGGGAGTGGGCCTCACCTTGACCTTGGGGGGAGGCGTGTCGGTCTTCTTGTCGTCGGCGATGGCCTTGGGGAGGATGGCCTGCATGAAGGGCCCCTTCATGGACATGCGATACTTGACCTCACAGGTCCCGTCGGACATGTAGCTGGGCTCGCCCACCTGGACGACGTTCTTCACGATGCCGTTCACGGCGGCCTTGATGGTGTCCGATTCCACCACGTAATCCTTGACCATGGTCTCAGAGTCGATACGTACCCCCTGGACGATCTCGAGGATGTCCCTCATGGCCACGACCTTGGCGGCCCGGATGCACAGGGGCCGGGCCTGGGGTTTGCCGTAGTACCTCTCGGGGGGCGCACCGATGGCCACGACCTCGATATACTGGTCCTCGTAGTTGACGATCCCCTTATCGCCCACCTGTTCCGCCACCTTGGATTCCAAGATCTTCGTCCAATCCTTCAGGCTCACCTTCGCGTCGTCCTGGCAGAAGCCCGTCCCGGCCAGCAGAAAAACCATCGCCGCCAGGATCGCTCCGCACAACATCCCTTTTTTTCTCCTCATGTCTTCCTCCTCACTTTACTTTGTTCCCTTTCGATCCCATCCTAACAAATACCACCCCTGCCTACAAGACCTTTTCTCAAGGTTTGACCGCGAAGGCCTGAGCCTCCGGGGCATCCAGCCAGGGCTTGATGTTGACGTTCCGCTCCAGATCCCCCAGGATCATCCCCAAATCGGGGGGGCTCTTCCCCCACCAGTTGTGGCGGGCGTCGAGATAGATGGTGGAGAGGGCCTGGATGGCAAAGTCGTTCCCCTCGATGTTGTTGAAGTTGATCAGGGGGCGCGAGTTGCCGACACACTTGAGGGCCCCCTCGCCCCCGTTGGCCGTCAGGGTGTTGTAGGTTATGACGGGGGCCCCATCGTTTCTCACGTAGATCCCCGCCTGGCTGTTATGGGCGATATGGCACTTCGTGATCTCGGGGTTGCCCCGGTGGATGTCGAAGGCGATGGAGGCGTATTTGACCACGCAATGGGAAAAGGCGCTGTTCACCTTCGTGGGCCGGGCGAAGCGGACGGCGGAGGCGTAGAAGCCGGCCGAGGGCGAGGCGGCGGAGGCGGTGAAGACGATGGGATTCTCCCTTGTCCCCCGGGCCACGATGCCCCCGTCGTTCACCACGATGACGGCCCCCTGATCATACTGGATGACGACGCCGGGCTCGATATGGAGGAGGGCGCCGTCTTCGAGGGAGACCTCACCCTCGACCCGGTAGGGGCTCTGGGAGAGGGTCAGCAGGGCGTCCTTCTTGATCGTCCCCCTCAATTCGGAGGGGAGGATGGGGAGGCTGACCTTTTTACCGCCGGGGTAGGGTCCATCGAGGATCACCGAGACGTCGACGCGCCCCTTGACGGAGGCCAAGACCTCCAGGCCCTTCGCCGTCCCCCACCAATTCTCCCGGGCGTTGACGGCGGCCCCGTCCATGGCCCCCACGATGTTGAAGGGCCGATTGTGGTGGATGTTGTTCTCGTTGATGACGGCGGCGCTCTTGAGGACCACGATGCCCCCGCCCTCGTTCTGGGTGACGACGTTGCGGGCGATGACGGGCGCCGCCCCCTGGACGTAAACACCCCCCTTGCCGTTCCCCTGGATGGTGTTTTCCCTCACCGTCGGCTGCGCCCCTTCCGTTACGGCCACACCGGCCCCCTGGTTGTCCCGGAAGGCACACCTCTCGATGACGGGTTTGGAAAAGGCCCCGGAGACGGAGATCCCCGTGACGTTACCCGTGAATTCCGAGGCGGTGACGGCGGGGGAAGAGGCGATGCAGGTCACGCCCGCGACGGCACCGGTGATCTTGTTGTAGGTCAGGACGTTTTCTTTCTCCTTGACGTTCCTGAAGACGATACCCTCCCAGGTCTTTACCCCCTCGGCGGGGGCCCAGGAGATGAGGTGCCCCTCGTCACCCCGGGCGGTGAGGTTGCCCTCCACTACCAAAGCCCCGCCCCGGGACCGGATCTCCGTCCCCGCCTCCACGAAGAGGGTCGCCTTGTCCTTGACCACCACCGTCTCCTCGATGATGTAAGGGCTCGCCCCGGCATACCAGGTCGTGTTTTTATCGATGACGCCCCTCACCGGCGTGGGACCGGGGGCGACGGGGACACCCTCGGCGACGGCCCGCTCGCTCTCGTTCCCCGCCAGGTCCACCGCCGAGAGGGCGTAGTAATAGCGAACGCCGTTGGTGAGGCCGGCGTCACGGTACTGGGTCACCTCGACCTTGGCCACCTCCGTGAAACCCGACAGGGGGGTCAGGCTTCGATAGAGGCGGTAACCTGCCAGGTCCGGATCCTTGACGTCCCCCCAAGAGAGGAGGACCACCCCGTCCCGGCCGACGGTCTTCAAGAAAGAGGGCTTCGGCGGGGGAGTGGTCTTGAGGGTCACGCTGCCTATGGCGTCCACCCACTGGGTGACCGCCCCGGCATCGTCCTTGAGGTAACCCGTAATGATCGCCTTGCGGCAATCATCCCCGGGGACGACGCGGTAGACACCGAGATAGACACCCGGAGAATCGGCCTGCTCCTGCATGTCGATCCCTTTCCGGTAATCGCCGATGTCGAAGTAGGCCCTCATCTTCGGTGTCCCCTGAATGACCACCCTGATCTCGTCGCCCGCCTTCTTGGGCAGGTTCTTCGTATCCTGGACAAGGAGGGTGATGACGGGGGGACGGAGGGCCTCGGCCAAGGGCGGGGCCGGGATGGTCTTGACCATGTCCCGGAAAAGGTCGTCACAGGCCCGCAAGAGCTGTATATCCCTCACGTTCATGGCCGTGGCGACGATGGTGGCGACGATGCCGATGGGACTCAGGGAGATGCCCCCCTCGTGGATCCTCACGGTGTGCTCCCCCGTCCAGAGGACCTCGCCCGACTTCGTGTCGTGCATCCTGATCTTGGCCCCGACGGCCACCTGAGAGTACATGACGGCGAAGAGCTTATCGAAGTTCGAGATCTCGCCGTAGACGACGGCGTCGACACCGAGGATCTTCCCCAGGTCCTGGGGTGATTTCTTGTTGATCTCGACGGGGTCATTCAGACCCGCCTTCCCGAGGAGATCGTCAATTCTCTGGATCTCCATGTCCTTGAAGGGAAGGGAACTGAAATGGTTGTAGAACCCCCGGCGGACGGCCTGGGCCCCCTGCTGGCTCCCCGAGAGGTCCAGGAACGGCAGCACCGCCACGGTGCGGGGGATGTGTTTCTCCATGTAGGGGTAGATGTGGTACTTCCCTTCGAACAGAGACCTGATCTCCGGGGCGATGGCCGTTTCCTTCGTGGCGACGACACAACCCTCCAAGATCAACAGAGATAGAACGAGGGCTATCGTCCAAAGAAATACCGAAATCCTCTTCATGTTCCTTTCCCTCCGCCCCCCATTTCAAAGGGGTACCACCCCGGCGAGGGCGTCGCCCTCCCCCAGGATCACCTCGCCGTGGCCGGGGTAGATCCTATCCACCCTCAGGGTCATGGCCAAGGCCTCATAGGTCTTCACAATCTCGTCGCGATCCTCGTAAAAGCCGTTCAATCTGCCCCTCCCGTCGTCGAAGACGTTGTGGATCAGATCGCCGCAGATCAACACCCCCTCCCCACGGGAATAGAGGGAGAGGGAATCGGAGGTGTGGCCGGGGGTCTCGAGGACTTCCCAGTCCCCCAAACCCAGGGGGAATCCCTCATGGGCAAACACGATCTTCTCCCTCTCGAAAGGCAGGGCCGACCAGTGCCTCAAGAGGGGGAGAGGGATACCGGCGGGGGACTCAACGAAGAGCTCCGAGAGGCGCCTCACCCGGGTGACCGTCCTGCGGGTGACGGGGAGCAGGCCCTTGATCCAGTTCTTCATGACCGGGATGGGTCTTACACCCTCCAGGTAGTCCCCCACGGCCCTATGGAAAAGAACCCGGGTCCCGTCGCCGCACCGGTCCAGTAAATGTCCGATACCCCCGATGTGGTCGACGTGGAAATGGGTGGCCAATACATAGCGGACCTGGGAAGGGGGGCTCCCCAAAACTCCTTCCACAAAGAGGATCGTCTCCCGGGCCGCCGCGACGCTGCCCACGTCAACCACCAACAGGCCTTCCGGACAGGAGACGACGTAAGTCCTTCCGAAACCGCATCTCTCAACGGGGTGAACCATTGGCCCGGCGACGGCGCGGTCCGGTCACCGCCCCGTTATCACCACTTCCCGGGGATCGCTCTCCAGATCGTCCCTATCCACGGCCGTCACGAGATAGACCCTCTCCTTCCCCTTCTTCAGCGGCCGCCCGTCGCTGAAGGACAGGCCCTTGACACCCATGGAGACCGGTTCGGGCCGGAAGAACCCCTTCTCGTAAACGTTGTAACCCTTGATATCCTCCTCCCCCGGCGGCTGCCAGGTGAGCTCGACCCGATCGCCTTTCTGCACCGCCGAGAGGTCCCGGGGGGGGCGGGGCCGGTTCTTCGTCGTCGCCGTCACGACCGCCGAGGGATCGCTTAACAGGCCGTCCCGATCCTCCGCCTGGACCCGGTAGGCATATCTCCGGCCGTCCTTCAGGTCCCGATCGACCCAGGAGGTCGCCTTCACTTTGTCGACGACCTCAAACCGCCCATCCTCAGACCCCCGCGAGACGTGGTAGAGAATCACGTCCTTTTCCGGGTTGGCCTGCCAGCTCAACGGGACCGACCTCGCCTTGCCGCTTTCCGCCTTCAGTCCTTGGGGCGGGGAAGGCCGGGGCTTGGTCGTGGCGGAGACAACGGGCGCACCGGCGCTTTCCACATCGACCTTGTTGAAGGTGTTGACAAAATAATAATACGTCGCCCCGTCATCGAGCCCCTCGTCCGTATAGCTCCCCGCCTCTCTCCCCCGGATCTTTTTGACCTGCCGGAACTCGTCCGTCTTCGTCGTGGAACGGTAGACGACGTATCCTTCCACGTCTTCCGCCGTCGCAGGCGTCCAGGTGAGGACCACCTTTTTGACCAGACCGCCTTGGGCCCGGGGAGGGGAAACCGTCGGGGGTTTGCCCTTCGTGACGGCGGAGACGGTTACGGAGGGCGAGGTCTCCTGATCGGGCGTCTCGAAGGCCGTCACCCTGTAGTAATAGCGGGTCGCATCGGAGAGGCCCTCCGTGTCGACGTAGCGCAGCCGCTTTGTCGACGCCTCGGTGGAGTCCAGTTTCTTGATCTTCAAGAAGCCCGTGTCGGGGGCCGTGCTCCGGTAGATATAATATCCCCTCACATAGAAGAACTCGTCGAGGGAGTTCCAGGTCAGCTCGATCTCCCTCACCATGTCCCCCCGGGCGGTGAGACCGTTGACGGCGGGGATGGTGGTACCCTTCATGGGCCGCGAGAAATCGCTCTCCACCCCCTTTTCGTTATAGGCCGTGACCCGATAGAAATAGGACTCGCCGTCGGCCAGACCCCTGTCCACCAGGGGGACCTTCATGATCTTGTCGAGGGTCTCGTCGAGACCGAGGCCGAGATCGCTCCCGAGGATGTTGGCGATCTCACGGTAGGGACCCGCCTCGACCTTGGCCCGGTAAACCTTGTAGCCCTTGAGCTTGAGGGGATCTTCGCTGCGAGCGGGACTGGGCGACCAGGTCAGGGTGATGCTGCGGACATGGGGCTCCGTCGAGAGGATGACGGGGGGGTTGGGGGAAAGGGCCGTTTCCGCCGCGATCGCCGGCGAATAGTCCCCATGGAGACCCCGGTGGTCGTAGGCCCGGACCCTGTAATAGTAAGTCGTGTTTCTTGCGAGGCCCTCGTCCGTGTACTCCGGGGCGGCCACCTGACCGACCCTGGCGAAGGGCCCCGCCTCCGCGGAGGAACGAAAGACCTCGTATCCCGCCACCTTTCCCGCGGGGGGGTCCCAGGACAAAGACACCCGCGTGGCCGAGGATCTCTTTCTGATGTTGCCGGGGACGCCGATGGAGGCCTTCTCCTCTTCCCTCCCTCCCAGGAGGTGGGCGCCGATGGCCTTACGGATGTCCTCGGCGAGTTTCCGCACCTCCGTCATGAGACCCGCGTCGCCCAGGGCCGCCACCCGTGAGTGGAGGATCGATCTCCTCTTGTCGACCTGGATGGTGTTGGCCCGGATGGTGATGACGGGTCCCTTCTTCTCCACCGTGCCCACGACGACGACGTCCAGGGCGAGGCGCGTGCCGATGTTGACGGCGTTGTTGACGTCGTCGTTCTGCTGGAGGTCGTTGAGGGCCAGAAAGGCCTCCAGTTCCTTACGTTCGAGGATCACGAGAGAAGGGTCGGCGGAGAGGGAGTTGATGAGCATGTTGGAGACCGTCGTCCCGTAACCGGCGGCGTCGATGTTGACGGACCCGAAATTGAACACGGAGATCTTCACCACCGCCGGCGGGGCGGCCGACGCCGTCGTGGTAAAGACGAGGCAAAAGGCGACCGCCAAAGCCACGGGGAGGAAAGTGCCCACCGATCTGCCGCGGGTTCTCATACGCCTTCTCCTTGGGCTTCTTAAGGTAAATCCCGCCCGCTCTACAGGTTCTGCATCAATTTATCGATCGATTCCAGAGACTTCTTGGTAATGGGTGTCGTGATGCCTTTGAGCTTCTCGTCGAAAACGGCGTCCATGTACTTCTCCACGGCCTGCTCGAAGTTGCGTCGCTTCTGGTGGAGTTGGGCCTCGTTGAAGTAGACCGTCTCGAGGCTCTGGAAATGCTTCAGGACACTCTGGCCCATCTCGGTGACCTTGGCGTTCGTCAGGTCGTCGAGGACCTCCGTCTCCGTCGGCAACTCGAGGGGGTCATGGACGATATTGGCCATGGGCACGGCGTCCTGGTACTTGTCTTCCTTGACGGTGCGGCCGGCGATGGTGTTGGTGAAGATATTCTCCCCCGAAAGGGTGTCGACGAGCTTGTAGGAGATCTCGAAGATGGCGTTGATCTTGGCCACCCCCTGGCGATAGGACACAAACTGATAGTTCTTCTTCTTCATCGTGCGGGGCGGGGCGGTTTTCCACTCCTCCTCCGTCGGCCGCTGGTGGAGGATCAGCCAGGTCTGAAACTCGGGATTCGGGACCTCCTCTTCATCGACGAGGACCTTCACCTGGGCGGTGCTGGGGTTGTCCGTCATCTTGGCGGAATAGTGAAGCACGTTACCCATGATGAAGGTGTCGATGCCGCGCATCTTCCCTACCGTCTGGGCCGACTTGATATCGACGATCCCCGTCTGGCCGAGCTGCATCTCCCTGAGGATGGACTGGAGGTTCTCCCTCTCGATGATCCTCAGGTCGCCGCTGGCGTTCTTGTGGAGGAAGGTCATGAGCTTGTCGGCCACGATCCTGCCGGCGTCTCTGTTGTTGCTCGGGCTGCCGAAATCGAAGACGGCGATGGATTTACGGATGCGTTTGTTGATGCGGTCCCGGACGTCGATCATCTTCTGGAAGAGATCCGGATGGGAGGGGTTGAGGAGTTCGACGTTCTGCAGCCAGACGAGGGCGTTCCCCCAGAGCTCCCGCTCGGCGAATTTGTCGGCCTTCTCCATCAATTTGCCCGTCAGGGTCTTGAGGGCCTCTTTGTAAGGGGCCTCGCCCTGGATGAAAGGCAGGTAGGTCCTGGCCAGATTCATACCCTTGACGGCCCCGTAGAGCTGACCCCTGTCGATCTGGCGCCGGGCCTCTTCGAAATAAACCCGGGCCGCCTTCTGCTTGACGTCGTCGAGCTTCTTGGCAACGGCGGCGTCGTCGGGGTTATACTCCAGGGCCTTTTCCAGGAGGAGGACGGCCCGCGGCCATTCCGACCTCTGCACCGCCTCCTCGGCCCTCTTTAAGTAGTATCCGGCGTTGTCCTTACCCTTCGCCTCTTCGTAGAGACGGGCCGCGTCCATGTAGTTGGGGTTGATATCCAAAACGTTCTTGAAGGCTAAGGAGGCCATCTTCCAATCTTCCTGTTGCCCCAGCTGTATCCCCTGCTGGTAGAAGGCCTTGCTTCCCTCCTGTTCCGCCTTGAGGAGACGGGCCCCCGTCTCCTCGTAGTTGGGGAAGAGACGGTTGATCTGCCTCAGTTTCGTCACCGCCGCCACCCAGTCCTCCTTGGCCATGTCCTGCTCGGCCTGGGCGTAGAGGGCCTTTAGGTTTTCTTGAAAGGTCCTCATCCTGGTCTGGGCCTGTTTCTGGAAAGCGGCTATCTCGGCGTTCTTGGGATCGAGTTTGAAGGCCAGATCGGCCTCTTTCACCACCTGCTCGAGGGTGGCGAACGTCACCTCCGGCGTCGATTCCAAGAGCCTCCGCGCCTTGGTGTAATGACCCTTGGCCGCCGCCTCCTTGGCCTGCAAGAGGCTGTCCTGGTATTCCTTGTTGTCCGGCTCCTCCCGCAGGGCCTGTTCGAAGTAACCGATGGCGTCGTCGGGCCGGTTCTGGGCCATCATGTCCTGGCCGATCTTGTAGACCTCGCTCGGGGCGCAGGCAAAGAGAACGATCAGCATCAAGACGGCAAGGGCGAACCTCGACACTTTGGTGGTCTTCATCTCTTCCTCCCTGGAGCTATACCCTGGATTGTTTCCCACGGTTACTCATCAATCCCTATCAATCCCTCAAAACGGCGGCGATGCGGCTGGCGGTCATCTCGACGACGTGGAGGGACCGGCCGCCGGCCCGGATGACCGATAGATCCTCCGCCACCCCCCGGGTGGTCCCCCTTACCTCGAGGTCCATCTCCACCTCGCCCCGGGAGTAGGACCTTTGATAGATCTGTTTCAGGCCCTTTATACCTTCCCGGAGGGCCTCATTGAGTTCGTCAACGTCCCGGTAACCCTTGAGGCCCTCGACGTGGAGCCTGATGGTGACGACGTTCGTCACCTCCGAGGTCCACTGCTGGATCACGGCGTCCCTTATCTCTCTCCCCACACGGGTGGAGACGGCCTCCACGGTCTCCTTGAAGTCGCCCTTCTGGGTCCTGACCCCCGAGGCGATGACCTCCCCCGTGTCGCCGTTGACGATCTTGTGGGCGAGGGAGATCTCATGGGACTTGACCTCGATCTCCCCCATCTTGAACGAGCGGGGGGTGTCCTCCAGGGCCAGGAGGATGATGACCTCGGCCCCCGAGGTCCTCGCCAGGGAGGCGACGGCCTTCCGGTCGGCCCTGAACACGGCGGCCGAGATGCCCTCCCCGCCTTGGGGCGTGTAATCGACCAGTTTGAATCCCTCGGCCATCAAGACGCGGGTCAGGACCGCCTCCGCCGTGGCCTCCGCCTTGCCCTTGCCCTGGAAAAGGAGCAACAGGCGCGGCTTTTCCTTCCTCACCATCAAGAGCTGCAGGGCCTCCATCCTGTCCCTCAGACGCCCCGTCTCCACCTCGGCCTCGATGACGACCCGATATTCCCGGCCCCGCCTGCCCTCTTCCAGGACGCGGTAGTTTTTGACGAACCCGCGGGACTCGGAGAGGATCTGGTCCATCTTGACCTGGAAGTCCTGCACCTCCGTGACACCCGTCACCATGACCCCCGCCTTCTCCTCCACGGCGTTGCGCAGGGCGTTGTCGAGGGCCTTGTCCCGGGCGGCGTCGGTTTTTTCCCCGTGGACGGCGGCGGTCCCGACGGCCCGCACCTTGTCCTGGCCCCAAACCGAGCCGGTCAGGAGCAAGAGAAGGGAAAAGACGAGGGCAAGGGTTTTTTTCATTGCCATGGCCGAAACACTACAGGGTCAATTACATGCTGTCAAGTCAGATCGTTCATAACCCCATTCCGGGCCATCTTGGCGACGAACTCCCTCAGGGCCAGCTGCCAGGGCCTCATGGTCCTCCCCGTGACGGTGTTGAACTTGCGGCCGCTCAGGACGGCGTAGGGGGGTCGCGGGGCGGGCCGGTCGAGGCGGGAGGAGGGTATGGCTTCCACCTTCACCCCCTCCAGGCCGGCATAGGAGAGGATCTTGCAGGCGAAGTCGTACCAGCTGCAGGACCCCCTGTTGGTGACATGGAAAATGCCGCGGTGGTTGTTCTCCAGGAGATGTTTTATCGCCCCGGCAAGGTCCCAGGACCAGGTGGGGGATCCGAATTGATCGCTGACGACGGCCAGCCTCCCCTCCGCCCTGGCCTTGTCGAGGATCGTCCGGACGAAGTTGCGTCCGTGGCGGCCGTAGAGCCAGGCCGTCCTGATCAGGAGGTAGTCGCCGCCCCCGGAGATGAGGATCCTTTCCCCCTCGGCCTTCGACCGGGCGTAAACGCCGAGGGGCGAGGGGCTGTCCTCCTCCGTGTAGGGCGAGCCCTTCGTCCCGTCGAAGACGTAATCGGTACTGATGTGGACCACGCACACGGCCAGGGGACCACAGGCCCGGACGACGTTTTCCACCCCGAGGGCGTTGACGGCGAAACACCTCGTCTCGTCCCTCTCGGCGCCGTCGACGTCCGTGTAGGCGGCGGCGTTGATCAAAACCTCCGGCCGCGCCTCCTCGACGACGTCGCGGACGGACGCGAAGGACGTCAGGTCGAAGTCCTCGATGTCTTTGCCCACCACCTCATGGTCGCCCCCGAGGCGGCTCATCAGGTCGCTCCCCAGCATCCCCCTGTGACCCAAGATCAGGATCCTCATACCTAACCCCCTTCAGAAACAGGCCCCGGGCAGGGGCGGTCACACCGGCGGCGTCGCGGTCCTTGGCGGCGAGGATGACCGCCATGTCCTGAGGCCGTCTCTTTGCCGTTCCCACCTCCACCAGGGTCCCGACGATGATCCGCACCATGTGGCGGAGAAAACCGTCCGCCTCGATCTCCACGTGTATCCTCCCCCCGCCCCGGGGTCTCACGGCGACGGCCATGACGGTCCTGACGAAGGATTTCACGTTGGTATGGACACTGCTGAAGGACCGGAAATCATGGGTCCCCAACAGAAACGAGGCCCCTTCCCCCATGGCCTCCGTATCCAGTGGTCTGGTGACGTGCCAGGCGTGATGGCGCCAAAGGGCGGAGGGGTAAGGCAGGTTCAGGATCTGGTAGAGGTAGGTCTTGCTCCGGGCGCTCTTGCGGGCATGGAAGGATTCGGGCGCCTCCTCGACGGCCTTGACGGCGATGTCTTCCGGCAGGAGGCCGTTGAGACCCGCCCGGAGGCGGTGGCAGGGTATGGGGGAACGGGTCCGGAAGGAGGCCACCTGATTGAGGGCGTGGACCCCCGCGTCGGTGCGCCCCGACCCCGTGACCCTGACGTTCTCCCCGGTAATGACGCCTATCTTCTCCTCCAGGACCGCCTGGATGGAGGGGCCCTCCATCTGGCGCTGCCAGCCCCGGTAGTTCGTCCCGTCGTACTCGACGGTCATCCTGAGGTTCCTCTCCGGGGCGTCGGTCATGGCGAAAGGCTATGTCTCCGCACCGCACCTTTCCAGAGCGGCGATGGCGGGCAGTTCCTTACCCTCGAGGAGTTCCAAAGAGGCGCCGCCGCCCGTGGAGATGTAGGTGATCTTGTCGCTCTCCCCCGTCCTGTGAACGGCCACGTCCGTGTCGCCGCCGCCGACGATGGTGATGGCATAGGAATTGGCGATGCTGTGGACGAGGGCGCTGGTCCCCCGGCTGAAGGCGTCGATCTCGAAGACCCCCATGGGGCCGTTCCAGACGATGGTCTTGGCGTTGCTCAGGGCCTCCGTGAAGAGGGTGATGGTCGCCGGGCCGATATCGAGGCCCATCCAGTGGGAGTTCATCTCCTGGACCGGCACGATCTTGGTCTCCGCCTCGGCGCTCATGTCCTCGGCCATGACGCAGTCGACGGGGAGGTAGAACTTGACCCCCAGGGCCTTGGCCGTCTCCATGACCTCCTTAGCCTTGGGGATGAGGTCATCCTCCACGAGGGACCGGCCCACCTCGAAGCCGAGGGCCTTGAGGAAGGTGAAGGCCATGCCGCCGCCGATGATCATCTTGTCCACCTTCTTGATGAGATTGACCAAGGCCTCGAGCTTCCCCGACACCTTGGAACCGCCGATGATGGCCACGAAGGGCCGGGCCGGTTTCTCCACGCAGCCCTTGAGGTAGTTGATCTCCTTTTTCATGAGGAAACCGCCGGCGCATTCCTTGACGTACTTCGTGATGGCCACGTTGGAGGCGTGGGCCCGGTGGGCGTTGCCGAAGGCGTCGTCTATGTAGACGTCGGCATAGGAGGCCAGCTTTTTGGCGAATTCATCGTCGTTCTTCTCCTCCTCGGGGTGGAAGCGGAGGTTCTCCAGGAGGATCACGTCCCCGGGGACCAGCCGGCGAATCATCTCCTCCACCTCGTCGCCGACGCAGTCGGGGGCCATCTTCACCTCCTTCTTGAGGAGGCGGGAGAGTCGTTTCGCCACGGGGGCGAGGCTCAGTTCCTCCTTGCGTTTCCCCTTGGGCCGGCCCAGGTGGGAGATGATGATCACCTTCGCCCCCTCGTCGAGGGCGTAGTTGATCGTCGGCAGGGTGGCGCGGATCCGCGTGTCGTCGGTGATGTTCTGTAGGGCGTCGAGGGGGACGTTGTAGTCGAAACGGCACAAGACCCTCTTCCCTTTCAGATCTATCTGGTCTATGTACTTCATACCTCGCTCCTTTCTTCCTCGCCGCCCTCTTCAGTATCCTGTTGCAACTTCGAGATAAACAGGGTATGAAAGGCGGCTTTTGAAATGAGGTCCTCCCCAAATCACCGGGGCCGCCCGGGACGGCGGGCGGCACCGTCGACCGAGGGCTCTATAGCCAAGAGAGGCCGGGAAGGTCAAGGGAGATTTGGATCGATCCTTAACAGTTAACAATTACAACACCATAGTTTGAGAAGGAGAGTTTGGGTTTATGGCAAAAGAAGCAGCAAAAGGCGGAACGGAAGAAAAGATCCGCGTGTTCGAGGCCCGTCGCGAGGCCCTGAAGACCATGGGCGGCGAGAAGATGATCGCCAAGCAGCACGAGCTGGGCAAACTGACGGCCCGGGAACGGCTGGATCTACTTTTCGACAAGGGGACGTTCCAGGAGGTGCAACTCTTCGTCAAGCACCGCTCCACCCTCTTCGGGCTGGACAAGAAGGAGATAAACGCCGACGGCGTCATCGTGGGGTTCGGGAAGGTAAACGGCAGAACCGTCTTCGCCGCCGCCCAGGATTTCACCAGCGCCGGCGGCAGCCTCGGCGAGATGCACGCCAAGAAGATCTGGAAGATCATGGACATGGCCCTGGCGGCCCGCAAGCCCTTCGTCTCCCTAAACGATTCGGGCGGCGCCCGCATCCAGGAAGGCGTCCCGGCCCTCGACGGCTACGGCGGCATCTTCTACCGCAACACCATCGGTTCCGGTTACATCCCCCAAATCACGGCCATCATGGGCCCCACGGCGGGGGGCGCCGTCTATTCCCCCGCCCTGACGGACTGGGTCTTCATGGTGAAAAAGAGCTCCTACATGTACATCACGGGCCCGGACGTCATCAAGGCCGTCATCGGCGAGGAGGTGACCCATGACGAGCTGGGCGGCGCCGTGGCCCACGCCACGAAGAGCGGCGTCTGCCACTTCGCCACGGAGAACGACGAGGACTGCATCAACAAGGTCAAGATCCTCCTCTCCTACCTCCCCGACAGCTGTCACAGCCCCCTCCCCATCGCCCCCTGCACCGACAGCCCCGACCGGGAGTGTCCGGAACTGGACAAGATCATCCCCGATCGCCCGACGCGGGGCTACGACATGAAGCAGGTCGTCATGGCCGTGGCGGACAACAACGAGATCTTCGAACCCCACGAGATGTGGGCGAAGAACATCCTCGTGGCCTTCATCAGGATCATGGGCAGGCCCGTGGGCGTCATCGCCAACAACCCGAAGTTCGGCGCCGGCGTCCTCGACGTCAACGCCTCCGACAAGGCCTCCCGGTTCATCCGGTTCTGCGACGCCTTCAACATCCCCCTGTTGACCTTCGCCGACGTCCCCGGCTACATGCCCGGGACCAATCAGGAGTGGTCGGGCATCATCAGCCACGGCGCCAAGCTCCTCCATGCCTACTCGGAGGCGACGGTCCCCAAGATCACCGTCGTCACGAGAAAGGACTACGGCGGGGCCTACATCGGCATGTGCAGCAAATACCTGGGCGCCGATTACGTCATGGCCTGGCCCTCCGCCGAGATCGCCGTCATGGGCGCCGAAGGGGCCTGTAACATCATCTACCGCCGGGAGATCGCCAGCGCCGAGGACCCGGCGGCCAAGAGGGCGGAACTGGTGGCGGCCTACGAGGAACAGTTCAACAACCCCTACTTCGCCGCCAGCATGGGGATCATCGAGGAGATCATCGCGCCCCGGGAGACGAGGAAGCGCGTCGCCGTCCTCCTCGAGGCCCTCAAGGACAAGGCCGAGGTGAGACTGCCCAAGAAGCACAACAACATCCCCCTGTAAGGTCCGGAGTCCCACACAAGAGGGGG